>UQIP01000020.1:0-46894 GCA_900541005.1 uncultured Collinsella sp. | reverse complement strand
CGAGATGTCTTAGGGTCTCGTGGGCTCGGAGATGTGTATAAGAGACAGCCTCACGACTGTGCTCGCTGGCCTCGTGCTCACCCTGGCAGCCGACGCCGTCCTTCTCGCCTGGTTCTGCCGCTTCGAGGACGGGAGGGCAGATGCGTAGGAAGCCGCTCGCCGCCGTGCTCGCCCTCCTCTCCGCAGCGCTCGTCCTGGGCGGGAATGCCCTGCTCGACGCCGGCTGGGGGTCGGCGCTGCGCTCGATCGCCGACCGCGTGCTGCCCAACCCTGAGATCACCATGTGGGCGCCCGCGCCCGAGCCCGGCAGCCACGCGAGCTCCTACGCCGACGCCACCGGGGCGGGGGCGAACTACGTCTACCTGGTGGACGCGGCGGACGACAGGGGCAATGTCCGAGAGCTCCAGCTCATCTTCTTCGGACGGGAGTCGAACGGCGAGGGCTGGCTCGAGATCGAGGCGTGCGGCGGCTCGGGCGTGCGCTACTGCGCGTGCGATGCGGCCGAGGCGCCCGCGGCTGCGCGCGGGGCTCTGGACCGCTGAGCGCGGCGCAAGTACAATGCCGACGGGAGTTTCAGGAGGTCGAACATGGCAAGGATACTGGCAGTGGATGATGAGCGGGCGATCCTCGACGCGATCGCGCGCGTCCTCGGCCGCGACGGCCATGAGGTTGTCAAGGCAGCGGACCCGACGGCGGTCCCGGGGATGGACCTCTCGCGCTTCGACCTCGTGCTCTGCGACGTCATGATGCCGGGGCTCGACGGCTTCGAGCTCGTGCGGCAGATCCGCCCGGACTTCGACGGGCCCATCGTCTTCCTGACCGCGCGCGTGGCCGAGGAGGACGCCGTGGCCGGCTACGGCCTGGGCGCCGACGACTACGTCCGCAAGCCCTTCGGGGCCGCGGAGCTGCGCGCCAAGGTCGCGGCCCATCTACGCCGTGAGCGCCGGCCGCGCTCGCACGCCCTCTCCTTCGGGGAGGTGCGGATCGACCTCGGGGCGCGCGGCCTCGCCGTGGGTGGCGAGGCCGTGCCGCTCACGCCCACCGAGTACGCCATCTGCGAGTACCTCGCCCGCCACCCCGGGCAGGTCATGAGCCGCGCACAGATACGCGAGGCGGTGCTCGGCTGGGAGAGCGACGCCGACGACGCGGCCATATCCATGCAGGTCAGCCGCGCCCGGAGGAAACTCTCCGAGGCCGGCGCCGATCCGATCGCGACCGTCTGGGGGATGGGGTACAAGTGGCAGCTCTGAGGACCGGGGCGCGAGGTCGCGGGGGCATGCCGCTCTCCTTCGTCATCGCGCGCTACTTCGCCTACGCGTTCGCGGCGGTTGCCACGGCGTGGCTCGCCTCGTTCATGGCGCTCTCCGCGGCGATCAACGCGGGCTTCGTCTACGAGGCAAGCTGGGGGCCGGCCAATACGCGCGAGGTCGCGGAGGGCCTGGCACGCGACGGCGTCTGCGGACAGCAGGACGTGCCGACGGCGTACCGCTACCTCATCCTGAATAAGGACGGATACGTGCTGATGACAGACCTCGAGGGCACGCGGCTCGAGGACGCGACGGAAATGGCCCGTGCGGCACTCGCCGCGGATCCGGGCACAGTGGAGATTGAGGGCGGGGGCTCGGGCCTCACCTACGCCGCGTTCCCGCTCAAGGGCGGCGGGGCCTGTGCACTCGTCAGCGAGTACCTGCCGCAGTGGGTCTCGCGCGACCTCGCCGGCCTGCTTCCCAACCCGCAGAACCTCATGCTCGTCGGCGCCGCGGCGGGAAGCGCGCTCGCGCTCGCGCTCGTGGCGCGCCGCGCGAGCCGCGTGATCTCGCGCAAGATGGCGCCGCTCGCGGATGCGGCGGAGCGCGTCGGCGCGGGGGAGCTCGACTTCGCGGTCGGCAGCACCAACGTGCGCGAGGTGAACGACGTCCTCGCCGCGATGGACGCCATGCGGGCCTCCCTCGCCGAGTCGCTCGAAGCCCGCTGGGCCGCGGAGCGGGGGCAGCGCGAGCAGGTGGCGTCGCTCGCCCACGACCTCAAGACGCCGCTCACCGTGCTGCGCGCCAACGCCGACTTCGTGGCGGAGGAGCTGGAAGACGAGAAAGACGCCGACCTCGCGGCCGCCGCGCGCGACATAGCCGGCGGTGTCGAAAGGCTCGACGGCTACGTGCGCCTGCTCATCGAGGCCTCGCGCGGGTCCGGCGGGGCGGAGAGGGCCCCCATGCGGCCGGCCGAGCTCTGCGAGCAGGTCCTCGCCGAGGCCGCCCAGATCGCCCGGGCGCGAGGCGTGACGCTCGACGCGGCCACGGGCCCCGCTGTCGCGGGCGCGCCCGAGGCCCCGCTCGACCGAACCGCCCTGGCGCGAGCCGCCGCGAACCTCGTGGCCAACGCCGCCGAGCACGCGCGCTCGCGCGTGGCGGTCTCCTGCGACGTCGCGGGCGGGCGCCTCGTCATCGAGGTGGCCGACGACGGACCGGGCTTCTCTCCCGCCGCCCTCGAACGCGGCTGCGAGCGCCTCTTCACAGACGACTCCTCCCGCTCCTCGCGCGACGGAGGCCACCACTACGGGCTCGGCCTCCACGCCGCCTCCGAGGCCGCGAGCGCCCACGGGGGCTCCGTCTCGCTCGCCAACAGCCCCTCGGGCGGCGCGGTGGCCACCATCGCGGTCCCCCTGTGCGGGGCCTGACGACTCAGGCCCCGCACACTGGCATACCTCGCAACCAAACGCTTCCCGGATAATAATACCCGTTGCAGGGATCGCCCTGGCTAGTCGCCGCCCATGCGCATGAGCATGTCGGCGATGCGAGTCGCCATCTCGTCCACCGCCGAACGGATGTTGGCGACCCAGGACGCATGGCCGGCCTGATCGGATGCCTCCGCTTCAAGCACGTCGCAAATGACGGCGGCGACCACCCCGTGAGCCGCCTGCGGCCGGGCACGCGAAGGAGCCTCGAGACGAAAGGAGCTCGAGGACGACCATGACCAAGAGCATTAGCAGGAGCCAGGTGAGGCTCATCGCATCGACCAACGCGATATTCGGCGCCGACGAGGCGTGCGCGATGCTGCGCATCAGCCGCGACGCCATGTACCGGCTCGCCCCCCTGCACTTACCGTTAGAGTATGCTATAAGGTTACTGGCGGCCCATTGAGCTACCTCCAAGTGCCGGGGGAGTCCCCCGGCTATTTTTTTATCCATTCCATTAGGAGTCCCCATTGGCCTAGGAGCTCAGCATCTTCGTCGACGAGAGCGGACCGCGGCGACAAGGCTCGCTACTACCTGCTCACACTCGTCTTTCACGACCAGGAAGACAGCATCGCCGAGGCGGTCACGGACTATGAGGCCAAGCTTGCCAGGGGCGATCTCCCCAACATTCCGTTTCACTCCGAGCCTCTCATGAACGGACACAAGGACTTACTGCATGATTCGTGTGTTATAGTTAGATGTCTCTAACTATTTGGGGGCGATAGCAATGCACGAACGCAAGGGCTTCTGGGACAAGAATGCCGGTCGGTACGACCGTTTCATGCGAAAGGACCGGGCGGCGTATGGGAAGATGTATGAGCTGATCAGGCCGGTGGTGAAAGCAAAAACCGTACTGGAGGTTGCCACCGGCACGGGGCTTATCGCAAAGAGCATCGTAAATGCGGCGGCGCACATCGAGGCTACGGACGCTTCTGCAAAGATGATCCTTGAAGCAAAGCGTGACAATCAATCCGCAAAGCTGCACTTTTCCGTACAAGATATGTTCCGCCTGCCCTATGCACAGAAGTCCTTTGATGTGGTGATCGCGTCCAACGCGCTTCACATAGTGCCGCATCCGGAAAAGGCCCTGCAAGAAATCAGGCGGGTGCTGAAGGACGACGGCGTGCTCATCGCGCCAACCTTCACCCACGCGGGGAGCTCGGTTTCCGGCAAGGCAAAAGCCTTTTTCATGAGTATGGCGGGATTCCCCCTCCACAGCAGGTGGACAAGCGAGGAATACCTACGTTTCCTGCGTCAAAACGGCTGGGCGGTGCAGAAAAGCGCGGTGCTAAAGGCCTCGTTCCCGTTGACCTATGCGGAATGCACGAAATCGGAGGGGCCAGATGTCGTTCTTTGAAAACGCCCGCAAGCCCGTGGGCCTCAGCGGAAAACTTATGGTTGCCATGATGAATCTGGGCCACAGCCCTGTGGCGCGGTGGGGACTTCGATTTCTACGACTTGCACCAAATGCCAAGGTGCTGGATTGCGGCTGCGGCGGCGGGGCGAACATAAAACGGCTGCTGAAAAAATGCCCGCATGGCGTCGTCAAGGGCATCGACTATTCGCCCGTCAGCGTGGAGAAGACTAGAAAGCTCAACCGAATTGCGATTCAGGAGGGGCGTTGCGCCGTTCTGCAAGGCAGCGTGGCGGATATGGCGTTTGAGGATAGCTACTTCGATGCTGTCACGGCCTTTGAGACCGTCTATTTCTGGCCTGATTTGCGCCGATGCTTCCGTGAGGTCTGGCGGACGCTGAAGCCAGGCGGGACAATTCTTATCTGCAACGAGAGCAATGGCGATACGGACAAGGACGAGAGGTGGACGCAGACCATCGGCGGCATGACCATCTACAAGGGCATTGAATTACAGGCGTGTCTGGAGCAGGCGGGTTTTCACGAGGTGCAGATACGCAAAAAGAAAAAGTGGCTCTGCGTCACGGCGCGGAAGTAAGGACATCAAGCACGGGCATTTTTGCATCCATCCCGCACATGGCGATAGGCATGACGGTTATAGCGGCTGTGCTGGCGGCAATTATGACAGTTTTTATTCACTGAGGAAGGAACCTATGAAATGTAAAATTGAGAAAAACACCGTGCAGGAGACGCTGATCCTCCCGCTGTATTCCCGAAAGCTGTGTACGGAGCTGTACCCGAACCTTTACAGGGATGAAACAGCGGTTCGTCTGCTCAACCAGATCGACTACGACTTTTCAGAGGCAGAGAAAAACTCCCGCAGTCTGATGCAGCGCTTTGGTGCGCTGGAGGTGGCCATGCGGCAGAGTGATCTTGCTTTCGAGGTGCGGGATTACCTGAAAGGCCACCCCAATGCGGCGGTGGTCAATCTGGGCTGTGGGCTGGACAACACCGGCAGAACCTGCGACAACGGTAGATGCAAGATTTACAATCTGGACTTCCCGGATGTAATCGCCTTGCGGCAGCAGCTACTGCCCGCCGGGGATCGGGAACAAAATATCCCCTGCGACCTGAAAGACACCGCATGGTTTGGCAAAATCGATGCCTCCGGCGGGGCGGTGTTCTTCGCCTCCGGGGTGTTCTATTACTTCCTGACCCAGCAGGTCCGGGAACTGGTGCAGGGGATGGCGGACGCTTTCCCCGGTAGTGTGCTGGTCTTTGATGCTGCCAATCGGACGGCGGTAAAGATGATCGCAAAAACATGGCTTAAGACTGCAAAAATCAAGGATGTGGGGGCATATTTTGCGGTTTCGGATGCCGCCAAGGAAATCGGCGCGTGGGACAGCCGTCTGCAGGTCACAAGTCGCGGCTATATGCTGGGCTACAACGATTTGAAAGACCCTTCTGTCAGCGGCTTTTTCCGGTTTCTCGCAAGGGTCGGTGACAACGGGATGAAAATGCAAATCGTGAAAATAAGATTTTGAGAGACAAAAATGCAAAAGACGAGCGCTTCTTGCCGCCCAATTGGCAAGAAGCGCTCGCCTTTTCTTAACGCGTTGTATGGCGGAGAGAGTGCAAGTTACGCGAGCGCCCTTCTTGCCAGCTCGGCCGCGCCGAGGATTCCTTGGTCGCCGCCGCAGCCCGGGGCGCAGATGTAGCTCTCCATGTCCTTAAGCTCCGCGGTCTGGATGTAGCCACCCAGATATTCGAGGGTCTTCTTGCGGACGATGCCGTAGAGCTGCTCCTGGTGCATCACGCCGCCGCCGAGGACGATGCGGCGAGGCGAGTACATGAGCACGAGGTTCGCGCACATCTGCCCCAGATAATCCCCCTCGAGCGCCCACACCTCAGCGTTGTCCGCGAGCTCGGCCGCGGGCTTTCCCCAGCGCGCGGCGATGGCGGGGCCGGAGGCGAGGCCCTCGAGACAGCTCGCGTGGCTCGGGCAGACGCAGCGTCCCTCCTCGGTGGGACGGGTCCTTACCAGCATGTGGCCGGCCTCGGGGTGCAGCATGCCGTGAAGGAGCCTGCCCGCGCACATGACGCCCGCGCCCACGCCGGTGCCGATGGTCACGTAGACGGCATCCTCGAGCCCCTTGCAGCAGCCGAAGACCACTTCGCCGAGGCAGGCAACGTTCACGTCCGTGTCGTAGGTCACCGGAATCCCGAGGGCGTCGGCGAACGCGGCGCGAAGACCATAGCCTCGCCACGCGAGCTTGGGCGTCTGGAGGATGGAACCGTAGCGCTCATCTTTGGGGTCGACGCAGGTCGGGCCGAAGGCGCCGATGCCCAACGCGTCCACATCGCGGGCGGTGAACCACTCGACCATTTGCGGGACGGTCTCGGCGGGCGTAAGCGTCGGGGTCTCCATACGGTCGAGGACCTCGCCGTCGCCGGACACCACGGCACAGACCATCTTGGTCCCGCCGGCCTCGAGAGCGCCGAGCCTCATTTGCTTTTCGCTCATGTGGTCCTCCTTACAAAGGGACGCCCGCAGTCATGGTCAACCGAGGGCGCCCATAACGTTGGCTTGTTTCGAGGCGACCCTACCTGGGCACGCGGTCCTGCCTTGCGGCAAACGGGGCGAGCACGGCGTGCGGCTCGCTTTGGTACCAGTAGGCGACGGTGGAGATGTCGTCCTCGCGCTCGTAGAGCTTGATGTCGTCGTTGCCGAGGTCCTGGAACGTCACGCGCAGGTCCTCCTTGAACGAGATCGGGTCGGGAAGGTGCCACCTGTAGAGGCCGTGCCTGGGCAGCGCGTCGTCGTTGGTCGCGAGCATCGGGTTCGGGTTCGGCTTGCCCGCGCTGAAGCGGTCGCGCGTGGCGTCGCGCGTCGAGCGGTACGGGTAGCCGGCGAACAGCGTGTTGAAGCACTGCGCCTCGGGCAGCGCGTGGGGCGGCCTGTCGAGGAAGGCCCAGGCACCGCCGAAGTAGTCCTCGGCTCCCGTCGAGGTGACCGTGGGGAACTCCTCGTCGCCGTCGAGGAAGAACTTCATCTCGCCCTCGCCCCACCAATAGCGCTCCAGGGCGCACAGGGCCATGTAGGTGCCGACGTAGTAGCCCTTACCGCGCACGCCGTCGAGCACGGTGTAGTCGACGCCCCTGCGGGTGCTGCGCTCGCGGTTAAAACGGGCGTGGAAGTACATGGCGTCGTCCGGCACGTCGGTGAGCGCGTAGTTGAACGTGTAGAAGATGTACTTAATGAACCCGGGGTGCTCGCTCGTAAGCGTGACCTTGGCGTGCTTCCTGAAAGGCATCTCGAAGTAGCAGTTCATGCCGCCCGTCGGGTTCACGCAGATGGGCATCGAGTTGACGATGGCGCGCTCACCGAAGCCGTTGCAGAAGAAGTCGCCGACAGGGCACTCGACCGAGGGGGTCTCCTCGTCGTCCCAGTAGAAGCGCAGTACGAGGTCGCGCATGACGAAGCTGCCGGCGGCGGTCTTGTCGGGGACGGTCATCCAGATGTGGCGGATGATGCCGGGGCCCTCGATGTCCGCGAGCGTGATGGTCTCGCCGGACTCAAGGGGCACGCAGCACGAGCCCTTGCGGCCGACGCCGAGGTGGCTGGCCGACATGGCGGCGCGGCCCTTCTCGCCCGTGATGTTCTCGGGGGTGATGGCGCGGCTTTCCTCACCGCCGTGCATCCACACGTCCTTAAGGAACTCTCTCATCGTCGACCTCCTCTATTCGTCGTCTTCGCACTCGGCGGAACTGGCACCGTTCACGTAGACGATCTGCTGGCGCGCCTCATCGACGAGGGCGTCGAAGTCGAGTTTCTCGTCGGGGCGCGCGAGCGCGACCGTCATGGCGAGCGGGAGGTTGACACCCGCGATCACGTGGATCCGGTCGGAGGCGAAGCGGGAGAAGCGCTGGTTCACGCTGCCGCCGAGCGCGTCGGTGAGGACGACGACCTCGTCAGTGCCCGAAAGCGCCGCCTCGACCGCCGCGTCGAGCCCCTCGCCGTTGTCGTTCACGTAGGCGCACACGGCGTTGATGGCGTCGCTCTTACCCGTAAGGAACTCGAGGGTGTCCTTGAAGCCCTGGGCGAGAAGGGAATGGCTCGCCACAACTATCTTTCTCATTGATTCACCAATCTCTTGGGTCGAAGCTAGGCGAGGATGCCGGCGGCGGAGGCGACCATCGCGAGGACGATCACCACGAGGATGAGGGCCGTCATGCTCGCGTTCTTCTTGGTAAGAAGGTAATACGCGCTTCCCGTGATGGCGGCGGGGATCATGGCAGGCAGGATCTTGTCGAGCAGCGGCTGAATCTCCATCGAGACGTCGCCGAAGCTGAAGCTAATCGGGCAGGTGACGCCGATGACCGAGGCGATGAGGCAGCCGACCACGGTGAGGCCGAGCACGGAGGCGGCGGCAGTGAGGTTGGGAAGCTTCTCGCTGAAGTCGGTGACGAGCTTCACACCCTGCTTGTAGCCGAACTCGAGGGCGTGCATGCGGACCCAGAAGATGGCCAGGATGAGCGCGAACCAGATGCCGGCTCCCACGGGGTTGCCCTCGATGGCCATGTAGGCGGCGATGGAGCCCATGATGGTCGGGATCATGGTCATGAGCAGGGAGTCGCCGACGCCGGCGAGCGGTCCCATGGTGCCGATCTTCAGGTCTTGGACGGCGTCCGCCGCCGCGAGGCCGTCACGCTCCTCCATGGCCACGCAGGCGCCGAGGATGATGGCGGCGAGCCAAGGCTGGGTGTTGTAGTAGCGGAAGTGGTTGTTGAGCGCTTGCTTATAGTCCTCGTCGTTCGTGTAGATCTTCCTCAGGATCGGCGAGAGGGCGTAGGCGACCGAGGCGCCCTGCTGGGTCTGGTAGTTGAAGGTGCACACGCTCATGAGCCAGCGCCAGTTCGCGTTGCGCAGGTCCTTCTTGGTGACCTTATAGCCGGAGGGCTTGCCCTCGGCGGCGGTGATGTTCTCGTTTTCCATGGTTACTCATCCTCTCCGATGAAGGCGTCTGCGGAAGCGTGGGCGGTGAGCTCGGCGTCCTTCTCGGCACGCTGATAGAACGCGATCGCGAGGGCAACGCCGACGATGGCGGCACCGATGATGGGCACGTTCAGGAAGGCCGAGAGGAAGAAGCCGGCGAGCAGGTACTGGAAGTACTTGGCGGTGGGCATGTAGCGCAGAAGCATCGCGATGCCGACGGCCGGAAGCATCTTGCCGGCGAGGGTGAGGCCGGAGAGGAACCACTGGGGCATGACCTCGAGGAGCCAGTTGACGGCGGGCTGGCCGAGCGTCACGGAAACAAAGACGGGCAGGGCGGCGCACAGGCCGAAGAGCGCGGGGCAGACCCACAGGATGGCGTTCATCTGCTTGAACTTGCCCTCGTTGCAGAACTTCTGGGACTTCTCCACGACGAAGCCGTTGAGGATCTTGGCGATGACGTCGAGCTGGATGCCGAGCATGCCGACCGGCAGGCCGATGGCGAGGCCCGTGTCCGCGCCCAGGGTCACGCCGTAGGCGGTGGCGATGATGGCCATCGTGCCGTAGTCGGGAATCGAAGAGCCGCCGAAGCCCGCGACGCCGAGCTGCATGAGCTGGATGGTGCCGCCGATGACGAGGCCGGTCTTCCAGTCGCCCATGACGACGCCGGTGATGAGGCCCCAGAAGACGGCGTAGTTGACGAAGATCATCGGGATGCCGTAGTAATCGACGTGCTTGATGAAGGCCAGCAGGGTCAGAAGGACCACCTGCAGGATAGTGAAGTTGACCATGTTCCCTCCTTAGATGAGGTCTGCGACAGAAACGGGCTTGTCGGCGGGCACGAACTGGGCCGTCACCTTGACACCACGGGCGATGAGCGCCTTGTAGCTCTGGACGTTCTCCGCGGAGGCGTAGGCGCGCTGGGTGAGCTGGACGCCGTCCTCCTTGACAAGAGAGCCGCCGACGATCAGCGACGGGAGCTCGACGCCCGACTCGGCCAGGCGAAGCATCGTCTCGGGCTCCTTGGCGATGACGAAGACCTTCTCGCGGTCGTACTTGCCCGCGGCGAAGTTCTTGAGCGCGGTCTGCTCGGAGATGATCGAGACGGCCATGCCCGCGGGGCGCGCCATCCTCATGGTGGACTTCAGGACCTCGTCGCCGGCGACCTTGTCGTCGATTACCATGACGCGGGTTGCGCCCGACACCGGGGCCCACTGCGTCACGATGATGCCGTGAAGCAGGCGATTGTCGATTCGTGCCATAACAACACTCATGTTTGCTCCTATCAAATCAAGTCTTACGTTCAGCATTGCCTTGGCGCTATCCGGATTCGCGCCGGGCAAGGGGTTATCGGATTATTGAAGACGCGCGGTCAGCTCGCGACGGCGCAAAGATCACTCATCGAGTAGAAGGCTCGGGGAGCCGAGGCGCTCTTCTCGCGCCGGGGCGGCGCTCACGCTGATGTAGTCGAAGACGTAGGCGATCTCGCTTACGGGGACCTCCACGCGATAGCGCGTCGAGATGCTCGAGAAGCTCTGCCTGAAGGACTCGATGAAGTCGGTGTGCTCCTCCTCGAAACGATCCTGGCCGACGTAGGTCTCGATGGGGTTGCGGGTGACGAGGCGCTCGACGAGGCAACAGAGGTGAACGTACAGCCCGATGATGGCGTTGCTGCCGATCTTCTCGCCCGTTCTGCGCTGAAGCTCGTGCACGGCTCCCTCGATCTCGTGGAACAGCCGCTCCGGGTCGAGGATGGTGATGGAGCGGATAACGTTCTGCAGCGTCATGTTCGAAAGCAGCTTCTCGTGGAAAGAAGAGAGCTCGGAAGCGTCAAGCCACCTGCCGAACACGGCATCGACCTTCGAGGCGGACGCCGTCGACATAATGTCTTCGAGGGCGACGAAGGGAACGGAGGCAATCCCGGGGTCTCCCGTGCCGATGACGGCGCAGACGCGGTGCTCGGAGAAAACGGCGTCGTTCGACCCGTTCGTGACGAGCTGCTTGAAGGGCCTCGTGAGCAGGCGTGCGCCTATGGTGCGCGGGAGGCTCTGCGAGACGAGCTGGCGTATCCTCTCCGCGGCGTCGACCCCGGACTCGGAGCAGAAGACGATGGCGTCCTCACGGTTGACGCGCTCGATCACCTTGCAGTGCGTCACGCACACGGCGGTCGCATCGCCAAGAACCTCGGCGATGGACTTGCCGCCGAGCAGCCCGGACCCGATCTCGAGCGCGAGCCCGGTGGAGACGTTGTTCACCACCCCGATGGTGGAGTCGGTAACGTTCTCGAGGGCCTTATAGGCCTCCTCCAAAGAGCCCATGTCAACAAGAAACACGACCCCAGTGCAGTACGAGTGACGGTCGACGAGGCGCTGGAGCGGACCGACGATGTCCTTCAGCTGCTGGTCGTAGGGCATGTCGACCGCCTCGTACACATGCACGCCGAGCATACGGTTCGCCGCGTCGGCGATGCTCGTCGCCGTCGAGTAGCCGTGGGACAAGATGACGCAGAGCGTTCGAAGGGCCTTCGCGTCGCGAGACTCCGATGCGACGCACAGCGTCAGAAGCGTCTTCGTGAAGTGATCGAGCGAGATTCCCAGCGCCCCTTCCACGTCTGCGGCGACCTGATCGGAGACGCTCGAGGCAAACGGTAATTCGGAGGTCACGGCACCGAGGAGATGGGAGATTTGCTCCGCACAGGCAGACTTTCGCTTAGCCAGGCCGATGCCCGGCCACAACTGCAGGCAAATCTCCTGGGCCAGTAGAAAAGCGACCTTCCTCGAAAGCTCGATGCCATAAGAAGAGCCTGCGTCGGCAAGGACCGCGCCCACGATGCGCTCGAAGGCGCGCGACCTCGAGGAGGTAACGCCGCGGCCGAAGATCAAGTGATCCTCAACGCCGCGCACAGCGGAGACAGCTTGCGAGACGAGCTCGGAGACAGAGAGCTCCCCGGCGCAGAATCGCTCATCGAGAGAGCACAGGACATCGAGCGCCTGCTCGACCGGCCCTGTGCTCTCGGCGGCATCCAGGGACGCGTCGATCAGAACGCCATCGTCGGGCTGTTGATCGATCTGCGCGGAGGAGAGGAGCCCGCTGGGAAGAAGATACGGGCGAACGACGACGTAGTCGCCCTCGCGATTGAGGAACGCTTTGGCGCAGCAGTTCGTCACGCAGGCGCGCAAGCCGGCGATGTTATCGGAAAAGTCCGCGTTCACGAGGCAACGGTATGCGCCGCGGCTAATCTTCACATCAGAACCGATTCGGCACCCCTCGCTGCGCAGGAAGCTCAAGATGAGATCCTCGCGCTCCTCGGGGGTCCGCTCCTTGAGTGAGGGGACGCGGGCACAGATGGGCATTTTGCTGTAGGCCGAGGAAACCTTCAGGTCATCGGCGGAAAGCGTCGTCGAAAGAACGAGGCGAGCGCGCGGCGCATCCTGGGAGGCATCGAGCCCGAGGGCCGTCGCAAGGCAGTGCTCCATCGCAGAGGGAGAGAGTGCCTCGATGCCGTTGACAAAAACCACACCCCCGCGCGATTTCGCGATCGACTCGTCAAGAAGCCCGTTGAACGAGGCGGCGTCCGGGACCCCGGCGCAGTCGATGCGCACATAGGAGGAGTCGCGGGACAGCAAGCCCTGGTTCTTGCCGTACTCGTACACAAGGCGAGAAAGGAAAGACTTACCGACACCCACGCCGCCGCTCAAGAGGATGGGTAGGCCAAACGGAGGGTACTGAACCGCAGCCTTGCACTGCTCGACAACGGAGCTGAGGCTCAGGTCGAAGCCCACGGCACGCGCGAAGTCGCGGTGATCAGCGATTCCCGTCGCCTGGATGAGGTCGGCGAGCGAGGCGTACTCGCTTGCAGAGAGCTTTACCTGAAAACGCTTCTGGAACGCGCGGCGATGAAAATAACGGACAGGCCTGCCCGCCACCTTAACCACAAGGCCGGCGCGAACAAGGTCGTTGAGGTACTGGCTCGCCAGGCTCCTGGAGATGATGAGCGTCTCGGCGATGTCGGAGGTGGACAGACGGGCAAGGTCATCGAGCGAGACGGCAGAGGTGAGGGCCTCGAGATGCTCGAGAATCCTGTCCCTCATGTCGACGGGTTTCTTTGCCAAGCTGTCCTGTGTGGTCTTGTCCATGACTTCTTACCTCCTCGTACAAGGAGTATAAGGGGAGAACAGAGAACGGAAGGGGGCGCGTGGGGGAATCAACAGCTCCGAGGAAAAGTCCACCACTTGAGGGGCAGAAAACAACGGTCATTGAACATTCAGGGCCGACGCTCAACACTTCGGCTCGACACTTCGCTTTGGAAAGGGCCCTGCGCGATGGTGCAGCCCTCCATCTCGCAGCACAGGTCGCCGAAGGTCGCGAGGATGCGCTCCTTCTGTTCCGTGGGCGAGACGGCTCGGTGGGCAAGGTCCTCTCAAAAGGGGTCGTCCGACGCCGCAAGACCTCGATGACCGACTACCGCCTCGAGCAAGTGGCGGATTACCTCTGCACCATCGAACTTGCCTTGGTCAAGTGCGAGGCCAAGGAGAACGGTGAGACGTACAACAAGTTCTTCGGAGGTATAGGCTCTTTCAAGAGGAACTGGCTCAAGCAAGCCCGCAGCAAGCGGATATAGCTGGTCTCGCGGTTTCGCAAGGAACGGTCGGTTCTCCTCTGGCGAGGAACCCCGGGCGACGTGCTTCGAGCAGCGGAAGCTGAAGCGCAAGCAGAAGCAGCGCGGGCATTAATCGGTGCCGACATGGGCCCAGACGTGAACAGTGCTACATCCCCTGTTCACGGGGCGCGAAACCGCAAAGGTTGCACAGAGGTTGCAAAATAAGAAGCCTCCGACCTGTTTTCGCAGGTCAGAGGCTTGAAATCAACGAATATCGTTTATTCCCACTCGATGGTCGCGGGCGGCTTGGACGTGATGTCGTAGCACACGCGGTTGGCGCCGGGAACCTCGGCAACGATGCGGCCGGAGATGCGGGCCAGCACGTCGTAGGGCAGCTTGGCCCAGTCGGCGGTCATGGCATCGCTGGACTCGACGGCACGCAGGATGATCGGGCGCTGGTAGGTACGCTCGTCACCCATGACGCCGACGGACTTAATGTCGGGCAGAACCGCAAAGTACTGCCAGCAGCTGTGCTCGGAGTTGCGCTCGCCGGTCTGCTCAAACAGGCGCTGGTTGTAGGCGTCGAGCTCCTCGCGCACGATAGCGTCGGCGTTCTTGAGGATCTCGAGCTTCTCCTTATCGACCGCACCGATGATGCGGATGGCCAGACCCGGACCCGGGAAAGGCTGGCGGAACACGATGTGACCCGGCAGGCCAAGCGCCAGACCAAGCGCGCGGACCTCGTCCTTAAAGAAGTGGTCGAGCGGCTCGATAAGGTCGAAGTGCACGCCCTCGGGGAACGGGATCAGGTTGTGATGGCTCTTGATGGTGGCCGTCTTACCGCCCGTCTTGCGAGCGCCGGACTCGATGATGTCGGGGTAGATGGTGCCCTGAGCCAGATACTTGACCGGCTTGCCATCGGTCTCGAGCTGCTGCGCCACGGCGAAGAACTCTTTCCAGAACTGCGTACCGATGATGCGGCGCTTCTCCTCGGGCTCGGTCACGCCGGCCAGAAGCTCGGCGTAGCGGTCCTCGGCGTGGACGTGGATAAAGTCGACGTCAAACTGCTTGGTGAAGACCTCCTCCACCTGCTCGGGCTCGCCCTTGCGCAGCAGGCCGTGGTTGATGAACACGCAGGTCATCTGCTTGCCCACGGCACGAGCACCCAGCGCAGCCACGACGGAGGAGTCGACGCCGCCGGACAGGGCCAGAATCACGCGGTCGTTGCCGACCTTCTCGCGGAACTCGGCCGTCATGGTCTCGACCAGGTTGTCCATGCTCCAGTTGGGCTCCAGGCCGCAGATCTCAAACAGGAAGTTGCTCAGCAGCTGCTGACCGTACTCGGAGTGCTTGACCTCGGGGTGGAACTGCGTGGTGAAAATTTTACGCTCGGGGCATTCCATGGCGGCAACCGGGCACACGTCGGTGCTGGCGGTAACGGTAAAGCCCTCGGGCACCTCGGAAACGGCGTCGCGATGGCTCATCCACACAGTCTGCTCCATGGGCGTGGAGTTAAAGAGCTTGGCGCCGGCCGTACGCGTGATGGTGGCGCGGCCGTACTCGCCCACCTCGGAGTGGCCGACCTTGCCGCCGAGCGTCACGGCCGTGATCTGATGACCGTAGCAAAAGCCCAGGACGGGAAGGCCCAGGTCAAAGATGGCGGGGTCGATGGACGGAGCGTCTTCGGCGTACACGGAGGCCGGGCCGCCAGAAAGGATGAGCGCAGAGGCGTTCATCTCGCGAATCTCGTCGGCCGAGATGTCGCAGGGGACAATCTCGGAATACACGTTGAGGTCGCGGACGCGACGGGCAATGAGCTGACCGTACTGCGCACCAAAGTCGAGTACGAGGACCTTTGCGGAAGCCTTTTGATCCATGGTTTCCCCCTCTTGTTGGCGGGGAGCCGGTGCCCACCCGCGTGAATGAACAAAATAACTTTCATAGTGTACACGTTATATGGGGTTTCTCGACCCTCGCAGCCATCAGCGCACGGCAAACGCACGACCTGGCCCCTATTTGACGGCGATTGAAGTGTTACCAAACGTTACAGATGATGTAATACGTTTGAACATTGGACGCCCTGTGCCACAATACTGCCGAACGACTCCGCCTCTGCGGCGGCAAATACGATAGGAATACCAGCATGAAGCGCATCCTTCTCATCGCCACGGGCGGCACCATCGCATCGACCGAGGACGGCAACGGCCTCTCCCCCGCCCTGACCGGTGAGGAGCTCGCCCAGAGCGTCCCCGAGATCTCGGGCCTCTGCGAGCTCGACGTCGTGCAGCCCATGAACATCGACAGCACCAATATGCGCCCGAGCGACTGGATGCGCATCCGCGATGTCATCGTCGAAGGCTATGCCGATCACGACGGCTTTGTGGTCCTGCACGGCACCGACACCATGAGCTACACCGCGGCGGCGCTTTCCTATCTGATTCAGGACAGCCCCAAGCCCATCGTGCTCACCGGCTCGCAAAAGCCCATGGGCAACCCCTTTACCGATGCCAAGCTCAACCTGTACCAGAGTCTGCTCTATGCACTCGACGAGCATTCGCACGATGTTTCGATCGTGTTTGGCGGCGTAGCCATTGCCGGCACGCGTGCCCGCAAACAGCGCACTATGAGCTTTAACGCGTTCATTAGCGTCAACTATCCTCCCATCGCCTATATCCGCAACGACCGCATCGTGCGCAACGGGCTTCACGGCACTCACCAGAATGAGAGCCCGGTGCATTTCTACGACAGTATCGACCCGCGCGTATTTGTCCTTAAGCTGACGCCCGGCGTGAACCCGGGTATCCTGGACGCCCTAGCCGATAGCTACGATGCTGTAATTCTTGAGACCTTTGGCATTGGCGGTATTCCCGAGTTTGGCGAGTCCGGCGAGTCATTCCAGGAGACGATTTTCCGCTGGGTCGATTCGGGCCGTACTGTCGTTATGACCACGCAGGTCCCCGAGGAGGGCCTCGACCTGGGTGTTTATGAGGTCGGCCGAGCTTACGCCGATCATCCGGGTATTTTGCGCGGCGACGACATGACCACCGAGACGCTCGTGGCCAAAACCATGTGGGCGCTCGGCCAGTCACGTGATGCGGCAGAGATTCAGCGCCTGTTCTACAGCCAAGTCAACCACGACCGCATCCCGATGGCGTAATTCAGTTGTCGACGGGTATCCCCTATTCGATACCCTCGAGAAGCTCTGACACCGTCATGCCGAGTGCGGGTGCGATCTTAAATAGAACCTTGAGCGTGAAATTTGCCGTCCCATCTTCGATTCGGTCGAGGTAGGGTCGGCTGATTCCTGTCGCCACACAAAAATCAACCTTGGAGATACCAAGGTCCCTGCGTGTCTCTTCGACCCGCCTGCCAAGAATCTGTTTCGCACGTTCGTCCATGCAGCCGAGTTTGAAATGGAGCCGAACATAAACGTAAACTATAGTTTACGTTTTGCCGAATACACAGGAGTTTTCTATGTCGGGTTCTTCGGTCCGCATGTACCGAGCCACGCTTCGCACAAACAGCGCGCCGCCCAAGCTCGTCGTCGTTGAAGCAGAATGCCTTTCGCCCGATGAGCGCACAGCATTTGCATTGCTATCAAGTCGCGTCGCCGCCGTTCTGGTCCCTTGCCCGGCGCAAGGTGAACTTGCCATCCAATGCCAAGCGCACAGCTGCTCGCTCAATCAGACTGCCGTAATCGCAACCAGCCAACACGGTCTGCCCCTTCTCCTGGAAGCCGGTATCGCACTTGCCCTTCGCGGCGCCGGATACGAAAACGAGGCCGCCGCCGACATGGTCTTTAAACCACGATCGAGCGGCGGCCTCGCAGCAGCCATTGAATATGCGTGCAGGCTCGTTGCCTAAAAGGACAAGCTAGAAACCAAAGCCAAAGCCCGTTCCAGTAATCGCCGAATACATAAAGTAGACGTTGATTACGTTGAGGAACACGCCCGTGATGCAGCCGTTACGCAGGTAGCGCTCGCACGCAAGACGTGCCATCACAGCGGAGTCCTCGTTGTTCTTTGCCTGGCGTCCCGCCGTAAAGTACGTCGCCACGCTCAGCAGCAGGTTGAGCACCGGCAGTGCCAGCAGCTCGTAGCTCTTACCCCAGTGCGTCACCTCGCCGGCTGCGTTAAACTTCGTTGCCACCTCGGGGCCAATGTTGGGGATAACACACGCTGCAACCACCAGCGGAATCACCGCAAGTACGAGCAGCGCAATACCCATGTAGCCAGCTTTTTTGCCATATTTAAACATATGCGTCGTCCTTACACGTTAAAGCGGAAGTGCACGACGTCGCCATCGGCCATGACATAGTCCTTGCCCTCAATGCGCAGCTTGCCGGCGGCCTTGGCGCCCTGCTCGCCGCCGAGCTCGATGTAGTCGTCGTAGCCAATAACCTCGGCCTTAATAAAGCCGCGCTCAAAGTCGGTGTGGATGACGCCGGCGGCCTGCGGGGCGGTCGCGCCCTGACGAACCGTCCAGGCCTTGACCTCCATCTCGCCGGCCGTAAAGAACGACTGCAGGCCGAGCAGCTTATAGGCCGCCTGCGCGAGCACGTCCAGACCGGGCTGCTCCAGGCCCAGGCTCTCCAGGTAGTCGGCAGCGTCCTCGGGATCGAGCTCGGAAAGCTCGGCCTCGATCTTGGCGCAGATGGGCAGCGGCTTGACACCATCGATGGGCGCCAGATCGTCGTTGAGCATATCCTCGTCCACGTTGGCCACATACAGGATGGGCTTCATGGTGAGCAGGAACAGGCCCTTGGCGGCAGCACGCTCCTCGTCGGTCATCTCCATGGATGCGGCGCGCTTGCCCTCGTTGAGCCAGGCAAGCAGGCGCTTGGCCACCTCGAACTTAGGCATGAGCTCCTTGTCGCGCTTGGCCTCCTTCTCGAGCTTGGGCAGTTGCTTCTCGAGCGTGCCCATGTCGGCCAGGATGAGCTCGGTCATGATGGTGTCGGCATCGCCGGCGGGATCGACGAACTCGCCCGTGCGGCCCACCTCACGCATGACGTTGGGGTCCTTAAAGTAGCGCACGACCTCGCAGATAGCGTCGGTCTCGCGGATGTTTGCCAAGAACTGGTTGCCCAGGCCCTCGCCCTCGTTAGCGCCCTTCACCAGACCTGCGATGTCGACAAACTCGACCGTCGCCGGCACAATGCGGCCGGGGTTGACGATGTCGGCGAGCTTTTGCAGGCGGCTATCGGGCACATCGACGATACCCACGTTGGGGTCAATCGTGGCGAACGGGTAGTTGGCGGCAAGGCCGGTCTTTTTGGTAAGCGCGGTGAACAGCGTCGACTTGCCCACGTTGGGCAGGCCCACGATACCGATGGAAAGGGACACGACAGCTCCTTTTGGTACAGGTACTTCAAACCGTATAAGTATAGCGCCGCCGCAGCATCCGGGCGAATCCGGACACCGCGGCGGCGCAAATGAAGCAGAGATGCGTGAGAGTTCGAGACAGCAGTCCTTACTTAAGCTCGGGCCAGAAATCCTTGTTGGCCTCGATGAGCTCGTCCAGGATCTGCTTAGCAACGCTTGCCGAAGGAATGGTCTTGGAGAGCGTGAGTGCCTGCCAGAGCTTCTGGTAGCTGCCCTCGACCCAAGCCTGGACAACGAGTTTCTCGACGGAAACCTGCTGCTCCATCAGGCCCTTCTGGAACTGCGGGATCGGGCCCTGGCAGATCTTCTCAAAGCCGTTGGAACCGACGATGCAAGGCACCTCGACCATGGCCGTCGGGTCGAAGTTGGGCACAGCACCATCGTTGGGGACGATCAGCAGGAAGCGCTCGAGCGTGTTCTCGGCCAGCGCGCAGGCAAGGTCGACGATGTAGTTGGCATGTACATCTGGCTCAAAGCCGCCGTCCTTGGCAGTACCCTTGGCGATGATGTCGCGACAAGCGCCAAAGACCTTCTTCTCGCGGCCGTCCATAACCTCATTAGCGCGAGTGTAGTTGGGGTCAGACGTCTCGACGACATAGTCCGGATACAGGTAGTACTTGAGGTAGGTGTTGGGAATCGTCTCGGGATCGACAGCATAGACATCCTTGGCCTTGCCGAAGGTGTGAATCCAGCTCTCCTCGACGTGCTGCTCCTTACCGGCCTCGTGCTCAATGCCGTCCAAGTAGCCGTTCTTTGCCATGTGCTCCTTGATCTGCGGCATGAGGTCGTTACCCTCCTTGTCGTAGATCTTGCTCCACCAACCAAAGTGGTTGAGGCCGTAGTAGCTGTACTGCAGCTCGCGACGATCCTTGATGCCGCACATACGGCTCATCTTATCCATGAGGTCGATCGGCATGTCGCAGATGTTGATGATGCGGCTGTTGGGACGCAGCACGCGGCAGGCCTCGGCGACGATGGCCGCGGGGTTGGAGTAGTTGAGCATCCAGGCGTTGGGGCTGTACTTCTCCATGTAGTCGAGGATCTCGATGACACCACCGATGGAGCGCATGCCGTAGGCGATACCGCCGGCACCGCAGGTCTCTTGGCCAACGCAGCCGTACTTGAGAGGAATCTTCTCGTCGAGCTCACGCATGGCGTACAGGCCGACGCGGATGTGGGCAAGCACGAAGTCGGTCCCGGTGAATGCGGTCTCGGGGTCGGTGGTGTAGCTAAACTCAACCTCGGGAGCGTTCTCGTGGAAGTAGATCTCGCAGGCCTTTGCCACGATCTCCTGGCGCTCGGCGTTGTTGTCGTAGAAGGTCACCTTGTTGACCGGGAAGCGGTCGCGCTCCTCGAGCAGCATCAGGGCAATGCCCGGGGTAAAGGTGGAGCCACCGCCGGCAATGGTCACGGCATAGTTCTTCTTGGACATGATGTCCTCCTCATTCTGGCCGCTTGCTCAATCCGTCCCCGCACGCGGCCTTGCGCGGTTTGGAATTGTTACCTAGAAGTGGAGTTTTTTATCTCTAGAATCGGCCTTGCGGTGCATACCGGCTCTGCAAGGCCGATTGTTTCGATGGACGATGGTTTACAGAAGACTCTCGAACTTCAGAAGACTCTCGAACTTCTCGCGAACCTGCGGGACGGTAAGGCCGATGATGACCTGGATTGACTGACCTTGGACCACCAAGCCATGCGTACCGATTGCCTTGAAAGAAGCCTCGGGTGCAACGACGCTCTTGTCCTTGACGTTAACGCGCAGACGGGTAGCGCAGTTAGTTACATCGATGATGTTATCCGTGCCACCGAGCAGATCGAGGATGTTCTCGGCAAGCACCAAGCGCTCATCATCTTTACTCTGGGCGACCGATTTGCCAGCAGCAGCACCGCCCTGCTTTTGCTTGTAGTCGGCCTTGGACTTGAGCTCGACCTCAACATCATCATCCTCGCGACCGGGAGTCTTAAAGTCGAACTTGACGATCAAGAAACGGAAGACCACGACCCAAAGAGCGGTAAAGCACAGACCGACAAGGATGGAGATGGCGTACTGCAGACCGTGTGCGGCCCAAAGGGGCAGCCAGTCCCACGAGAGCATCGAGATGATGCCGCCGTCGAAGATGCCCACGACGCCAAGGAGGTTTTGAGCCATGCAGCCGAGCGCTCCGAGCACGCAGTGGACGACGAACAGACCGGGCGCGATGAACAGGAAGGTGAAGTCAAGCGGCTCGGTGATACCGCAAAGCATAGCGGTAAGGGTGACCGGGATCAGCAGAGCCTTGACGCGCTGCTTGCGCTCGGGTTTGGCGGTCATATAAAACGCAATGGCGACGCCAAGCGAGCCGAAGACCTTAGTCCAACCAGGGCAGGTATAGGCAGCCCAGGGTGCGGCATCCTTAAGAGCAATGCTCGGATTGGCAGCCAGTTGGGGCAGGATGTTGGCCCAAGCAGCAAAGATGCCGCCGTTGACCGCCGCGTTGTCGTAATAGAACGGCGTATAGATAAAGTGGTGAAGGCCTGTAGGGATCAGCACGCGCTCGAAGAAAGCAAAGACGCCCACGCCAAACGTACCGGCGGAAAGGATGAATCCCTGGAAGGCGGAGATAGCAGCCTGAACATGCGGCCACACCAGGCAGGCGATAAGAGCGACCGGAACCATAACGAAGAAACCGATCATATAAATGAACACGGAGCCCGAGAACACGCCCAGCCACTCAGGAAGTTCGGTGTCGAAGAACTTGTTATGCAGCATCGTGGCGATACCAGAAATGATAAGCGCGCCCATGATGCCCATATCAAGCGTTTTGATGCTTGCGATAGTGGCAAGACCAGTACCGCTGCCCGCCTCGACAGAGTAGTCGACACCAAAGACAGGGCCCCACTGCCCCAAGATTGTGCTTACAAAGTAGTTGAAGGTAAGGTAGATGGCCAAAGCCTCCATGCAGCAGCGAGCGTTCTGCTTGTTCGCGAGCGAGATTGGCAACGCTACGCAAAACAGCAACGGCATCTGGTTAAAGAGCGTCCAACCACCCTGGAGCAGCACATTCCAGCAATCAAACCAAAGATGGCCCGCAGTGGCCATCTCGCCAAAGATCGCCTCGGTGGTAAACAGCGTACCCAGGCCGACGACGATTCCGGAAAATGCGAAAAGAATTGCAGGCGTGTACATTGCACCGCCGAAACGTTGTATCTTTTGCATCATGACGGGGAATCCCCCTCTCTTCATTCGGAGCGACTGCGGTTTTGGCTTCACTCGAGACCGCAGACGCGCCGTTTGCGTGTACCTCGTGCAATAGGACGGGTGGGCCCGCTTCCCTGACTTCTTGCGCTTCTATTTTTATCATATCACTTATCTAGACAAGTTAATACGGTTTCTATGTTCGGTCAGCGGTCGATTATTGGCCGTAAACGGTATGTGTCCAGTATTTCGCCTGTTAAATCTGACATAGCTGATGGCTGCATTTCATTTTTCTTTTCTACTTGTCTAGATGTGCTTGTCTATATCTATAGACATACCTATACTTCATTACAACATTCACCGCCACGTTAAGGAGTCACCATGAAAAGCGCGGTCTTCTATGGAAAGCACGACCTCAGAGTCGAGGAATCGGCAAAGCCGGCCGTGGGCAGGCGCGACGTTCTGATCAACGTCAAAGCTTGCGGCGTCTGCGGTACCGACGTTCATATCTATGAAGGCGACAAGGGCGCAGCCGACGTTACCCCGCCCACGATCCTTGGTCATGAGTTTGCGGGCGTTGTCGAGGCCGTGGGCAGCGACGTCGCTGGCTTTAAACCGGGCGATCGCGTGTGCATCGACCCAAACCATCCCTGCGGCTGCTGCGAACCCTGCCGCGACGGAATCAACCACTACTGCGAGCATATGACCGGTTACGGCACCACCGTTAACGGCGGCTTTGCCGAGTACTGCTCCGTCGATATGCAGCAAGTCTACAAGTTGGGCGATCACACCAGCTTTGAGCAGGGTGCTATGACCGAGCCCGTCGCCTGCTGCCTGCACGGCATCGATATGTGCAACATCAAGCCCGGCAGCACAGTTGTCGTTATCGGCGGTGGCATGATCGGTCTGCTCATGATGCAGCTTGCCAAAAACGCCGGCGCCACCAAGGTCGTCTTGCTCGAACCCGTCGAAGGCAAGCGCGAGGTTGCGCTCAAACTCGGCGCCGACCTGGCAATTGATTCCATCCACGAGGACGTCCCGGCCCGCCTGAAGCAGGAGGGCGTCGGCAACGTCGATGTCGTTATCGAGTGTGTTGGCAAGCCCGTCACCATCGAGCAGGCCATCCAGATCGCCGGCCACAAGGCTACGGTCATGATGTTCGGCCTCACCAAGCCCGATGAGACAATCACCGTCAAGCCCTTCGAGGTCTTCCAGAAGGAGCTTGTGCTTACCTCGTCCTACATCAACCCTTATACGCAGCGTCGCGCGCTCGAGCTCATCGACTCTGGCAGGCTCGACGTATCCTCGATGGTCGCCAAGGTGGCTTCCCTCGACGAACTCGGCGCCATCCTGTCAGACCCAGCTCTGCGTGCCATGGGTAAATATATAATCGACCCCAGCAAGTAAATCGATCGACACCTGCGCGAGCAGTCCTCATCCACCGCTCGCGCACTCAGCTCTAGGAGACCGTCATGGCGCGAGCCATCTTCCAAACCATTTATGACAACGTGAAGCAGTCGATTGACGACGGCACATACGCCTATCAGAGTTATCTGCCTTCGGAGACTGAACTCACGCAGCTGTTTGGCTGTTCGCGCATGACGGTCCGTCGCGCCATCTCGATGCTTGCGGCAGATGGCTACGTACTCCCTCAGCAAGGCAAAGGCATGCGCGTCATTCGCAACATCAGTGGCGAGACGAATCGTGGCGGCGGCGGACTCGAGACCTTTAAGGAAATCGCAGCCAGCCGAGGCTTTGAGCTCAAGACTGTCACCACCGTCTTTGAGCTCCTCGTCTGTAGCAAGGCACTCTCCAGGATTACCGGGTTTCCCGAAGGCTGCGAGCTTACGCGCGCCAAACGCATCCGTTATGCAAACGGACATGCCGTGTGCTCCGACGACTCCTATTACCTAAGCTCACAGGTACCGGGACTGACACCCGAGATTGCCAACGATTCGATCTATCGTTACCTCGAAGAAGGCCTTGGCATTAAGATTGCCACGGGCAAACGCGATGTAACGATTGAGCATCCCACGCCCGAAGATGCGCGCGTGCTCGATCTCGACGACTTTAACGCACTCGCCGTTGTACGCGGGCAGACCTACAACGCCGACGGCATCCTTATGGAATACACCGAGACCAAACAGGTCCCCGGGTTCTTTTTACTCCACGAAACGGTCACCCGCCGCAATAACGGCAGTGAGACCCATCAGAGCAGTATGAGCTAACTGTCTATTAGTTGCGGTGAAATAGTTCCTAGAATGGCCAGCTTAAGGGCAAAACGGGAACTATTCCACCGCAACTTTTTTGGCCGGTGGGGCAGTACCTATCCCACCGGCCATCATTTACGCTCTTTTAGCTAGTCCGCGAGCTTCTCCACCTGATCGAGCATCTTGTCAAGCTTGGCCTTTGCCTCAGCCTTAATCTTCTCAGCTTCTTCGTGAGCCTTCGCCTTCTGGGCGGCCTTTTCCTCGGCCTCGGGATCGACGACGACCAGGTTGGATGCATCATGCTCAACCAACTTAAGCGCATGCTCGGGGCACACCTTGACGCAGGCTCCGCAACCTAAGCAATACGTGGACTCCAGTGCAAAGCGACCGCTTCCCACCAAATCGCAGGCAAACGTGGGGCACACGTTGACGCACTCGCCGCACGACGTGCACTTGTCAAAATCGCATTCCGGCGTGCTCACCTGCATGTTCTGGGCAAGCTCGGGGTGGTTTTGCAGCGTCGAGAGCACCAGCTGCCGCCCGTGCGTGAGCGAACGGCGACGCTTGGTCGTCGTGGTGCCGCACATGGTGTTGAGCGTGCGCTCCAGCTGGGTAATCTGATGGCGATGGGCCTTGAGCTTTTGCGTCACCGAGGCCAGCGCCGCCGTCGCCGGATTAAGCTTGGTCACCGTCAGGCCCGTGGTGCGGGCAATCTTTTCCATGTACTCCTTGCGTTCGTACTCGCGAAGCTTATGGCACTTGAGGCTCTTGGGGTCGACCTCCAAGCCCATACCCGTGCCGGACCACTCCTCGGCCTTCGCAATCGCCTCGCCCAGAATATCCTCGCCAGCGGTGTTGCGGCACTTATCGCACACGCCCAACGGCAGGTAGACGCTCACGTTGGGATAATCGGCCAGTACCGAGAACCAGGTCTCGGCCGTAATATCGCCCACGCAGGCAACGACGACCTCGTTTTCGCGCGGCATGCGCTTGAGGGCGCGCGTGCAGGTGACGTAAGCGGTCTCATGGCTCGTAGCAGCAGAGACAATGTCGTCATACAGGTTTTTGGGCGCCAGGCGCGGCGAGATGATCGCCTCGGTCGGACAGGCAGCGGCGCACAGGCCGCACTTGCGACAGGAGTCGAGGATCTCGATGGAGTCTTCCTCGACCTCGATAGCGTTGACCGGGCACACGTCCATGCACGCGGTGCAGCCGCTCTTTTCGTTTTTGCAGGTCAGGCACGGAATGGTGTTGCCGCGCGGGCGCTCCTTGTAGTCGGCAGGGTTCCACTGCGGCGCCGACGGATCGAGTGCATCGGTCACGCCGCCAAGCGGGTTTTTAAGAAAGTCGAAACCCTTGCTGATCTCGATAATGTCATCAAACAGATCGTGTTCCTGCGCCATGCGCGGCCCCTCCCTGAGCAGTGCAAACAAGCAAGAGATAATGATACGCTATCGGCCCACGCCTCGGGCAAATTACACGCGGCGCACCTTTGAGGCAAATAGTCTATAGCCTATCGCCGCCTCGATTGCACAAGATCGATCAAACGCCAAGCTATGCCTCGCACATGAGCTGCACAAGCTTTTGTTTGGTCACCTTGGCCTGCTCGTTGGCCATATTGCGCTCGTTTCTAAAGACCGCATTTGCAACACCCTGCAAATCGGCATCGGAAATCTCACTGCACGGACCATCCATCGAAGCCGCCGTGGGGCATACGCACAACGGCAACTCGGCATAAAACGCAACGGCCTTGGCGATATCGAGCATCTTGCCGCCGCCAATACCCACCACCATGTCGCAATACTCGGCCTGGGCTTCCTTAGCCATTTCGACAACGGCCTCTTCCGTACACGGACCGTCATAAATCTTAAAGAACGGCTCGCTTAGATCTTCGTCCAGAAATCCATCGACGATCTGCTTGCACAGCCGATCCTCGGTGCCCTGGTCAAACAAGACATAGGCAGCGCAGCCCAACCATGACAAATACCTGCCTTGACGCGACAGTTCGCCCGGCCCCTGAACATACCGGCCGGGACCGCCGTAAACCATAGGAAGCGCCATACGAGAATCCGCCCTTCATCAAACAACGATTGGTGCAAAGTAACCTTACCCCTTTGCACCATAGCAAAAAGGGGCAAAGCCATCTGTCGGCTTTGCCCCTTCCTTGCCTTAGTTTAGTTTACTCATCCATAAGGTAATAATGACCCAGCGCGTCGGCACCCAGGATGGCGTTTGCGACCATCTCGGGCGTCACCTCAAAGGGCATGTTGCACATGGTGTCCTCGGGCGCGCAAGCGGCCTCGGCAACAATCATGGCCTGCTCGCGCGTAAGCTCGGCAACGCCAAGTTCCTTCATCGTGACCGGCAGGCCCAGCTCAATGCAGAAGCCCAAGACTTCCTCAAGTTTCTCGGTCGGGGCATCCTCGAGTACCAGCTGGACGATAGTGCCAAAGGCGACCTTCTCGCCGTGATACATGCCGTGGCACTCGGGCAGCATCGTCAGGCCATTGTGGATGGCATGAGCAGCAGCAAGGCCCGAGCTCTCAAAGCCAATGCCCGAAAGCAGCGTATTGGCCTCGATGATGTGCTCGACGGCAGGCGTGAGCGCACCCTTCTCCAGCGCGACCTTGGCCTTGACGCCATCGGCCATAAGCGTCTCGTAGCAGAGCTTGGCGAGCGCCAGGCCGGCCATTCCGCCCTTGCCGCCGGCGCAGGTGCCGCCGTCGGCATCGTGCGTCGCCTGAGCCTCGAAATAGGTTGCGAGCGCATCGCCCATACCGGAAACCGTCAGGCGCACCGGGCTCGCCGCGATGACCGTCGTATCCATCAGGACGATATTGGGGTTTGCCTTAAGGAAGAGGTACTTGTCGAACTGGCCGTCATCGGTATAAAGCACCGAAAGCGCCGAACACGGGGCATCGGTCGAAGCAATGGTGGGGCAAATGATAACCGGGGACTCCAGGTAATAGGCGACGGCCTTCGCGGTGTCGAGGATCTTGCCGCCACCGACGCCGACGATGATATCGCAACCGTTGTCGCGAGCGAGCGCAACCAGGCGATCGACCTCGCCCTTGGAGCACTCGCCGTTAAAGTCCTCAAACAGCAGCTCGGCCTTGGCCTCGGCAAAGCCGCCCTCGATCTTGGCACCGACGCGCTTCTTGCCCGAAGGCGTCACGATGACGAGGGCCTTAGCGCCGAGCGGCTCAACGTAAGAGCCGAGCTTGGCGAGCTCGTCCGGACCCTGGATGTACTTGCTGGGGCTATTGAAAATTGCAGCCATAACTATCCCATTCTCTAAAAGAAAAAAGAAAGGGGCTCCGTACGGATACGTGCGGAGCCCCTCGTTACGATAACAAGAGTCGATTAGAAATCGATGTCGGTGTCGTAGTAGCAGGCCTTGAGGATCTTCTCGAAGTCGGCAGCCTTGGTCTCACGCGGGTTCTCCGGCGTGCAGGCGTCCTGCTCGGCGTTCGCGGCGATCTCGGGCAGCTTGGCGAGGAACTCCTCCTCGGAAACCATCTGCGGGTTCTCGGCGTCGACCTTCACGCCACCATTCGCGTAATCCTTGATGGACTGCGGAATGTTGAGCTGGTCGTTGAGGTCGCGAATCTTCTGGACGAGCGCAGCGATGAGCTCCTCGTTGGTCTCGCCGGGAAGGTGCAGGATCTCCTTGGCCACGTAAGCATAACGCTCGGCAGCACGCGGGTCCTTGGAGTTCCACTGGATGACCTTGCCCAGGTACATGGCGTTAGCAGCACCGTGGATGATGTGACCGTTCTCGAAGGCAGCACCGGTCTTGTGAGCCATGGAGTGAACGATGCCCAGCAGGCCCGAGGAGAAGGCGATACCGGCGATGCACTGAGCCTCGTGCATGTGCTGACGGGCCTCATGGTCGCCAGCATAGGACTTGGGCAGCCACTCGACGATCTCGCGGATGCCGTGCAGAGCGTTGGCGTCGGTGAACATAGAGGCGCAGGTGGAAACGTAGGCCTCCATGCAGTGGGTCAGAGCGTCCATGCCGGTGTGAGCGCACAGCTTGGCGGGCATGGTGTAGGTGAGCTCGGGGTCGACGATGGCGACATCAGGGGTGATGTTGAAGTCGGCCAGCGGGTACTTGATGCCCTTGGCGTAGTCGGTGATGACGGAGAAGGCAGTGACCTCGGTAGCGGTACCGGAGGTAGAGGAGATGGCGCAGAAGTGAGCCTTCTGACGCAGCTCGGGGAAGCTGAACGGCTGGATGATGTTATCGAAGGACTCCTCGGGATACTCGTAGAAGACCCACATGGCCTTAGCGGCATCGATGGGCGAGCCGCCGCCGATGGCGATAATCCAGTCGGGCTCGAACTCGCGCATGGCCTCGGCGCCCTTCATGACCGTCTCGATGGACGGATCGGACTCGACGCCCTCGAACAGCTTGACCTCGAAACCGCCTTCCTTAAGGTCGGCCTCAACGTCCTGCAGGAACCCGCCGCGGCGCATAGAGCTGCCGCCAGAAACGATGATGGCCTTCTTGCCCTTGAGGTTCTTCACCTCGTGGCGAGCGCCCTCACCAAAGTACAGATCGCGAGGATTGGTAAAACGTCCCATACTGTGCCTCCTAAACAAGCCCCTCTTAGACTTGCGTATATAACGGAGCACCCGATTGGCTCCGTTAGGACCGTTTTGCGCGTTGCCGGCGATGACAATGCGCAATGTCTAAACGTCTCAACGCTCAGATAAACACTATTCTACCGTTCTGGTTGGTCAGTTATTCACCTAAAGCCGACAATGATGAAACGTTTTTTCTATCCCTGAAGACCCTTGTGGGGCATTCATACTCCCAAGCTGGGCAAACGTTTTATCAAGGTTGACCACATATCCCGGGCAGGACTGTGTCCCTCCAAAATGCGCCCCGTTCGCCGCCAAAAATCGACCGTTTGCGGCACCGTGATACCACTCAGTCGTCCAAGGTGCCGACATTTGTGCGACATCCGTCTTCGTGGTGCAAAGGTGCATGTCCAAGTGCGGCACCCCCGGTGTGCCACATGCGGGTAAACTAGAACCTTATATAGAGACATTTGAACCCTAACCGCAGCAAAGGAGGCCCCATGGCATTCGATCCCATTCAAGAGGATTGCCATCGCCTCGTTCTTGAGGCCTTGCGCCGCGACAATATCCCGCTCACCGACGGTGCCGCCGTAGAGCGTCTGATGGAACAATTCACCCGCAACCCCGCGCCGCTCATCGTGCACGACCGCGACCGCGCCGGGCACCTCATTGCCAAGGTGGTCGAGGCTGTCGACTACCGCATTCCCTTTATCCCTGACGATACCCAGGCAGAGCAAGAAGAGGCCGCTGCCGAGAACATGCTTCGCGAGGCAGCCGCGCTCGACCCCACCAACTGGGATGCCCAGCGCATGCTGACCGCCCTCACCGCCAACTCCAACGAGGAGTACGTACAGTACTTGGTATCCAAGCGCGATGAAGTCGAGCACGACCTAGCGCTCAAAATCGCCTCGGCGCAGGACCCCTACGAGCGCGAGGCAGCAGGCGACCTTACGCGCCGCCCCTATCTGCGCTGGCTTGCCGCCTTGGCATCGCGCGCCCTCATTAGCGGCCGCTATCGCATGTCGCTCGAAGCCGCGAATCGCAGCTTGGACTTTGCGCCCAACGACCCCGCTGGTGTCCGCCACACCGCGATGCTCGCCATGGCAAAGCTCGAATACCCCGCCGAGGAGCTCAAGCGCTTTCGCTCCGCACACTCCGTGCCGTACCTCGCGAATACCCCACTGCGCCGTCGTCCCAAGGATGCGGAGCGTGACTTGGACCCGTGGACGCTCATCGCGCTGATGAGCGCTGCCTGGCGCGAGCTGGACTACGAAGGCGCCGAGCACTACTTGCGCATCCTTGCGCGCTCGTGTCCGCACGCAGCCGAGGCACTCTACTTCCAAACCGAGTTTCCCGATGGTGTCTATGCCCGCGTCAACGTGGGTGCAGGCTCTACCGACGAGCTTGTCCTTGCGCTGTCCGAGGCGACGCCGGTACTGCAGGAGGGCCTGGGCGCCCCCGACAATGCCAGCTTTGCCGCCTGGGTCGCCACCAACGATATCGTGCGTTCCCAGATCGACGAGCGCATCCTGCGGGCGGCCGAGCAGGGCTTGCCGTTTAAGGGAGGAGACCTCTAATGGATCCGAGCGTCTACATCCCCGCCTACCTGGAGCGCGCCTACGTTGCGTCGCACCCCGAACTCACCGATGCAGCACGCGAGCTTGTCCATAACGACGTGAGCGTCAACCCTCATAAGTATGCGCAGACCGAGCATGCCCAGGCGCTGCTGTCCTATGCCGGCGTCCACCGTCACCTGCTCGACGAGCTCCATCGCATCGAAGACATGGGCAGCGACGAGGAGTTTGAGCAGACGCGCAACCGCCTGTTCGACGACATACGCGACGAGCTGCTCAAGATTGTTCGCGTCGATGCGCTGGCCGTCGATGCCCAGTTGCTCGCCATCATCCTGGCGGACACGCCCGTCGATGCCTGCCTGGGCGATCTGATGAAGCTCGAGGCGAGCACGGCCGACTACCTGCAACAGAGCGTGCCCGGGTTTGATATGGAGGCCCCGCACTACTGGGCCAACAAGGTTTTGACGGACGGCGTGACGGCAGCCGATCTCACCGTAAGCGAGCCGGCTCTTATCGGGTGGCTCCACACGCTCGAGGCCATCTCGCAGCTGTGCATGGCGAGCGCTCGCTACCGTGCTGCCGCCAACTATTCTCGCCGTGTTCTTAAGGCGGAAGGCTATCCCACCCGAGCTACAGGCACCGTGCTACTCGCCCTCGCTCGTCTGGAAGACGAGGACGGCTTTTTTGCCCTAGCCCACCAGCTCGAGGAGCAGATGGGGGCCGATGTCCTCGAGGACTCCCCCTGGTATCTGCTCGCCCGCACGATCTTGCTGTTCAAAACGAACAAGATGCGCCCGGCGACACGCGCGCTGCGCGAGTTTGCCAACCGCTGCGAAGGCGGCGCGTTCTTTTTGCTAAACCCCATGTATCAGACACCGTACCTTCCCTGCCGGCCCGAACCGCACGACCCCTGGGACCTTTCGCATCAGGCAGTTTGGGAGGCCGACGGCATCATCTCGGATACTCCCGACTTTGCCCCCTGGGCCAGCGCTTGCGAAGACGTATCGCAGCTTGCCCAGGAATTTGCGCGCCGTTACGGTTTTTAACGGCGCAAACGCCACGACCATGTCATTCACGTTAGGAACGGCTTCATGAACTTCCGCTCATCTCTCGCCTGCACCTCGAGCGATATCGCCCGCTGGGGGCTGCGCTCCGTCCTTAAGCGCCAGGGCGGCGTACTCCCCGGCCGCATCGCCATGAAGATCGACCCCGAGCTGCTAAGCGACCTCGCGGGCCTTGTCGACCGCAGCGTGGTGATCACCGGCACCAACGGCAAGACCACCACCTCCAACCTCATCGCCGATGCCGTTGCCGCCAGCGGCGCCACCGTGGTATGCAACCGCGCCGGCAACAACATGGAGCCAGGCGTGGTGGGCGCGTTGCTCGAGGCGCGCGGCAACCTTAAGCGAACCGCCAGCAGCAAGCGCGTAGGCGTCTTTGAGTGCGACGAGCTCTACACGGTGCGCGTCCTGCCCAAGCTCAAGCCGACCTACTTTGTGCTGCTCAACCTGTTCCGCGACCAGCTGGACCGCTACGGTGAGATCGACCACACCCAGGACGTCATCGCCCACGCGCTGGAGCTTTCGCCGACAACGACGCTCATCTATAACGCCGACGACCCGCTGTGTGCCGCGATCGCCGCGCGCGTTCCCAATGCAAGCATCGCCTTTGGCATCGACGGCGCCACCGACACCGAGTCTGACCGCATTAGCGACTCGCGCTTTTGCTCGCAGTGCAACGCGCCGCTGGAGTACGACTATGTGCAGTACGGACAGCTTGGAGCATACCATTGCCCCTCGTGCGGCTGGGGTCGTCCCGCGCTGGTCCGTCGCGTAACGGACGTTGAGCTCACCTGCAACGGCTACGGCTTTGACCTGAACTTTGGACCCGATACTGACGCACCCGCAACGCACATCGCCACGCGCTACAACGGCCTATACATGGTCTATAACGTTGCCGCCGCCTTCTTTGCGGCGCGCGAGCTGGGCGTGGGCGCGGCACATCTACAGTCCACGCTCGATGCCTACGTCCCCGCCGGCGGACGCATGGGCCGCTGGGAGATCGCCGGCCGTACCGTCGAGGCAAACCTGGCCAAGAATCCCGTGGGCTTCGATCGCCAGATCCAGTCCATTAAGACGGCGGGCGGCAGACTCTGCGCCTTCTTTCTGAACGACAACGACGCCGACGGCCACGATGTCTCGTGGATCTACGACGTCGACTTCGAGCGCATCGCCGATACCCCAGGGCTTGTCGCCTTTGCCGGCGGCACGCGTGCACACGATATGCAGGTACGCCTGAAGTACGCCGGCATCGACTCCGCCATCATCTCGAATATCGAGCAGGCAATCGGCGCCGTGGCAGACGAGGAGGCTGGCGACACTTTCTACGCCGTCGCCAATTACACGGCCTTCCCGCCGCTGGTCAAGGAGCTCGACGAGCTTAAGGGCACCGATGCGAGCTCGGTTGCCTCCCACGCCGCAACGCGCGCCGATGGCAGCGCTGTCCCCACCGATATTGCGCCGGTCGAGCTCTCGCGCCCCCTGCGCATCGTCTACCTGTATCCCGATGCCCTCAACCTCTATGGCGACGGCGGCAACGTCATTGCCCTCGAGCGCCGCTGCGCCTGGCGTGGCATCCCCGTGCGCGTGGACGAGGTCCGTATGGGCGAGTCGCTCGATCTCACCGACGCCGACATCGTCATGATGGGCGGTGGCTCCGACCGCGATCAGCTGGCCGTGGCACACGAGCTGTTCGCTCAAAAAGACAAGGTCGCGGCCTATGTTGAGGATGGCGGCTCGCTGCTCGCTATCTGTGGCAGCTATCAGCTGCTCGGCCGTTCGTACTATATGGGCGAGAATCGCATCGAGGGCCTGGGCGTCATTGCCGCCGAGACCGTGCGCGGCTCCGATCGCCTGATCGGCAACGTCGCCGTCAAGACCGACCTGGCACCCGAGCCCTTTGTGGGATTTGAGAACCACGGCGGCCGCACCCTGCTCGATGCAGAGGCCACGCCGCTCGGAACGTCCGTCGTCACGGGTACCGGTAACAACGGCGACGACGGCTTTGAGGGTCTGATCTACAAGGGCGTCATCGGCACGTACCTACACGGACCGGCACTGCCCAAAAACCCCGAACTCGCCGACTGGCTGATCGCGCATGCCCTCGAGCGCCGCGGCGATGCGCAGGCCACAGCCCTGCTGCCGCTCAAACCCCTCGACGACACCTACGAGCACGCCGCCCACGACGCCGCGATGAAGCTCCTCCCCTAACGCCTCGCCACCACAAAGGGGACAGGCACCTTTGTGGTGGTTTTCCAGTTTGCCAACGATATGTGAACAGATAAAAAAGTCTGCTATACTCTTTCCCACTGTCCCCATCGTCTAGCGGCCAAGGACGCCACCCTTTCAAGGTGGATATCGCGGGTTCGAATCCCGCTGGGGGCACCAACCCGAAAATGTGCGAACCCGTGCGATGCTTAGTCGTGCGGGTTCGTTTCGTTCGTCGTCGCAGTAGAGCGTGGCCACGCACTCCTCCGGCGTCACCATCACCTGATAGACGAAGGAATCGAGCACGGCCGCGTCGTCCATCCCGCCGCCGCACTGGAGGAAGTCCGCGAACTCCTCTGGGTCGATGCGCGCCTCGTCATAGGAGGCCAGATCGCGCTCGGCGCGGGCCTTCTGGGCCTGAAGCTGGGCGATGCGGTCGGTGAACTCGGGCATCACGATACCCTGCTCGATGGCGGCCATGATGTTCTGGAGGCCGTTCTCGGCCTTGCGCTTCGAGGCCATGGCCCGCCTGCGCGCGTCGGCTATCTCCGGTTCCGGCTCGTCCCAGAGCATGTGGGATATGCGGAGGGCCGTCTCGCGGTCGCGCAGCATCCCCCTGATGGCCTCGGCCAGCTCGTGCTCGAGCCAGTCGCGCCGGACGGGTTTGACACCGCAGCGGCAGCCGTAATACTCGTACTTGACGTTCTTCTTGCCACGGCCCGACGTCCCGGCCATGTTGTGGCCGCACTCCGAGCAGATCACCCTGCCGGACAGCGCGAACGTGCCCCAGTTCTCCGAGGCCCGGCGCTTCTTCGGCTTCACCTCCTGGGCCATCGCGAAGGTCGCCTTGTCGACAATCTGGGGCATGCCGCCGTCCACCTCTATGCCTCCCCACGAGTAGAGGCCCGTGTACTTCCTGTTGTGGAGCATCTGGTACACCATCGAGTAGCCGCACGGCCTGCCCGTCCTCGTGGTCACGCCGCGCCGCGCGAAGTCGCTGGCGATGGAGTCGACCGGCTCGTGGTCGCAGGAGCGCCGGAACGCCTCGCGCACTATCGCGGCCTCGTCCTCGTTCACCACGTACTCGTCGTCCTCGTTGCGGCCGTAACCGTAGACGCGCACGCCGTTGGTCTTGCACTTGAGTGCGTTGCCCTCCATCCCGCGCCGCGTCCTCATGGAGGTCTTGACCGATTCCACGGCCGCGAGGCCCTCGTAAATCTTCTCGATCAGGATGCGCTCGGGGCCGTCCGGCATGGCCTCCATGGCCGATACGACCTCGACACCCTTCCTGCGCAGCTCATGCTTGTATGCGGGGGCATCGTACTCGTCGCGCGAGAAGCGGTCCATCATGTACACGAGCACGATGTCCGATTCCCCGGCGTTCGAGATCATCTTCTGGAACTGGGGGCGGTCGTCGCTGCGGCCGCTCATGGCGTAGTCGGAATACTCCCCGACGATGGCGTAGCCCTCGCGCGCGCACCAGTCGCGGCAGACGCGCAACTGGTCGTCAATCGAGGCCTCGCGCTGCTTCGAGCACGAGAAGCGGGCGTATATGACGGCGGTCTTTATATCTTCTGGCATAATCTATGATGCCCTCCAAACGGGCGGCTATCTGGTAAACCCCGCAGCAGCGTTGGCGCGCTTCGACCTGCGGGGTTTCACTTTGCCGCTACCAGACCTGGGCGTATACCTCGAACGAGGAGTGCTCGGGCATGTTGAAGCAGGAAATCTCGAACGGCTCGGACTCGCCCTTGGACGGGGTATCGACGAACGTCGTGTTTCCGTAGTTGATGGCCCCGGAGGCGTCGCGAGCAATCACGGAGACGGCGACCTGGCTGTACTGCTTCTTGTCCAGATCGTAGTTGGCGGTCAACTCGCCTGTGTACGAGACGCCGCCGTACGAGTCAGGTACCTCTGCCGTGTTCGATACGGTAAAGACGTCTTCGTCCAGCGTCTGGCTGTCTACCCAGCTCGGCTCATTCGCCTTAAACTCGACCGTTGCGGGGGCGGTGCCGTTTCCCGCCTGGAAACCGTAGTGTACGGTCTCACCGGGGAGGACGACGAACAGGGTCTGCTTGTCGGAGAAGACGATGGAGCCGTCCTCGGCCTTGCCCGTTATCGTCACCGTAGGCATCTGGGCCTCGACGTCCTTGTTGGTGTTCTTCAGCGCGAAGCCGTAGTAGACCCATCCGTCGCCGACCACCGACCAGCCGGACTCGGTAATCTCCAATGGTTTCGGTTCGCTCCGATTCTCGACCTCCTTGGACTCGCCAGACGATTGCTGACCGGAACCGGCTTGTTGCCCGCCGGAGCATCCGACAAGCGGCGCTAGCGAAGCCGTGGCCATAGCGGCCAGGAACGTTCTGCGGGTAATCATGGGTTACTCCTTCCCCTGCGCCGCCCGCAGCTCGCGGGCGACAGCCAATAAGACATGCTTGTGCGGCGACGTAAGGTCGCGGTACGTGTCGACGAGATCGCGCTCATCGTTTGAGATTGGTGCCAAATCACCGCTCTCGCCGTAGAAGTCAGCTATGTCGACATCGAACAGTCGGCAGAGCCTGATCATGGTGTCGGCGTCTGGCTGGCCGCGCCCGACCTCCCATGCGCTAACTGTCTTACCGCTCTTACCTATGGCATTGCCTATGTCTTCAACACTTAGATCCTTCTCCAGGCGGAACTTCTTGATGTTATCCGCGATGCAGCGCCTTACAGGCTCCATGACTCCTCCTAACGTCGCTATCTGAAGTATAGGGCATGTGTAGGCAAAAAACTACGTTTTGTAGGAAATAATTCTATATACCGGCTAGACTTCCTACATTTTTGCGGTAGTATTCAGGTCGTACCTACAAAACCTAGGAAAGGAGAACAGATGAAGGCATACGAGGTTATTGGCGCAGCCGTCCAGGAGCGCGGCATCCCGTGCACCGAGCTGGCGCGCCGCACGAACATCAACGCCGAGCTTTTGCGCCGCAGCCTGAACGGCGAGCGCAAGATCGCCGCAGACGAGTTCGTATCGCTTTGCGCAGAGCTCGACCTGACGCTCGACGACTTCAAGGCGGTGGCGTAATGCCCCGCAACCAAAGGCTCGACATCATGCGCCGGAAGTTGCAGCGCCGCTTCAAGTCCTGGAAGGGACGCCGGGCGTAATGACGTGGACGAGCAGCGAAGTCCGCTACCTCGAGGAGCACGCCGGGGACGGGGCCGTGGCCATAGCCGAGGCCCTAGGCAAGACGGTGAGGGCGGTGGAGGTCCAGGCGTCCAAATACGGACTCTCACTCCGCAGGCGCTGGATATGCCCGCGTTGCGGGCGGCAGACCTTCAAGCCGCTTTCCAGCCGGACCGGGTGGTGCGTCTCCTGTACAAGGGAGCAGCGCGCCTCCGAGATCGCCGAGCAGGTGCGGGCGATGGAGGAGGAGGTGAGGAGGGAGGGCCGAGTGAACAAGGAGCGGCAGCGGCTCTACAGCCGCAAATACCGCGCAAAACGTCAAATCGACGAGAAGTTTTCGAGAAGCGACAACCAAGGAACGGAGGAAGAATGACCCCTCAAAACAGATACGCGGGCACCCCCAGCAACCACACCAAGAGCGCCCGCACGTCCAACAGGACTCCCCGCATCGTAGCACGCGAGGGCTACCGCCTGCCAGCGCAGGAGCAGGCCGACAGGCAGAGGGACGCCTTCAGGGCCGGGCTTCTGGTCGGCATCACCGTGACGGCGCTCGCCATGTGCGCGCTGCTGTGGCTCTGGATTATCCCGACCATGGACGGCGCGGTGCACAGCGCCCAGGCCGCATACGAGGCGGTGGGCATCCATGCGTAACGACGAGCGCTACAACCCCAAGCCCCAGAGCGGCCAGCTCGAGATATTCGGCCTCGGGGCCAAGGGCGAGGCGGACGCCGAGGACGCGCGCCGCTGGATTGACGAGAACCCCGGCGCATGGAACTACATGGTCGAGAACGCCGTGAGGCTCTCCAAGAAGGGCTACGTCAGCGCCAACTACCTCGTCAACATGGTCCGAAACGAGCTGCACGTGGTCGTGCGCAACGGCCTCGCGCCGTCCTTCGCCCGAATCATGGAGGCGCGCTACCCCAGCCTCAAGGACGCCTTCAACAAGCACCGCAGTCAGTCCGACGGGTTCACGGCATGAGCTGGGTCAGGCACAAGGAGCGCTCCATGACCTTCCAGCTCGAGCTGGAGAAGATCGTTGGCAAGGAGCGCCACCGGACCGACCCGCGAACCGGGCGCAACTACACCCCGAAGCAGACGAGGCTCGCCGAGGAGGCCGTACGCAAGGCCTACAGGGCCGAGCACGAGGACCACGGGGACTTCGACGGAATCGTGACCGTCGCCATCGAGACCTTCAGGCCACTGGCCAAGAGCAACCCGAAGTACTGGGTGGGCCGCGCCGACCTCGGCAAGCCCGACTGGGACAACATCGGCAAGCTCGTATGCGACGCGCTCAACGGCGTCGCGTACACGGACGACGCCCACGTGGTGACGGGCGGCGTCCAGAAGGGATGCCGCACGCCATACGGCACGCCGCCGCTGGCAAAGGTGTGCATCACCCACTTCACCGAGGAATACGTAAAGGAGAAAAAGAAATGAACGACAAGTACTTCGACGGCAACCTCTTCGAGGAACTCCCGGCGGACCACTTCCACAAGAAGGTGCTCGATCACGCCACCTGCATCGTCTCCAACCTCATGTTCGATGCGACCCACCCCGACCACACCGGCGGCGTGAAGAGCGCCAACGCCTACCACATGATGATCGCGCTGTGCGAGGCCGGGCTCGCGAAGCTCGACGAGAAGGACGTGGCCGAGAGCCGCGAGTTCGTCGCCAAGGTGCTCACGCCCATCACCAAGGAGAACGAGCGCGAGATGTGCCGCGAGTTCATGGCCGCCATCTTCGGCATCAAATAGGAGGCATCTATGGAACCCATGGAGATCAGGGCCAACTTCAAGCAGGCGACGGTCAAGGGCGGCACGGCCGTGCTGCAGCTCGAGATTCTGACGAGCGACGCCAACGCCTTCCCCATCCTCAAGCTCTCCGGCAAGCCCGTCGTCCTGACGGTGGCCGACATCCAGGACGAGCTGCCGCTCGACTACGACGAGGAGGGCGAGCCGCTCCCGTTCGACCGACCGGCGAACGTGGACGCGGAGACGGTAGAGGTATACGAGGGCATCACGGACGAGGCGCGAATGATTGGAGACGGTGAGTAATGGAGTACACGCAGGACGAGAGGCTGGCCGTGCTCACGGCCATGCAGAAGCAAATCAAGCCAGCGCTCGACGAGGCCAAGTCCATCGCGCGGCAGGAGATCATGGAGGGCTTCGCCGAGACCCACACCGACCGCCGCGCCATCATCGTCGGCGACGAGAAGGTCGGCGAGATCGGCATCAGCTACAGCAAGGCGGCCCCGGTAATCCTCAAGGAGCGCATGGACGAGGCCGTGGCCTTCCTCGACTCCATCGGCATGGTGGACATCGTGCCCAAGAAGGGCTGGGAAGCTCACTTCGCCAAGGCCGGGGACAAGGTCGTGTGCACCGACACGGGCGAGACGGTCGACTGGGCCATGTGGTGCCCCAAGTCGCCCAAGACCGCAGCGGTGCGAGGCTGCGACCCCGAGGACGTCATGCAGGCGCTCGGCCCGCGCGTCGAGGGAATGAGCGCGGCCGCCCTGCTCGGGGACGGTGAGCTGTGATGGCCGAGGAGGTGCCCATGGTCCAGATGGCGAAACCGGACGTGTTCGACCCGTCCGCGATGCTCACCCAGCTGCTCGCGGAGGCGCAGGCCGAGATGGTCAACCCGCCCAAGAGCAAGACGGGCCAGAAGGGATACCAGACGTACTCGTACGCCCCGCTGGACTTGGTCCTGAACATCATCAGGCCGCCGCTGAACAAGCGCGGAATCTTCTTCTACCAGCGCTCCGAGGTCGCCGCCAACGGCGCGGGCATGCTCCTGAACACCATCGTGGCCTTCGGCGGCGAGGAGCGCGTGCTCGACGTGAAACCGTACGAGTACGACAGCGACCCGCAAATCTTCGGCAAGCGCGAGACCTACGCCCGCCGGTACTCCGCGCTCATGGCCTTCGGCCTCGTGGGCGAGGAGGACACCGACGGCGACACAGGCCCCAAGGAGACGAAGGAGAAGGCCCCGACGAAACCGCGCCCGAGCAAGCGCAAGGTGATGCTCGCCAAGATAGCGAAGCTCAAGGCCGAGTGCATGCAGAACGGCGTCAAGGAGGAGGGCCTCCGCGCATATGAGGAGGCCAACTTCGGCACCGACGACACGACCAAGCTCACCGACAGGCAGCTCGAGGAGCTCGGCAAGCATCTGGCCCAGATGGCCAGGGACAGTAAGGAGATTGACTAGTGAGCAGCGGAATCAACACGGTCGCCATCAGCGGCAACCTCGGGCGCGACCCCGAGCTGCGGGCCACGCAGACGGGCACGCAGGTGCTCCGGTTCTCGGTGTGCGTCAACGAGCGTCGCAAGGTCGGCGACGAGTGGCAGGACGTGCCCAACTGGGTCGACGTCACCGTTTTCGGCAAGCGCGCCGAGGCGCTCAACCGCTACCTGTCCAAGGGCACGCACGTTTGCGTCCAGGGCAGGCTGCGCCAGAGCAAGTGGGAGAAGGACGGCCAGAAGCACAGCCGCCTCGAGGTGATCGCGGACAACGTCACGTTCTCCGGCGGGGCCAAGCGAGACGACGTGCCCGACGAGGTCTACGACGACGATTGCCCGTTCTAAGGAGTGAAGATGGAGCAGTATTCGATTCTCGACCTCGCGCTCGAGGTCTACATCCCGGGGGCCACCGGCTACGGTTGCCCCGAGGGCCAGTGCGTCTACACGGTCACCAACGGCCAGGCGCTCCTGGTCGAGGCGAAGGTCAAGCGCTCGCGCGGCACCGACGCCGCGCCGAAGGTCAACAAGAAGCGCCTGCAGCGCGTGGCCATGTGCTTCGCCGCCGACCATCCCGAGGTCGAGGCCATCAGCTTCGACGTGCTCGAGGTGATCGTGGGCAGCGAGGCCACCCTGACCTTCAACGCGGCCAAGGCCGCCTTCACCTGGGAGCGCTGACATGGAGGAGGCCCAATTCAAGTGGCTTCCCAAGTTCACCGCAGCCTGCGCCAAGGCACCGGAGGAGCAGCGAGGAAAGCTCCTCTGGGCCTTGGCCCAGTACGGCACCTACGGCATCGAGCCGGAGCTGGAATGGCCGCTCGATGCCATCTTCGCCAGCGTCCGCGAGGACATCGACTACTCGAAACGGTGCATAGCGGCAGGCAAAACGGGTGGACGAGGTAACAGAAAGCCCCCTTTAGACGGTGCTAAACCCCCCTTTAGCGAAAGCGAAACCACAAACGACGAGCCGGAGGGAAACGACGAACCCCTTTCGGACAGTCAAAAGGGTGACGTGGACAGCGCCGAAGCCAAAGCAAGGCAAGGCAAGGCAAAGCAAGGCAAGGCAGTTAGTAAGAGATTCGTCAAACCCGCGCTCGCGGAAGTCGAGGAGTACGTCTCGGCCAAGGGCTACACGTTCAACCCCGAGGCGTTCTGGAGCTACTACGAGGCAGTCGGGTGGAAGGTCGGCAGCAAGCCGATGAAGAACTGGAAGGCCGCGTGCTCCACGTGGCAGCAGCGCGAGGCGAAGAAGGAGGTCAAACATGATGCGTACTCAAATCTCTGACGTGCTCATGCCCGACGGGGCGCGCGAGCAGATCGCCGCAATCATGCGCTCCCGCCTCCGCAAGGCCGGGCTGCGCGGCCCCTACGCCGAGGCCGACTGCGACCTCGGCAAGCGCATGGCCAAGCTCGCCGGGAAGGGCGAGGGCGCATACCTCTGGGGCGAGCCTGGCACGGGCAAGACCTACGCCGCCGCCTGCGCCGTGCGCCTGGCCGTGCTGGACGGGACGAGCGCCAAGCTGGTCACCACGAGCCGCCTGCTCGACGACATCCGCTCCGAGTACGACGGCGGCGAGCGCGGGGCGCTCCGCAGGGCCGAGCGGTACAGGCTCCTCGCCCTGGACGACCTCGGGGCCGAGCGCCCGACCGAGTGGGCCATCGAGACACTGACGCGCCTCATCGACACCCGCGTGGCCGAGGGCCTGCCCACCATCGTCACGAGCAACTACCGCATCGGCCAGATCAGGGACCTCTGGGGAGGCATGGCCGGAAAGCGCGTGGCATCGCGCCTCGCCGGGGCGTGCAGGCCCATCGAGGTCAAGGGGCAGGACAGGAGGCTCGGATGATAGTGAGCGCATCGCAGCTCCGTGGCGTCCCGAAGGACCGCGCGGAGCTCTACGGCAAGCCCCACGTCGGCGCGCGCTACGTCGGCAACCGCTACGAGCTGACCGCCGAGCGCTGCGGAATCTGCGGGCGGCAGGCCACGAACTGCCACCACATCGTGCCGAGGCGCTGCGGGGACTTCGCCCTCGTCACGCCCAGGGGCACGTGGCGGCTGCGCTCGCCGCTGATCGCCCTGTGCGGGAGCGGCACCACGGGATGCCACGACGGGTTCCACGGCGGGGCGAGATATAGGCCCGAGTGGGTGTGGGACGAGCCGGAGTTCGAGGAGGCGTGGTGGGACGGCACGCTGCTGTGCGAGCACGAACCGCACGACCCCGCGCTCTACGGCTACGGCCACTGGGCGATAACGGACACCAAGACGGGACGAACCATCGAGATAACGGAGGGTTAGACATGGAGATCACCAACTGCGAGCAGTACGTGCTCGCCGAGCTGGACTATGAGCAGCGCCGCAACGAGCGCCTCGTGGCCGAGAACAACAAGCTGGCCAAGCAGCTCGACGCCATGACCAAGAGGGCCAAGAGCTACAAGGAGACCATCGACCGCCCGAAGACGCCCATCGAGGCGCTGGCCGACAAGGTCATGCGCGAGGAGATGCTGACCCGCTTCTCCTACGCCGAGGTGACGGGCGTGGAGGACCTGTACACCGGGAAGACGCTCGACTTCGATGAATGGTGCAACAATGCGGTGCGCCTGAAGCAGCTGCCGGACGGCATCAGCGAGGAGACGCTCATCCGATTCATGCGCGACGACCTCAAGGCCATCTACGACGCGGAGGTGGCCAAGTGTACCGAGTAGAGGCCGTCGTGTTCGACAAGAGCGACGGAGGCAGGCCGAGGCCGTCGAGCGGCTCCTTCTACGACGTCTGCGCTGGGAACTTCGAAAAGTGCATGGAGTTCATCCGCGCCAACGCCGTGACCCCGCCGGACTGCCTGCCGACCTTCTACCGCATCGCCCGCGATGAATAGGGCGTGCGCGGGGCAGACGGTCCTCGACCTCTTCCCCGCGCCTCCGCTCGACCACGTCGAGGACACGCTCACGTGGATGTGCGACGTGCACGGGTGCGCCAGGGGCGAGATAGAGGGCGAGGTCCGCGAGCTGTACCGGGACTTCGGCACCGTCGAGGCGTTCGACCGCTGCAAGGCGCTGGTCCACTTCCGCGACGGGAAGAGATGCAACGAGCCGCTCGGGTGCACCACCCCACGGCAGATAGGCGTGTTCGACCCTGATGTGGAGGTCCACACGGTGTGGGACCGCTGCTGGGCGGCGACCCACGGCCTACCGATGGAGCAGGTGTTCAGATTGAGAAGCTGGGACTACGGCCGGAAGAGGCCAGGGAGCTGGATGGAATGAGGAGACCGACCGGGGAGGACGCCATAAGGGCCGCAGCGCTGCTGTTGAGCATCCCGCTGCTTTTGGCGTGCCTCCCACTCATCGCATACGACTGGATTAAGGAGAGGAAGAAATGAACGAGATCACCACGGAGGAGCGCCTCCGCATCGTCGAGGAGCTGAACCGCACGGCCAACGACAGCCTGGGCGGCGAGAGCCTCCAGCGCGCGCTGGCCAGAATCACCGGGGCAGAGGACACGAGCTGGCGCGGGGTCATGCGCCGCGTGGCCGAGCTGGCGTACCGCCCGACGGCGCAGGTGCAGGTGGCACCCGACGGCCGATACCACTGCTTCGCCTGCGGCCACGACGGCAGGACCGAACCAACGGGCGGCCTGAACTACTGCGAGCAGTGCGGGGCGGAGGTGACCAACTGATGGATAGGCCCGACATCTACACGGACGGGGAGAGGCCGGAGAGCTGCGCCAACTGCGGCCACGCCAACGCGATCAAGCTGCACACCATCCACGGCGTGGAGCGCACCGAGTACGAGTGCGGGCGCAGGCCCGAGTTCGTCCACCGCACCCAGGGCGAGGCCCACTGCAACTACTGGACCGACGCGAGCTACGAGACAGGTGAGGACTGATGGCAATTATCGAAATGCCCAAGGACGCGACAGGCCGCACGGTTCCGCTGGACACCAAGGTGCTGTACAACGACAGAGGCATCGAGTACGAGGTGAACAGGTTCACGTTCGGATTCGATGTGATCACACACGAGGGCGAATGGACAGCCGAGTCCTACGGGACTGGGGACATGGTGTACCGACTCCAGGTCAACTCAATGCACCTAGAGAGGCCGGACAGCCTCAAGCAACTCGTCGAGGACATTGAGCAAGCTCAGTATGCTTGCGAGCACAACGGGCTGCATGTTGCCGCGTGTCGGTATTCAGGCAACATCACATGTTGCGGTTGCGACTTCAACCCTGATAACGGTACATGTGTTGGCAAGATGCTTGGAGACATTGCCGCACGTATTAACCGCCTGTGCGGTGATTCCGAATGATTGAGCTACCGAAGGACGCCGAAGGGCGTGAGATCCCGCTGGATGCAAGGCACGTCTACACGCGCCACGGGAAGGCGCTCGACGTAATCGGCTTCTGCCTGATGGAAACCGACCGAGGCACAAGAGAGTGGACCGTATGGACGAAGGTTGCAAAGTACAGGGCCGAGGACGTTTTAGCCGAGCGGCCTGACTCGTGGGAGCACCTCATTGGCGACCTTCGGGCTGTTAGTAAGGCCCGTTGCGGTATCTGTGTGTATCTAAACCCCAGAAGCGTCGACATTGATACAGAAGACAGCCTTGACCACTGCATGGTTTGCCCGGAATATGACGCCGGTGATGAAAACGGCCGTAGTTGCGACAGGGCCTTCGCAAGCAGCGTCATTCGTCGCATTGAGGCTTTGAGGGGTGAGAGCAAATGACGACGCATCGGCTCAAGGTCCTTATCAAATACGCCGACGCAATCATGGACGGCACCAAGACGTTCGAGGTTCGCAAGAACGACAGGGGCTACGAGGTCGGCGACAAGATTGTATTCGACGTCGTCACGAACGAGGGCTACACCGTCGGGGCGGCGGCAAGGCACCCGCTCAACGGGGAGACCTACCGAATCGACTACATCCTCGACGACTTCGAGGGCCTCGCCCAGAAGTACGTGGCGCTGGCCATACGCAAGGAGGGCGAATGAACGAGCTGAAGCTCAAGAAATGCCCGTGCTGCGGCACCACCGAGCATCTGGCGCATTCCGCGTACCGCGCCCAGATTGGCGGCATATGGCAGTTCGTCTACTGCGCCGCGTGCGGGGCGCGCGGAGGCGGCGACCCGATGGACGCCAACGGCGCGCGCAACCTGTGGAACCGTGGGCCTATCCAGATACGGGCGGAGGTGGCCTGATGGACACGATGGAGGACATCCTCGCGGACTGCAACGAGGTGTTCCGCTACGACGAGACGAGGCCGCAGGACCGCGCCCACACGTACCTCAAGGAGCACAGGGCCTGCCGGGGGTACGACGACACGGCCATGGAGCGCGCCGCCCAGGACATGATCGAGCGCGCCTACACGGTCGGGCGGATGGAGAGCAGCGAGGCGGTGGCGAGGGAGACCGCGCGCATCATCGCCGAGGGAATAGCGAAGGAGCTGGAGACTGATGCGCGATAACGAACCGGGCAGCGGCTACAACCTCCCCGCCGGGTGCACCGACGCGGCAATCGACAGGCACTTCGGCGAGGGCAAGCCAACGTGCGCCGAGTGCAAGCGCATGGTCGAGTGCTGCTGCGACTACGGCATCTGCGAGGTCGAGTTCGACCGGGCGTACGCCGAGGAGTTCGGCACCGGCAACGCCGAGAACTCCAGCTTCGGGGCGATGTGGGCGCTCGAGTGGATACCGAACCACATGAGGGACATGCAGGAGGCGGCGTGCGAGACCTTCGAGAGCTACTAGCGCTGGCCCTTTTGGCGGCGGCCCTGCTGGCGGCATGGGCGTGGACGGTCCGCGCCCTCGCCGCAGGGCTCCTCCTGCTCGCATTCATGGCACTATAGGAGGGACACATGATCGACTGGAAGAGGGCGGGCGGATGCCTGCTCATCATCGCGGCCTGCCTCGCCATAGACGCGGCGGCGGTGGCCGTGATGTTCAAGATGCTGCTGGCGCTGTCGGCGGCGATTGGAGTGGGATAGATTGACAGGGAACAGTACGACCAGCACAGGGTCGAGCAGGGAATCACGGCGGCGCTGGAGGCGTTCAAGCTGCTGGGCCTCACGCCGCTGGAGATATTCCAGGCGGCCCGCAGCATCAGCCTGGGCGTGGCCGCCAAGGCCAAGGTAGAGAGCGGGAGGCGCGAGCTGTGAGCGTGTACTGCCCGCACTGCGGCCGCACGCACCCCGAGGGCCAGCGCTGCCCGTGCAGGCCGAGGCCCAAGCGCAGGCCGACGGAGGGCGACGCCACGAGGGCCGAGCGCGAGCCATGGCGCGCCGAGTACTCGTCGCCCGCGTACCGCAAGGCGAGGCAGATGGCCATCGGCAGGCAGCTGGGCAGGTGCGCCGACTGCGGCAGGGTGTGCGCCGAGTACCGCGACGGCCGCTGGTACACGGCCGGGATGGGCGGCGAGGTGGACCACGGCCGCGCGCTGTGCGAGGGCGGCGGCAGCGAGGTGGAGAACCTCACGCTGCTGTGCAAGAGCTGCCACAAGAAGCGCGATGATGCACGCAGGGCGGCGAACAGATAGCTTTTATGCACAATGGTGTGGCCTCGGACGGGGCTGTACCCCTATTTTATGCACGACCCCCCTACCCCTGTCTCTTATACACATCTGACGCTGCCGACG
>UQIP01000019.1:0-46932 GCA_900541005.1 uncultured Collinsella sp. | reverse complement strand
AGATGTCTTAGGGTCTCGTGGGCTCGGAGATGTGTATAAGAGACAGAGCTTATGGCTTGCGTCGAAGGTGCCCGCGCCGCCCGCCATGCCTACAGCGTGGACGTACTCGTACCCAACCGTCGCGAAACACTCGAGGCCTTCCCCGAGATTCCCTGCGATCGGGCAACCATTGATGACTATCTGCGCCTCATGCTGAAAGGGGCTTCGAAATGAAACGCGCCTTTATGTCCGAACTCGCCATCGTTCGCACGCTCATCCCGAGCATCGCGGGCGTCGGCCTGTTTTTATTCGTCGTGCTGACTCTTGCCAACGCGTCGGATGGCGATTCCGGCATGAGCGCTGGCGCCTGCGCGCTCAGTGCCATGTCGCCCATCATGGTCATGAGCTCGCTGGCCGGCTTCGACAATCAAAATGGCTGGGAGCGCTATCGGGCAACGCTGCCCTTCTCGCGCAAAGACATTATTTGTGCACGCTACCTGAGCGTTATTGTCTTCTCCGCCGTCATAGCATGTGCAGCTACGCTTTTGCGTATCGTCGCCATCCCGCTCTTCAACAGCGCGGGCATTCCTTCGACGGGACAGACGGTCTTTGAAATCGCAATCGCCTCGGCAGCATCGATGCCCATCTCCCTCATGATGGTGTTTTTGGCGCAGCCGCTGTTCTTTCGCCTTGGACACATGGAGGCGCTGCGCCTATCCGTTGGCCTGTTTGCCCTGCTCGGGTGCCTTGCCATGGCCACGCTGAGCTCCTCCAACCCCATTAGCAACTGGCTTATGTCGATTGCCGGAGCGAATCCCGATCCTTCCGTTCTTGGCTGCCTGTGCGCAGGAATTGCCGTACTGGCCCTCGTGCTATGTGCAATCAGCTGCACCATCAGCATCAAGGTCTATCGAGCACGCGATCTGTAATCGACGGCTAAAGGACTTGGGCGGCACCCCACCTCATTTACTAGATAAGACGAAGCAGTAACAACGTCGCTACACCCTTCACGGCATGCCGTTTAGATCTTGGAAACCAAAGAGAAGTCGACAGCATATCGACAATTCGAGCCTTAACCAAATGGCTCCCCGGAACATGACCCCCGTCTCGCCGCGGCCATATCAAACCTTCATGGTGGGGCGGTATCCTCATGTCCATAAAACTCGCAGGATAAACCCATTATCCAAGGAGGCATTTCACCCGTGTCGTGGGTCGTCGCAGCATTTGCGTCAGCATTCTTTGCCGGCATCACATCCATCTTGGCCAAATGCGGCATCAAGCAGACCGACTCCGATGTCGCGACGGCCATTCGCACCTGCGTGGTGCTCGTTTTCGCCTGGGCAATGGCGGGCATTTCTGGATCCATTGGAACCATTGGCAGCATCGAACCCAGATCCTGGCTCTTTCTCGTCCTCTCGGGACTCGCTACCGGTGCTTCGTGGATCTGTTACTTTAAGGCGTTGGGCATCGGAGACGTCAATAAGGTCGTACCGGTCGACAAGATGAGCACCGTACTCGCTGCACTGATCGCCATCGTGCTTTTTGGCGAGACGAGCAACCTTGCGGTTAAGCTCGTGGGAACCGCTGTCATCACCCTCGGCACATTTTTAATGATCGAGAAGAAGCAGTCCGCCGGACCCGAGCAGCAGCAAGACCGGACCTGGCTCGCTTACGCCCTCGGTGCCGCCGCGTTCGCGGCGCTCACGTCCATCCTTGCCAAGGTTGGCATCGAAGGCGTCGAGTCCAACCTGGCCACGGCAATCCGTACCTGTGTGGTACTGGTTATGGCATGGGCAATCGTGGCAGCTAAAGGCAAGATGGGCCAAGCCGTGCACGTAGACCGCTGCGAACTCGTATTTCTCGCAACATCGGGCATCGCGACCGGAGCATCGTGGCTGCTCTATTACTATGCCATCGCTGCAGGCCAGGTGAGTGTCGTGGTGCAGATCGACAAACTATCGATTGTCGTATCGGTACTATTTGCGCGCCTGGCATTCAACGAAAAACTCTCACGACGCAGCGCCATCGGTCTCGCCCTCATCGTCCTGGGCACCGCCGCGCTCGCAGTTTGGAAGTAGCGCGGCCAGCGGCCGCTACATCCTCACACCTGGCTTGGGATGCCTGTACTGACCGTGGGATGCCGTGCGCTTACCGTGCGAGATGGCAAATTTGGGACAACAGTGCAGGCAACGAAGGCAGGCTGCGCACTCCGGCTTTGTCCAGACGGGAAGGCCGTCTCGCATCTCAATCGCCGCCATGGGGCAGCGCTTGGCACACAGGCCGCAGCCGATGCAGCGATCGGCATCGACAGCAAACTTGCTCGTCTGTTGCATGCGCGGCAGCCCAATTGCGTGATACGCGCACGATGCAAACAGAGGCACGCGATGGCGCATCATGTTGCCCGTGCGGCGCGCCCGCACCGCCTCGATCACGGCATCAATCTGCGCCTCGGCAGCCCTATTGATACCCTCAACCTTTTGAGGGTCAGACAGGTCGAAAACAGGCGTCCAGGTATCGGGCATCTTGACGCTCATCGCCGCATCTAACTCAAGCCCACGCTCGTGTAGCAGATCGCGGGCGAACTTGGCCGATTGCCCGGTCGTCGAACCATATGTCGAGACATAGAACGTATAGGGGCGCTCGCCGCCCTTTGTGCCGGCAGCAACCGATAGGTCGACAGTCTTCAAAAACTCGATCATTGGCGTCGGCAAGCCCCAGGCGTATACCGGGGCGACAAACCCCAGCCGACAGGGACCTTCCATCACAGCAAGGTGAAGGATCTCGGCATCAAAGCGCTCAATCGACATAACTTTGTCGCTTGTCGCCGCTGCAATGCGACGCGCCACATGCTCGCTGTTCCCTGTCGCGCTAAAGTACAGGATCATCTCGTACCCCTGGAATTGACTCGTGAAAAACCGCGCTACTTGCGCAGCGGCTTGGGCAGTGGAATGCCGGCGGCGATGACGGCCGCGATGATCATGCAGACGATACCCTTGAGTGGGAAGCACATGAGCAGCAGGCCCACGACCATGACCGGCTGACGCATGACCGCACCCATCGTCGATGCCGTGCAGACGGCGACGCAAAAGACCGGATCTGCGCCGGTGAGGATGGCAAGGCCGTAGCCCAGGCTTACGCCCGAGAAGATAACGGGGAAGAAGTGGCCGCCGCGCCAACCCATGTTGATAAGAGCTGGGGTCAACATGGCCTTAACAAGACCGGTCGCGATAAGCACGCCAGCGGGAATGGTCAGGTAGGTTTCCATGAGCACGTCGGCCTGGGTCTCGCCGGCAAACATGGTGTAGGGCAGGACCGTGCCACAGATGGCGAGCGCCAGACCGGCTAGCATGGCCTTGACGACAGGACGCTCCCCTATTGCATGGGACAGCGCTTCGCTTGCGTGCTCAGAGACAAAGTACAGCCAGCCGCAAACGGTGCCAACCAACGCCAGCGGAATGAGCCAGGTAAGCTCCAGGTTACCCACCACGGCGGCCTCGAACCTCGGCATACCCATGCCGCCGCCCATGAGCTGGCCGAGCAGCAGGTAGGTGCCCAGGCCGCCGGCAATCGCAATACCGTAGACCACCGTCTTTTGCGCCTTGGGCAGCTTGATGGTGATCTCGCCGGACATGGACTCATCGTCGGCGTCTTCGCCCTGGCCGTCGGCGCTACCGGCAAGCGGCGCCACAAAGCCAAAGACGGGCGCGGTAAAGAGCGCCGTCAGGGCAGCCTGGGTACCCAGCAGCGTGAGCTCCCTAAACTCGGCGCCAAAGCGACGCATGCGGTCGCCGACCCAGCTGCACAGACCGGCGATAACGCCGGTCAGGCCGGCCTCCGGTCCAATGCTTCCGCCAAACAGCAGCGGCAGCAACGCCGCGAGCGAAAGCTTGCCCAGGTTGTCGTACGGGTAGCGCCCGTCTTGCTTAACCTTAGCCATCACCTGGTTGAGGTCATCGGTCTTGGTGCCTGTCATCTTCTCGTACAGACCGATTAACAGACCGCCCAGCAAGCAGACAAAAAATGGGTACGGCAGAAAGCCAAACGGGCCACTGGCAAGCTCGGGCGAAGCGACGCCCAGCGCGTGCGGAATCTCGGTCCATAGATAGTCGATGCCGTGCTCCATCGCGAAAAAGAACAGCCAGACCGCGGCACCTGCGAACGCACCGGTCACGGCAACGCTAACTAAAAACAGCGCGCGGTTTGTGGGTTTGGCAAGGTTATCCATCGGGTCCTCCCGCGGTCAAAGTCGACATAGTTACGTTTTATTGTAGAGCGAGCGTTGCCCGAACGAGCCAACCGTCTGCGCCGCAAACGGCACCATTGGGAGCCATTGTGGGGCAGGCTCAAGACTTATCCGTTGATAATCGAGGCAATCTCGCGCAAATCGTCGGCAAAGTAAATGCCGTGCTGGCGCTGCGGGCTCGATAAACCCTTATCGATCATGTGCCCGAGCAGCGCCTTGAGGTCGTTGTAGTAACCGTCCAGGTTATACAGGATGCACGGAGCACTCAGGTGCCCCAACGACACAGCGGACATGACCTCGGCAATCTCCTCGAGCGTGCCCGTCCCACCGGGAAAGGCGATGAACGCATCGCCGAGCTCAATCATCTTGGCCTTGCGCTCGGCCATATCACTCGTCACGATAAGGTCGTCGATGCCGTCGTGCTGAAACTCGGCCTCGATAAAAAAGCTCGGCTCCACACCCGTCACGTGTCCGCCAGCATCGAGCACGCTATCAGCGAGCGCACCCATCAGGCCCGATTTGGACCCGCCGTATACCAGCGCGTGTCCATTGGCGCCAACCCAGTTGCCCAGCTCCTGCACCGCGGGCAGAAATGCCGGGTCATTGCCAGTGTTGGCACCCAGGTACACGGTGATGTTCATATTTGTCCCCCTCATCGTGACGCGCGGCGCCCGCTCTAGCGTTGGCGACGCCGATATTCGCGCACGCGGCGCGAAAGATCGGCAAGCTCGTCGCGATCGAGCTCTTCCAAATGCTCAAGATCGTCCATAAAGCGCGCCATGGTGTCCTTTTGGCGCATCTTGATGAGCGTATTGCAGTAGTTCACCGCCACGCCCGTGAGCATGGCGATGTAGAAGATGCTGATAACGCTCAAGACGACGGTAATAGCGCGGGCAACCGGTGTTTCGGCCGGAATGTCGCCAAAGCCGATGGTCGAGACTGTCTCAAAGCTAAACCAAAGTCCATCGCCAAAGGTGAGGGTCGTGGGCTCGGACAGCCAGACAGCTGTCGAGCACAGCAAGTAAAAGATAAGAAACAGGCCCGTGATGCGCGCAAAGCCAGCCTGTCGCAGCACATCGGCAAGCGTCCTCAACTTGTTCATCGCGACCCCTTTTCCCAGACGCCCAATCACGTTCGCTCGGTATTGTCCCACAACCGACAGTTAGGGACGTTCCTTTTGTGCCGGCAGAAAGGGACTGTCCCCAACTGCCGGGCGGAACCGTTTAGCGGTGCTGCTGCCGGCTGGGCAGGCTGAGCTGGTATCCTTATGCGGTAATGTCTCGATTCGTTAGGATTGCATGTGAGAGCTGCCACTGTCCTTCGTTCAGCTATATATCGCGCCTTGGCCGTTGCGCTTACCGCGCTCGCCGTACTGAGCGCCGTCGCGCCCGCCCCTGCCTTTGCCGCCGACTCCGATCAGCAAGTCAAGACGGTCCGTGTCGGCTGGCTCGTCAGCAACGAGGGCTTCCAGGACGGCACCCCCGGCGAGCGCCTCTCGGGATGGGGCTACGAGTACCTCCAGACCCTGTCGTACTATACGCCCGGCTGGCAGTACGAATATGTCTCCGGCACCTTCGCCGAGCTTATGGACATGCTCGAGGCAGGCGAGATCGACCTCATGCCCAACATCTCCTACTCCGAGGAACGCGCCCAAAAGCTGCTCTTTTCCTCGAACCCCGAGGGCACCGAGCGCTACTACATCTACGCCAGGCCAGACCGTGACGACCTCGCAAAGGGTAACCCTCAAGCACTCCAGGGTCTCACTATCGGCTGCAACCCCAGCGTTATGCAAACCTTCGTTGGCAAGCAGTGGCTCGCCAACGAGGGAATCGCCTGCACATACAGGGAGTATGACGGAGACTCCGTTCTCTTTGACGCACTCGCAAACAACGAGGTCGACGCCATCATCATGAACGACACGATCTCGTCGCCCAGTGCCTCCCCCATGTTCTACATTGGTTCGAACGACTACTATCTTGCCGTTCCCAAAAGCCGCCCCGACTTGATGAACGACATCAATGCTGCCATGACGGCAATCGCCCGCGTCAACCCACGCTATAACGACGAAGTCAAATCTAACCACTCGACCCAAAACAGCGGTTCATCATCGCTCAACGGCCCCGAACGTTCCTGGCTCAAAGCAAATGACAACACCATCACGCTCGGCTACATTACGGGCAAACTCCCCTACTGCAACGAGGACGAAGACGGCGAAATGGAAGGCTCGCTCGCATCGCTTGCGACGACGCTACACGATAAATTTGGCATTACGGTCAAAACCGTCGCCTTTGATAGCTACAAGATGATGTCAAAGGCCCTGTCAAAGGGAAGCATAGACGTTGCGCTGCCGGTATACCGAGATTACTGGTTTGCCGAGCAAACAGGCGTTGTGCAGTCGATATCGTTGGGGACCATATCCCTCACCGCCATCTACACCGGCAGCAACCTGAACAAAGACCTTCAGAACATCGCCTGTACCAAATCATCGTTTGTCAACAAAAATGCACTTGAAAGTCTGTTCCCCACAGCGACCGTAACCGAATACCAATCCGACGATGAAGCATTCGACGCCCTCAGGAAGGGAACGACGCACTGCATCGTCGCTCCCAGTTCACGCGTAAAAACCATCGGTGACCGTTACGATCTCGAGGACTGCGAGACGGTCGAGCTCCCTGACACCTGTGAGCTCTCGTGCTGAATTTCGCGCGGAAAGCCCGAGCTGCTGGGAATCATCAACAAGGGCATCATCAATGCCGGAGAATCGCTCTCCGCAAGCAATTTCTCCTCCACGTCGTACACGGCCCAGGAATCCAACACGCTTCAATTCCTTTATCGCAACCGCACCGCCATTGCAGCTACCCTCATCGGTATGTTGTCGGTCGGCATCGTCCTGCTCATCTGGGCGCTCGTGCGCGCTCGAACCGAACGCAAAAAAGCCGATGCCGCCAACGCCGCCAAGACGGCATTCCTCACGCGCATGAGCCACGACATCCGCACGCCGCTCAACGGCATCCTGGGCCTTATCGAGATCGAGGAATTGAAGGAAGGCGATATCCAGGTCGCCCGCGAGAGCCGTGCCAAGGCGCGCGTTGCCGCCAATCACCTGCTCTCGCTGATCAACGATATCCTCGAGATGGGCAAAATCGAAGACCGCAAGCTAACACTGGAGCATGCGCCTTTTAACCTCAAAGAGCTCTGCGACGACACGCTGGTGCTGTGCAAGCTCCGCGCGTCCAGTAACGGCATCACAATGCAGGACAATAGTCTGCCGTACGCCACGGGGCCATACATGGTCGGCAGTCCCACCCATATCCGACAGATCATGATCAACCTGTTAGACAACAGCATTAAGTACAACAAGCACGGCGGCTCCGTCACCTTTAGCTCAAAGACCAAGCCACTCGATAACGGGCGCGCGCTCTTTTGCTTTAGCGTTTCGGATACCGGCATTGGCATGACTCCCAAGTTTTTAAAGCATATCTATGAGCCGTTTGCCCAAGAAGGTAACGATGCGCGCAGCAAGTTCCAAGGAACCGGCATGGGCATGCCAATCGTCAAGTCGCTTATTGAACTGATGGGCGGCACCATCGAAGTCACCAGTGAGCTCCATGTGGGTACTTCGTTCTACGTGGAGATTCCGCTCGATATCGACAAGAACCCCCAGGCACGGACGGATACGGTCGAGAGGGCGCTCGACTGCTCGCTCGCCGACATGAACGTACTGCTCGCCGAAGACAACGAATTGAATGCCGAGATTGCCCAGGCGCTGCTAGAATCCGAGGGCGTCGTGGTCACCCGCGCCGCCAACGGCAACGAAGTCGTCGATCTGTACCTGTCTCATCCCGCCGGCAGCTTCGATGCGATCCTGATGGACATTATGATGCCGGACATGGACGGCTATGAGGCAACCCGCACGATCCGTCTGAGCGAGAAGGTCGATGCAGCCGATATCCCCATCATCGCGCTCACCGCCAATGCCTTTGCCGAGGACGCCAAGGCGGCACACGACGCCGGCATGAACGCCCATCTGTCCAAACCGCTCGACTTTAACAAGCTCAAAAACATACTCGCCCGCATCAAGAAAAACGGATCCGTTTCGCTATAGTTTGTGCTCAACCACCACGCACGACCAGAAAGGAAGCCAACGATGTTTAGGCCCTTACGTCGAAAGAAACGCGCCATCACCGACGAGGAAGCGCGCGAGCTGCTCGCTACCTGCAAGCGCGGCGTCTTTGCCGTCAACGGCGACGATGGTTACCCGTACGCCATTCCTATCAACTACTTCTTCGACGCCGAACACGACAAGATTTATTTCCATGGCGCCAAGGCCGGCCACAAGGTCGACGCACTCAAGCGCGATGACAAAGTCTGCTTTACCGTTTACGGCAACGAGTGGTACCAGGACGGTGACTGGGCTCCCTACGTTATGAGCACCGTCGTCTTTGGCCGTTGTCGCCTGGCGAATGACACCCCTGCGTTTATCGAGGATAAAGTCCGCCAGTTCGCCCTTAAGTACTACCCTTCTGCCGAGGAAGTCGAAGAGGAAATCGCCAAGGACATTAAGGGCGTCCAGCTCTACGAGATTACGATTGAGCATCTTTGCGGCAAGCAGATTCAAGAAAAGTAAGCCTCTCAGCAGGTCTGCGCCCAATGGTTACAGATGCCTTACCACACGGGACCTTCTAGCCGACTTGGCAGAAGGCCCCGCATGCAGCGCACACTTACCGTGCATTAAAAACGTAGCGGTCCAGGCGGTCGCACGCTTCCCTTACGCGCGAAAGCGGCAGCGCCAGATTCACGCGAATGTGGCAGGGCCCGTGGAACGGACGGCCGTCCTGATACCCCACGCCCACGCGCGCCCCCTCGTCGAGCAGCCACTGAATATCGCGGCCATGTTCGCGACACCACTCGGTGCAGTCCAGAAACACCATGTACGTGCCCTGCGGACGCGAAAACGCAACGCCCTTCCAGTGTTTTTCTGCATACGTGCAGAAGTACTCGATATTACCGGCAAGCACCTGGTTGAGCTCGTCCACCCACTCGTAGCCCTGCGGCTGGTAGGCACCGATAAGCGCATGCATGGAGAGGACGTTCATCTCGTTGTAGTGGGTCTTGTTGGACACGGCGCACACGCGGTCGCGCAGCGTCTCGTTGTAGATGATGTGGTAGCTGCCGACCAGACCCGCCAGATTAAACGTCTTGCTCGGCGCATAGAGGGCAACCGTGCGCATGCGGGCGTCCTCGCTCACCGACTGCGTCGGGATATGCTTGTGCCCCGGCAGGATGATATCGGACCAAATCTCGTCCGAGATCACCACGCAATCTTGCTGGCGATAGATGTCCATGGCGCGCTCGATCTCGTCACGCTCCCATACGCGGCCGCAGGGATTGTGCGGCGAGCAGAACACCGCGGCATGGATGTGGTTTTGGGCGAGCTTGTGCTCCATGTCCTCAAAGTCCATACGCCACACGCCCTGGTCGTCGAGCTTAAGCGGGCTGTGGACAATACGATAGCCCGCGGCCTCAATGGACTTGGTAAAGCCAATGTAGGTGGGGCTGTGGACCAGCACCGCATCGCCCGGCTGGACATACGCGCGCAACGTCGACACGACGCCGCCCAGCACGCCATTTTCGTAGCCGATATGTTCAGGGCTCAAACCTTCGACGCCATTGCGGCGATTCTGCCATTCGATGATGCGATCGAAGTACTCAGCGCGCGGGTTAAAGTAGCCAAACATGGGGTGCTGGGCACGCTGAATGATGTGCTCCTGGACCGTGGGGACCGTGGCAAAATTCATGTCGGCCACCCACATGGGAATGCGGTCGAAGCCCTCGTCGGGTGCGTTCGGAGCCATACCGGGGATCTCGCCCCAGGAGTCAACGGCGATGGAGTCCATGCCGTGGCGGTCGATAAGCGAGCTAAAGTCGTATTTCATGCTGAGCTCCCGTGCAAAGTAGACTATTTCGATAGGCGTTATTGTCCACCAGCGTGGGCGGTTTTGACATGGGGTTTGGCGTTGTTTTTGACGGATACGGACGGATGGTTAGTCCCGCGCGTCGTTGATGGCGGTTACCGTCAACCTGGCTCCGTCGACCGTAAACGATATGTCGAGCCCGGCGTAAGCCAAGTGGTAAACGCGGTTTGGCTCGTGCTTGCTGCCCGCGCGGCGCGGATCTTGGCGAAGGACCTCGACCAAGCCGGGGAGCTTTGCGGGCGGGACCATATCTTGCAGCGCTCGTGGGAACTCGACGTTGAGCTCTTGCCACGGAGCATCATCAATCCAGCCGCCGGTCGCATCCGGGTGGCAGTCCGCAAACGGGATGTAGGGCTTGATATCGTAGATGGGCGTGCCGTCGCGCAGATCGGCCCCCAGCACATGGATGATGGGACCATTGTCGGTGAGCTCGACGCGATCGAGCTTGACGCAGGTAAGCCCAATGAAATTAGGGCGAAACGGACTGCGCGTGGCAAACACGCCCACGCGCTCGGCTCCACCCAGGCGCGGCGGACGCACGGTCTTCGACCATTTTGCGTTGGTACCGGACCTGTCCTGCGTTTTGGCATCGGCAGCTATGTCCTTAGCCGTGCCGCCGGGCGTTCCGTTTTCGAAGCGCCACAGCAGCCACAGGTGAGAGAAGGAGTCCAGACCCTCAACCGCTGCGTTGGAGGCAAATTCCGGTTCAAAGACGATGCGCCCCTGCAGATGAGGCGCCAAAAAGCTGTTGCGTGGAATGCCGAACTTCTGCGGCAGGTCGGTATGTATGTGTGCGATAGGTTCCATGCCGGTCATTGTACGGCATGGAGGTGTGGGGCGTTGCGCGCAATTCTTCGCCGCGATCCCCGTCGTGCAACCAACGGTTGCTTGGAAGGGCACCTGCTGCCGCGTATGCTTAAGCCATCAACCAGCAGAAAGGAGCCGCTATGGCCTTTGCAGAAAAGCTCATCGCCGTTCGTCGCGCCCATCACCTTACCCAGGAGCAGCTCGCCGCCAAGCTCTTCGTCACACGCCAAGCCGTCAGCCGTTGGGAGCGTGGCGAGGTCACACCGGGCATCGACATGATGAAGCTCATCGCCGCCGTGACCGGCGAGCCACTGTCCCACCTGCTCGAAATGCCCGAGCATTATTGCCAGAGCTGCGGCATGATACTCACGCCCGACGACTGCGGCACCGATGCTGCGGGTACCGCGACCGATCATTACTGCAAGTGGTGCTACGACCACGGCCAGTACACCTACGACACCACCATGGAGGCAATGATCGAGGATTGTGCCCCGCGACTGGCACAAAACACCGGCATGTCGCTCGACGAAGCCGTCTCGCTCATGGGCGCCGTCCTGCCGCAACTGGAGCGCTGGCGCACCGTGCAGGAAAACGAGGAGCGCTACGGTGCCGAGGCGCGGGCGCGCTATGGCGACGAGGCTATCGATGCAGCAAACGAAACGTTACTGGACATGGATCCACAGACATGGAACGACATGAAGGAACTTGAACGCGCTGTTCTGGGCCAGCTTTCGATTGCCATGGGCATTGGCGACCCAGAGAGCAACGAGGCCCACAAACTTGTCGCAATGCACCGTCGATGGATTGCCCTTAACTGGGGACACGAGCCCCAAGACGAAGCATACCTGGGCCTCGCCCACGGCTATCTTGCCGATCAGCGCTTTGTTGACTACTACGACAAGCCCTGCGACACCGGAGCCACGACGTTTCTGGTTCAGGCAATCGAGTCGTCGTTGACGCGCGCATAGACCGCGGCGGCTTTGGGTATTTCAATCAAAACTTCAACCGATTGGAGACCTATGGCTATTGATCATGAGCTCGTGCTCTACGTTATGACTGGCTGCCCGTATTGTATAAAGGTCAAGCGCTTTTTGGCCGATAACGGCGTGACCATTCCCGAGCGCAATATCTCGACCGACCCCGAAGCCGAGCAGACGCTCATCGCCGTCGGCGGAAAACGCCAGGTTCCCTGCCTGTTCATCGACGGCAAGCCACTCTACGAATCGAGCGACATCATCGCGTGGGTGCAGAAGAACCTGCTCTAGTACGCGCATCCCGTCCGCCCAAGACCCCACCCCATACGGCCTAAACATGTACACCAGCATCCAAAGTCGACATTTTTCGACATCTTTGGATGCTGGCGTACAACTTTTGGGTAGCCATGGACGCTCTTAACCGGCTAATTGTTTGAGGCGACCTTTGGATTATGGCTGTTTGATGCCTCGGGAAAGAGTTTCCGAGGGAGCTATGGTCAAAAGAGGGCAAATATGAGTACTGCTACCTGTTTAGTAGCAGCAATTTTGATCATTTCAGGAACTATTCAACGTCCCATGCGCCCGCAGATGACGCTATTTCTCCTCATATGTTCAATAAAAGTTACTCCTAATGGGAACAAATCTCATCAGGTGCTACTTTTTATAGCAAAATTAATGCAACCATAATGGCAACAGTACTCATATTTGCTTTTTTTGACCACGACCCTCCAGAATAGTCGTTAGGGACGACTCTAAATGACAAAATCCGGCACTTGGACGTTCTTGTATGACTAGCCATTGAAGGACACCCAACGACTACTCCAATTCGTGACACACTGTGTCGCGAATTAAGCTGGTCCCACTATCGAAGACCGGTGAGAGCTCCTGCCCAGAATTTCGATAGCCTAATAAAACGCTCCCCCTCCGGAAGTTCAACGAGCATCCAAATTCCAAGCTGAAAAGCAAAGGAGTATCGAAGCCGTCAATGCTCATTTCCTATCGAGCAGGCGGATCAAAACAAGCTAATTAGCCTGATAAACTGCTTGTATTTTTGTCTACAAAACTGTATACAAAAAAGGGGATCCGAGAACCAGCGCTCGACATTATGTCGATCGATAGGAGGCGCTATGGACGCCAAGCAGCTCGAAAAGATGATGGGATTTGCCCCCGGAGAGCTGGAGAAAGCCGCGGAGGCATACGGAAAAGATGAGTGGCCGAAGGGTCGCACCATCAAGCTGGGAAGGCCGTCGATCTCCGATGAGCCAAGCGTTGTTTTGCCGGCACGTGTGGGTGAGTCGGTTCTTGATGCGTTTGACGCAAAAGCAAAGCGCCATGGGCAAACACGCACGGAGCGACTCAGGGAGCTCATCACGCTCGATGCAATGATTGCCTAGTTACCCACCGGACCAAAACATGTATGCCAACATCCAAAGTCGACATTTTTCGACATCTTCGGATGCTGGCGTACAGCTTTTTGCAACATAGTCGTAGGGGACGTTCTTAAATGACTAGTCGTTAAAGAACGTCCCCTACGACTAGCTAGCCGTGGAAGCGGGCTGTGGGTGCGAGTGGCTGCTCGCGAAAGATGCGCTCGACGGCGGCGCGGTATTCGTCGACCTTTTTGGTCTTACGTACGAGTTTGTGAACGGTAGCGGGGTTGGCGAAAGCGCACTTGGCGTAGAACCACCACTCCTTCATACGAAAAACCGCATTACCGCCAATCTCTTCTGCATAGGCCGCAAACAGCGTATCGTGGAAACGCTGCAGCTCAGCAGCCGTTGCAGCGGGGCCGCCCTTGACCATGCGAGCCAGCGCGGGGTTCGCAAGCAAGCCACGCCCCAGCATCACATGGCGTGTCCCGGGATAGACCTCCACCAGTGCGTCCATATCCTCAAGATCGAAAATGTCGCCGTTATAGGCCACGGGGAACGGCGCGCGCTCCAGCGTCTCGCCATAAAACTCTTTGCGCGGCGAGCCCATATAGCGGTCCTTCTGTACGCGCGGATGCACGATCAGCTCTGCCAGCGGCATGTGGCAATACAGATCGAGCACGCGCTCGTATTCGTCGTCGCTCTCCAGCCCCAGTCTGGTCTTTACCGATACCGGCAACGGCGACCGCTCGCACACATCACTCAAGAACACCTCGAGCTCGTCGAGATTGCGCAAGAAACCCGAGCCCTTGCCCTTAGCGACAACCGTTCCCGAAGGGCAACCCAGGTTGAGATTGACCTCCCGATAGCCCATGTCGGCGAGCACCTGTGCCGCCCACACAAACTCGTCCGCGTTCTTGGACATCAACTGAGGCACCACGTTGAGCCCCTGGTTATTGGCAGGATCGATCTCCTTAAACGCCTTGCCGCCAAAGCGGTTTCCCACCCGCGGCGGCGGCAAAAACGGCGTGTAATAACAATCGAGCGCACCGAAGCACTCCGCATGCACGCGACGGAACACATGCCCGGTAATCCCCTCCATAGGGGCCAACGATAGAATCATCAACATCTACCCTCAAATCAATGCAGCAAAGGGACTGCCCCCTTGTCGCATCCTATTCAAACGGTTCAGAAACTCTTCGCAGGCGCGGGAACGCAGGCGATATTTTTTCCATACCAGATACGACGCAATGGTAAGCGGCGGCTCAAATGGGACAAAACGCAAATCGCTGCCTTCATCTATCTGCAGCAAGCTTCCAATGCTAACCGCACACGCAACGCCCGAACGCACCAGATGTGACGCGTTGCCGATCAGGTCGAAATGCCCCACGATGTTGAGTTCATCGACGCCAAGGACGCCACTCGACCACGTTTCTAGGTCCAGCGCTCGATTCGAGGTGCGCGAACTCACCAGCAGCGGCATATTCGCCACGTCCGCAGGCGTCAGCACGTCCCGGCCGCCCCATGGACCGCTCGCGGCAACAACAGCACCGACTCGATCCGCCTCGGGCATACGAATCCATTCGTATTTCTCGACGTTAACGGGCTCCAGCAACAACGCAAAGTCGAGCAGGCCACGCTCCAGACGCTCCTCCACCGCATCGGCGTTACCGGTATAGAGCTCAATCGTCACTCCGGGATAATTCCGATGCAGCTCTGCAAAGGCATCGAGCACCAGCCGCATCGATTTGGTTTCGCCGGCGCCAATGCGGATAACGCCCGTAATGCCGAGCTCCCGATCCGCCAACTCCAGCTCGGTCTGCTCCACCAGCAAGACAATCTCCTCGGCGCGTTGGCGCAGGCGCATGCCATCGCTCGTGAGCACGCACGATCGATTGGTGCGCTCGAACAGTTCCACGCCCAGCTCGCGCTCAAGATCAGCTATCTGGCGCGAGAGCGTGGGCTGCGTCACATGTAGCACGTTGGCAGCTTCGGTCATGTTTTCCTCGCGGGCCACAGCAAGAAAATAACGCAGCGTTCGCAGCTCCATACTTGCCCCTTCGTGCACAACGGGGAACCTCATTCGGTCCGTTTCATTCTACATACGTAATCCGTATATCTAGCTAGTCGCTATAAGAAATATACATTATCAAATCTCGAAACTATCGTTACAGAAGAGAACCATCGAGAAAGGAAACGCATGGAATACATCACGCTCAATAACGGCATCAAAATCCCCCAGCTAGGACTTGGCACGTATCTGCTTAAACCCGACGATGCCCAATCGTCGGTTACCTCCGCACTCGGCATGGGGTATGAGCTCATCGACACTGCCAATGCATACGTGAATGAGCGAGCAGTGGGTCGTGGCGTGCGCGAATCAGACTTGCCGCGCGAAAACGTGTATCTCGAAACCAAGCTCTGGCCCTATTTTTACAACAGCGACACCGCCGTCGACGAAACGCTCAAGCGTCTGAACACGCCTTACATCGACCTCATGATTCTGCACCAACCCGCAGGCGACTACTTGGCGGGCTATGAGAAGCTTGAGATCGCGTACAAGGAAGGCAAGCTCCGCTCCATCGGAATCTCCAATTTCGACGAGAACGAAATCGAGAAGCTTCTCGCAAATTGCGAGATCGTTCCATCCCTTATTCAGGTCGAGTGCCATCCGTATTTCCCGCAGACCGAACTGAAGAAGTTGCTCGCCCAGCACGACATTGCGTTGCAGGCGTGGTACCCGCTCGGCGGGCGCGGTAACAGCAGCATCATGGACGAGCCCGTCGTGCGAGACCTCGCTGTCAAGTATGGCAAAACGCCTGCTCAAATCATTATGCGCTGGCATATCCAAGAGGGAAATATCGTCATTCCAGGCTCCAAGAATCCGACGCACATCGCCGACAACATCGATGTCTTCGACTTCGAGCTCACAGATAGCGACATGACCGCCATGGCAACCCTCGATCGCGGGAAACGCTTCTATGAGCGCACGCCCGAGAAGCTTGCGCAATATGCCGCTTGGAAGCCCGACGTTGAGAACCAAAAATAGGAGCATCGTGCAGTACACAACTCTCGGACGTTCCGGCATCAAAGTCTCTAAACTCTGCCTAGGAGGCATGAGCTTTGGCGAGCCCAGCCCCGACTTTCATCAGTGGACCATCGGACCCGACGACACACGCGCCGTCATCAAACGCGCGCTCGACACCGGAATCAACTTTATCGATACCGCGAACTGCTACAGCTTTGGCACGAGCGAAGAGTACATAGGCGCCGCCCTGCGCAATCTGGGCATCGCTCGCGAGAGAGTCGTGCTGGCCAGCAAGGTTCACTTCAACGAGGGCGGCCTTTCCGCCGACGCCATCAAACGCGAGATCGAAGGCTCGCTCAAGCGCTTGGGCACCGATTACCTAGACCTCTACATCATTCACCGCTTCGATTACGACGTCCCCATGGAAGAGACCATGGAGGCGCTCAACGACTTGGTACGCGAGGGCAAGGTTCGCGCGCTTGGCGCCAGCGCTATGTATGCTTACCAGCTGCACAACCTGCAGATCGTCGCGCGCGACCACGGATGGGCGCCCTTTACGAGCATGCAGTGCCACTACAACCTGCTGTACCGAGAGGACGAGCGGGAGATGATTCCGGTGTGCCGCCAGTTTGACATGGCCCTTACGCCATACAGCCCCCTGGCGTCGGGACACCTCTGCCGCCCCACATGGGATAGCTCGAGCACACGTGGCACCACCGACACGACCATGGCCAATAAGTATGACCATGACCGTGCCATCGACATGCCCATCGTTGAGCGAGTGGCCAAGGTTGCCGCCGATCACGACGTGCCAATGCCGCAGATTGCGCTGGCGTGGCACTGGGCGCGTGGGGTCGAGGCACCCATCGTGGGTTGTTCCAAGCCCGAGCGAGTCGACGACGCCGTAGCTGCGCTCGACATAACGCTCTCCCCCGCCGAGATCGACTTCCTCGAGGAGCTTTATCAACCGCACGCACTCGTTGGTCCCAAGGCCCGTCCCGGCGAAAAGCCGCTTGCTGGCACTACCAAAGTCAAAATCGCAAAGTGACGACATGGACGACAACATCATCGACGGCCTACACGACGCCGGCTGCAGCGAAGATCTCATCGAGCTATACAGCTCGGCCGCCAGCGACTGCGCGCGCATTTGTCTACTAAAACGTTATCGTCGCGAATTGCTCGACGATATCCACTCGGGACAGCAGAAACTCGAGCACCTTGACTATCTCATCTACCGGCTACGCAACGCCTCAACCGAATGCAGGACAAACCGCACGGCATCGCGGTCATGAGAAAGCGCCAAACGCACCTCAGCATAAGGCCCAAACCACAGCAACGAAAGGAACTCCATTGGCTAAGACACTTGTGACATTTTTCAGCGCAACGGGTACCACGAAGGACGTTGCATGTCGCCTGGCTCGTGTAGCGGACAGCGACCTGTTCGCCATTGTACCCGCCAATCCATACACAAGCGCCGACCTTGACTGGCGTGACAAACAGAGCCGCAGCACGCTCGAGGCAGCCGACCCCTCCTGCCGCCCCGTCATAACCTCCAGAGTCGAGCACATCGAAGACTACAACACCATCTTTTTGGGATTTCCCATCTGGTGGTACGTAGCTCCGGCGATTGTCAGCACATTCCTTGAGTCTTACGACCTGACGGGCAAAACAATCGTCCTGTTTGCCACCTCGGGCGGGAGCGGAATGGGCAAGACAGCGTCGATCCTTAGAGCAAGCGCTCCAGGCGCAAAGATCGTTGACGGCGGCGTCCTCAACAACGTAAGCGACACCGAACTCGAGAAGTTCGCGGCAAGATACCTCTAGCGCGGCGCGTCGGAGGCCCAAGTCGACAATCCGCCCAAGACAGAAGCGGTCACCCGGCACCCACTACCCCTCCAGCCGTCCCTATGCAACGAAGGTGAATGGTTTTCCCGAAAAGTGAACGAGTGAAAAGTATTAGACCTCGATTTACATGCCACTCAATGTGACAAAGGGACTGTCCCTTTGTCACATTATTCGGAGCGCAGGGCTTCCACGGGGTCTTTTTTGGATGCGCTGCGGGCCGGCAGCAGGCCGGCAACGACCGTCAACAGCACCGAAATCGCAATGAGCACCAGCGCATCCTGCACGGGCAGGCTCATCAGGTTGGGTACCTGTTTGGCAGCAAGCGCCCAAGTATTAACCGGAAAGCTCACGAGCACCACGACGACAATGGCAAAGACGCCGGCGATGAGGCCTTCGATAAAGGTCTCGGCATTGAATACGTTGGCCACGTTGCGCTTCGACGCGCCGATCGCGCGCAGGATGCCAATCTCCTTCTTGCGCTCCAGCACGCTGATGTAGGTGATGATGCCGATCATGATGGAGCTCACCACCAGGCTGATACTCACGAATGCGATGAGCACCAAGCTGATGGTGTTCACGATGTCGGTCACCGAGCCCATGATGATACCCATGTAGTCGGTGTACGAGATCGCCTGCTCATCGTGGCCGGCGGCTTTGACCTGCTTGTTGTACGCATCGATGTGATCGAGTACGCGCTCCTTGGCCTCAAAGTCGCGCGGGAAAATCTTGACCGAGATGGGGTCGGCCTCGTCCGCATAGCCCAGTGTGGTCAGATTGTTATCGTAGGTGAGCTTCGACGCCTTGGCATAGCTCATCATGAGCGAACTCAGGTCCTCGGCGTCCATGTTGAAGTGAATGGCACGAGCAAAGGCACTCGCATCCACGCGCATGGCGCTCGCCAGGCTAGCAAAACTCGACGACATCCGCGTCGCCATCTGGCCCATGAGCCCTGCTGCGCCTGCCTTGAGCTGAGCTGACACCGTCGCCGCAATCTGATCGCTGATCGACTTCATCATCTGATCCATAGCCTGCTGCAGATACGGAGCCAGCTGCTTTTGCACATAGTCGGTCATCGCCCGCTGCAGGCGCTCGGCCAGGGCATCGCCACCGAGTGCCTTGAGCTGAGCCAGGTATTGCTGGGCCGCGGTATCATTCTCAAGATACGTCGAGAATGCGGCAGCGAGCTTTGACGCGTCTTTAAGATCTTCGGGTGTCAGCGCCTTAAACTGATCAGACTGCAAAAAGCCCTCAAACAGCTGGTTGGCTAGCGTTCCCACCTGCTGCATTTGCTCGGGCGTGAGTTCCAGACCGTCAAAGATACCTGAGAAATCTGGGGCCGGCGCTTTGGCCATGATGTCGCCAAAGTCGATGTCCCTACCAACGCCCGAAAGGTCAATGTCCAGCCCGGACAAGTCAAGACCAGACAGGTCCACACCGCCGGCCGCACCCGAGAGCGCAGACGCATCGAACGAGAACGCGCTCTTGAGCGCTGCCTCGTCCACACTGAACATGCTGCCCAGATCCACGCCCTGTTTTGCCTCGCCCTGCAGCTCATCGAAAGACTTGCCCGTAAAGACATCCGTCTCGGGGTGGGCGAGCTGCTCCTGCACAATCTGCGAATCGGCGGCGCGCTCCATAAGCTGGCGAGTCAGCGCATGCGTATAGGCAATGCCCGGAGACAACGCGCTCGCATTGGCCGTCTCGTTAGGTCGCACCACGCCCACAATGTGCACGTCGATGCCATCGGCAACCTTGGCGGCCATAAAGTCGGCGTCGCCAGACATGTCAGTCCACATGCCGGTCTCTTCGTTTTTGCGATAGGCATCGGCCGGCGACAACACCTTAAACGTCGTGGACAGCGCATCGTCGTAGGTAAAGTCGGCGCCGGTCTCGGGCGTCTCGACCCCACCGTCAGCCGTCATGGCGCTGTTAACCAGATCGTTGAGTTCATTGATATCCAACGCACCGATGCTGTAGAGCGTGTAGTCGCCCACCGTGCCGCGACTCGAAAGCACCATCACGGCTTCGTTAGCAGACGTAGGCCAATGCCCCGCCACGACGTCGTATTGGCTGTCGAGCAGGCTCTGGTCGTCAATCATTTCGTTGAAGACCGAGGTTCCCATGGATTCCATGCTCACCGTTGCCGCCGAACTCGCACCTCCGCTCATGGCCTCGGTCATGGCGTTGGGCACCAGCCGGACAGGCTTCTCATCGCCCTTGCCGGCACGATAGACAACCGGCGATACACCGTAGCCGTACTGGATGGCGTTGACTTCTTTATCGATGCCGTCGCCACCGGCATCGAGCCATGCCTTAAAGCTCGTCATGTCGTTGGACTTAACGCTTGCAAACATGTCCTTTACGGCCGTAACCACGGGGATCTTATCGGTTCCCTTAGCTTTGCCACCAGTACCGTCGGATAAATCCCCGCCGTTGGACGCCTCATCATCCGCAGCCCCCTGTCCGCCCATCATGGATGACAGGTCGTAGTCCTGCTTGGAGATCGTAAGCGGGTAACTCGAGAGCGTATCCTCCTCGACCTTCTTGATGTAGCCGTTTACGCCGTTGGACAGCGCCAGAATCGCCGCGATACCGATAATGCCAATCGAGCCCGCAAAGGCAGTCATGGCCGTGCGGCCCTTCTTGGTCATAAGGTTTCGGGCAGAAAGCCCCAGCGCCGTCACAAAGCTCATCGAGGTTTTGCGCGTAGGCTTGGCCTCGCGGCGCGTGGCCTTTGCAACATCGAAGGGGTCGGAATCGTCGGTGATCTTGCCGTCCGCCAGGTTGACGATGCGCGTGGCGTACTGGTACGCCAGCTCGGGATTGTGCGTGACCATAATAACCAGACGGTCACGCGCCACATCCTTGAGCAGATCCATGACTTGCACGGATGTCGTTGAGTCCAGGGCGCCGGTCGGCTCGTCTGCCAGCACAATCTCGGGATCGTTAATCAGCGCACGGGCGATGGCCACACGCTGCATCTGCCCGCCCGAAAGTTGGCTCGGGCGCTTGTTAACGTGCTCGCCCAGGCCAACTTTCTCCAACGCCTCGCGCGCACGCTGGCGGCGCTCGGCATGCCCCACGCCCGTGAGTGTAAGCGCCAGCTCCACGTTTTCCAAAATAGTCTGATGCGGAATGAGGTTATAGCTTTGGAACACAAAGCCAATGCGGTTGTTGCGGTAGGCATCCCAATCGCGATCGTGAAAATCCTTGGTCGAAATACCGTCGATCAGCAGGTCGCCGGAATCGAAATGATCGAGCCCACCGATAACGTTGAGCATCGTGGTTTTACCCGAACCCGAGGGACCCAGAATGGCCACGAACTCGTTATCGCGAAAAGACAGGCTCACGCTGTCGAGCGCCACCTGCGTAAACGACTGCGTGACGTACCTTTTGCAAATTCCTTTGAGCTCCAGCATGGACGGCAACCTCTCCCACGCGGGCGCACTTGCCCGCTCTCCCCCGCCGTTCGTATTCGGCGCGTTTGTCCTACTCTATCCCCATTTTTTGCCGGAGCCAGTGAGGAATGTAACGAACCGCGCCAAAAAACGAACGGGATGACGCCCAAAAGAAGAGGCCCCAAGTGGGGCCTCTATATGGTGGGGCTTATCTTGAAAAGCAGCGGACTACTTCGCACAGCGGCCCACGATCCTCGCTACGCTTTACGCGTTTTCTACTGCTCGCTATTCGCAATCGCCTGGTCGATAAGCTTGTCGAGTGCTGCGCGCTGCTCGGCGGAGCTGATGGCTCCCACGATTGGATCCCCTACGATGTTGCCATTCTGATCGATGACATACGTTGTCGGGAACGAGAACAAATTTGACGTAAACTTACCGGCCTCGCTATCCGACTTGAACCAGATGTTCTTATATGTCACGCCCTTCTTGCTCAGCACGTCCTTGGCATCTGCAATCTCGCCCTTGTTGCCATCGAGCGTAAAGGAATTGACGCCCACGACCTGGCCGCCCTTCTCGGCAAGCTCCTGATTCAGTTTCTCAAGATCGCCCAGCTCGCCCACGCACGGCTTGCAAGTAGTGAACCAGAAGTTCATGACGGTGACTTTGTTCTTAGAGAACAGCTCGTCGCTGTTCACGTCGTTGCCATCCAGGTCTTTGCCCGTAAAGCTGGGGAACTTCGTCGCCTCGCTCGAAGCATTGGCACCAGCCGTCATGCCAGCGGTCGAAGCGTCGACGCTCTCGCCTGCACTCGGCGTGCTTCCACAGCCGGGGAACTCCTTCTCCAGGCTCTCGAGCTTGTCCTCGATCTCCTTGATCTGCTGTGCACCGGCCTTGAGTGTCTTAAGCTCATCCGCCGTGAACTCATCCTTGGCGCCGTCGATGGTCTTGAGCAGAAAATCGCCGTAATTGCTGCCATCCTCAATCATTGCCGAGTCTTTATTTGCCGCATTGAATACCTTTTCCCACAGCGCGTTATCACTCGAAAAGATCTCGTTCTCCTTCTGCATGAGCTTCGCATACAGCTCGGCGGCCTCGTCGGCATTGGCCGGCTTCTGCGCAGTGAGTTCTGCAATCTTAGGATCGGAGCTCGCAGATTCGCTCGCATTGCCACCGGGCGCCGAACATGCCACAAGGCACAAGGCCAATACCGGCACCATAAACAGGGCCGCAATCTTAGAAAGCTTCATGGTCATTCCTCCGTTTTGTCGAAGCTTGTTTACTTTTTATCGGCGGTCAAGGGAAGCTTTTCCGCCGACACATCCAGGCCATAGCGATAGCTGATGGCATCGACAGGACAGGCCCCGATGCACTTTCCGCACCGGATACATTCGGCATGATTGGGCGCGCGGACCACATCAACGTCCATCTGACAAACCTTTGAGCACTTGCCGCACGAGACGCATTTGCACGCGTCAACTTGAATCCCCAACAAGGACACCCTATTCATGAGCGCATAGAATGCGCCGAGCGGGCAAATCCATTTGCAGAAGGGGCGGTAGAACAAAACGCTCAGCACTATCACGGCAATGAGAACGGCAAGTTTCCAAGTAAAGAGCTGTCCCAACGCAGATCGAATGCCGGCGTTGGCAATGGCCAGCGGAATGGCGCCCTCGAGCACACCCTGTGGACAGATGTACTTACAAAAGAACGGGTCGCCCATGCCCACGTCGTTAACCACCAAGACGGGCAGCAGCACCACGGCAAACAGCAGCACGACGTACTTGATGTACGTGAGCGGCTTGAGCTTTTTCGTGGAGAACTTTTTGCCGGGAATCTTATGAAGCAGCTCCTGCAGCCAGCCAAACGGGCACAAAAACCCGCATACAAAGCGCCCCAGCAGCACGCCGAGCAAAATGAGCGTACCGGTGACATAGTAAGAAAAGTTGAACTTGGAAGAACCTACCACCGACTGGAACGACCCGATGGGGCACGCACCCGATGCCGCGGGGCACGAATAGCAATTAAGTCCAGGTACGCAGACGGTTTTTCCCGCGCCCTGATAGATGCCGCCTTTGGCAAAGTTTGGCAGGTGAATGTTGGTGATGAGCGTTGCCGCCGCCTGAATGAATCCGCGAAATCGGGCCAAAACATGCGACGCAGTGTTTTCTCTTTTATCCAATTCCGATACACTCCAAGCACAGCCTAATCGCTTTGGCCAGCACGGCATCCGCCTCGCCACGCATAACGCCAAAGCACACCATGGTAATTCCGACGATCAACAAAGCGACCTGTACCACGGGTTTTACCGCTTTGAACAACTCGACCACTCCTTTCGTTACGCGACCATTGGACCATATCGACTATAAAATCCGTGTTAAGCGCGATTTGGAATGTGCAAGGAGACTGTTATGCGTATTTTGATCGTCGAAGACGAGCGGGCACTGTGCGATGCAATCGCGCGCAGCTTGCGAAACTTGGCGTACAGCGTCGACTGCTGTCACGACGGACAGGAGGCGCTCGACCTACTGGACGTTGAGGCCTTCGACCTCGTGGTACTCGACCTCAACCTTCCCCGTATCGATGGCATGACCGTGCTCAGGGAACTTAGGAAAACCGACTGCGAGACCAAGGTGCTGATTCTGTCCGCGCGTGGCGAAGTATCCGATAAGGTCGACGGACTCGATGCCGGCGCCAACGATTACCTCACCAAGCCGTTTCATCTGGACGAACTTGCGGCAAGGATTCGCAGCCTTACCCTCAGGCGCTTCGCACAAAGCGACATAGTATTAACCTGCGGAAAGCTCCGCTTTGACACCAAGGCGCGCATCGCTTCCGTGGACAGTGAGGCTCTATCTCTTACACGCAAGGAAACGGGAATCTTGGAATACCTGATGCTTAATCAGGGGCGACCGGTAAGCCAAGAGGAGCTTATCGAGCACGTTTGGGATAGCAGCGTGAACAGCTTTAGCAACGCAACCCGCGTTCACATCTCGTCGCTCCGCAAAAAGCTACGCAGCGCTTTGGGATACGACCCGATTCGCAATCGGATTGGAGAGGGCTACGTTATGGAGGATAGCGAATGAAAAGGCTTTCGCTGCAATGGCGCATAACGATTATGACGGCACTGCTCACGTGTGCAGCATGCGTGCTGACGAACTGCCTGGTCGGCTATACGGGCATGCGCTACATGGATGCCATCGGCAGCGACATCTCGGCCTTTAACGCTGCCAGCGCGGATTCGCCCCAGGTGTTCGACCCAACGAAAACGGCCCTCGATGACAAGGTCACAATCGTCGTAAACGACGCACAGGAGTCTTTTGGCACGACAGCCTGGTACATCACGGCTGGAGTCACACTCCTTGGCGGCGCGCTGGCATACTTTGTGAGCGGCCGTGCACTCAAACCGCTACGGGCTTTTGCAGCCCAGGTTGAGCGTGTGCAGCCTGACAACCTAAGCGAAATCAGACTCAGTGAAGATGTGCCCACCGAGCTACAACGATGCAGCGCCTCTTTCAACGACATGATCGCCCGTCTTGGCGAAGGGTTCTCTGCACAGCGTCAGTTTACCGGCAACGCCGCACACGAGCTGCGCACCCCGCTCGCCCTTATGCAAGCACAGATTGAACTATTCATCTCCGAGCACTCCGGTTTGCAACCCGAAACAGCCGAGCTGCTCGGCCTGCTACAAGAACAAACCGAGCGCATGTCTCGAATGACCAAGGTATTGCTCGAGATGAGTGAGCTCCGCAGCGTCCCTTGCGGGGACGCTGTTGAACTCGGTCCCCTGTCCGAAGAGGTCCTCACCGACCTTGCGCCACTTGCCGAGAATAAGGACGTAACCCTCGATTGCGCCGGAGACGCTTTGACAATCGGAAGTGATACGCTCCTCTATCGGCTGGTGTTTAACTTGGCCGAAAACGCCATCCGTTACAGCCGCCCCGGCTCGACTGTCAACGTCTCCATCTGCGGCAACGACAACCACGTGCTCCTGCGAGTCAAAGATGAGGGGCCGGGAATACCCAAGCAGTACCGAGAGAGCATCTTCCAACCGTTCTTTCGCCTGGATAAATCCCGCAGCAGGGCATACGGCGGCGCAGGACTCGGGCTAGCGCTTGTTTGGGAGATTGCAGCGCTTCACGGTGGCACAGTAGAGGTCGAAACAAGTTCCGAGAACGGGACTACCATGCTCGTAAGCCTTCCAAAACGATCCGCAGCGTCAACCGAACAGTAAAACGAAAGGGGTCCCGAGCAACAGGAGTACAATTGCTGCATTGTTGCCACCTGATGGGAGATGGAAGATGGACTGCGATGGCTACCCGCGCATTCCCATGCCGTTGATGTGCACTGCCTTTGTGCCGGGCCAGATTGACGCTGCGGTTGCAGGCATTTCCGACCCCGATTCACGCACCATCGCCACGGCAGAAGCGCTGTACTTTCGCGGACAGGCCACCCTCGCTGCCAAGACGGCGCGCCCCTATCTTGACGCCGCCGACCCCGCACTGCGCTATTCCGCATGCCTTATCTGCGGATATGCCAGTCTGTCGCTCAACCGTATCGCCGATGCCCGCCGTTGCCTTGCTGGCATCCTCGATACGCCAACTGACGAGGAATCGCCCGCCGTCCACGCCACGCATATCCTGTTCGCCTCCGCCGCGAGCGTCCTGCTGCACTTGCCTTCCCCGTATTCCGCCGAAGAGTTTTATCCGCTTGCGGCGCATCTGCCCGAAGGCCTGCGCCTGTTCGCCAGCTACGTGATGGCGCACGCCTTGTACCTGCGCGGCGAATATGGCCGCAGTCTGGGCATGGCGGAAAACGCCCTGATCATGAAACAGGGAAGCTATCCCATCTCGGAGCTGTTCCTGCACCTGTCGGCTTCCATGGCCTGTATGAGCCTCAAGGATATCGACGCCGCAAAAACGCACTTCGGAGCCGCTTGGGACATTGCGCGTCCCGACGGCCTTATCGAACTCATCGGCGAGCACCACGGCCTTTTGCAGGGACTCATCGAGGCATGCCTAAAATCGCAATACCCTGACGATTTCGCACGCATCATCGAGATCACGTACCGCTTCAGCTACGGCTGGCGGCGCATCCACAACCCCGATTCGGGCGAGGACGTGGCCGACGATTTAACGACCACGGAGTTCACCATGGCCATGCTCGCCTGCCGCGGATGGACCAACGCCGAAATCGCACGCCACATGGGAGTATCGCCGGGCACCGTTAAAAACCGCCTATCAGGAGTGTATGCCAAGCTTGGTATCGGAACTCGCGCCGAGCTGATTGCCCACATGTTGCGCTAGCGGCCAGACTGCCCGGCGTATCGAAAGCGCTCCGGGGGCCTGGCGATTTCGCGCACTCAAATTGGACATTTTGGCCATCGAACGGCACTACCGCCACGGGGCACCTTCTCGCAAAATTGGATTATTTCCACCGAAATTTGCGGGATGGGAGCCAAAGATGCTTGATCGCCGTTCGCTACTTGTTGCCGGAGCGTCCTCGCTGGCGAGCATTATGTTGCCGCGCGTGCCGGGAAGCGCAAACGCCTTCATATTGCCGTTCGCGCCCACCGAAGCCTATGCCGACGAAGAAGACCCCTTCAGGGTGCTCGTTCTCTCGCGCACCATGTTTGGTGTGGTCGTGGTCGACGTCGCCAACAAGAATATGCCCATCAAGGGAGCCCAGGTCACGCTCGCGTCGCGTTATGCCGCGGGCAAGCAGCTCACCGCCACTACCGATGAAGAAGGCACGGCCATCTTTGAGGTCGCCCCTCTTGCGGAAGGCTACGTGGACGAGACGACGCTTCTCGACGCGTACGACTTTAACGGCGGCATCTCCATTAGCATGGCGGGCTACCGTGATGTCGAGATTCCCCTTGCGCGTATCCAGGGCGGCACCGCCATAACCGCGCCCACGCGTCCGCTCTCCGATGGCGAGCCGTACTTTCGACAGCTCACGTTCGACGAGTGGGACATCCAGTACGCTGAGGCTACGTTCATGGCATTGCCGAAGAACGACACGGCAAACGAGCAGCCCGATACGCACGCCTTTACCGTGCAGGCGCATCTGCCACAGGGTGGACAGGCAACGCTGCGCATCAACAAAGTGACGCCCGCCGCGGGCAGCTCATCCGAAACCGTCACGCAAATCGGCCAAGTCAAGGCCAGCGCATCGGGCGCGGATAATCTGGCGACGTTCACGCTCGAAGACAAGTTCCTCGATGCAGCGTCAAACCTTCTGGAGGAAGGATGCAAGTTGCGCTTTGCGCTCGACTACCAGGGCAAAACCTACACGCTCTCCTCCCCCATGGCCGTTGTCACCGCGCCGGCCGCAAAGGCGGAATCGGGCTCGACCACCATCATTCCCACCACCATGGACCAAGAGATCACTCCGTTTGATTTCCCCGCGGCGTTTCCCGGCATCGGTGGTAATAAGTTCACGTGTTGGATGCCCACATTTCCGATCCTCTTCGATTTCTCGTTTGCTGGATACGTGCTGTTTGGCGGAGGATACAAACCGGTCGGCTACATGAACGATTCGGGCAATCCGGATCCGGAGTACTGGAAGAAGTCACCGCGTGAGTCGGGCGCCAAGCAGGCAAACCGCTACCTCGACGAGATGGAGGGGAAGTGGAATCAGTACAAGAGTATGAGTGCCGGTTCGGGCACCGATCCAAGGAACACCAAGCTGCTTCGCCACCATTGCACGCTGCTGTTCACGATGGATATCGCCACACAGCTGTACGGCTCGCTCGCCTACGATTGGGTGGGCAAAACCTGGGGTAACAACAACGACCCCGCATACGGCAATATTAAGGCCCTCTTCCAGGTAAGAACCGATCTCAACTGGACCGAACAGTTCACCTTGGGACCGGTGCCGTTTTTCCTAAACGTCAACCCCTGGGTGCTGGCAAAACTGGCGCTCGCCGTGGGCGCCCACACGCACGGCAGCGGCGCGGCGTTTTTTAAAAACATTTCGCTCGACTATTCAAACACCTCGGGCTCGTTCACCATCCAGATCGGGCTTGCCGTCACCTTTGGCGCCGGCGTTGCAGGCGTCGCTTCGTCTGCCGTGCGCGGCGCCGCATCCCTCACGCTGTTCATTGGGTACGAGAAGGCAGATGGACACCAGCTTCCGCGACTGCGCGTAGGTGCAGACGTCGATGTCGATGTGATACTCCAGTTCGTAATGTTCAAGTGGACCACCAAGGCTTGGTCGGGGTCGTGGCCCACACTCCTCGATTCGTGGAATATGTCGGTGAACAATGGCAACCAGTATGTGCTCCAGCGCTCTGAGCTCGCATTGGGTGGAGATACGCCTTACACGCTGGATGCCTGCTTCGGCTCGGCCGGCAACGCCGAGGCGGGCGGCGTGCCGCAATTTATCGCATCGGCCACCATCGTCACCAACGCCGAGCTGCTCGCACGCGCCGAGGTTAATGCCACTGCCGCAAACGTCGCGCCTGTCGTACGCGATTGGGACCGGGCGGTCACGCGCATTGAGCTCGAGGCGGATGCAGAGAGCGACGACACGGGACAGGTCGAGCATTTCGTCCACGCACTGATAGAGAACGGCGAAAACGCCGCGCCGATGTATAAGTACACCTATATCGGGCAGGCGAAGGACGCCGTTGCGGACCCCAACGCCAATTCTGCTGGTGTATCGGAGGACGAGCGTGGCGGCATCAAGCCCTCGAGCGACAACGTGCTGTTTACTGGCGTGCTCAGCGAAGCTCACATGAAGCTGGCAATGATCGCCGGCGTAGAATGCCTGTTCCGTATCGCCTCGGTGCGCTACGGCGACAATGGCCGCTCGCGCCTAGTGGTGCACACAAAGGCAAACGGCACGTGGTCTGTCCCCATGCCCGTGGACTTCCCCCTTGGCTTTGGCGAGGGCGACGTGGAGCGCGACGGCATATTCGATTACGACTTCGACGTAGTGGAATATACGGACGGAAGAGAAAACCAGGACGCTTACGTGCTGCTGGTCTCGGGCGAGCGCCCCGACGGCGACAACACCCTTTTCGATACGGCAAGCACAGCCGGCATACTGTCCGTTGTGCGCCTGCGCATAAGCAACGACGGAGTTCGCGTGATGTCTCATACGTCGTGGCGCAGCATCTCGCGCGGCCGCCTTCAGGAGGATGGCCACCATTGTCTGCAGTGTCCACGCATCACGGTGGGCAAGACGCTGGTCGACGGGCGCCTGTCGGGCGCTTACCTCCACCGCCGCGGAACCACCGCAGAAAAGGCGCTGGGCAATGAGGCAGAGGTTGCGCTGGAGTGCTTCACCCTGTGGTCGGACGTTTCGGGCGACAGCCTCACGTTCCGTCAGGTCCTCCGCTTTCCGCAAGCGCCATCGAGCATCGAGCTGGGCGTACCCGAGAATATCAACGGCAAAATGGTGGTGCCCGTTGCATACGAAACTGCAAACGGTAGTGGCTGCGCATCGTATGCCGTGATCGGCCAGTCCATCGCGGGTTGGGGCGTTATGCCACCAGATGCCACAGTACCCCACGCGGTGCCGTGGCCACAACATTCGGGCTTTTTGGCAACCGTCAACGAGCAACTGCAGCATATTACTTGGACGCGAGACGCATCGGCATTTGCAACGCAGCCCGTGGGTGCCGCAGGCTGTGGCCCGGCATCGTTTAGCGTAAGCAACAACGGCAGGTGCGTGCTCTATGTAGAGAACACCGATGGCAAGGTGGGACAAACCTACGACGAAGAAGGCAACCCGGTAGCAGTGATGGGCAAGCACTTCCGCATCTTCGCCAGCACCTTGGCAGGCGATCTGTTCACGGAGCCGTTCGTGATGTGCGAGCTGGACCATCCCGTCGATCAGATAACGACATTTTTGACGTCGGGAGGCATGCTCTCCGCGCTCGCCACGCACATTGTGAGCGCGGAGAAGAGCGAGGCAAATCTGCACGGCATCGAAGTTCCCTTGGTGGCGTGTGCCACTCCGATGGGCGCGGTCGCTACCTCGGGCGCGGTGGTGCCCGGAGCAGCAGGCGAATCCTTCATGGTCACGGTGCGAAACGACGGCAACACCTTGCTGACCGCCGGCACGATCGATCTGTACCGAGAGGGCTCCAGCCAGCCGTTCTCCAGCGCATCCATCGGGTTCGGCGTGAACGCACGCATGGCTTCGATCTACGATCCAGAGCTTGCCGAGGACGCTTCGGCCAACGATATGGCACACGTAAAGTACGCGCTCGAGACGCTGGGCACACTTTTTGCAACGCACCCGCTGGTAGCCGACAGCGGCAACGCCGTGCTGGCACCGGGTTGCACGACACAGTTCCGCATGAGCTTCGTCATCCCCGAGAGTTGGAGCGACGAAGTGGGCAAACGCGTAACGCTGTATGCGAAGGCGCGTGACCTGGTGGCGCTCGATCCCGTAACGCTCGAGGAAATTCGACCGGGCGCAAACTCAGCGCTGGGTGCCGTACTGCACGAGCTTCATGTGCCCGACGCGGCATGCGAACGCTCAGAAGTTCAGGTCGGCGTATGCGACAACGCGGATACGACGGGACTTCACGACGCCCCGATGACGGTCGACGGCGATGGCGGCTCGAGTGGCGGCGGCACTGACAAGGGCGGCGGCTCCGGCGGAAGCAGCTCCAGCAGTGGCAAGGACCACGGCACTAACAAGCGCTCCGGAAAAGCGGGCGCGCTTGCGGGCACAGGCGATGTCAACGCTCCCCTTACGGCAGCCGCTGCAGCACTCGCCGCGGCAGGTGCCGGCCTCGTCGCCTACAGCGCCCGCCGCACGGCGCTCGAAACCGACACCGCCGATGAGGCCAATTCGGATAGGCCTCGCTAGCGCTTAGTTACTTTTGTGAGAAACGCCGACTCGGCTCATCGAACATCAAAATGGGCTGGTTCTGGATACCCAGAGCCGGCCCATTACGCATTAGATATCGTCAGTGGAGTCGAGTTCTGCCTCGAGCTTGGCACGGCGTCTTTTCGCCGTGAAAAACGTTGCGCACAGGGCAGCAAACGTGGCCGCGAAAATCGTCGCACCGCAGAACACGCCCGTGGCCAGGTTCGCCAACCAAAAGACGCTTTCGAGCGGTACGATCTGCGCCTCAGCGATACAGCGTATTGCGGCAATAACAAGCGCGAACGCGGCGCCGCTAAGACCGCTGACAAGCAGGAAATATCCAACAGGAAGATGCTCGGTTTGCCCAAAACGATTGGTATCGACATAGCCCTTCCGCGTTTGTAGTCCTGCGCAAATCAACATCACGAAAACGAGCCACAAATACATGGCTGCCTCGAACGGCGTTGCAAAGCCATGCGGCATTTCACTGGCGTCGCTGTGTACCCACGCAACCTGTCGAGCTATAAACTGGTAGAAAAAGATCATCAACATGCCAAACGAAAGCAGCACGAAACCAATCTTGTAGATCTTCGCGCTCTCAGCCTCCAGGCGCTCATCCTTTGGGCCGGCATATTCACGCCACTTTTGCACGAGTTTTAAATCTTCAAATTTCATAGCGAACTCCTAAAGAGCGTCAGGGTCGACGTCGTTTTCGTCTTCCCAAAACAAGTCGTTCAACGTAACGCGTAGCGCTTTACAGATTGCCACGCACAAATTGAGCGTGGGGTTGTAGCCGCCCGCCTCGATCAGGCCGATGGTCTGGCGCGTAACGCCCACGGCCTCGGCCAAGTCAGCTTGCGAAAGGCCAACCGCCGCGCGCGCCGCCTTCATGCGTAGGTTCTTTTTGCCCGGCATGGAGTTCCTTTCATGGTAATGGACAGATATCCGTTGCAACATGACAGAAATATATTGCATCTATCAGGCAATGTCAACTATATCTGTCATTATGAAAATCATGTCTGTCATTGCGCGCACGGTGCACCGCTGTACTCGAAGCCGCGCGAGGCACTGGCCCTGCTCATCGAGCACCAAAAAGGGCTGGCCCCGATAACTCGGAGCCAGCCCTGAGTCGCCTGACATGGGAATCACAGCGCTACTTGAGCTTTAGCGCCTCCATCATGGGCACGGCGGCGTCCCAATCGATCTTCCAGCCAATCGACACGCGGACGGTTTCACCCGTTGCGGGAGCCGTCGCAAACAGCGTATGGCCGTTGTCGGGACCGGTAAAGCGCAGCCACGTTATGCCGTTGTACTCGACCTGGTCGGTTGTTGTCTCCTTGCCTTCGTAGACCTGCTCTAGGCTTGCAACCTCTTCCTCCGGCGAACGCGGGAAGATACTGATGTGCAGGCGTCCTCCAGTCTCGTCGTGGAAGAAGTCTGCCTTTTCGCGCTCTTCGTTGGACGAATCCAGCGTGTACCCATCGGCGGCCTCGATACTGTACGATGCGCAATTGATGCCGGTCATATTGGCCGCGTCACCAGAATCGGCCACACCGCCGGCAGCCTTGAACTCCTTGGTCTCGCATCCCGTGGTGTCAAAGTGCATGGCCTCATGATTCTTGGCGGGGGCGTTAGCGTCTACGAACTCGACAGTGATGGGCCCGTAGTACGCCGTCTTGGGTGCCCAGAAATACACGTACTCAACAGTCTCGCCCGGACCGATATCTGGCCTCTTGGAAAGATCGATGCCCTCGTGAAGCTCATCGGGAGCCTCGCTTGCAACGTAGTCGAGCACGGCCGCCTTGCCGGAAGTAAACAACGGGTCGCCTGCCTCAAGATCGCCCTGGGCAGCGTGCACGTTAAAGAAGTCAAACGTCCTGTTCTTTGCATTGTTGTTGGTGATCTTGACGTGCAGGTAAAAGCCGTCCTGCAGCTTGGCGTCGCCGCGATAGAACGTACCGTGAGCCACCGACTCATAGGTAATGCCTGCCACCTCGACCGTCTGCGACTCATAGGCCTTGGACTTCTCCTGCACAGGCGCGCTCCCGCCCGAGCTACCAGCCGAGCCGCTCGGAGCACTACCGCCACAGCCGGCTACCGTACACACCAGCACGGCCGAAAGCGTCACGGTGGGAATTCCTAACAGCAGCTTCTTCGTCATGGGCTTCATCATCCTCACCGCTCCTTTCGCTTGCGGCTCATCCGTTGCCCAAGGCATTCGTTGTCCCCGTGGCATCGGCTTCCACTATGAGCGTATGGCAAGAAGCAGCGCCGGCGAAGTGACCCGTGGCCCAACTAGCAACCGCCCAGCATCCCCTATGGACCAAAAAGACTTGTATACGCACACCCTCGGCCCATAAAATGAGACGCCTGTCCCAATGTTCGATTTGAGCCATCCACGCGGCACTTTTCGACAAACGTATCCAGCCGCAAACAAAATGAAGCGGGCTCATCCGTCTTCAAACTTACTCGGGCAGAAACGAGTAAGTGGAATTCATCGGTAAGGAGCGTGGGCTCACCCGCGTTATTAAGAAGACCCTCGAGGCGCCCGAGCAGCGCAATGATTTAGATAGGCGTCCACCGCCCGCTATTCGACATCCGACCCCTCCCCCATCAGCCATCGGGCGAGGTCGACCACCTTAATCCCCTCATAATCAACAGCCTCGTGCTTTGTTCGCGCAATGACCATCTTGGGATACGCATCACGTATCGCAAGCAGAGGTGCCACTTCGCGCTCAAAGGTTTCCTGACGCGAAATGTCATCGCTAACTTGGATATACACTCGCTCATCGCGACGAATTGCCACGAAGTCGATTTCCTTCTTATAAAGCACCCCGATATAGATTTCCCAACCGCGTCTTAGGAGCTCTAAAGCGACCATATTTTCATATACATGCCCGAAGTCGAGTTTTTTAGTTCCAAGTTTTGCGTATCTGATTGCATGATCCGATAAATAGTATTTATCGCCCGAAGCGAGGTACTTTTTACCGCCTACGTCATAGCGGCGCACTCGATAGAACGCAAAGGCCTGGCATAAAAATCCGAGGTACTGGGCGAGCGTTGCCACGGAAACGCGCGTTCCGGCAGCATCCAGCGCAGCCGCAATCCCACTAACAGAAGATATGTTACCGATATTGTCCATTAGGAAATCGCATGCGCGTTCTAGTTGCACTTTGTTACGAACCCCATGCTTTTCTTCCACATCACGCAAAACCAAGACATCTAGCACGTTCGCAATATATCGATAGCGAGCTCGCTCGCTAGGATACAAATACGAGCCAGGCATTCCGCCCTCTCTCAAATATCGGTCAAGCGCTTCGTCCGGGTTATGAATTCCGTGATATGTCGAAAACTCAAGCAAGGAGAACGGAAATACTTCGACCTCATATGTCCGCCCGCGAAAAAGCGTCGCCAAGTCACTCGAAAGCAAGAAAGCGTTGGAGCCAGTAACGTAGATATCGTATTTACCCGATGCATGAAGGCTATTGACCGCTTTTTCGAACCCAACGCAAGTTTGCACCTCATCAATCATCACAATGTTATCGAGGCCCTCGCAATAGCTTTCCTCAACGTAGCGATGCAATGCTCGATAATCCGTTAGTTCCTCGAATTCGAGGAGATTGAAATTGATGCGGATAATATTGGCATCGGGGCCGGCCTCACGAATGCGATCGGCAAGAGCTTCCAGTAGAACAGATTTGCCGCACCTACGAATGCCGGTAATAACCTTGATGTCCGGCGTTCCCTTAGCGCCAAGAAGCGCTTCCATATATTGAGGACGTTCGATAATCTTCATATCATCACCGTTCTATTAAATAAAAGCTCTTCTGATTCGTTTTTGTTTAGTATATATGAGGTTCTACTAAATGGAATCAAATATCTATTGATTTCATTCAGCTATTTTTTCCAATATCGTATTATCAGTCTATATACTCCGAACGATTGTTCGATGGATTTCGTGTTGGTTGGAATCGCCTGCGGGCTGGGCTATGCTACCTTGACTATCTATATGACTTAAACGCAGCAAAGGAGCACCGAGAGAGCGAGTATGGCAAAAAACACCGCAAACTATGGTAACGACAGTATCCGCCAGCTCAAGGACGAGGAGCGCGTACGCCTGCGCCCCGCCGTCATCTTTGGCTCGGACGGACTCGATGGCTGTGCACACGCTGCCTTCGAGATTCTGTCCAACGCCGTTGACGAGGCGCGCCAGGGCTACGGCAAGCTCATCACCCTTACCGCCTTTCGCGATGGCTCCATTCAGGTAGAGGACAACGGCCGCGGCTGCCCGCTCGACTGGAACCCCTCCGAGAAACGCTTTAACTGGGAACTTGTCTTTTGCGAGCTCTATGCCGGCGGCAAGTATAACAACAACCAGGGCGGCGACTACGATTTCTCGCTCGGCACCAACGGCCTGGGCTCCTGCGCGACTCAGTACGCTTCCGAATACATGGACGTCACGGTTTGGCGCGACGGCAACAAGTACTCCCTGCACTTTAAGAAGGGCAAGGTCGTCGGCGCCAAAAAGAAGGCACTCGAGATTGAGCCTAGCGACGAGAACCGCACCGGCACCACTATCAAGTGGCGCCCCGATCTTGAGGTCTTTACCTCGATTAGCATTCCCCACGATTGGTATCGCGAGACCATGCGCCGTCAGGCCGTGGTCAACGCCAACGTGACCTTCCGCCTGCGCATCGAGGGCGACGATGGCGAGTTTTCCGAAGAGGACTTTTGCTACCCCAAGGGCATCGAGGACTACGTGCTCGAGAAGGTCGGTACCGACTACCTTACCGAGCCTTTCTTTATCGAGGCCGACCGTCGCGGTCGCGACCGCGAGGACCTGCCCGATTACAACGTTAAGATCACCGCATGCATGTGCTTCTCGCGCACCTTCATGATGCAGGAGTACTACCACAACTCATCGTGGCTCGAGAACGGCGGTTCGCCCGAGAAAGCGGCCCGTAGCGCTCTGACCAGTGCCATCGATGCCTACATTAAGCAACAGGGCAAGTACAACAAAAACGAGAGCGGCATCAAATGGCAGGACGTCCAGGACTGCCTGGTGCTGGTGACCAACTGCTTCTCCACTCAGACGTCCTACGAGAACCAGACCAAGAAGGCCATCAATAACCGCTTTATCCAGCAGGCTATGACGGCCTTCTTTAAGGAGCGCCTCTCGACCTACTTGATCGAGAATAAAGACGCCGCCAATAAGATCATGGAGCAGGTGCTCATCAACAAGCGCTCGCGCGAGAACGCCGAGAAGACGCGCCAGAGCATCAAGACCAACCTGCAGCAGAAGACCGACATGGCCAACCGAGTGCAGAAGTTCATCGACTGCCGCTCCAAGGACAAGAGCCGTCGCGAGATCTATATCGTAGAGGGCGACTCGGCAGCAGGCGCCATTCGCACCTCGCGCGATGCCGAGTTCCAGGGTGTCATGCCCGTCCGCGGCAAGATCCTCAACTGCCTAAAGGAGGACTATCCGCGCATCTTTAAGTCCGACATCATCATGGACCTCATGCGCGTGCTGGGCTGCGGCGTGGAGATCAAGGACAAGCGCATCAAGAACCTTGGCGCCTTCGACCTGGACAACCTCAACTGGAACAAGGTCATCATCTGTACGGACGCCGACGTCGACGGTTATCACATCCGCACGCTCGTGCTCACCATGCTCTATCGCCTGGTGCCCACGCTTATCGACGAGGGCTACGTCTATATCGCCGAGTCGCCGCTCTACGAGATCAACTGCAAAGAGAAGACCTACTTTGCCTACACCGAGCTCGAGAAGAACGGCATCCTCAAAGAGATCGGCGACCAGAAGTGTTCCATCAACCGCTCCAAGGGTCTTGGTGAGAACGATCCGGACATGATGTGGCTCACCACCATGAACCCCGAGACGCGTCGCCTGATCAAGGTGGAGCCCGAGGACGTCACTAAGATGGAGACCATGTTCAACCTGTTGCTGGGCAACGACGAGGCAGGCCGCAAGCGCCATATCTCCGAGCACGGCAAGGAATACCTGGACCAGCTGGACCTGCAGTAGCAGCAAATCGATAACGACGGCCTATAAGAAGTTCAAGAGGATATCGTGGCAAAGAAGAAGACGAAGAACCAGCCAAAGAAAAAGCAGGTTAACGCCGAGAACGTCATCGGCCTGCACTCCGAGGTCACCGACCAGCCGATCACGCAGACGCTCGAGGTCAACTACATGCCCTACGCCATGAGCGTCAACGTCTCGCGTGCGTTCCCCGAGATCGACGGCTTTAAGCCCTCGCACCGTAAGCTGCTCTACACCATGTACAAGATGGGTCTGCTCAAGGGCGAGCGCCAGAAGAGCGCCAACATCGTGGGCCAGACCATGAAGCTCAACCCGCACGGCGATGCCGCAATCTACGAGACGATGGTGCGTCTGGCAACCGGCAACGAGGCGTTGCTCGCACCGTTCGTTGAGTCGAAGGGCAACTTTGGCAAGTACTATTCGGGCGACCTGAGCTACGCCGCCTCACGTTATACCGAAGCCAAGCTCTCCCCCATCAGCGCCGAGATCTTCAAGGACATCGACAAGGACCCGGTCGACTTCGTCGACAGCTACGACGGTGCCATGAAGGAGCCGCGCCTGTTGCCCACCACGTTCCCCAACATCCTTGTCTCGGCCAACAAGGGCATCGGCGTCGCCATGGCGTCCGACATCTGCGGCTTCAACCTCAACGAAGTCTGCACCGCCACGATGCACTACCTGCAGGATCCCGACTGCGACCTGCTCGAGTACATGCCCATGCCCGACTTCTCGACCGGCGGTGAAATTATCTACCGCCGCGAGGAGATGGAAAAGATTATCGAAACCGGCCTTGGCAGCTTCCAGATCCGCTCCCGCTGGCGCTGGATTCCCGAAGAGCGCATCATCGAGGTGTACGAGATCCCCTACACCACCAAGACCGATGTCATCATCGAGCGCATCGTCAAGCTCTCCAAAGAGGGCAAGGTCAAGGAGATCGCTGACATCCGCGACGAAACCGACCTCTCGGGCCTGCGCATCGCCATCGACCTTAAGCGCGGTGTCGACCCCGACAAGCTCATGGCCAAGCTCTATCGCTCGACCACACTGCAGGATTCGTTCTCGTGCAACTTCAACGTGCTGGTCGATGGTTACCCTCGCGTTATGGGTGTGCGTCAGATCCTGCACGAGTGGGTCAAGTGGCGTATTGAGTCCACGCGTCGCCGTATCAACTTTGACCTGGGCAAAAAGTCCGAGCGCCTGCACCTGCTGCACGGCCTCGAGGCGATTTTGCTCGACATCGACAAGGCCATCGCCATCATCCGCGGCACCAAGCTCGAAGCCGAGGTCGTGCCCAACCTTATGAAGGGTTTCGACATCGACGAGACCCAGGCCGAGTTTGTTGCCGAACTTAAGCTCCGCAACATCAACGAGGAGTACATCCTCAACCGCACCAAGGACATTGCCAAGCTTGAGGGCGAGATTGCCGAGCTTGAGGAGATTCTCTCGAGCGAAGACAACATCAAGAAGGTCATCAGCGACGAACTGGCCGCGGTCAACAAGAAGTACGTGATGCCGCGCCGCACGGGCAGGATCGAGCCCCATGAGGTTATCGAGGTAAGCTTGGAGCCCGAGGTCGAGGAGTACCCGGTCACCATCATGCTTTCGCGCGATGGCTACCTTAAGAAGATGACGGACCGCGTGCTCAAGAAGGCGACCACGCTCAAGTACAAGGACGGCGACAAGCCCTTTATCGAGTTCCCGTCCTCCAACACGCACGAGCTGCTCGTGTTTACCAACAAGAGCCAGGTATACAAGTGCAAGGTTGCGGCATTTGAGGACACCAAGTCGGCCCAGCTGGGCTCGTACCTGCCCACCGATCTTGAGATGGAACCCGACGAGAGCGTCATCTGGGTCATCGACCCCGAGGACTATAAGGCCGACGTGCTGTTTGTCTTTGAAAACGGCCGCGTGGTGCGCGTCGCGCTTTCTGGATACGTCACCAAGACCAACCGCAAACGCCTCAAGAACGCCATCTACGGCGGCAGCAAGCTGCTGTATGCACAGGTGCTCAAGGAAGACCGCGACATCGCACTGGTCTCGAGCGACTACCGCCTGATGAACTTCAACACGTCGCTGCTCAAGACCAAGACGACCACCAACACGCAAGGCGTCCAGGCCTTTACGGCCAAGAAGGGCCGCTCGGTCACCACTGTCGGCACAACCGAGGAGATTCTTGGCGCCGGTGTCTCGGCCGAAAAGTTCACCGCACAGAGCCTCCCCTCCGCCGGTGCCCTTATGAAAGAAAACGACATGCCGAGTCTGTTTGACTAGGACAGCGGCAGAACCGCCATAAGCTCTCAAAACGGTGGGGCCCGAAGCGCAGCAACATCGCGCTCCGGGCCCCGCTCGTTGCGACGTAGTCGGAATAACAGAACTCCCCGTTTTTCACTCCTGCAATCCCGCAGCACAAGACATGTTAAACCGTTAGCAAAACTTGCAAAAGTTAGCAAAAGTTGCAAAAATTAGCAAAACTTGCAAAGGAGCTACCATGGAGTACAGCAAGAATCCCTTTACCCCAACATTTGGAAGCGTCCCTCCCTTTCTAGCGGGTCGCGAGCATATTCTGCGTGACATCAACCATGGCTTTATCAACGGCCCGGGAGATCCAAACCTGTCGACTATTTTTACGGGCGCAAGGGGAACGGGCAAGACGGCGCTTCTCTCGCTCCTTTCAGAAACGGCGCTTGAACACGGCTGGATCGCAGCAAATGTCTCCGCCATGCCAGGCATGCTCGAAGATATTATCGAGCGAACCAAAGAAGCCGCAGATAGCTACCTCTCACAGCCTCACGCGCGCATAAACGGCGTTCAAATTGGTCCAGTGGGCATCGATTGGACATATGCTCAAGAGGCCCAGGGCAACTGGCGCACACGTATGAATGGCATCTTTAAGCAACTCGAAAAACATGACATCGGACTTCTCATCACCATCGATGAAGTCACTGTCGATCTTGATGAAATGCTCCAATTTGCCTCTGTTTACCAGCACTTTGTGCGCGAAGGTAAAAAAGTCGCCCTACTCATGGCAGGACTACCCTACAAAGTATCGGCACTGCTACGCAACGATTCCGTCTCGTTCCTCAGACGTTCCCAATATCATCAATTAGGACGAATCACTGACGTTGAAATTGCAAACGCATTCCGCAAAACCGTTGAGGCCGGAGGCCGCTCAATCACACCAGAAGCGCTCGAGGATGCTGTGAAGGCCGTCGACGGATTTCCCTATATGATGCAGCTCGTCGGATATCGCACTTGGGATGTTTCGGAGAGCTCGCCCAAAATCAGCGCATCTGATGTCCAACAGGGTTCTCTGCTTGCCCGCATGGAACTGCGCGATCGCATTCTCGAAACGACCTATCGGGAGCTTTCCGATAAAGACATTGAGTTTTTACTCGCGATGCTGCCCGATTCTGGCCCCAGCAGGGTCTCAGAAATTGCCAAGCGTATGGGCGTCGCCAGCAACTATGCAAGCCAATACAAGCGCCGCCTCCTCGAGGACGGCGTCATCGGAGAGCGCGGGCGTGGTCTCGTTGGCTTCGACATCCCCGCGTTCAGGGAATTCTTGAACGAGAAGGCGTTTTAGCACACCGGAATTGTCCGCGGGAGCATCGTTGCATGGCAATCAGCAATCCTCTTGGTAAGGACAGCAAGCATTTCCACCAACACCGATTGCCATGCGTTCTTCTTGTCCTTAGGCGAGCTTGCGAGCGAGCTCTCGCACCTCTTCCAGCTTGGGCGACGATACCATGCTGTCGCGCTCGGTCATACCGCTGATGGTGCAAATGCCCTGGTCCTCCCACTTACAGTACGCGCATGTGGCCCTGTACATAGCAATCGCCGCATCATAGACGCCCTCGCTGTGGCTATCGAGCAAAAGGGCCGTCTTGGTGAACGGGAAGCCAGTGGCACCGAAGGCGTACAGGCGGTCGATGGCGGCCTTCTCCTGCGCGGTGATATCAAACCAGTAGATAGGCGAGGCGAAGACAACCATGTCGGCGCCTTTCAGCGACTCGATCACGTCGGCCATGTCATCCTTCTGCACGCAAGTGCCCTCGTGAGCGAAGCAATACTGGCACCCCAGGCAACCAGCGATCTTCTTGCTGGCAACGCGAACGACCTCGACTGTATGGCCGGCCTCGCGCGCGGTCTCGGCAAACGCCTCGACCATGGTGTCGGTATTGGCGCCCTTACGCGGGCTGCCGCTCAACACAACGATATTCATAAGAATCTCCCTCCTTCATGCCGCAGGCGCGCGGCATGTTTTCTTGTAGCCAAAACGAATGGAGTTAATCAATCGCCTCGTTTCAGCTACTCCCACTCTTTAGAAGAATCGTCGCTGGAAACTTGGTATTGAATCAAGGCACGCCTTATTTCAAATACTCCTCAAAGAACGCTTTCAGCTTTTCAAACGGAATGACGTCCATCTGATCGTAGAGGTCGGTGTGGCTGGCACCGGGGATAATGAGCAATTCCTTGTTGTCCCCCGTCAGCTTGCTGTACGCGGTTTCGCTGAAATAGCGGGAGTGCGCCTTCTCGCCATGCACCAGCAGCACGGCGGAGCGGATCTCGCCGGCGTACTGCAAGATCGGCATATTCAAAAACGACAGCGAAGACGTCACATTCCAACCGCCATTGGAGCCCAGGCTGCGGGGATGGTAGCCTCGCGGAGTCTTGTAGTAGGCGTAATAGTCCGCCACAAACTGCGGCGCGTCATCGGGCAGCTGATCGACCACGCCGCCCGCCAGCGCGTAGCTGTCATTTTTATAGTCCTCGGTGCGCTGCGCGTTCAGCGCTTTACGCTTTTCGAAGCGCGCCTGCTCGGAATCCTCGGCGTCAAAGTAGCCGTTTGCGGTCACGCGGGTCATATCGTACATGGTCATAGCCGCGGTGGCCTTGATGCGGGTGTCGATGGCTGCGGCATTGATTGCCATGCCGCCCCAGCCGCAAATGCCGATGATACCGATGCGCTCCGGGTCAACGCTATTCTGCACAGAGAGGAAATCCACCGCTGCGCAGAAATCCTCGGTGTTGATGTCCGGCGATGCCACATAGCGGGGCGCACCGCCGCTCTCCCCGGTATAGGACGGGTCGAAGGCAAGCGTGAAAAAGCCCAGTTCCGCCATCTTTTGCGCATAAAGGCCGGACGTTTGCTCCTTCACCGCGCCAAACGGACCGCTGACGGCGATGGCAGGCAGCTTGCCCTCCACGTTCTTTGGCACGTAGACGTCGGCCGCCAGCGTGATGCCGTATCGGTTGTGGAAAGTCGCCTTGCTGTGCTCAACCTTGTCGCTTTTGGGGAACACCTTGTCCCATTCCTGCGCTAGATTCAACTGTTCCATACTTAAGCCTCCTTGTTAGTCGCTGTAAGGTATTCCTCGTCGTCCACGGGCTCCAACCACTCGTTGGAGGTCTCCTCACCCGGAACCTCCAGCGCGAGATGGGAGAACCAGCTGTCGGGCGCGGCTCCGTGCCAATGCTTTACGCCCGCGGGAATATTTACTACATCGCCAGGGCACAGTTCCTGTGCCGGTTTGCCCCATTCCTGGTAAAACCCTCGACCAGCCACGCAGACGAGGATCTGCCCGCCGCCGCTTTTGGCGCGATGGACGTGCCAGTTGTTGCGGCAGCCGGGCTCAAACGTCACGTTGTAGACGCCGACCTGCTCGGTGGAAAGGGGCGCGAGGTAGCTTTGCCCGATAAAGTACTTCGCAAATGCGTCATTGGGGGCGCCGATAGGAAAGGCCATCTCGTTTTGGTGCTCAGCTCTTGCGTCGGCGGCGTCGCCATCCGCCCAAACCTCCTTCGCCATGCGAAAGGCCGCCCACGCCTTGGGCCATCCCGCGTAAAACGCCGCATGCGTAAGGATTTCCGCCATCTCCGTCCTGGTCACGCCGTTGTTCTTTGCGGACATCAGATGATATTGGAACGAAGAGTCCGTCAGACCCTGCGCCATCAGAGCCACCACCGTCACCACGCTGCGGTCTCGAAGGGAAAGCCCGTCTTCTCGGCTCCACACCTCGCCGAACAGCACATCGTCATTGAGCTGTGCGAATTTGGGGGCGAATTCTCCCAGGGCATCCCTGCCCGCCGTCTGCTTAATCGTCATGTTTGATTCCTCCTGTCGATGGTTTTGAGTGCAAAACTGCTTCCGCGCAGCTAAGCCGCGCCTAGATTTCCATGCCCATTCGTTGCGCCTGTTCCAGAGCGGGATGCCCGGCGATATCGCCCACACCGTTCACGCCGCCGGCGAAAACCGTTTTGCCCATTACGGACCACCCCTTGCGCTACCGATTTGTATTGACGAGAATGAAGGTAATACCTAAACCTGACTTTAGGTCAAGGAATGAATTCGAGATTTATTCGGAGGGGCCATGTACACAATCGGACAGGTGGCGGAAATGTTCGGCTTGCCCGCCTCAACGCTGCGGTATTACGACAGGCAGGGATTGTTCCCGGGGCTGGAGCGGACGTCCGGCATTCGCCGATTCGGCGATGCGGAACTCGAGGCGCTTCGGGTCATCGAATGCCTGAAGAAGGCGGGAATGGAGATCAAGGACATCCGTCTGTTCATGAAATGGTGTGCAGAGGGTCCATCAACATACCCCCAGCGCAAGGCCATGTTCGAGGAGCGGAAGGCCCACATGGAGTCGGAGATCGCGAAGATGAACCGTGCCCTGGACATGTTGAAGTTCAAATGCTGGTACTACGAGCAAGCGATTCAAGATGGCAGCGAGGATAGGCTGGAGACGCTGATTCCCGACAATTTGCCGGAAGAAATCAAAGGCGCCTACGAAAACGCACACGCTCGATAAAGCCATTCGCTATCCATGGGACTCTGGCAAGGAGCTCCTTCCGAACAGAACGAAAAAGAAAGCCTCCGAACCAAAAGGTCCGGAGGCTGTTATTTCCGCTATTCCCACTCGGCAATAGGAGTCACTGGCCAAAAGCTTGTCAACATCAAAACAAGTCCTCAATCTATCGATTCTACGTGAGGCAATGGTCCTCATTTGATGCCCGCACTGTTTGCGCACTAGGGAGCAAAAGAATCTGGCCGCCGCTCAAATAAGATCACCGCCATCTTGCATAAACGACGCCATGTTAAGGTGCCTGACGCCATCCCTCTCCTGCAATAGAGGATCAAGCGTGAACAAGTAGCGCGGATACCCATCCCTGATGTGACCGAACGGCCTGTACTCGCGCTCCTCGACGCCTCTGTCGGCAATCGACATAGAGACCTGGATGTAGGCGTAAGCATTGCGCCTACGAGCGATGAAGTCACACTCGAGCTTCCCAATACGGCCCACAGAAAGCTCGTACCCGCGCGATGCAAGATAGAGGTAGAGCACGTTCTCCAACGCCGGCCCGTAGTTAATCCTCGCATCCGTGTTCATGGCGAAATAGAAGCCGGGATCAGCCAGGTAGTACTTCTCTTCGCGGATAAGCGATCGCCGAGACTTGAGATCGAACCTCGAGCAGCGATAAAGGATCTTCGCGTCAACAAGAATCTGGATATACCGATTGAGCGTTTCGCGCTTGATGGGAATCTTCTCGACATCATTGAAGTACGCAAGGAGGTTCTTCAGGTTCGTCGGCGCACCAAAGTTGTTGATGAGATACGTCTGGACGGCATCGAAAACCGAGACATTCTTAATCTTGTTCGAATGTTTGACGTCCTTTTCAAAGATCTCATGAATAACACTCTTGATATAGGTGCGCTTTTCATCCTCGCCCTCATACTCCAACGCTTTGGGAAATCCTCCAAGGGTCAGGTACTCGGTAAACTCTCCCACGAGAACGTCATTGACAGGCTTGCCGAGAAAACGCTTCATATCGATATATTCCGCAAAGTCGAGTGGGAACACCTCGAACTCGATATAGCGACCCGTCAGCTTTGTAACAAGCTGTCCAGAAAGCAGATATGAATTCGAACCGGTAATGAAGATGGACCAACCGCCATCTGTCCGGTAGCCGTTGATGAGCAGCTCGAATTCCTCTACGTTCTGAATCTCATCGATGAAGAGGTACTTCGTCCCCTCAGTGTCTGCTGGGGTCGACATGTCAATCAGATTTTCGAGCTCATCGGTCGTCTTGACCTTCCTGTTCTCCCGTGAGTCGAGGTCGATATAGATGATGTGGTCGCTCGCTACGCCGGATTCCACAAGCTCGTCTGCGATTGATTGCATGAGACAGGATTTACCGCATCTGCGAACACCGGTGATCACCTTGATCATCCCGTCATCGTGGTAGAAACCACGCATTCGCTTCAGATACTTTTCACGTCGGTATATACGCAAGATGCACCCCTTTTTTCAGTGTCCATTTTATCAGTTATGGGGGTACTTTTTTACATTTTATAAAAAAGCGTACCGATAACTTATTCTCACTTAGTTTCGGAAGTCGAGCAGGCGGTCGCGGTAGTACCCGTACTGCGCCCGGCGTACCTCGATTTCGGCGGGGATACCGTCGGTGAGCGATTTCGTTAGGGAGCCGAAGCGGTCGAGGATGTCGACGACCTTCTGCTGGGTGCCGATGGATGGGGCGGGAATCTCGACCCTCGATAAGTCCACAAGCGCGGCTTCGATTACCTTTTTCGGTTTAGCGTATTGCTCTTCAGATCATCGTGGTGTGCTCATAGCCGCGCTCCACGAGGAGCCGCTCGGCAACGTCGAGAATCTTCTCGACCGTCTCCTCCGGGTACTTATTGCGTGCCACGGGCACCTCCGTCCTTGTTATCGCGATAAACATACCATGAGTGGCGTACGGGTCGAGAAGGGCTGGCGCCAAAAGAGCCCAACGGCCGTTACAGCTTCGTTAGAAACGCGCCCCACCATGGATGGTGAACCCGAAAGGTAAGGCGCGCAGGCACGGCGACTCGGCCCGCGCGCCCGGAAGAGAAAGGACGAACCCATGGGTTACATGCTCGAGACGCGCGGGCTCACCAAGCGCTTCGGCCGCGGCGACCAGGCGCAGGACGCCGTGGCCGACGTGAGCCTTCATATCCGCGAGGGCGAGGTATACGGGCTGCTCGGCCCCAACGGCACTGGCAAGTCGACAACGCTCAAGATGATCTGCGGGATGCTGCGCCCGACGGCCGGGGAGATCCTCTTTGCCGGGCACGCCTGGCACCGCGAGGACCTCTACGCAATCGGCAGCCTCATCGAGGAGGCGCCGCTCTACCCCAACCTCACCGCGCGCGAGAACCTGCGCGTACGCACCACGCTGCTGGGCCTTCCCGAGAGCCGCGTAGATGAGGTGCTCGCCGCCGTGGACCTCGCGGACACCGGGAAGAAGCGCGCCGGGCGCTTCTCGATGGGCATGCGGCAGCGCCTGGGGCTCGCGCTGGCGCTGATCGCCCGGCCACGCCTGCTCGTGCTCGACGAGCCCACCAACGGCCTCGACCCCATCGGCATCGAGGAGCTGCGCG
>UQIP01000018.1:0-48817 GCA_900541005.1 uncultured Collinsella sp. | reverse complement strand
TCTCGGAAGGCACGTGCAGACCTTTCGTCATGGCCTCCTACCTTTCTTTCGGGCCTTTCGGCCGAATCTCTCAGCGCCCTTCCATAGCGGACGCTGCTTGCTGACAGCTCTAGTTATATCCAAATTCCACCCGCAATTCCACCTCGCCCCCGAACGGTCAACAAAGTGCGATGAACGGTATATCGCATGAGATTCCCCCATAATGTACTTCGGCGTTCTAAAGTAACTTTTCTAAGGTAAACGCTCTTTTTTCCTAAAAACTATTTGCAATTGCATCTCTAAACTTTTGATTCAGAATTGCATAGCTAAATCGGTTTTATGTATATAAATGATGTTTGTTTACGTTTCCGCCTGCATTCAATGATATTCAGCTATCCATCATTCTTATTCACACTTACGTACCAGTTGAGTGAGGATATAGACCGCTTGCAGACGAGCAGGGCGTCAGTCCTATGACTTGTCAGCGTAAGAAGTAGGTAAAGATACCGTTCGCACAATACGTCCGTGCCACAAGTCGACTAAATTGAGACAATAGTGAATAGGGTTAGGCTACCGTCCCCTGCGGGGACTGAACGGACAGATGCATATGCCGAGCAAAATCGAAAAAAAGCAAGCCGCCGCAAAGCTGCGCAAACCGCCTCGCGACTTCTCGTACACGCAGAACCGAGAGCTCAGCTGGCTACGCTTTGACAACCGTGTGCTTGACGAAGCCTTCGATGAGACCGTTCCGCTGTTCGAGCGTCTAAAGTTCGTGTCGATTTTCGAGTCTAACCTCGACGAGTTCCTTATGGTGCGCGTGGGCGGCCTGTCCGATCTGGCAGAGCTCAAAAAGCAACCTGTCGACAACAAGAGCAATATGACCGCCTCCGAACAGGTCGATGCTGTCATGGCCGAAATGCCCGGGCTCCTTACCCGTTGGGAGTCCATCTTTAAGAGCATCGAGGGCAAGCTCGACACCTTGGGCGTTCACCGCGCCCGCATCGATTCGCTTACGCCCGAGGAGCGCACCTTTGTAACCCGCTACTTCCAGGCCTACGTGTCGCCGGTCATCTCGCCGCTGGTCATCGATCCTCGCCACCCCTTCCCCAACCTACGCAATGGCGCGCTCTATCTGGCCTGTGGTCTGGACGGCGCCACCGACGAGGAGAGCCTGCTGGGCCTTATCGAGATTCCCGCCTCGATGAACCGCGTGGTCGAGATCCCCTCGCCCACCGGCACCTACTCCTACATCTTGCTCGAGGACGTCATCCTCGCCTGCCTGGACAGCTGCTTTGGCTCCTACAAGCCACTCGACCGCGCACTCATCCGAGTCACCCGCAACGCCGACATCGATCCAGACGGCGAGGGCGTCGAAGAGGAAGAGGACTACCGCCAGCACATGAAGCGCATCCTCAAGAAGCGCCTGCGTCTGCAGCCGGTAGTGCTCGCGGTCTCGGGGTCGCTCGAGAAGGCGACGCTCAAGACCATCCGCAAGGCACTCGAGCTTTCGCGCCGCTCGGTCTTTACCTGCGATATCCCGCTCGACCTGGGCTACGTCTTTGGCATTGAGGGCAAGATTCCCGAGCACCTGCGCAACGAGCTGCTCTTTACGCCGTTTAGGCCGCAGCCCAACCCCACCATCGATATGACCCGCTCCATCCGCGAACAGGTGCTGCAGGGCGACAAGCTGCTCTTTTATCCCTACGAGGCCATGAACCCCTTCCTGGATCTGGTGCACGAGGCCGCCTACGACCCCGAGTGCATCTCGCTGCGCATCACGCTCTACCGCGTGGCCAAGCAGAGCCGCCTGTGCGAGTCGCTGATCGATGCTGCCGAGAACGGCAAAGAGGTCACGGTGCTCATGGAACTTCGCGCCCGCTTTGACGAGCAGAACAACATCGAGTGGGCCGAGCGTCTGGAAGAGGCAGGCTGCACCGTCATCTATGGTTCCGAGGGCTTTAAATGCCACTCAAAGATCTGCCAGCTCACCTATCGCGAGGGCATGGCGCTCACCCGCCTCACGCTTTTGGGCACCGGCAACTTTAACGAGAAGACGGCCAAACTCTACAGCGACTTTATGCTCATGACCGCCCATCCCGGCATCGGCGAGGACGCCAACCTGTTCTTCCGCAATCTGTCGCTGGGCAACCTGCGCGGCGACTACCGCTTCCTGGGTGTGGCGCCCGTCGGACTGAAACCGCTCATCATGCGCGGTCTGGATCGCGAGATTCAGCGCGCTCTCGCTGGCGAGCCCGCCCGTGTGTTCTTTAAGCTCAACTCGCTCACCGACCGCGAGGTTATCGACAAGATCGCCGAGGCATCGTGTGCCGGCGTGCGCGTAGACATGATCATCCGCGGCATCTCGTGCCTCAAGCCCGGTGTTCCGGGCAAGACCGAAAACGTGCATGTCCGTTCTATCGTCGGACGCTTTTTGGAGCATGCGCGCGTTTACGCCTTTGGCGTGGACTCGGACATGATCTACCTGAGCTCGGCCGACATGATGACGCGCAACACCGAGCACCGCGTGGAGATCGCCTTCCCCGTGCTCGACCCCACCTGCCGCGCCCTGGTGCACGAGTACATGGGCATGCAGCTGCGCGACAACGTGAAAGCCCGCAGCCTGACAAGTGACGGCACCTGGGTTCCCGTGGAGCGTACAGGGGGTGAGAAACCCTTCAACTCGCAGGAAGCCCTGCTGGAGCGTGCCTATCGCAACGCCGAGGCCGCGCCCGAGCCCGTCATTGAGGCGAAACCCGCCCCCGAGCCCGAGCCGCAGCCGGTAGCACCCAAGGTCCAAAAGGTCCAGGCGACCGTCATTGAGCCCGAGCCCGCACCTGCACCTCAGCCCGAGCCGCAGGTCACCAAGCCCGCACCCAAGACGAGCGCCCGTCACGATAAGCCCGCTGGCAAGACCAAGGTCATCGAGCGCCATCGCCCCGGTCGTGTGCGCATGGGCTTGGGCCTGATCGGCCTGGGTCTTAAGACGCTCATTACCGGCAAGACGAAATAATCGTTTGTAGAAGCAGTTTGTAGAAGCGCCCCGCATTTGAGGAAAGCCTCGGATGCGGGGCGCTTTTCCCTGCTACCATGGTGCGAACAACAACACGAATGACAGGCAGGAATATGAAGCTCACTATAGAATCGATGACCTACGGCGCCGACGGGCTGGCACACGCCGACAACGGCAAGGCCGTCTTTGTGCAGGGCGCCGTGGCAGGCGACACCGTCGAGGCCGAGGTCGTACAGGACGGCAAGTCGTTCATGCGCGCCCGCACGACCGAGATTCTGGAGCCGAGCCCCGATCGCATTCAGCCCCCCTGCCCCTTCGTTGGCATCTGCGGCGGTTGTTCGTGGGGCAATCTCTCACGCACGGCGCAGCTCGCCGCCAAGGAGCAAAACCTGCGCTCCACGCTCGAGCGCATCGGCAAGTTCGCTCCTGAGCAGGTCGATAAGTTGGTACAGCCCATCTGCCACACAAAGGACGACTGGGGCTACCGCAATAAAATCGAGCTCGAACCGACCGTCGTCAACGGTCGCGTGCGCCTTGGCATGCACGGTGTCGACCCCAGCAAAATCGTGACCGTCGATGCGTGCCCGCTGTTCGATAAGCGCTTCCCGAAGGCGCTCAAATCGGTCGTCGGCGCACTCAACTATCTAAGCGGCGGCCATGACTTAGGGCTCGAACGCGTGGGCATTCGCGCATCACGCCGCACCAAGGCACTCGAGGTCGCACTCTGGACACCCACAGGCTCTTTTCCGCGCTCGCAAGTCTCCCGCGTGCTGGCGGACGCCGCTCATCCCACGAGCATCGTGCGTGTGATGAGCAAGGGCGAGAAGAAGGCCCGTCGCGTCTCCAAGGTTGAGATGCTCGCCGGCGAGGGCTCCTGGACCGAGAACATCGCCGATGGCCAGATGCGCTTGTCTGCCCCGTCTTTTTTCCAGGTCAACACCAAGGGTGCCGAGATTTTGATCGAGCTTGTCATGGAAGCGCTCGACCCGCAGGAAGACGAGCTTGCCGTGGACCTGTACTGCGGTGCCGGCACCTTTACCCTGCCGCTCGCCCGCCGCTGCGACTTTGTCGCCGCCGTCGAGGCCTACGGCCCCGCCGTGCGCGACCTGCGCCGTAACCTGGAGATCAACAAGCTCGATAACGTCGACGTCATTGGCGGAGACGCGGTGCGCGAGTTCCCCGACCAGGATGCCGACGTCTTGGTGGTCGACCCGCCGCGCGCAGGCCTCGCCCCCGAGGCGATCGACCTTATCGCCAGCACGAGCGCTCGCGGTGTCGCCTACGTGAGCTGCGACCCGGCCACCCTGGCGCGCGATCTCAAACGCTTTGTCGAAGAAGGCACCTTCTCCCCCGTAAAGATCACGCCAGTCGACCTGTTCCCACAAACCTTCCACTGCGAGACCGTCGTCCACCTTAGGCGCAACTAGCCACTTAATCATTGCTCAGAAAAATCATTGGGAAATCGAGCGTGGCAAGCGGAGGTCTTCGGGGTATAAGACGGCTAATTGTATGCCGCCTATGAAAGGAACCCTCATGCCCAGCGTTGCCGTTCTCGCTGCCGATGGCTTTGAAACTATTGAATGCTTGACCATGGTCGATGTCATGCGTCGCGGCGGCGTGCGTGCCACGCTCGTCTCGATCATGCCCACGCGTGAGGTCGTAAGCTCGCTGCAGATCCCCGTGACCTGCGATGCGCTCTTTGATGAGATCAACTTTGACGAGTACGACTGCGTCGTGCTGCCCGGCGGTCTGCCCGGTGCCACCAACCTGCGCGCCGATCAGCGCGTCTGCGACGTGGTCTGCGAGTTCGCCGCGGCCAAGCACGTTGCCGCCATCTGCGCCGCCCCGTTTATCCTGGGCGAGCTCGACCTACTCGAGGGGCGCCACGCCACGTGCTTCCCTGGCTTTGAGAAAAGCTTCCCCGAAGGCTCCTATACCGGCGAGAAGGTTACACAAGACGGCAACGTCATCACCGCCAGCGGCATGGCCCAGTCGCTCCCCTTTGCGCTTGAGCTGCTGCGCACGCTCGCCGGCGACAAGGCCGTCGAGAAGGTCGCTGAGGGCATTCAGCTATGATTTTGGCTTCGCAATCACCGCGCCGCATCGAGTTGATGCGCGAGGCGGGCTATGACATTCGCGTGATTCCCGCAGATATCGACGAAACGCCTTTTGATGGCGAGGCCCCGCTTACGCTCGTTGAACGCTTAGCACGCGCAAAAGCCGCCGCCGTTGCCGCCGAGCATGCCGAGCCCAATGAACTGACCGTCGCGGCCGATACTATTGTCACCTTTGACGGCCAAATTTTGGGCAAGCCGGCAGACGAGGACGAGGCACGCACCATGCTCCGCGAGCTTTCGGGCCGCACGCACCAGGTCGCAACCGGCGTCTGCATCGTTAAAGCCGGCGATGCTACAGCTCCGCATGCCGCCGAGAGCCTGTCGTTTGTCGATGTGACCGACGTGACGTTCTATGAGCTCACCGACGAGCAGATCGAGCGCTATGTTGCCTCCGGCGAACCCATGGACAAGGCCGGGGCCTACGGCATCCAAGGCACAGGCGGCCGCATGCTTGTGCACGATATTTCGGGTGACTTCTACAACGTGGTGGGCTTGCCCATCGCTCGCGTCGCACGCGCGATTCAAAAACTCTCGTAATTGCATCTGGCGCTGGTTATCCCCCAGCGCCTACAATTTTGCCGTACCGTACGGATCCCGACCGGGCATAAGGCCCGGCGGAAAACCGATAGGAGAAAACATGGATACACTGCTCGAAGCCATCGATGTTTGCAATGTCGATGGCTTTTGCTTTGGCAACTATACGGACGAGGAGGCTGGCACCGGCTGCACCGTAATCGTGGCGCCCGAGGGCGCCACCGGCGGCGTTGACGTTCGCGGCGGTGCTCCCGCTTCGCGCGAAACCGACCTGCTGCGACCCGAGAACACCGTGGACAAGGTCCACGCCGTCTGCCTTTCGGGTGGATCGGCCTTTGGCCTCGAGGCTGCAAGCGGCGTCGCTCGCGAGCTTGAGAGCCGCGGCATCGGCCTTCCCGTCGGCCCCACGCAGGTGCCTATCGTGTGCTCCAGCTGTATCTTCGACCTTGCCTTTGGCGACCCTACCGTACGCCCCGACATTGAGGCCGGTATCGCCGCCGTGCGCGAGGCGCTCGACCACACCCCTGCCTCGCTCGAGCAGGGCAACGTGGGCGCCGGCACCGGCGCCACCGTAGGTAAGCTCATGGGACCTGCCACCTGCATGAAGGCCGGCCTTGGAGCCGCCGCCGTGGCACTCGGCCCCGTCAAGGTGGGCGCCGTGGTCTCGGTCAACGCCTGCGGCAACGTTGTCGACCCCTTCACCGGCAAGTGGGTCGCCGGTATGCGCGCCGCAGCCGATAGCGACCAGATCGTCGACATGGAACTCGCAGCCTTTGCCGCCGCCGGATCCATGCAGATGCCGCTCGACCGCACCAACACCACCATCAGCTGCATCGTCACCAACGTGGAGCTCACTAAGGCCCAGGCCACCAAGGTCTCTCAGATGGCCGCAGACGCCTACGCACACGCCATCCGTCCCACGCACACCACCAACGATGGCGACACCATCTACACCCTCGCCAGCGGCAAACTGGGCGCCCAGGCAAGCGCCGCCGTTCCCCTAGACCTGCTGGGCATGCTCGCCGTAAGGGCCTTGCAAACCGCCATCGTAAACGGAGCCAAAACCGCCAAAACCTCCCACGGCATCCCCGGCGCCGCGAAGTAAACTAGCTCGTCCGGTTGCCCGGTGGGTCTTGGTTATGTTTGCTGCTCTACAGTCCTGGCTCGCACGAAGAGCACATTAAGTGCTCTTCGGCTCGTGCGGAACTCGCGACAAACATAACCAAGACCCACCGGGCAACCTACCAACCAAGTCTTTTCAGCCCAGGCCCCTGTGTACCGCGCGTCGAAGATCTTCAAATTCAACTTGCTGACATAAAGCGAGACATAGCAGAGGACCCCTGGTCCTTAACTTGATACGAGTTCCGCACGCAAAGGAGGCGCCAGTGGCGCCTCCGTCTTGCGCAGGACTGTTCGAAGTAGCAAGTTAAGGACCAGGGGTCCCCGTTACCCGAGCGCTTCTGTGCTAGTTGAATTTGAAGATCTTTGAGGCAAGACGGTATAGGCCGAGTGTGGTTTTGTCTCCGGCCCGTCCACGCAGGTTGGTAAAGAATCCGACCACGCCGTAGCGAGCGCGACGATACATGCGCTCGTCGTACTCTTTCAGGTCCTTCCACAGCGTCTTCAGACGCTCATCGGCACAATCTTCCTCGGAAAGCTTGGTAAGCACCGAGCAAATCGCCATCATCATGGTGAAGTAGCCCATCATGTACGAACGCAGACGCGAGGACTCAACGTCCTGGTACAGGTGGAACGATTCCATCATGATGCGCGTTACGCGGAACTGCTGACCCAGGCGCTTGACCATCGTGGCCTCATTGACGCTCTGGCCCTCGCGACCGATAAAGTAGCGATAGAGGTCGATGTCGGCGTAGTACATGGTCTTGCAGCGCGGCAGCGGCACGTATGCGTAGATATTATCCACGTAGAACGTGTGTGCCGGCATAGGCAGATTGGACTCGCGCAGCACATCGGTGCGATAGCACAGGCTGTGCATGAGTAGGTTCTGATCGGGACGGAAGTGTCCAATCTGGTCCCAAGAGAAAATCTTTTTACGCGGCAGGGCAAACTTGTAGCCAATAGCGGTATGCGTGCCCTCGTAAACCTTCTCGTACACGTAGTTCGAGATAAACAGGTCGACGCGCTGGTCGCGCTCCTCAAAGCCACGCAGAATCGACAGCATGGTCGAAAGCGCTGCACCGTCGAGCCAGTCGTCCGAGTCGACAACCTTGTAGTAGGTGCCCTGCGCCTCGCGCAGACCCGAAAGGACGGCAATACCGTGGCCGCCGTTCTCCTGGTGTACCGCGCGGATGATACCGGGATAACGGGCCTCCCACTCGTCGGCCTTGGCGGCCGTCTCGTCCTTGGAGCCGTCGTCCACCACGATAATCTCGATATCGGTGGCGTAATTGCTCCCCTCCAAGATGGAGGTGATGCAATGGTCCATGTCCTTGGCGGCGTTATACGAGGGAATACCGAATGTTATGACTTTATGCATGGCAGGCGATAATCTCATCCGAAAGATCGAGGGCGGAATTGGTCACGGCGTCCATATCGTAGTAACGATACTCGGCCAGACGACCCACCGGGTGGAAGTTCGTCAGGTTCTGGACGCGCTCAAGATAGCGCTCGTAGAGCTCACGGTTCTCGGGCTCCAGGATAGCGTAGTACGGCGTCTCGCCCGAGCCGGGCGTATAGGCCTTGGAGTACTCCTTCATGATGGTGGTCTTGCCGGGCAGGACCTGACCGGTCATGTTCTTGAACTCGGTGATGCGCGTGTAGTCCTCGCTCGTGGTGTAGTTGACGGTGCCCACAGGCTGGAACTGGTCCATATCGAGCGTCTCGAACTTCATGTCGAGCGTACGGTACGGCAGGGCGCCCAGGTCGAGATTGAACAGCTCGTCGAGCGGACCGGTGTAGACGATCTCGCCGCCATAGACCTTGCCGTCGATCTTGACGGTGGTCTCGTCGATCTCGAAGAGGTCGCGGGCGTCCACGTCGCAGAACACATCAATCAGATCGTGGTCGAGCATGTGCTCGAACAGTGCGGTATAGCCGTCCTGCGGCATGCCCTGGAAGGGAGCCTGCGGGAAGTAGCGGTCATCATCGCCCACAAAGACGGGAACGCGGCCGGTGATCGAGGGGTCGATCTGATCGGGCGTCTGGCCCCACTGCTTCATGGTGTAATGCAAAAAGACGTTCTCGTAGACGTAATCGGCGACCTCGGCAAGATCCGGGTCGTTCTTCTTGCGCAGCTCCATGATGGGCACCTTGACGTCCTTGCCAAAGGTCTCCACGAGCTTCTGATACAGCTCCTCGCCGCGCTCGTCACCAAAGGCGAGCTTGAGACTCGCATGGTTGAAGGGCACGGGCATAAGGGCACCGTTGATGTTGGCGAGCACCTTGTGCTGATAATCCGTCCACTTGGTAAAGCGCGACAGGAAATTGTGCACGCGCTCGTTAAAAGTGTGATAGATATGCGGACCGTACTCGTGGATCAGGATTCCGGCCTCGTCAGTGCAGTCATAGGCATTGCCCGCAATGTGGCTACGGCGCTCCAAAACGGCGACACGATAGCCGATGGTCTCGGCAAGACGGCGGGCGCAAACGGCACCGGCATATCCAGCACCGACGACAATCATGTCGTACGCGCCGGCGTTAAAGCCTTCAGGCAGGCCTGAGGTAATCTGCATCGATACTCCTTGTCAAAAGCCACGGGCTCGTTAGCTGGGCTTTTCTCGAACATTCTTCGAGACATATTTATCAGAGCGATTATAGCGCTAATGCGTCCTATAATGAGCTTGCCACACAAGGAAAGCTCAAGCACCGCGGCGTACATAATTGAAAGGTAAACCCGCTAGCAGCGGGTTTATTCGTGAACAGCCGGGCGCCTGGAGCTTAGCGAAACGCTTGTAAGGAGTAACATGAGCGATTTCCTTAACCGTATGAAGTCTGCCGCCAAGGCCGACCTTAAGACGATCGTCCTGCCCGAGGGCGAGGATCCGCGCACCATCGTCGCGGCCACCAAGATCATCGAGGAGGGTCTGGCCAAGATCGTCATCCTGGGCAACCCCGACGAGATCGACGTTCCCGGCGCTACCGTCATCGACCCGCGCAATGCCGAGAAGCACGAGGAGTACGCGCAGAAGTTTGCTGAGCTCCGCGCCAAGAAGGGCGTTACCATCGAGCAGGCTCGCGCCCAGGTGATGGACGCCACCTACTTTGGCACCATGATGGTCAAGATGGGCGACGCCGACGGCCTGGTCTCCGGCGCCTGCCACTCCACCGCCGACACCCTGCGCCCTGCGCTTCAGATCCTCAAGACCGCCCCGGGCACCAAGCTGGTCTCGGCCTTCTTCGTGATGTGCACCGACACCCCGCAGTTCGGCACCGACGGCACGCTGATCTTCGCCGACTGCGGCCTCAACATCAACCCGTCCTCCGATGAGCTCTCCGAGATCGCCATCGCCTCCGCTCACTCCTGGTCCACCTTCATGGGCAACGTTGAGCCGCACGTGGCCATGCTCTCCTACTCCACCATGGGCTCCGCCGGCGGCGAAGTCGCCAAGAAGGTCCAAGAGGCCGTGAAGTTCTGCAAGGAGAAGGCTCCCGAGCTCGCCATCGATGGTGACCTGCAGCTCGACGCTGCCATTGTCCCCACCGTCGCCCAGCTCAAGGCTCCCGGCTCCTCTGTCGCCGGCAAGGCCAACGTGCTCGTATTCCCCGACCTCGAGGCCGGCAACATCGGCTACAAGCTGGTCCAGCGCTTCGCCGGCGCCGACGCCTACGGCCCCATCCTGCAGGGCATCGCCAAGCCGGTTAACGACCTTTCGCGCGGCTGCTCTGCCGACGACATCGTGGGTGTCGTAGCCATCACCGCCGTCCAGGCTCAGATGGCTGAGTAGCTGACATATCCCCTCGGGGCCCTACAGGGTAAAGCTCTGAAAACGTCCTCGGACATGCATGAAACCCCCGCTGCGCACTTTGTGCGGCGGGGGTTTCATGCGTCCTGCGGAAAGTTTTCAGAGCTTTACCCTGTAGGGTCCCTGCCGCTACGTTGCAATCAGGGCATCTGGAGTGGACGGCGGCTTGGCTACGAGCTGGGTCTGAAAATCTGAACGGATGGGTGTCGTTGCTGAAAGTGCAGACGTTGCTGGTGGCGATCACTTTGGGACTCGGATTTCCACTTGCTAGCAAAAAGGCCTCCGGAGCTGTTGCTCTGGAGGCCTTTTTTCAATTACAAACGAATGCGTTAGTTGTTCTTGGTCAGGCGCTCGACGTCGTGGGCGATCATGTATTCCTCGTCGGTGGGGATGACCATGACCGTAACGGCTGAACCGGCGGCGCTGATGACCTGCGGGCCGTTGCCCACGGCCTCGCGGTTCTTATTGTTGTCGATGCGTACGCCCAGCCACTCAAAGCAGTCGCAGAAGGCCTTGCGGATCGACCAGTCGTTCTCGCCGATGCCGGCGGTAAAGGTGATGGTGTCCACGCCCGCCATGGAAGCGATCATGGAGCCAGCCTGCTGCATGGCCTTGTAGGCGAACATATCGAAGGCGAGCAGGCAGCGCTCGTCGCCCTCGGAGGCGCGTGTACGGATGTCGCGGGCGTCGTTGGAGATGCCCGAGATGGCAAGCAGACCAGACTGCTTGTTCATCATGTCATCGACTTCCTGATAGCTGTAGCCGCCCTCGCGCTGGAGGTAGCACACGGTGGCCGGATCAATGGAACCGCAACGAGTGCCCATCATCAGGCCGTCGAGCGGCGTGAGGCCCATCGTGGTGTCGCGGCACACGCCGTCCTCGATAGCAGCGAGCGAAGCACCGTTACCCAAGTGGCACGAAAGCAGACGGTGGCAGCGCGAACCCAGGATCTCCTTGGCCATCATCCACTCATAGCGGTGGCTCGTGCCGTGGGCGCCGTACTTGCGCACGTGGTACTTGTCGCACACGTCCTTGGGCAGCGCGTAGGTATAGGCGACCTCGGGCATGGTCATATGGAACGAGGTATCGAAGACCGCCACGTTGGGCAGCTCCGGATACTTCTCACGGCAGTACTCAATCGCCGCGGCCTCGCCGTAGTTGTGCAGCGGGGCAAGTGGTGCCACCTCAAGAATCTTGGCCATAACCTCGTCGTCGACAACTGCGGAATCATCGAAGTGCCAGCCGCCCTGAACGATACGATGACCAATGCCATCAATCGTAAAGTCGGTCTTCTCGAGCTCCTCGAGCACACGAGCGATAGCAGAGCGATGATCGGGGAAAGGGACCTCCTCGGTCTGCTTGGCGCCACCGTTCTCGGAGTGGCCAAAGATGCCCATGTCCGAACCGATACGTTCGCAGTTGCCCTTGGCGAAAACCTCTCGGGTATCGGTATCCAAAAGCTGATATTTAAGGCTTGAGCTGCCGGCGTTGACAACAAGTACGTTCATGAGACTCCTTTGAAGTGCAATACGGTCGACGCAGACCCCTTAAGGCGGCCGCATTTTAATAAGAAGTTATCACAACTTGATAAATAGCTATCAGTCATATCGCCCAACGAGCGCAAAAGAGGGGCCGAACGGCGCTCGGTCGTCCAGCCCCTCCCCTCTTGCAATTACTTGCCGTTGACGATGCGCTCGACGTCGGAGGCGATCATGAACTCCTCGTCCGTGGGGATGACGAAGATCTTGACCTTGGAATCCTTGGCAGACAGGCACCAAGCGCCGTCGCCACGCAGGGCGTTGCGGGCATGATCCATCTTGACGCCCATAAAGGCCAGGCGGTCGGCAACGCCGGCGCGGACCGCCGGAGCGTGCTCGCCGATGCCGGCAGTAAAGACAAGGGTGTCCATACCGCACATAGAAGTAGCCATCTCGGCAGCCTTGGCGGCAATCTTGTAGACAAACATGTCGAAGGCGAGCTGAGCATCGGGGTCACCAGCGGCGGCGAGCTCCTCGACGTTGCGGCAGTCGTTGGTCTTGCCGCCGGTCACAGCCAAAAGGCCGGACTTCTTGTTCATCATCTCGTCGACCTCGTCGAAGGTGTAGCCACCCTCGCGCTGCAGGTAGCACACGGTAGCCGGGTCGATGGAGCCGCAGCGGGTGCCCATCATGACGCCGTCGAGCGGGGTGAGGCCCATGGTGGTGTCCATGCACTTGCCGTCCTCGATGGCGCACAGGGAAGCGCCGGAGCCGATATGGCACACGACGACCTTGCGAGCCTCGCCGTTGGTCATCTCGGCGACCTTCTTGGAGATGTAACGGTAGCTGGTGCCGTGGGCGCCGTACTTACGGATGTGCAGCTTGTCGCAAACGTCCTTGGGCAGGGCGTAAGTCTTGGCGACCTCGGGCATGTTGAAGTGGAAAGCGGTGTCGTAGACCGTGACGTTGGGCAGGTCGGGATACTGCTCCAGGCAGTACTCGATAACGTTGGCCTCGGGGTTGTTGTGCAGCGGCGCCAGCGGAGCGACCTCGCGGATCTTGGCGAGGACGTCCTCGTCGACGAGGGAGGAATCGCCGAAGTACCAGCCACCCTGAACGATACGGTGACCAATGCCCTCGATCTTGACGCCGTTGGCCTCGAGGTCCTTCAGAACTACCTCGATGGCGACCTTGTGGTCGGGGAACTCGATGTTCTCGGTCACCTTCTTGGAACCGTTGGCAGCGTGGGTGAAGGTGCCGCCGGTAAAGCAGACGCGCTCGCAGGAGCCCTTTGCGGACACCTTGTGGGACTTGGTATCGATGACCTGATACTTAAGCGTCGAAGATCCTGCGTTGACGACCAGAACGTTCATGTGTCTCCCTACTAACAGGCGGTGTGGCGCCGCCAGGTTACATACGCTTCAATAATAAACCCAAACGCCCTCGCGCTTGGGTTTATTGCGTTGATATATAAGTTATCGGTGCCCAAATACTCATGGCCTTTGACTTGTAAGACGAAAGAGCGCGGGGATATACACCAAAGAAGATATCCCGAGCGCTACAAGCAATATGACTCGAATGCCCGCGATGCTGCTCAACGCAGCATTGAACAGATAGAAAAGGATGGCACCCACCGCCACCATCTGGCTTTGGACCGAAATCAGTGAGCAGCGCATCGAAGAATCGACAGCATTTTGAAAAATTGAGTATTTAATTGGAGCAAATAACGAGTAAGCGACCGTCTGCAGTACATAGAACACGGGCAGCAAATAGACCGGAGTAAAGGGAATCAAAAACAGAGCAGTCAGGGAAAGGCGCACGATGCCGCAAATACGCGCAAAACGGCCCTTGTCGACATGATCAATGACACTGGGCACAATAAGCCCCATGGAGGCCGAGGCAAGGAGCTGGACCGCAATGATCACACCCGAAGCGACGGCATTCATTCCGCGACCCGCAAGCAACAGTGAGAAAAAGTCTTCCAGGGCGACAAAAGCAAATGCCTGAGAACAGTCCATGATGAACGCTGACCGAAGAATGCCATTACCCGCAATAGCAGCACCGATCATCTTCGGGCTAATTCCATGCTCAGGTGTCACCGCGGTGCCCTCTCTTCTCACCTCAGGAATACAGACAACGACAACCAATGTCAGCACCATTGCGATGATATCGACCGAAAGCCCAATGAGATACGCGCCAGCGGACGAAATGAAACCGCCCACACAAGCGGAGAGGGCATAAGACGCATAGAAAACAAATCGCTCAACGACATTAAGTCTTACGAGCTGGTCCTGAGAGACGCTGTCAATGTAAATCGCTTCTATGGATCCGCTCATACATGCAACGGCAAAACCTTTGAGAGCAAACGCGCCGATTAAAAGCAGAGGAGAACGGGCGAAAAGTAGGGCGGCGTAGTATCCAAGCATTCCCACGACGCCAACGAGACCGCTTGTCTTTCGTCCAAACCTGTCAGCAATATAACCAGTAGGAACTTCAAGGATGAACTTACTCACTTGGTATGCAATCATCATGCTAGAAATCGCCACCATCGAGAATCCGACGAATTCAAGGTAAACCGTCAGAAAATACAAAATGGTGCTGAAGTTCGACAGAAAAACGAACGTCATATAAAGCAAAACCGTACGGTTTTTCATGCTCCGCCCTCCAAGAGCCAGCAATCTAAATCGGATTCTTGGAAAAGCATGAGGGCAAAGCCGTCAGCTATGTGTTACAAGGCGTCAATAATCACTTGACGTCTCGAAGCCAATTAATCTCACGAAGCAAGATGACGCAATAGGTGCAGAAAAACCGTCTGGTGTCGATCGGTCCAGGCATTTTGTCGATAGCAAAAGTAGATGGGCAAGGCTACGTCATGCGAGCCTTCAATAGAGCACTCGCTCACTTCCAATCCATCTGATGCGAGAGAAGAGCCAGAAAAACTCAATATCAATCCCCCGGCTTGAAGAAACTCAGCCTGCGCCCTGCTTCCGTATTCGACATCGCGAAAGCGGAAATTAACCAGCTGAGCTTCGGGACATTGATTGATTGCATTGAGACAGGGTGACAAATTAATGGGAACAGCGAGCCTGCCGCCCAGTAACTCACGAATGGTCATAGCGTCAACAGATTGATGACCAGCTGGGCATGAAAGAACCCTGAGCTCCTTTTCACCCATATATTTTGAAGAAAGGACGCTGTCCCGTGGTTCCTCAAACGAGATAGCCGCGTCCGAAATTCCAAGTATAAGTGATTCAAAGCATGTTGCCGTTGGCTGGTGCCACACATCAAGATGAATCTGAGAGTGCGAGCTTTCAAACGAGTCGTACCAGTTTTCGGAAAAAAGGCGCCCCCGCCCGTGAAGACAGGGGGCGTAAAGACGGAAATGGCCGTCGGGCGAAACGCCGCCGTTCCCCGATTGAGCGTACTTTTTGAGATCGTCGACTTGCGCCAGGATCACGCGTGCACGACGCGCAAATTCTCTGCCCGCCGGAGACAAAACAGCCTCCCCCGCCGATCGGTTGAGCAAAACGATCTGATACTCAGATTCCAACTTTTTGATTGCCGACGAAACGGCCTGCGGACTCACATGAACAGCGCGAGCTGCTTTGCGCACGCCGCCATAGTTCGCTACCGCTTGAAGGTATTCGAGTTGAGAAAACTGCATAGGTTACTCCAAAGGCAGCCAAGGCGACGGGCCGTGCGTCCTCAGATGAGGTTCTCGCCCAGGTTCTTGCCGCCGAGGACGTGCATGTGGAAGTGCATGACGGTCTGACCGGCGTTGACGCCCTTGTTGGAGATGACGCGGAAACCGTCCTCCAGACCCTTGGCCTTGGCGACCTCCTGGATGGCGTGGGCCATGGCGCCCATGGTCTCGGCGGGCACGTTATCGGCGATGTCACTGTAGTGCTTCTTGGGGATCACGAGCGTGTGGACCGGCGCCTGGGGATTGAGGTCGTCGAACGCGATGACCTGGTCATCCTCGTAGACGACGGTCGAGGGGATCTCGTGGTTGGCAATTTTGCAGAAGATGCAATCACACATGGTTGGTTCCTTTCTCACAGACCAAGGCAATTATATTTGGTCGGGATGGTTAGAACGAGAGGTTGTCGTCCGTGTTGGCGGCTTCGCCGTCGGCGAGCACGTCGTTGCCGTCGACGTCCTTAAGAAGCACCGAGACCTTCTGCTCGGCATCGGACAGGCGGGTGCGCAGGCTCTTGAGGAGCTCGACGCCGCGGGTATAGCTCTCGAGCGACTCCTCGAGCTCCATATCGCCCGACTCCAAGCTGCGGATGATGAGCTCCAGCTCCTGCGAGGCCTGCTTGTACGTAAGCTGCTCGACCGGGGTCTTCTCTGCCATATCTGTTTCCTTTCCTAAAGGTTTATCGCTATGAAACGCGGCCTACTCGACCGTATCGACCGTTGCCGCAACGTTACCGTCTGCCATGCGCACGCGGATGGCGTCGCCCGGCTTAAAGGTCTTGGCGCTCGTAGCCACCCCATCATCGCTGTACGCGATGGAATAACCACGGGCAAGCACCTTGAGCGGCGACAGGGCATCGAGTGAGGCCGCCGCACGGCCCAAGTCGGACGCGGGTTTGCTGAGCATCGTGCGCCCCTGATGCTCCAGGCGGGAGCTTGCGAGCGTGAGCGCATGGCGCTTGCCATCGAGTCCTGAGGTGCTTGCGATCAAGCGCTCGGGCAGACGCTCGAAGTTGGAACGGAAGGCCCCAACCGAACGCGCTATGGCGCCGGACAGACGATCGGCAGTCAGGGCAAGCTCAGACTCGCGACGCTCGAGCATAAAAGTTGGGTCGTTGAGGCACGGGCGGCACGCAGCCGCATCGAGCGCATCGCCCAAGCGAGCCGTATAGGTGTCCCAGGCACGACGACCGCGCTGGTTGAGCATCTCCAGGTCGACCTGGGCCGACCCAATCATCGATGCCATCGCAGCACCCAGACGTTGATAGCGCGCCTCGAGCACATCGGCCAACTCCGTCATAGCCGGCGCCACCGATTCGGCCGCCGCCGTAGGCGTGGAGGCGCGACGGTCGCTCACCATGTCGCAAATCGAGGTATCGGGCTCATGGCCAATGCCGGTCACCACGGGCACGGGACAAGCCGCCACCGCGCGGGCAAGCTCCTCGTCATTAAAGGTCATGAGGTCCTCAAAGGAGCCGCCGCCGCGCACCAACAAAATACAGTCGGGCGCCGGCGTAATGGAAGCGGCGCGGCGCAGGCCCTCAATGAGCTCTGTCGGCGCACCCTCGCCTTGTACCTTGGCACCCACGCAGACGAGCTCGACGAGCGGGTTGCGACGACGCAATGTGCGCTTGACGTCGTCGATTACGGCACCCGAAAGCGAGGTGACGACCGCCACGCGGGAGCAGAACACCGGGATGCGGCGCTTGCGCGCTTCGTCCATCAGACCCTCACGGCGTAGCTTTTCGGCCAGTTGCGCCACTTGTTGACGCAGCAGACCCTCCCCCGCCAGCGAAAACGAGCGAGCGACAAAGCTCATGCGGCCCGTAGCCTTATAGAGATTGAAGCTGCCCTTAAAGCTCACCTGCATACCGTCGCGCAGATCGAACGTGCGCTTGAGATAGGCACCCTTCCAAATGATGCAGTCAACGGCGGCCGAATCGTCCTTGATCTGGAAATAGCAGTGGCCGCTTCGGGCGTTAGGACCACGAAAACCCGTGACCTCGCCCAAGACGCTCAGCTGCGGAATGGCATCGAGCGCACCGGCGGCAATCTCCACCGCCTGGCTCACGCTGAGCTCCTTGCGCTCTTGCTCGTCCGAACCGTCGAACTCAGCGGAAACGGCATTACCGGTTAGGTTCCAGCCTGCCACGCAGCCTCCTTTCGTTATCGAGCACAGAGGCTCCGGCCCCGTGCGAAATTAAGTCCAACACATAGTACAGCGCCGCGAGGACACGAATCCCCGCGGCGCCTGCCTGTCCCATTTGTTATCGGTTGGAGTTTCTGTTGTAGCGAGCCATAAGGTAGAGCAACTGAATGATCGAAGTGAGCGCTGCAGCCACATAGGTAAGCGCGGCTGCCGTCAGTACCTTCTTGGCGCCGTTGACCTGCTTGGAGCTCATGCCCGACTGCTCGATGTACGCCACAGCACGTCGGCTGGCGTCAATCTCGACAGGCAACGTAACGAGTTGGAACAGCACACTAAACGAGAAGAAGATCAACGCGAGGGTCGTGAGCCCGGCAATGTTCATAAACAGGCCCAAGAGTAACACGATGGTCCAGGTGTTCTGGGTAAAGTTGACGACCGGCACGAGGGCGGTACGCACTTTCATCATGGCATAGCCGCTTTGACGCTGGGCGGCATGGCCCGCCTCGTGGCAGGCGACGGCAACGCTTGCGACCGAACCGCCCGAACGGTTGGCATCCGACAGATACAGGTTGTTGTCCTGCGGGTTGTAATGGTCGGTGAGCTCGCCAGCGACACCCTTGATACCCACGGCGCTACAACCGTTGGCATCGAGCATGCGGCGAGCGACTGTGGCACCCGTATCGCCGTCCGAGCGAACCTTGGACCAGGTTTTGTACGTCGAGTTGATATAGTTCTGTGCGGCAAGGCCAAGCACCGTGCAGACAAGAACAACCAGCAGGTACAGCGGGTCGATGCCAAAGCCGTATCCATAGTAATAAGGCATGCGAATTCCTCCGAGTCGAGTTACACGTTGGAGGCATTTTACCCACTCAACCGGCTAGGCTTCCCTACAGGAGCTCGATTTTGCCGTCCTTCACCGTCAACCCCATATTGCCGGAAAGCAGATCGTCTAGGCGCGAGCCCACAAGCTCAAAGCGCCAACCTTCGCGCAGGCGGCTCTGCTCGGGATGCTCAATGTAGTCGGCCAGGTCATCGCGCGAGGCAATGACCGAGGTCGCAACGCCTGAGCGCTCGGCAACCAGGCGGATAAGCGCATACATAAGGTCAGTCACGCTCTCCAGCTCCGGCGAAATCTGACGATGTCCGCGCACCAAGAGCGGCAGGCGATCGTGCGGACAGCTCGCACCGCGCTTGATGGCCATGAGCGCACCGTCCACGTCGCGCTCCCCCAATTGATCGGTACCGCGAATGCTACGGAACTCCTCAACGCGCACGGGATTGCGCTTAACGAGCGCTAGCAGCGTGTCGTCGGACATGACCCACTTGCGCGGGATGTTACGGCGCTCGGCGCGGTCCTCGCGCCAGGCGGCGAGCTCGCGCGCGATACCCAGCTGATGACGGCTGCACGAATTGATGCGCTTGACCTTGCGGAACGCCTCGTGGCGATCGGCGCGATAGTGCGACTCGTCAGCCAGCGGGCGCAGCTCGTCGAGCACCCAGTCCACACGGCCCAGCTCGCGCAGGCGGCTCATCATCTCGGTATAGGCGACGATCAGGTACTTGACGTCATCGATCGCATACTCAATCTGCTTATCGGTCAGCGGGCGGCGCGACCAGTCGGTCAGTGACTCGGTCTTGGGCAGCGATACGCCGCAGAACGTCTGAACAAGCGCGCCATACGAAATCTGCTGGCGCTCGCCCAAAAAGGCGGCGGCGACCTGCGTATCGAAAATCGGTCGTGGCAGCACGCCCACGGTATGGAGCATGACCTCCATATCCTGCGAGCACGCGTGGAAGACCTTGGTCACGCTCTCGTCGGCCATAAGCTCGGCCAGCGGCGATAGGTCGTCGATTACCAGGGGATCGACCGCGACGCTCTCAGCAGGGGTGGCAATCTGAACCAAACATAGACGCGGATGGAACGTGCGCTCGCGCAAAAACTCGGTATCGACGGCAATCGCGTCGAACTCACGGGCGCGCTGGCAAAAGTCGAGTAGAGCCTGATGTGTGGAAATGTACATATCAACCCATCGAATAAGGTTAGGCCCGAAAAACACGGGTAGGATATCGGCATTGCCTTACAACTATACTCGGTTAGTCACAGAACGGGAACGTAAGTATGCGCTGCCTTATCATCCACAACCCGGCATCGGGCCCTAGCTCAGATGAAATCTACGCATTCACGCACGCCCTCGCGCAGGGCGGCGACGAGGTCGTGATGCGTTTTATCGGCGATGGCATGGAGCCCGAGGATGCCGTGGCAGACGTGCGCGAGTTTGACCGCGTGGTCGTTTCGGGCGGCGACGGCACCGTCTCCAACGTGCTCGACCAGATGCGCGGGTGCGGTGTCCCCACGCTCGTCTTCCCCTCCGGCACAGCCTGCCTGTTCTTCAACAACATCGGCAATGCCCCCGAGGCAGCGGCGCTCGCCAAGGCCTGCCGTGCCGGTCGCACGGTCAAAGTCGACATGGGTGAGCTCTTTTGGCTCGACGAGAACGGCAACGAGAAGCGCCACGGCTTTATCATCATCGCCGGCTCGGGCTTCGACGCCGAGATCATGATGAAGGCCGCCCCCACCAAAAACGACATCGGCGAGATCGCCTACTTCCTCTCCGCGCTCGCCACGCCCAATCCCACGGTGGCGCACTTTACGATTGAGCATGACGGCATTGTCGAGGAGCTCGACGGCATCTGCTGCATGGCCGGCAACACCTCGGTCATCCAAAACGACATCAACCTGTTCCCCGACTGCCGTATGAACGATGGCATGGTCGACATTGCGGTCATCGAACCCGTGCGCACCGTGCAGCTGCTACCTACCGTGATCACCGCCGCACTCGACCCCGCCGGCAAGGTACTCGGGCGCCCGCAGTTCAAGATCATCCAGACCAAGGAAGCCAAGATCACCTGCACCCCGTCGCTGGGCATGCAGTTCGATGGCGAGATTATCTCCAGCAATTCGGGCGTCTTTGGAGCCCGCGCGCTTCCACAATGCCTCGACCTCATCGTCGACGAATTCTCCCCGCTCGGAAAATAGGAGGACCCTATGAACGACAATCCCCTGCTCGGCTTTATCATCATCGTTTTGGCCATGCTCGTCGGCTATGCGATCAACGTGATTCACCGCCGGAAGAAGTAATTCCACATTGGTATGATATTCATCCAATTATCGTCTCCCCTGCTGTTTATGCATTTGCCAAACAGCAGGGGATTTTCATTTCAGGCATTCCCAGCTACTTTATTCGGCTACAGTAATTACAGGGCGTCTTTATTAAAGTAAAGCTACAAACTGAGTACAATTAACCGCTCGTCGCATATTTCATCACGCTTATCGAGTAAGTGTCTTTCATAGATGAATATTGTTTCCAGTTCGTTACGCTAATGGGGTGTCTTTATTGGCTGAAGCCCTCTGGCGACAGAGGGCTTTCGCACGCTGGGAGGGAAAATGAGGAAAACTCACCCCGTCAACGCGCTCAAGAAGCTAGGCATAGGCCTCGCCTTTGGAGCTGCAACCATCATGTCCATGCCGACATCTGCGCTCGCCTGCACGCAGATCTACATGGGCGGCAAGCTCACGGCGGACGGCAACACGTACTACGGCCGCGCCGAGGACTTTGGCAAGCGCTATCTTAAGCACTACGGCATCGAACCTGCCCACGAACCTGGCTTTAAGTACAGCTCGATTGAATCTGCTTTTGAATACACTTCGAACAAGCCTACCTATCGTTACAGCTATGTACGCGACCACCCTCCAACTGGATGGGTCGCACCGACGCCTATTCCGAAGCCGGAATCAACGAGAAGGGCGTCTCCTGCTCTGCCACGCTAAGCACTTCCTATAACGAGGAGGCCGATGCAGCAGACCACATCGATGAGAAAGTGGGTCTGGGCGAGTACAGTTACGGCAGCATCATCCTGGGCGAGAGCGCCACGGCCCGCGAGGGCGTCGAGCTTCTCGGCAGACTGATCGATGATCAAGGCGTCTGCACCAACGACCAGATCATCATCGCCGACAACAACGAGACCTGGCTGTTCGCCACACTTTCCGCCCATCAGTGGATCGCCATGAAGCTCGCTGACGACGTCGCGTCGCTCAACCCTAATATCGGGAGCCTCAACTACGATGTCGACCTTGATGACCCCGAGAACTGCCTACACTCCGAGGGCATCGAGTCCATGCCCGTGGAGAAGGGCTTCGCCAAATACTCCGCTGACGGCAAATTCGATGTCGCCCAAACGTATGGCGAAAGCCTCGCCGATTCCGGCGTAAACCAGTGGTCCCGCTATGTGCAAGGCCGCGATTATTTTGGTAGTCAGCTGACCGAAGGCACAGATTACGACATTATCACAGTAGAGAAGGAAGGAAAACCCGACCAAAAGGGAGCCATGGTCAGCGAAATCCAGCCCCTGTTCTTCAAGCCTGGCAAGTCTGGTTGGAGCACTTTCGAGTTGATTCGCGCCTTCGGCAACCGCGGCGAGAACGTCCCTGGCCTCAACGCGAACACTGATGGTGTTTATTGCATCGGCAGCGAGCGCAACACCGAGATCAACCTCTTCCAGATTCGTCGCGGGTATGACCCCGAAGTCGCTACCATCCAGTGGGAAATGCTCTCCCGCGCCGCGTACTCCGTCGCCATCCCGTTGTACTCCGCTCTGATAACTGAGGTCAGCCCGTACTTCAGCGATCAGACCGTCTCCTTCGATCACTGCAAACAGACTGACGTCGTGTACAACGAAGAGCCCGAGAACTCAATCAACTACGTCCTCATGGACATCAGCTCGCTCTGCTTTGAGAACCCTGACACCCTTGGTATCAGCGTCCGCGCCTACCTCGATGCGCTCCAGAACGAGCTCATCGAGCAGAACAAGGAAGTTGACGCCGCCATGCTGGCCGAGACGACCACCGAGGGCCGCACTGCCCTGGCCAACAAGGCCGGCAAGGCTGCTACCGAGAACACCTACAAGAAGTGCAAGGCGCTGCTCCAGGAGATGCGCGCCTATCAGAAGGCCGAAAACTTCGACCAGCCCTTCACTCCGAGCGATCTGAACACCGAGACCAACGGCCTCAAGGTGTCCATCACCTACGCCAAGGACGCTCTTGCCACCGACCCGGTAACCCCGGATCAGCCTGGCACTCCTGAGCAGCCCGGTACCCCCGAGCAGCCCGGTACCCCCGAGCAGCCCGCTAAGCCCGAGCAGCCCACCACCAAGCCCGAGAAGCCTGGCAAGTCGGACACCACGACCACGGTAACCACCAACAAGACGAACACCAAGGGCGGCCTGCCCACCACTGGCGATCGTTTTGATGGCCGCATGGTGGCCGCATTCGCCATCGCTGGCGTTGCCGTCATCTCCGCGGGCGGTTACTTCCTCTACCGTCGCAATAAGGAGTAACGTCTTAGCTGAGCGGGCAAGGCAGCAATGGCAGCCTCGCCCGCTCAGCCCACTCTTTTGACCGGCGGGAAACCCGCCTGAAATCTTTTCAAAAAAGATTTCCCCGCACACACTTCGCTGTGCTATAGTGCAGCGCAACAGCAACTAGGTGCGACCGCGCCACGGCATCACGAAAGGAGCCACCAACATGAAGAACACAATGAAGTCTCTCAACAACTGGTGGTGGCGTGATGCGAATACGATCGGTCGACAGTGAGTCCCTCACGCCTGTTTTTGCGCTCTAGGTGATTGGAAGGCCTCCGGTTTCGACCGGGGGCCTTTTTCTATCTCGAGCCCGATCGCATTCGCATCACGCGCCTCCGCTTTTCTCTTGCACTCCCATTCCGAAAGGATTTTCACCATGTCTCAGAACACCACCGCCACCCAGCCCCGCACCGTCCAGACCGCCGACCGCGGCAAACTCGATGTCCGCGCCCTCGTCCTGCTCGCCATCCTGCTCGCCGCCGGCTTCATCCTCAACTTCACCGTCGGCAAGACCATCTCGGGCATCTCGGGTGGCATGATCAGCCCCGAGTTCATCATCTCGGCCTTCTGCCTCACCATCCTGGTCGTTCGTCCCAACATCGGCCAGGCGCTCGTCATTGGCCTCATCTCGGCTGCCGTGATCCAGTTCACCACCACTTCGCCGTTCGTCGATTTTGCCGCCGAGGGCATCGCCGCCATGCTCATGGCCGGCATCGTCAACGCCGCCGGCAAGAACGGTCAGGTCAAGCCCGCCATCGCTATTGTCGCAACCTTCCTGACCACCTTTGTCTCCGGCGTCATCTTCATGGTCATCAAGATGGCCATGCTCGGCGTGGTAGGCGAGCTCGCCGCCGCCATGCTGCCCGTCGTTGCCATGACCGCCGTCTTTAACGCCATTCTGGTCGGCGCCCTCTACCTGCCCATCCAGAAGGCCCTTAGGCTCAACTAACCCACAGTGCCCCATCGGTAAAGACTGTCCCAAACAACGAGCTTTTGGGGACGTTCTTAAACGACTAGTCATTTAAGAACGTCCCCAATGACTATGAAAGGTATCCATGGAAACGATCATCAACGTCGACGATGTCTCGTTCTCCTATGGCACGCAGACCGAGCAGGCGCTCAGCCACATCTCGCTCAGCGTGAACAAGGGAGATTTCATCGGCATCATCGGGCCCTCAGGCGCCGGCAAGTCCACGCTTGCCGCCTGCCTGTCGGGTGCCGTGCCCCACCACTACACCGGCACGTTCTTCGGGTCCGTCATGGTCGACGGCCACGACACCTGCGAAGTCTCGCTCACCGACGTGTCGCAAATCGTCGGCAGTGTGCTGCAGGATATCGACACGCAGATGGTCGCTTCGGTCGTCGAGGACGAGATGCTCTTTGGCCTCGAGAACTTTGGCGTTCCCCACGACCAGATCGAGCAGCGCGTGATCGAAACGCTCGAGACCGTCGGCATCAGCGACCTGCGCGACCGCGAGATCGCCACCCTCTCGGGCGGACAGAAGCAAAAGGTAGCCATCGCCGCCATCCTCGCCATGCGTCCGCGCGTCTTGGTTCTCGACGAGCCCACCGCGGCACTCGACCCCGCCAGCTCCACGTTGGTCTTCGAGACGCTGCGTGAGGCAAACCGCGCACTTGGAATCACCATCGTCGTCGTCGAGCAAAAGGTCGCCCTGCTCTCGGAGCACTGCAACCGCGTGCTCGTGCTCAACCATGGCGAAATCGCGCTGCAGGGCGAGCCACACGAGGTCTTCGCGCATACCGACGAGCTCCGTGCCATCGGCGTCGACTGCCCTCGCGTCACGCGTATCTTCAATAGCCTCGAGGCCGATGGCCTGGTAAGCGGTACCCCCTGCTTGGATGTCGATGAGGCCGAGCGCATGATTTCGGGCATCGTCGACCCCGCACACGCGGCTATCGAAGCCCAGGCGCCCGCCGGTTCCCCGCATGCACCGTCGTTGCGCCCTCATGCCAAGGACGCCGAACCCGTACTCACCTTCGACCATGTTGAGTTTGCCTATCCCAATGGCGGCGCCGCCGTACACGACCTTAGCCTGACGCTCTATCCCGGCGAGCTCGTGGGCATCGTCGGCCAAAACGGCGCCGGCAAGACCACGCTCACCAAACTGCTCACAGGCCTGCTTAAGCCCGCCTCGGGCAGCGTGCGCGTCACGGGACTGGATACCGCAGCCGTTCCCACGAGCCGCATCGCTCGCGAGGTCGCGACCCTCTTCCAAAACCCCGACCGCCAGATCTGCAAGGACACCGTGCTCGACGAGGTCGCCTTTGGCCTGGAGCTTGCCGGCATCGACCGTGCCGAGGCGCTGCGTCGCGCCCAGCTCGTCATCGACCGCTTTGGCTTGCCGGCCGACGAGGCGCCCTTCTCGCTCTCGCGCGGTCAGCGACAAATGGTGGCGCTTGCCTCCGTCGTAGTGGTTGAGCCCAAGATCGTCGTGCTCGACGAGCCCACGAGCGGCCTTGATTACCGCGAGTGCATGACCGTCATGGAAACGGTGCGTACCATGGCCGAGCGCGGTTGCGCCGTTATCATGGTCTGCCACGATATGGAAGTCGTCTCCGACTTTGCCGAGCGCATTGTGGTAATGGCCGACGGTCGCATCCTCGACCGCGGCCGCACGCACGAGCTATTCTCGAACATCGATCTCATGCGGCGTGCCTACGTGGAGCCTCCCCAGGTTATCGAGCTCTCGCGCCGTCTGGCATCTTCCGTCTCGCCCGCTTTTGCGCAGGTGAGCGAGGTCACCGATGTCGTTCGAATTACCAAGGAGATGGTCCACCGTGGTTAACGTCATCGACTACATGCCGGGCGATACGCTGCTGCATCGCCTGAATCCCGTCGTCAAACTGGGCCTCGCCGCCGCCATCATCGTCGGCATCTTCTTGTCCGACACCTACGTGGCGCTGCTGGGCTTTTTGGCACTCACCCTTGCGCTGGGTGCCTATGCCGGCGTCGTCGACCGTCTGTTTTCGCTGCTCAAGTTGCTGATTCCGCTCGCGCTTATCATGCTGGTGCTCCAGCTGGCCTTTATGCGCGATGGCAACGTGGTGTGGGGTTTTATCACCGACACGGGCCTCATCACAGGATCGAAGGCCTGCCTGCGCCTGCTGGGTGTGGCGTTACCGCTCATCCTCATGCTCATGGTGACCAAACTCAACGACCTTGCCAACGCCTGCGTCGAGGTGCTGCACGTGCCGTATCGCTATGCCTTCACCTTTACCACGGCGCTGCGCTTTGTGCCGGTGTTTGGTCAGGAGATGAACGCCATCATGGAGGCGCAGACCGCACGCGGCGTCGAGTACGACACCAAGAACCCCATCAAGAAGCTTGAGCTCATGCTGCCACTGTGCGTGCCACTGCTCATCTCGAGCGTGGGCAAGACCGATGCCACAGCCTTGGCGGCAGAACAGCGCGGCTTCTATCTGCGTACGCGCGCCAGCTCGTACAAGCGCTACCCCATCAAGGGCCTGGACATCGCCGTGCTCATCGTCAGCATCGCCCTCATCGCCATCGGCTTCCTGTTCTAGTTCACCACCGACAGCAACCGCCCAACGCAAAAGACCTCGGCTCGCACCAAACGAGCCGGGGCCTTTACTGTTTCACCAGATAAAACCTACCAAAATAAACCTGTCCCTTTTTGGCGGGTCGGAAGCTAGAGGCGGTAGGGAGCGCCGCTACGGATGATGGATTCACGCACCAGGACGTCCATGGCGTCGAGGGTGATCTCGGGCATCTCTCGGTACTTCTGCAGCACCGATAGCTCGGTGCAGGCCAGAATGACGCGGTCGCAGCCGCTACGGGCGAACTCCCACATCACGCGGTCGAACTTATCCATATCGGGCTCACGTCCGGCCTTCACATCATCGTAGATAAGCGACATCACATCGTTCTGACGTTTCTCGCTGGGATAGACGACCTCAACACCCGCAGCCTTACATTCGCGGCCGTAGACGCCCGCGCCCACGGTGCCATCGGTGCCCATGATGCCGATCTTGCGCACCGGCTCGGCCGGCATACTCAGGTTGGGGTCGAACTCGCACTCCCCCATCACCGCGCCGGCCAGAGCATAGCGCACCGACTCACGCGGCATGTGGATAATCGGCACCTTCGTAAACGACTGGATCTGGTCATAGAAGTAGTGTGACGTGTTGCAGGGAATGGCAATGTGTGCACAGCCCAGCGACTCGAGTGCCTGGGCGCACTCTTTCATGGTCGCCAGCAGTTTGGCATGCTCGCCGGTCTTAATGGCCAGCGTGCGGTCGGGCATGGTCGACTTGGAGAGCACCACCATGTCGATATGTTCCTGATCGCAGGCAGCAGCCGTATGACGCACCACCTGGTCGTAGTAATACGACGTGGCCTCGGCGCCCATGCCGCCGATAACTCCCAGCTTTTCCATCGCCGCCTCCTTGGTGACGCTTGCGCAATTGCGCGTATCATACCCGCGCCCGCCCGATGCAAACCGGACGGGCGCCGCGCTCATCTACTTGTAATACGTCTTGAACAGCTTAAAGTGGCGCAGCTTGGTGTGCCACATGCGCAGCCAGCGGTTAAAGACAAAGTCGCCCTTCATAAACGAAGGGTCGGCGCCCTTGCCTTCCTTGTCCAGGCGATGCACCTTAGCGCGCAGCTCGGGATCCTTGACGTACTTGTCGACGACGCCCATGGGAACGACCATCCACAGGGCCTCGTCCTGCGCCGTCACAAACTCCGGCTCAAACGGGCGGTTAAACACATACTCGTCCACCACATACTTGGCAACGTTAAAGCCGCTGTTGGTAACGTAGTAGTTGCTGCGGCCCTGGCGCGTGTTGAAATCGAAGAACTTAAACGAGCCGTCGCGCTCGTCGTACTTAACGTCAAAGTTGGAATAGCCCACAAAGTGAAGGTCCTCGAGCAACTTGCGCACGCCGCCCATGAGCTCGTCGTTGGGCTCGGTAATGATACAGGCATGGTTGCCGACACCGTGGGGCTGATGCTCCTCGAGCAGCACATGGCCCAGGCACATCATGCGAACCTTACCGTTGCGGTCGGAATAGCTGGTGAGTACGCGCATGTACTCGTCGTTGCCGGGCACGCGATCCTGCAAGATCAGATCGTCGGTGTAGCCGCTGGCATACGAATCGCGAATGACCTGTTCCAGCTCGGCGCGGTCGGCAATCACATAGGCCTTCTTCTGGCCCTCGAACTCGTGCTGCCACCACATGATGCCGTCAGAAGGCTTCAGAATCATCGGGTAAGGAAAATCGATCTGGTCGAGCACTTCGGCAGGCGCCTCACCCTGGGCATTGAGCATCGCCTTGGTAAAGGTAAACGTGTGCGGATAGGGCACGCCATGCTTCTCGCACAGCTCGTAGAAGATCTCCTTCTTCTGGCACTGCTCGAGCATGCTGTAGGGCGCGTAGGGAGCGACGATGTTATCCGCCAGCTCATGAGCATCCTTGGCTTGAGCCACGAGAGCGACATAGTTGTCGCCACAGCCCACAAGGACAATCGTCTTGTCGGCATGCGCTTGGGCAATGCCGTTGACGGTTTTGAGCATCACGGGCATGGTGTCGATATCCACGTTGGGCGTGTAGTCGATAATCTGGCTGCGGTACGCGGGACCCGTCTGATACTTGCCAAAGACCAGACTCTTGACCTGGTACTCCTCGTAGAAGGCACGCGCCACCGAATAGGCGTTGATGTCGCCACCGAGCAGCACGGGAATGAACTCGCGCTCTGTAAATTGCAATGCCATGGAAACTTCCTATCATGAACTGCCCACACAATGGGCGGTCTTTGCGCAACTGAATTATTCTAGCGTGCCAAGCCGCCGGCGCCCAAAGCTCCACCGTATCTATGGCAATCGACGTAATCGTCCAGCACGAAGGCCAGCACGAAGACGGCGCTCACCGTTGTATGACAATGGGCAATGAACCTACCATTGTTGTAGGATTCAACATGTAGCCCGCCCCGTCGAAAGGTGCACCGTGCCCCAGGCTCATCCGATCAACAACCCCATCATTGACGCCGCCAAGCGCGAACTTGCAGATCGTGCCCAGACGGCAGCTCCCCTACGCACCGCAAACGATGCTTACAACGGGCCTGCCCGTATCGTCTCAATCAACACGTCGGAGCACAAAGGCACGCGTAAGTCACCCGTCGCCGACGGGCACGACACCGTCATCGAGCAGTTTGGCCTCGCCTCCGATGCGCACGCCGGGCATTGGCACCGCCAGGTTTCCTTTTTAGCTGCAGAGTCTATCCAGACGGCGCAGGCGCGCGGGCTCGATGTGCACGAGGCCGACTTTGGCGAGAACTTCACAACCCAGGGCATCAACCTGCTCTCGCTCCCCCTGGGAACGCAGCTCAAGATTGGCAACGATGTCCTGGTCGAAATCAGTCAGATCGGCAAGGTCTGCCACACCCGCTGTGCCATCTACTATCTCGCCGGCGACTGTATCTTTCCCCACGAGGGCGTTTTTGGCGTGGTACTAAAGGGCGGAGAGGTCCATACCGGCGACGATATCCGGGTAGTCAAACTCGGCGACGGCACCTGTTCGTTCACCCCCGCCGAGGCCCTCGAAGAGATTGAGCAGGCTCGCCAGAAGGGCACGCTGTAGTTATAAAACCCCACGTTGAGATAGCTTTTACAGCCCAAAACTCCTCTCAAACAGGGCTCTGTAACGTTAAAGTTGAACTCTATGGTTTCTCAACAATTCATCATAACTGCAGGTCAAAGCCAAAGCCTCAAGTTCAACTTGACCCTTTGGAACCTTTAAGGTTCAAGTTGAGGTCGAAAGCAGTAGTAGAATACCGTTCGAACCATAACCTACGATTGATTGCAGAGGGACTGGATGCAGCATTCGAATCATCGCACCGCAGCGCTCATTGCGTCGAAGCCGGCTCGTATCATCACGAGCGCCGCGCTTGCCGTTGCGCTGACGGCCACGCCGATGCTCTCCCCCGTTGCGGCGTATGCCGCCTCGCAGGCAACGCAGGACCAGCTTTCCGCAGCCCAGCAGAAGATCGAAGCCGCCACGAGCGCCTACAACGACGCCCGCACCAAACTCGATGACCTGCAAAAGCAGATTGACTCCAATGAGGCAAGCATCGAGGAAATCGAGGCCAAGCTTCCCGAGCAGCAGGCCAAGGCAAGCTCCGCCATGCGCGATCTGTACAAGTATCAGAAGGGCACCAATCCCATCGTGAGCTTCCTGGTCAACGCGCAGAGCCTGGGTGAGTTCATCACGACCTGCAAATACACCAACCAGATCACGAGCTCAAGCGTCGACGAGATCGAAGAGCTCAATAACATGCAAACCGAACTCGAGCAGAACAAGGCCGAGCTCCAGCAGGCCAAGTCACAGCTTGAGGCAGAGCAGAAAAACGCCGAGGATGCGCTGGCGCAGGCCCAGCAGCTCCGCAGCGAGGCACAGGCAAAAGCCGAGCAGGAAAATGCCGCCGAGCTTGCCAAGCTTGAGGCCGATAAGGCCGCTGCCGCCGAGAAGCTCTCGGGCGAGGGCGTAAGCGGCAGCAATTCCAGCAGCCAGGCCACCAACACCAACACCACCATCGACACCACGGTGAACAACACCAATACCGGTAGCTCCGATTACGATTCGTTCATTAATGAGTGGACGAGCCGCATCGACAATTATCTCGCCGGCTCCCCCATGGCAGGCCAGGGCTATAACTTTGCCGTCGCCGCTTGGAATACCGGTGTCGACCCCCGTTGGTCCCCCGCCATCGCCTGCATCGAGAGCACCAAGGGCGCTTATTGCGCCAATTCTTACAACGCTTGGGGCTGGAGTGCCCGTGGCGGCGGTTGGCGCAGCTTTGGCAGCTGGAGCGAGGGCATCTCCGCTCACGTTGCCTATCTGGGCGCCAACTACGGCTCCACCCTTACCCCGGCAGCAGCCAAAAAGTACTGCCCGCCCACGTGGCAGGACTGGTACAACAAAGTCGCCGCTCAGATGAACCGCATCTAAGTGCAACTGCAAAGGGCCCCAATGGGGCCCTTTTTCTTTTAGGTAGCGGAGGTATCGACGACGCCGGTCGCATTGGCAACCGCGACTATGACGATCATGCATAGGAGCAGCACACCCAATGCCTTGAGCCAGAGTTTCGCGAGTTTCTTGCCGCGATAGCTGTCGAGCAGTGCGAATCGCCGACGAAGACGACGCTTATCGAGCAGCGCAAAATGCATAAGCACCATAAGGCCATCGACAAAGAAAAAAAACTCGATTATGAGAAGCCACGTCGGGTAGCTTTGGTTTGCTCCGGTGGGGTGAAAGACGGCAAAGTGACTTCCGGCAAAGAACACAAGCAGCGAGAAGTAGACGAGCGTATTCCAAATACGCCCCAGAGACTCCGGAACGCGAGAGAGCAGACCGCATGCAGCGGAGGCGGCAGGCCTAGGAAGCCCTGTGGGGTTCTGGAGCCCTTGGGGTGTCAACACCGTCTCCGAGGCCGGAGTACGGACAGGCGCAGGCGCAGGAGGCCGCACGGGGCGACTCAGATCGTATGCCGCGCGCGTCGCCCGTCCCAACGCTTCCGCACTCGCAAAACGCTTGGCCGGGTCGAGCGCCATCGACATGCAGACGGCATCGGCAAGTGGGGTGGGAATGCCACGCGCCTTGCATTGCTCGCGCATGTCGAACCCTGGTTTAGGGTCGACTCCCGTCAAGCAGAAGAACAACAGGGCGCCGAGTGCGTAGACGTCGCTTCGCACGCTCGTCTGCCCAAACCCATACTGCTCGGGCGGCGCATAGGGCCGTGTCCCAAACTTGACGGTATCGGCATCGGCGCCATCGCGCCATACGCGGGCGATCCCCAAGTCGATAATCACCAGCGATGAAAACGTCAGGCCGTCATCAGACGTATAGTTGGCACCTGTCACGATGATATTCGACGGCTTGAGGTCGCGATGGATCACCGGCGCCGACGTCTCCCCCGCTATTGCAAAACCGGCGTGGAGCTCGCCCACGGCGTCGCAAAGGACAGGATACAATTCATGCGCATAATCGGGGGTGGCTCCCAGACGGTCCACCAGCGCCCCGAGCGTTTCCCCTTCGATGTATTCCATAACCACGTTGAGCTCGTCGCCCACACGACGACAATCGACGATTCTGGGCAGGTGCTCAAAACGCCTGCCTGCCCGCTGAGCGGCAAACAGACGCTCGTATGCCCCGCCGATTTGAGCCGAAGCATCGATGCGTTTACGGACAAAGGGGCCGAGCGAACCACCGCCGGTTCCTTCAAAGTACACGAGCTCGGTTGTTTCAACGGACGAGCGCTTAAGTACACGCTCCACGCGATAGCTGTCGTCGCGATCGAGCGACGCCAGGTGCTCGGCAAGCGCCGCGGTCAGCTCGTCATCGGAATATGTTGGGGTCTGAGTATCCATAGCCTCCATCATAGCGCAGGGCGCAGACGCCCCATGGCATCCGCGCCCCGTTCGTTTGCGTCGTTGTTCGGCAGCTCCGCCAGCTCAGATATCAACCGCTAACTCACCGTCTCCTCGCCAAAGCGATACAGCTCCTCGTTGACCTTTTGGAGGCTGCACCCGCGATCGATGCAAAAGATGATAATCGCATCGCGGCGGTCCTTGCAGTTAAGGACGCTTACCCCGGCAGCCGTCAGCGCACGATTGGTCTCTTTGAGCGTCAGCGCCATCGCAAAGGCAATCTGCAGCACCTTATTGCGACTCGGATGACGCGCACCGGTAAAGATCTGATAGCCAAAGGTCTCGTTGAGGTCGGCCATACGGACCACGCGCGAACGCTCCAAGCCCTTTTCCTGCAGTAGCTGCTTCAGGTAGTCCGAAAGCGACGGGGCGGCAAAGTCGTGTTCTTTGATATAGCCATCGATGTTTGGCGCGTCGAGAAGCTCATTGAGCAACTCGTCAGTCAGCTTTTTATCGGGCATACGACCTCACCTCCCCCTGTGCATGCAACATGCTAGAAACCGCTCACATCCGAGCGCTCCCAACTGACGACCTGATCGGGAGACACCGTACCCAGCGCCTCGAACTTCCAGGAGCCGCCCGCCTTCAGATGATTGGTGTTTGCAAGAGCCGTTCCAACCTGGTTGCCATCGGCATCGTACAGAACATATTCAATCTGAATGTAGCTCTTTTCCTTGTCCGTGTTATTGGTCAGCGTGCCCGTGATCTTATAGGTAAACTGATTGGAAGTGTCTTCAGCCTCGTCAGCAATGGTATACGGTTCTTGCGGTTCTTTTCGCTCCTCAGCCTGCTGTGTCGTCTCGGCAGGTTTTGCCGAATCGCTCGCAGACGAATCGGTTAAGTTGTCGCCCATAGAGCCCACGGCACCGACAATAACCAGCACCACGATGATGCCTAGGACAATCTTGCCGATCGGCTTCTTTCCCTCTTTTGCCATTATTCATCCTTCCTACGATCCGGCTACCGTGCCGGCACACAGCACATCGTAGGAAGGATTGAACTTGAATTCATTAGCTGAGAGCTAAGGTTGCGGTAAACGACCAATGCAGTTATCCAAACGCCGAGCAAACGCACTTTGCGCGACCGTCTGCCAGCAGTGATCAACCCACCGTGACGGATTCCCCGGTAAAAGCACTGATCATCAACAGGACAAAGAAAACAAGGTAGCTGACACTCAGCAGGTACGCAATGATCAGAAAGACGACCCAGCCGACATTGGTTTTACCGTCGGCACGGCGTTGCTCGCGATTGCGGCAGAGCCAAATCGTCACGCCGATGGCAGTGATAAACAGCACGAGCGCCGCCGCGGCAAGCCCAGCAAGCGCAAACATCACGCCAATGCTCACAGCAATAACCGGAAGCAGCAGCAGGCCGCACCCGCACCCACCAGGACTATACACGGCAGTCTGTCGGCGCCTCATCATCACTCCAAGTCAAGCAATCGTTTGTAGACATCGAGGCCTTTGAGCAGGATTTCCTCGTCGAAGAGCATGCTATCGGTATGCAGAGCGCTTGTGGCATAGGCGGGGCAGCCATCCGAATCACTCGGGTTGTCTTGGTCCTCTGGCATACCCGTGCCCAGCAGGAAAAACACGCCCGGCAGATGGCGCTGATAGAACGCGAAATCCTCGGCGATCAGCAGCGGCTCGTCCACAAGTTGCAGCTCGGGCAAGGCAGGCGCAATGTGGGCAAACAACTCGGGGTCGTTATCGACTGGCGGATAGCCCTCGGCAAAGTCGAGATCGTACGTACAGCCCGTTGCGGTGCACGCCTCGTCGAGCGCACGGCGTACGCCCTCGCGCGCACGGTCGAACATGGCGTCCGTAAACACACGCAAGCTACCGGCAACATGGGCCTCCCCCGCCACCGCATTGCAGACGGTGCCTGCCTGCAGCAGGCCGAACTTGCCAATGCAGGGCTCATCGGCACCCAACTCGTCCATGAGCTCGCGCTCGGAAACTAAGAACTTGGCCGCTGCCAGCGCGGCATCGCGCGATTCCTCGACTGGAACGCCGTAGGTCTTGGCGATATGGATACTCGTTCCATGGATATGAATGTGCGTCTCGCTTGAGCGCGCCAGCAGCGGACCGGGGCAGCTCGCCAACGTGCCGGCGGGCAGATCGGGCCACACATGAAAGCCAAAAATGCGGTCGGCCCCATAGCGCTCGAACACACCACTCTCGCATACCGTCTTGGCACCACCGGTCGTTTCCTCGGCCGGCTGGAACACAAAGAGAACGTTGCGCCTAATGGCGCCCGGCTGTTCGCGAATCGTACGGTCAACATACGTCGCGGCGGCAAGCGCCATGGCCATGTGTCCGTCATGTCCGCAAGCGTGCATCTTGCCGGGATGGGTTGAGGCAAAGGCCGCTCCCGTCGCCTCCGCGATGGGCAGCGCATCCATATCGGCGCGAATCGCCGTGGCATGCGCGGCATCAACACCGGCGTCGAAGAAAGCACAGACGCAGCTGGGGCACGGATGGGTCACCTCGCAAGCGAGCGGTGCCAGCACGCCCTCGATATAGGCAATGGTTTGCGGAAGATCGAAATCGAGCTCCGGAATGCGATGGAGATCGCGGCGATAGCGACGGAGTTCTTGGAGCTCGGTCATAGAGGATCCCTTCGTGAGGCACATCTGTTGCAACTTATTGTGATACAGGATTGTGGCGCACATGTTTCCAGCATATCCCTGCATTTTTTAAACGTTATATACGAATACTCTTGTTTGGTAAAGTGCAACGTGATAGGGTCTTTACCACTTGATAGAGGCGCGGGCACGAAGAGCCGCGGGCGAGCCGGCAGGCTTTGACCCCGTGGGGAGGCGAAACCCGCCGAACTGGGTTTTTCGGGCACGAACAACCTGGTGGGCCTGTGGGAAACACCCACAGGACTGTCTGCAGCAATGCGGGAGCGCTATCCGGACATTGGGTCCACGCTATGCGGATTCGATGCGCAGATGGCGCCGTCTGGATAGCGAGGTTTACGGGACATGGTATTGACCCCCAACGAGGCATATGCGGCCAAGCAGCCGTTTGTGGACAAGGAGACACTCGAGCATATCGTCGAGCAGTTCCCCACGCCGTTTCATCTATACGACGAGGCGGGCATCCGCCGCAACATGCAAGAAGTGCGCGACGCCTTTGCATGGAACCCGGGCTTTAAGGAATACTTTGCCGTCAAGGCCAACCCCAACCCGGCGCTCATCTCCATTCTCAACGAATACGGCTGCGGCTGCGACTGCTCGAGCTATACCGAGCTCATGATCGCCCGCTCGCTGGGTATCACGGGACACGACATCATGTTCTCGTCCAACGATACGCCGGCTGCCGACTTTGAGCTCGCCGACAAGCTGGGTGCCATCGTCAACTTTGACGACATCAGCCACATCGAGTTCTTTGAGCGTGTTGCGGGACCCATCCCCAAAACGGTCGGCTGCCGCTTTAATCCAGGCGGCCTGTTCCAGCTCTCCAACGGCATCATGGACAACCCAGGCGACTCCAAATATGGCATGACCACCGAGCAGCTCTTCGAGGCCTTCCGCATGCTCAAAGCCAAGGGCGCCGAGGACTTTGGCATCCACGCATTCCTTGCCAGCAACACCGTCACCAACGACTACTACCCCGAGCTCGCGCATATCCTCTTTGAGCTTGCCGTACGCCTGGAGCGCGAGACCGGCGCACACGTCGCCTTCATCAATCTGTCCGGCGGCGTCGGCATCCCCTACCTGCCCGAGCAGCAGGCCAACGACATTCGCGCCATCGGCGAGGGAGTACACGCGGCATACGACGAGATCCTGGTTCCCGCCGGCATGGGCGATGTGGCCATCTGCACTGAGATGGGCCGCTTTATGATGGGCCCCTACGGCTGTCTGGTCACCAAGGCTATCCACGAGAAGCAGATCTACAAGGACTATATCGGTGTCGATGCAAGCGCCGTCGATTTGATTCGCCCTGCCATGTATGGCGCCTACCACCACATTACGGTGATGGGTCAGCCGGGCGGCGCCGACAAGGCCACGGCGCCCGTCACGAACACCTATGACATCACGGGCAATCTGTGCGAGAACAACGATAAGTTCGCCATCGACCGCGAGCTGCCGCATATCGACATGGGTGACCTGCTTGTAATCCACGATACCGGTGCGCATGGCTACTCCATGGGCTACAACTACAACGGACGTCTGCGCTCCGCCGAGGTCCTGCTGCGCCCCGATGGCGCGGCCGACCTCATCCGCCGCGCCGAGCGCCCGGGCGATTACTTTTCCACGCTCGACGTGCTGCCGTGCGGCCGAGAGCTGCTGGCCAAGTCGCGCGCCGAAAGCGCCCGCCGTCGCGCCCAAGACGAGCGCCTGGCAGTCGCAGCTCAATGGAACAAACGCATCCAGATCGCGGAGGCGAAGGAGAAGAACATGGACATCCGCAATCTCGAGGGCTCAATCGTCGCCCTGGTTACGCCGTTTAAAAAGGACGGCAGTGTCGACTTTGACGCGCTCGAGCGCCTTATCGATTTCCACTTGCAAAATGGCACCGACGCCATTCTCACCCTGGGCACCACCGGCGAGAGCGCCACGATGACCGATGACGAGGACAACTCCGTCGTCGCCGCCGTGGTCAAGCATGTTGCAGGACGCGTCCCCGTCATCGCCGGCTCAGGCTCCAACTCCACGCAGACCATGCTCACCAAGTCGCTTACTTACCAGGGCTTGGGAGCCGACGGCCTGCTGCTCATTACCCCCTACTACAACAAGTCCAACGAAGAGGGTATCTATCAGCACTTTAAGACCGTCGCCGATGCCGTTGACATCCCCTGCATCCTGTACAACATCCCCGGCCGCTGCGGCTGCGGTATCAGCGAGCGCAACGTAGAGCGCCTAGCCGCGCACCCCAACATCATGGGCATCAAGGAGGCCTCGGGCAACGTCGCCTACGCGGCCAGGATCGCCCACCTGCTGTCCGACGATTTCCGCATGTACTCGGGCGAGGATGCACTCACAGTGCCGCTCATGAGCCTGGGCGCTTCGGGCACCATCAGCGTGTGGGCCGACGTGCAGCCGCAGCTTGTACACGACATGTGCCGCGCTTATCTGGACGGCGACGTAGCGCGCGCCCGCGATATCCAGATTGCCGGCCAGCCGCTCATCAACGCCCTCTTTAGCGAGGTCAACCCCATCCCCGTCAAGGAAGCGCTCGCCCAGATGGGCATGATCGAGGCAAACTACCGTATGCCGCTGTGCCCCATGGCAGACGACACGCGAGCCGCACTTACCGATGCTCTGAAGGGAGCTGGTCTACTTGATTAAGACCGTCATTATGGGAACGGGCCGCATGGGCTCGCTCATCCGCACTACCGCCGAAGGCATTGTCGACGCCGCCGGGCAGCCCGTTTTTGATATCGTGGCCCAGATTGGCTTCGATTTGAGCGAGCTCGAGAACGCACCGGCTGCCGACGTCATCATCGACTTCTCGAACGTCGCGACCTTCGACGCCGTCGTCGCCTATGTCGAGCGCACGGGCGCGGCGTTGGTCTCAGGCACCACAGGCTACACCCCCGAGCAGATGGACCGCCTGCGTGAACTGGGCCAGAACACCCGCGTTATGCACTCGGGCAATTACTCCATCGGTATCGCAGCCCTGCGCCATCTGGTAGCGCAGGCTACACGCGAGCTGCCCGGCTTTGACTGCGAAATCGTCGAGACGCACCACAACCAAAAGGTCGACGCCCCCAGCGGCACTGCCAAGCTACTGCTCGACGCCGTCGTCGAAGCCGAGCCCGAGGCAGGCTACCACCCCGTCTATGGCCGCGAGGGCATGTGCGGAGCACGCGATCCCAAGGAAATCGGTATGCACTCGCTGCGCGGCGGCACCGTCGCCGGCGTGCACGAGGTGAGCTTCTTTGGCCAGGACGAGGAGGTCACGCTCACCCACCGCGCCACGAGCCGTCAGATCTTTGTCAACGGCGCCTTGGCAGCCGCGCAGAAGCTCGTCACCCGCGAACCCGGCTTCTATACGTTCGACAAGGTCATGTTTGCCTAACCAGGTATCAACCGAATCCACCCAAAGGAGAGATAGCAAATGAGCAACGCAGCCGAGATGGATGCACAGGAGATTATCAACTACATCGCCACCGCGCCCAAAAAGACGCCCGTCAAGCTGTACGTGCGCGAGAAGCCGGGCATGAAGGTTGCCTGGGGCGACGCACATGTCTACGGCGGCCGTCGCGGCAAGACCGTCTTTGGCGACTGGGACGAGCTCAAGACCATCCTGGACGCCAATGCCGATTCCATCGATTACTACGACGTTGAAAACGATTGCCGCAACTCCGCCGTGCCCATGCTCGACCTTAAGGGCATCAACGCCCGCATCGAGCCGGGCGCGATCATCCGCGACCGCGTCGAGATTGGCGACCGTGCCGTCATCATGATGGGCGCCATCATCAACATCGGCTCCGTTATCGGCGAGGGTTCCATGATCGATATGGGCGCCGTGCTGGGCGGTCGCGCCACCGTGGGCAAGAACTGCCACATCGGCGCCGGCACCGTGCTGGCAGGCGTTGTGGAGCCCGCCAGCGCCACGCCCGTCATCATCGAGGACGATGTCATGATCGGCGCAAACGCCGTGGTCCTGGAAGGCGTGCACGTGGGCAAGGGTGCTGTAGTTGCCGCCGGCGCCGTGTGCGTCGAGGACGTCCCCGCCGGCGCCGTCGTGGCCGGTGTCCCCGCCCGCGCCATCAAGATGCGCGACGAGAAGACCGACAGCAAGACCGGTCTCGAGGAAGGCTTACGCCGGCTCTAGAGGCGTGTCAACCTGCAAGGAAATGCAGTTCTAAGCAAAAAGGCCGAAGCTCCATTGGGGCTTCGGCCTTTGTTTTTCTGCAGCGTCCAAGCGCAGTTTATCGATTCTCAATTGACCCGATGTTCTTGAGCTCGATGGAGATGAGGCCGTTGGGCTCGTTGACAAACTCGATGTACTCAGAGTTCGAACCCATCTCGGCCGGGAAGCTGATCTCGATGCCCGTGTCGGTACGGATCTTGTGGTTGCGCACCGCCGCGCGTTCGACCTGCTTGCGCTCCACGGGCACACGCTCAGGCACCTTCTCCTCAGTCAGTGCCGCGCGCACGCTCTCCTTGATAACCGGCTCGTCCTCAAAGACCTCATCGACGATATCCCAAGGGGGCAGTTCCTCGTCATCCTCAACTTTCTCGGCAACAGCAGCCTTAACCTTGGCGAGTGCTACAGCCGTGTTGGCACCGTGCTCCTCGGCGACTTCCTCGACCACACGCGTCACGGTGTCGATGACCTCCTTGCCCGATACCCCCGTGTCGCACTGCAGCAGGCCATCGGGAATGAGCATGCGATCCTCGCCGGCAATCTTGCGCTTCTTATCCACATAGCCGATCTCCATGGTGCTTGCACGCACGATTGCATAGCTCGGCACCTTTTGCGAGGGATTCGGCAGAATGGCGTAGTGGCGCGCAATGTCGTTGCGCACCTCGCCCTCTTCGCGACCCACCTCGTGCATAAAAGCCTGCTTGGAGCCCAGCAGCATCACGGCAAACCAGCGGGCATCCTCATCGTCATCAAAGTCCGCCACAAGCACGTCAGTGGACTCGGCTTTCTCGGCCTTGGTAAGTTCGGAAGAGATGAACTCCGCAATCTGCTGAGACAGATCCACGAACTCACGCTCACCAAAGAAATAGCCCTTGAGCTCGCCGCCGAATGCGGAGTTCTCGGCAAACGTGGCACGCTTGTTATCAGCCGAGGTACGAGCGCGCCGCAGGTGCGTGGTTACGAAATTACGCACGGTACGACTTTCGATATCGAGCTCGCGCTGGCTCATGACGTTGACGGCAGAGTCAAAGTCCAGGATATGCAGAATCGCATGATTGATTTTCATATACGGCATTCCGTTCTAGATCGATCTCGGCACGAACCAGTATAGCGGTCGATCCCGCCCCAGGCGCATCGAAGATTGGTGCATCGGGGACAGGTTGCTTTGCACCAATGGTTAGCGCAGGAGCTCGGACTGCCAAGCCTCGAGCTGTTCTGCCAAGCTCTTGCCGGCAGCGGGCATGTCGATCTGGGGACGTTTGGGCAGAAGCGCACACTTAAGAATCGCAACGATAGTCTGCGAGACAAAGCGTCGCGTATCCTTGTCAAAGCCTTGCGCAGCCTGGAGCATCACGGGCAGGCTCTCGCGCAGATTCCCAGCGATATCCGCAAACCGCTCAGCACCCGTAGCCTCAAGCACGGAGAACAACGCATCTACAAAACGCTCGCGCTCGTTAGGCGACACCGCAAGCAGCATCTCGCGAATGGAGCCATCAACGTATCGAGCACCGGCGGACAGGCGCTCACAGTACACGAAGTCGCGACCATCAACCACCCAGCTAAAGGGATTATGCTGAAGCAGGCTGAACTCGGTGCTCTCAACGATGGCATAGTCCTCCTGTGTCTCGAACATCATGCCAAAGATCGACGACCGAGGTAGCGTCTTGTCGATTCGACCGGATAGATCGGCGAAGGCGTTGCCGCTCAGAAACTCCTCGACGAAGCCCGGACCATCATGGGAATACGCCCGTTCGATTCGCTCACGGGCGACATCGGGGCACATCGCCGCACCGTACACCGCAAGGTTTCCACCCTTGGAATGACCTCCGCACAAAAGCGGCCCGTCAATCGCATCCGCCGCCTCGTCTACATAACGCGCCGCGGATTCCTGGGCCGGCACAGGACACCGGAACGCCATGTTAAAGTCCTCTTTCCAGCCCACAATCGTGCTGTCGGTCCCCCGGAAGGCAAGATAGCTAAACCCCGCCGGAAATCGGAACGTCATGGCCGCAAACTGCTCCGTTGTCTCGGCATCACTCACGCTACGATAGCCGCAAACACGAACGCCACGGTAGCGAGGGCTTGCTGCCACAGCCTCCAACAGGGCACGACTCCCCTCCGGATCCCACAGGTCGCCAATCATGTCTTGGTAGCACTCGGCGCGCAGCAGCTCGCGTACGTCTAGGCCCTGCCAGTTCGTCAGCTCCGCCATATCACCCGGCAAACGCAAATAGGACAACCACGCAAAGACCAGGCTGTCCACCGCGCAGAACGGCCGCTCCTCAAACGGATCAAACGCCGTCTGAGCATAGGTCAAAAAATTAGGCGAATCCGACATGGCCCTCCCATCAACTATGGTGCATTGGGATGGTGCATTGGGGTCAGGTTACTTTGCACCAAAAAGGCGCCCGGACCGTGTGGGCCCGGACGCCTTCATTGTAGCTTTTCGCTCTAGCGAGCTTGATTTAGCAGGAGAAATCGACGCTGTCGATGATGTCCTTGAGGGCCTTGGCGGAGACGGTGAGCTCATGCTGCTCGTCGTCGTTCAGCGGCACGGGGACGCGGCAGACAACGCCGTCGCGGCCAACGACGGTCGGCATGGAGATGGCAAGATCGGACAGGCCATACTCGCCCACCATGAGCGAAGAGACGGGCAGAACGGTCTGCTCATCGCGCATGACGGCGGTGCAGATGCGCTTGACGGCCATGGCGACGCCATAGTAGGTGGCGTGCTTCTTCTCGATGATGGTGTAGGCGGAGTTCTTGACGTCCTCGGCGATGCGCTTCTCGGCAGCCTCATGCTCCAAGTGGCCGTGAAGCTCACAGAAAGTGTTCAGCGGAACGCCGGCAACCTGAGCGCTGGACCAAGCGACAAACTCGGAGTCGCCGTGCTCGCCCATGACATAGGCCTGGACATCGCGCGGGTCAACCTCGACGTGGGCACCAAGCATCTGCTGCAGGCGGCCGGTGTCGAGCACGGTACCGGAACCGATGACGTGGCCCTCGGGCAGGCCGGACATCTTGATGGCGGCGTAGGTCAGAACATCGACCGGGTTGGAGACGATTAACAGAATGCCGTCGAAGCCGGACTTCTTAATCTCGGGAATAATGGACTTGAAGATGCTGACGTTCTTGTTGACCAGGTCCAGGCGGGTCTCACCGGGCTTCTGGGCAGCGCCAGCGGTGACGACGATCATGGCGGCGTCGGCGACATCGGAATAATCGCCGGCGTAGATCTTCATCGGCTCGGCAAACGTCATGCCGTGCGCGATATCCAGGGCCTCACCCTCGGCACGGTTCTTGTCCACGTCGATGAGGACCATCTCGGAGAACAGACCACTCTGCATCAGTGCGAACGCCGAAGACGAACCGACGAAACCGCAGCCGACAATAGCGACCTTCTTCTCGTTAACCATTAGAAACTCCCATCTCTCTCCACAAACAAGCCGCCCGGGAACGACCCGAGCGGCTTGTCGTAATCCCAATACATCCAATCGGGACTTTGATTATGCCCCTATTCGCAGCCAAAAATCGACCGTTTACCGAAATTGTTTGCAGAATTCGTAAAATAACTGCACGAAATCGGTTTCGAGCTATTGACGGGTCGAAATAGGTTTCTAATACAGGCCAGCCTCGCGAATGGCCTCGACAGCCAAAGCGATCTGATCGGGCGGCAAGACCAGTGCCATACGCACGTGCCCCTCGCCCGAAGGGCCAAAGCTCGCGCCCGGCGTCACCACAACGCCGGCCTTCTCCATAAGCTCCTCGCAAAACGCCATGGAATCGGTGCGACCACCGGGAAGCTTGGCCCACACAAACATAGAGCCATGCGCGTTGGGACGCTCCCAGCCCAGGCCCTCAAGACCGTCGCACAGGGCATCGCGGCGTTCCTGGTACTTCAGACGCTGCGCCTCGACCTCATCGCGCGGACCGTTCAGGCAGGCGATAGCAGCCTTCTGGATCGGGAAGAACATACCAAAGTCGATCTGGCCGCGCAGCTTGGCAAAGGCAGAGACCACGTCCTCGCGGCCGACCAAAAAGCCGATACGCGCACCGGTGACGTTAAACGACTTGGAGAGCGAGAAGAACTCCACGCCCACCTCGAGCGCGCCGGGATACTGCAAGAAGCTGCCACCCGGCTCACCGTCAAACACGATGTCGGAGTATGCGTTGTCATGGACGATGAGAAGGTCGTGCTCGCGGGCGAAAGCGATGATCTCCTCATAGACCTCGGGCGTGCCCACCGAGCCGACCGGGTTCGCGGGCAGCGACACGATCATATACTTGGCGCGATCGGCCACCTCGGGATCGATGCCCGCCACATAGGGCAGGTAATTATGCTCGGCGACCAGCGGATAGTACTCGAGCTTGGCATCGGCGATCTTGGCACCCGCCTCAAAGACCGGGTAGCACGGATCGGGAACCAGAATGGTGTCGCCCGGATCGAGCAGGGCCAGGCCCAAATGACCCACGCCCTCCTGCGTGCCGTTGCACGACTGCACCATGGACGGCGTAATGCCCGAAACGCCAAAGCGGCGCTCATAGTAATCGCACACGGCTTGCTTGAGTTCGGGCAGGTCGCGCAGGGCATACTTCCACATCTCGGGATCTTGGGCTGCCTGCGTGAGCGCCTCGACCACATGGTCGTACGGCTTAAAGTCGGGCGTGCCCACGCTCATGTTGTAAATGGTCTTGCCCTGAGCCTTCAGCGCGAGAAGCTTGTTGTTGAGCGAGGCGAAGACCTCCGCGCCAAAGCGGTCGAGACGCTGCGATGCCTGCATGGTGCCACCTTTCGATATAAAAAACGCGGCGCTCCGACAAGAGCGCCGCGCGATACGGGCCATCAGATTTCAAAAGTGTAACGCTTACAACCCCCGTATTGGTTCAATTTAGCCAACCTTAGTCAATTGGATTGAGGGCGTCGATCTGCGCGAGCCACAGACGTGAGCTTGCGTCACTCGGCATACGCCAATCGCCGCGCGGGCTGAGCGTCACCGAACCCACCTTGGGACCATCGGGCAGGCAGCTGCGCTTAAACTGCTGGGCAAAGAAGCGACGGTAGAACGTACGTAGCCATGTGTGGACGGTCTTGGCGTCGTAGACGCCCTCGAAGCTCTTGAGCGCCATGCGGTAGATCTTGCCCAGCTCAAAGCCAAAACGCAGCAGGTAGTAGAGGAAGTAGTCGTGCAACTCGTATGGGCCCACCAAATCCTCGGTCTTCTGCGCAATCTCGCCGTCGCCCGTGGGCGGCAGAAGCTCGGGGGACACCGGCGTATCGAGGATATCGAGCAAGACCTCGGCAATACGCCCGCCAAAGACATCGGCGGCATAGCGTACCAGATGGCGCACAAGCGTCTTGGGCACGCTCGCGTTGACGGCGTACATGCTCATGTGGTCGCCGTTATAGGTAGCCCAGCCGAGCGCCAGCTCCGACAGGTCGCCCGTGCCAATGACAAAACCGCCAGCCTGGTTGGCCAGATCCATCAGAATCTGCGTACGCTCGCGCGCCTGGCTGTTCTCGTAGGTCACGTCCTGCACGGCCGGATCATGCTCAATGTCCTTGAAGTGCTGCTCCACAGCCGCGTGGATCGAAACCTCGCGGAAGCTCACACCCAGGTCGCGAGCGAGCGACTCGGCATTCGACTTGGTACGATGCGTCGTGCCGAAGCCGGGCATGGACACGGCTGTGATACCAGTGCGCGGCAGCCCCAGTGCATCGAAGGCACGCACGGTCACAAGCAGCGCTAGCGTGGAGTCCAAGCCGCCCGAAAGGCCGATAACCGCAGCCTTGGTACCCGTGTGGGCAAGGCGGGTCTTGAGGCCCGCAGTCTGCAGATCGAGGATCGTCTCGCAGCGCTCGGCCAAGTCGCCGTGGTCGGCCGGCACAAAGGGCGCGCGCGGGAAAACGCGGTCGATATCGCAGGCATCGCGCAGGACAGGTTCTTCGGCCAGCACGCCCTCAAACGAAAACTCAACGGTCGTGGCCTCCGGCGCATCGTCCGCGCGCGTCCACGTCGTCGAGCGACGGCGCTCGGCAACCAGGCGGTCAAGGTCAACGTCGGCGATGGCCATATCGCAGGTAAGCAGTTTGGTCGCGGCGAGCTTGGAGCCGTTTTCGTAGACGAGGTTCTCGCCCGCAAAGACCATATCGGTCGTGGACTCGCCCTCGCTCGCGTCCGCATAGGCATAGGCGCAGTACAGGCGCGCGCTCTGGTTGGAAATGAGGCTGCGGCGGTAATCCGCCTTACCGATAATCTCGTCCGAAGCCGACGGATTGAGGATCACCGTCGCACCGGCAAGCGCCATCTCGGTCGAAGGGGGCGCCGGCACCCACAGGTCCTCGCAGACCTCAACGCCCAGCACCATATCCTCGGCACCTTCATCACAGCAGCGGTAGACAAGCCCCGAACCCAGCGGAACCGGACCCTGACCGGCAAACTCGACCCACACAGAATCTGCGGGCGCCGGAGCAAACCAGCGGCGCTCATAAAACTCACCGTAATTGGGCAGATACTTTTTGGCCGTGAGGCCCAAAAGCTCGCCCGCGCAGCACACGGCGGCGCAGTTGTAGATACTCTCGGCAACTGCAACGGGAAGACCGATGGTAAAGACAATCGGCAGCCCGCGGGTTTCATCGAGAATATGTGCCAGTGCGGTCTCGCAGGCATGCAGTAATGTGCGGTTATGGAACAGATCGGCCGCGGTATAGCCAGTCAGATTAAGCTCGGGCAGTACCAGCGCGCGAACGCCGCGCTCGGCAGCCTCGCGAACAGCCGCCAGCGCAACCTCGGCATTGCCCTCGACATCGGCCACGCGAATCTGCGGCGACGCCGCCGCCACACGCAAAAAGCCATCAGACTGAGAAAGGTGAAGATTCATAAGAATGCTCCCGTGCGTAGACGCTATTCAACACAATTAGCAAGCCCTATTGTAGTTCAACCACCGGGTGGAACCACATCCCACCAACTTGGTGAGCTATTGATGAGTTGATGGTATCTGTTAAATGTCACGTACGATTCACATCTGGTGGGTACCCTGATGGCTACACGAAACGAAGCAGATTTACACCGGGAGGACCCCGTATGACAACCAAGTACACCGACGCGCCGCGCACGCGCGTCATGACGCCGGCATCGCTCAACAACGGCGTGCACGAGAACCATTCCATCGGCCAGACCATGGCCATCGCGCCCAAAAAGGGCCTGTTCGACGACATTTCCATTCCCCAGATCATCGCCGGCGCCGCAGCTGCCGCCACGAGCGTGGCGCTTGCTTCAAAGATCGGCATTGCCGGCTCGGTGATTGGTGCCGCTGTGAGCTCAGTCATCACCGTTGTGTCCTCGCAGGTCTATCGCCACTTTATCTCCGCCAGCGCCGAAGCAATCAAGGGCACGCATGCCGCTGTTGACTACCCTACCGGCGCCTACGAGCCCGTTGAGCCCAATGTCGAGGAGCACCTAGGTGGCGCCGCAACCACGCAGGAGATGCGCCAGGTTGCGGGACGCGCGACCACGGCGCGCGTCGCCCCCAACAGCCTGCGCGCCAAAGCGGCGGCAGAGCGCAGCCAGACACAAAAGAAGGTCATCGTCTTCTCGATCGCCATCGCCATCGTCGCGGTCATCGCCTGCGCCGGCGCCATCCTTATCACCACTGCCGGTGAGGGTCTGGGCGAGCGTCCCGAGCCAATCCTGTCGTCGCGCACGACCGAGAGCGATGCAAATGGCAACACCCAGTCGCAAGATCAGCAGGCACAGACGGACGACACGCAAGACAGTCCTACCTCTGCCAATTCGTCCTCGAACACCCAAAACCAATCGCAGGGCACCGATTCCTCTACGGCCAACAGTGGCACGCCGTCCGGCACGACCGACTCAAGCCAAACGACTGACGGTTCACAGCCGAACACGGGAGGCCAGACGAGCGACACCACGTCGGGAACGGGCACGGCAGACAGTAACAACACCAACAGCTCGAGCGGAACCGCTTCCGGCACGGCATCTGACAACTCGAGCCAAGGCACGGCATCGGGCAACTAAGCACGTTTGCCTCTCATAGATAACCGACCTATACAACGGGCGCGAATCGAAAGCGGTTCGCGCCCGTTTGCCTTGGGCGCCGCCATGGCGAACGCCATGCGATGGTAAGATGCTTTACATGTGTAAAGAGGAGATTTGCCATGAGCAAGACAATAGTTAGGCCCACGCTTTCGCTGGGCAACCACATCTATCTGTATCGCCTGCTGCGCGACGCGATTGGGTGCGGCAAGCAAACGTTTATGACACAGGTCGAGGAGGCGCTCGCCGCTGGCGACATGACCGCTTATGACCTGGGCTTCGAGTCCACGCGCGAGCTGCTCGAGGAGCTCGACGACTGCATTAAGCTGACCGTCTTTAAAGGCGGCCGCCTGTATGCCACGGTCATCGCCAACGAGGCCTGGGATGCCGCGCTTGCCAAGGGCGAGGACAAGCCCAAGACCGCCAAGGGCGCCAAGCAGTCCTACAAAAAGAAAAAGCGCGGTGAGAAGGACCTCAAGGCCGTGCGCCCCAAGCACGTTAAGCGTCCCGAGCCCGAAGCCATGGTTGAAGCCGCGCCGGAACCCGAGCCCGAGACAGAGATCGAAGTCGCTATTGAGGTAACGGCAGAAGCCGAAACCGAAATCGCCGCCACGACCGATTCCGAAGTCATATCCGAGCAGGAAGCCACTGTGGAGCTCAACGAAGCGCCCAAGTCGACAACCGAAGAAGCCGCTGACCAACCCGAGCCGTCTGCGTTCCAAAACAGCGATGTCTTTGGCGACGAGGCCGAGGACAATCAGCCCGACGAGTCCGCTGATCAAGACGCTACCGAGTCGGCGCCGGAGCCCGAGACGCCGCAGCCCGCCATCTCGCTCACGGTCGTCTACGACCCCGAGAACGCCAATGCCGGCATCACCACCATGGCATCCACGCCCATCGAGGCAAAGTCGAGCGTCGAGAATGAGAGCTCGACGCAGGTTGAGGTTGAAACTGAAGCTGCAGACGCGCCCGTCACCGTGAAGCCCGCAGATTCCACAATCAAGCCGAAGACGACGCCAGAGCCCGCACCCGTCATCGAGTCCGTGCCCGCCGCTGCTTGCGACCAAATTCCCGCACCGGCACCGGCTTCGGTACCCGCAGCGGCCCCAACCCTGTCTCTTATACACATCTCCGAGCCCACGAGACCCTAAGACATCTCG
>UQIP01000017.1:0-50457 GCA_900541005.1 uncultured Collinsella sp. | reverse complement strand
GTCAGATGTGTATAAGAGACAGGCCTTCACCTTGTTAAAGAGTTTCTGCACAGCACCGGCAGCAGAGTCGGTCACGCTCGACACAGCATTGCTGGCCTCGGCCATGCTGCCCGTAACCTCGGAAATGTCGCGAACCACGGCTTCGACCTCTACGAGATTGGAGGTAAGGGCATCAACTGCCGTCTTGCTCGACTTAAGCAGCGGCTCCATCTGAGCAAGCGCCGGCGTAAGCTCATCGACAGCGCCATCGAGCTTTGCCACCACAGGCTGAGCCTCGGCGATGGTGTTGTTAAGGTCGTTGACGGTCTTATCGAGCGAGTCGACAACGGTGCGGGTCTTGCGCAGGGTAAGCGCGAGCTCAACGATGGCCCACACGCCGGCAACGGCGAGCAGCAGCAGGGCGATTTGAATGGGACTCATACAATCCTCCCAAAGGAATCGATATACAGACGGTTTCCATGGTACCCCAAAGAGGACCGAACATGCCAAGAGCAGCAACGTGGGACAAAATTATCAGCAGCTACTTCGGTGCATTCCCGCTGCGGTCGCGTTCGCTTTGCTCTACGCGCCACTCTTCCCAGCCGCGCCCGGCAGGCTGCCAAAATGCACCGCGTTCCAAGCCTTCGGGCAAATAGCGCTGATCGACCCAGCCTTCGGGATAATCATGTGGATACTTATACACACCGTATTCATCGCTGCCCGGGCGATGGCGATCGCGCAGATAACTCGGCACCTCGCGAAGCCCACTAGAATGGATATCGGCCAGCGCCGCATCGATCGAAGCCTCACACGCGTTGGATTTTGGCGCCAAGCACACATAGAGTGCAGCCTGAGCCAGGTTAATGCGGCACTCGGGATAGCCAATGACCTCGGCAGACTTAAACGCGGCATGCGCCACCAAAAGCGCCTGCGGGTCGGCGTTGCCAACATCCTCAGAAGCGTGAATCATAATGCGGCGAGCGATAAACTTAGGATCCTCCCCAGCATCGATCATGCGCGCGAGCCAATAGATCGTGGCATCGGGGTCGCTACCGCGCATGGACTTGATGAACGCACTGATGATGTCGTAGTGCATGTCGCCGTTTTTGTCATACGTAAAGCCGCGACGCGGGTTGGCGATCTTCACGTCATCCACGGTGATGGGATAGCGCTCCCCCGTCGCAGGCGCTGGCGTTCCCTCGGTATCGGGACGCGTGACGGCAATCTCGCTCGCAAGCTCGAGCGTCGTGAGCGCCGAGCGAGCGTCACCCGCTGCCAGCGTGCAAATGGTCTTGACCGTATCCTCATCGGCCGAGAACTTACCGTTCAAGCCCTGGGGTGCCTCAAGCGCACGTTCAATAAGCGTGGCGATATCCTCATCCTTCAGATGCTCAAGCTCCACGACGCGACCACGTGAGAGCAGTGCCGAGTTGACCTCGAAGTACGGGTTCTCCGTCGTAGCGCCAATCATAATGACGGTACGGTTCTCAACTGCATGCAGCAGGGCATCCTGCTGCGACTTAGAGAAGCGGTGAATCTCATCGATGAATAGAATGGTGCGGCGGTCGTACGTATTCAGGCGCGTCTTGGCCTCATCAATCACGCGACGCAGGTCCTTCACGGTACCCGTGACGGCGCTGACCACGACAAACTCGCTCTTGGTATGGTTGGCGATAATGTGGGCCAGCGTCGTCTTGCCCGTACCGGCAGGCCCGTACAGAATCACGCTCGAAAGCACGTCGTGCTCGATCGCGGCACGCAGCCACGAGCCCTTACCGACGGCCTTTTGCTGACCCACGTACTCGTCGAGCGAATTGGGACGCATGCGCACCGCGAGCGGCGCATTTTTAAAGGAACGCTCGCGCGTCGAGACAGAAAAAAGGTCGTCCATAGCCATCCCATGCATCAATCAAAAGCTTTGTTCGTCAACAGTATACCGAATATATACGAACTACCGTTCGTTAATATAGGTACGGTGCGGAAACTTCAATCCCGGGAACAACTTGCTCGTGAGCTCGCAGAAATAGCCATCCGTCATGCTCGCGATGTAATCCACCACCGCTTGATCTTTGTCGTCCTGCCAGGCATAGGCTCGATCGTAGTAGGAAAGCTGCTGCTCGATGCGCGAAATATGGTGCTTAAAGATGTAAGAGGACTCGTCGCCACTGTTTAGATCCCGCAGGCAACGGTCGTAGAGCTTTACGAACGCCTCGCGCAGCTCCGCCTCGGAATCGCCTTCGATACCGCCCTTGCTATAGATCTTCTCGTAGTTCTCGCGCTTGGCTCGGCGAATTTCCTCAAACAGGTCCTCGCTCATCTCGATGCACGGCTTACCATAGCTATGCTCCACGATATCGATGGAAGCGTGCGTAAGGATCCAACTGTTGTAGGCACCGCCCCGGCCATCATCAAAAGCGTCGGGTGACAGCAGGCCCGCCGCGATCGCATCCTGACGGTCACGACCGACGTAGGCAAGAATATCCGAGATGCGAACAACGCAGCCCTCGAGCGTCATGGGACGCAGATGCCCAATTGCGCTATAGCCCGTGGCAATGCAATCCTCAACCGTCTGGTCAAACTGGTCAAAGGAGCTCATGTCCGAGAGCTCAAACACACGCTGCTCGTACTCGCCGTTATGGCATAGCACGCCGTCGAGCGTCTGGAGCGACACGTTGCGGCCGTACAGTGTGTCGAGCACGCGGACCGACTGCACGTTATGGAAAAAATAACGCCCCGTACGCTCATGATAGATATCGTTGAGGAAACGCTCGCCGGCATGGCCGAAAGGCGTGTGTCCCAAGTCGTGACCCAGGCCAATCGCCTCGATCAGATCGCAATTGAGCCCCAGGGCGCGACCGATATCGCGCGCAATGCGGGAGACGAACTGCACGTGCAAACCGCGGCGTGACAGATCGTCATTGCTACGGAAGCTAAAGACCTGCGTTTTGCCTGCATAACGGGTGTACGCCGGAAGATGAAGTATCTTTTCGGTATCGCGCATAAACGCCGGACGCATAAGCGTGCCTTTGTCGGCGGCGCGATCAATACGACGAATGACCTGATCGTCGTTGCAACGATACGGGTTGACATAGCCCGAAGCACGATCGGCGGCAATGCGCTCGACAAGTTCGGGCGACAACGCCGAGGGAATACGGTCCATGCGCGCCTTAATGACGGCCGTTTCTTGATTAGTTGCCATGGCATGCTCCTTAAGAAGGATGCGCAATCGGTTACAAAGTGCAGCCCACGACCTCGATTATGGCAAAAATCGGCACCAAAAACGGGAGCAATGGCAGGGAGCGTGATTTTGTGAAGAGGCAGGAGAGGGCCAGGGCCAGGAGTGCGACGGCAAATGCCACGATGCCACCCATAGGGTCGAGCGTGCAAAGCGCGAAGAGCGCCTTGGCATCCCCCATGCCGATGCCCGGGGCGTGGCGAAGGCGCCGCCAGAGCGACTCAGTGAGCACAAGGGCAAGGTAGACGATGACCGCAAGACCGGCGTGGTCAAGCGCTGTGTTCAAACCGAGGTCGAGCCAAACGCCCGCCAACGCCGCCACGGCACATGCGCCGGCAAGCCCATTGGGAAACCGTCGCTCTCGGGCATCACTTGCCACGCCGGCAAAGATGCAAATCCAAAACGGGATATAGGCCATCGGACTCCTCCTCGAGCTGCATCGCAAAAGCAAAAACCACCACAAAGGTGCCTGTCCCCTTTGCGGTGGTTTTGGTGGTGGTTATTTGGCGCCTTGCATGACCTCGTCAAGGGTAACGTTGACGGCGTGCTGCGTCGGCACCCAGTCGACCTTCAGGAACAGCGCGGCCACCGTGATGGGGATATAGCTGAACATAAAGATCGGGAAGGTAAACAGGTTAGTCACCAGGCGCCACTTTTGCGCGCAGTGAATATGCTTGTACTCAAAGATAGTCGTGAGCAGCGCAAGGATAAAGAACGTCTGATACATCATGGCGAAGGTCATAATGAGCGAAGCGGCGCACGCCTGCATCTCGACTTCGGTTGCCAAGAAACCATGCGAAAGGCCACCCACAATCAAGAACGTCGCATTAGCGAGCATCGAGATCAGCGATAGCAGCATACCCGGGGCGATCGTCATGAACATGTCGTAGGCGGCAAAGCGATGATAGCGGAACATCGACTTGACCAGATGCTTACCGTAGGTAAAGAACACCTGGTAAAAGCCCTTGGTCCAGCGCATACGCTGCTTCCAGGATGCCTTGAACGTCACGGGTTGCTCGTCAAAGAACTCCGCCGGCGCATAGCCAATGCGAATACCGTGAATAGCGCAGAACGTAGTGAACTGAATGTCCTCGGTCAGCGTGTGGAACTGCCAACCGTGCATGCCCTCGATAACGCTTGACGAGATAAGGTAACCCGAACCCGAAACAGCGCAGGACGTCTTACAGATATTGCGCGCGTTGTTGAGGAAGCGCGCCTCGCGTAGATACCACGTGGCATTAGCAGCCGAGATCCACGAGCTGCCGAAGTTCTTGGAATTGCGATAGCTCGTGACCACATGGAAGCCCTGGTCAAAGGCATCGTTCATCTTGGACACGTAATCGCGGGAGATAACGTTGTCGGCATCGAAGATAAAGTAGCCCTCAAACGTGTCGGGATACTCGTTGAGAATGCGATCGAAACCAAAGTCCATGACCCAGCTCTTGCCCTTTCGGGCCAGGTCATTGCGCTCGTAAACAATGGCACCGGCCTCGCGTGCGAGCTGCGCGGTGTTATCGGTGCAGGCGTCGGCAACGACAAAGACCTCGATAAGCTCGGACGGATAGTCCTGGTCCTTGATGGAGCGTACGAGATTGGCAATTACGGCTTCCTCGTTATGCGCCGCGATAAAAAAGGCATAGCGATGGAGTTTTTTGGCCTTGGGAGGCGCGACCTCGCCACGAAGAGCGCCAATGACAAAGAAGACCACCTGGTACAGAAAGCAGACCGTGAGCAGCGTGACGACAATCTGGTTGAAGATCACGATGGGTGTGTTGGTTTGTAAAAAGGCGAGCATGCAGGCTCCCAGCAACGTGTAACGTAAACAATCGTATATCTTACCGCAGGCTTACCGAGTTCAAGAAACCACCTAATACTGGCTAGGCTTCGAGAAGACCGAGCTGCGGAACGATTTCATCTCCAACGGCCGTGCGACCGAGCGAGCGCGGAGCCAGATCGTCGAGAACCGCAGCGAGATCCCACGGCAACTCGTCACGGCACTCAATGCGCTTCCCCGTTACGGGATGATCGAACGCAATGCGCCAAGAATGCAGGAACTGCCTGGTCAGGCCCTGATCGGCACGCGCATCGCACTTGCCGTAGAGCGGATCGCCCACGCAGGCGTGGTTGATATGGCGCATATGCACGCGAATCTGATGTGTGCGGCCCGTAAACAGGTGGCACTCAACGAGCGTATAGCCGTCGTCAAAACGCGTGGAATCAAAGCGCTCGAGGACCTTAAAGGTCGTAATGGCCTGACGGGCAAAGGGGTCATCCGAAACCGCCATCTTCACGCGGTCGCGCGTGGAACGGGCAATACCGGTGTTGATAGTGCCCTCGTCCATGGCGATGTGACCGTGAACGAGCGTGATATAGCGACGGTCGAGCGTGCGCGTGCGGATGAGATTCTGAAGCGCGCGCTGGGTGTCGTCGTCTTTTGCCGCGAGCATAAGGCCCGAGGTATCGCGATCCAGGCGATGCACGATGCCGGGGCGGTCCTCACCCTGCACAGTACCAAGATGATCGATGCCGCAGTGGTAGACCAGAGCGTTCGCAAGGGTGCCGCTCTCGTGGCCATGGGCGGGATGGCACACCAGGCCCCGCTGCTTGGAGAGCACGATAAGGTAGTCGTCCTCGTAGCGGATATCGAGGGGAATGGCCTCGGGAATCACGTCGGTCGGGTCGTGCGGCTCGGGCAAGTCGACCGAGATGCGATCGCCGGCGCGTACGGCGTACTTTTTAGAGAGACAAGTCTCACCGTTGACGGCAACGGCGCCTCCCTCGATCAGATGCGCGCAGGCAGAGCGCGTGGGACAGCCATCGTTGGCGCCCAAATAGGCGTCAAGACGCTGACCAGCGGAATCGTCGGCAACAAGAATATGGATGTCAGCCATTAACGCTCATTCCTTTCGCGAATCTTGCGGGCACGCTCCCCACGCTGCTTGGCTTTGCGCTTAGCGCGGGCCTCATCACGGGCATTGAGCTCGGCAGTCGCATCAACCTCGCGGGCCGCGGGACTCAAGAACATGTAGCCGAAGAGGGCGAGCACAACGCCCACGGTAATGCCGATATCGGCCACATTGAAGACGGGAAAGTCGATGAAGGTGGTGGCAATAAAATCGGTCACGAAGCCAAAGGCCAGACGGTCGATCGCGTTGCCAATGGCGCCGCCCGCGACCATAGCCATGCCCACAACCTCCAAGCGAGCAAGCTGGGGCGCGCGAAGCAAGTACACGGCAATGGCGACAATGACCGCAAGCGCCAGCAAAGCAAACGCAACGCCATGCCCCTCGCCCATGCTAAAGGCAGCACCGATATTGCGGACAAACAGGAAGTCGATCACACCGGGGATAACAGTCACATGCAAAGCGTCGCCCACGGCACGAACCGCAAGCTTGGTCAGCTGATCAAAAAGCAGCACAACCAGCACCACCCCACCAGCAACACCTAACCGCCAGCGCAAAGGCGGCGTCATATCCCCAGCACGACCCAAAGAAATCCCCTACCCTCAAGATCATCGAATTACGTTTAATACAAAGAACTATCTTATATTGCCATACGCAGAACGCACGACATATCCACCAACGCAAGCGAAATAACCAGCTAAAAACGAAAGCGACATTCCGAATAACGGAATGTCGCTTAATAGCTTTCGACTAAAAACGCAAGTCGAAAGAAAGCCTCTAGCTCCAGCAATGGAAACGCCGCGTTATCGTCACCAACAGCGAAAACGTCCCTAAGCGAGCAAGGTGACGTGAAAGAGGAGGGAAGCGTACTTTGGTACGCGACCGACGATTGAACGTCAGATTGCCGCTTAGGGGCGTTTGCAGCGTCGGTAGGTTACGGCGTTCTACGAACGCCGTAACCTACAAAGCATCGGCGCAGCGCTTGCAGATATGCGCGTGGCCGTTGTACTCGCCGACGGTGGTGCGATAGTTCCAGCAACGGTCGCAGCACTCGCCCTCGGCAGCATCAATGCAGACGGAAAGCTCTTCGCCCTGGGTCAGCTCAACATCGGAGACGATGTAGAACTCGGCCAGGTCGACCGCTTTGTCACCAGTCAGCAGCGCGTACATCTCGGCGGGAACGACCGCCTTGACGCGAACCTGCTGGCTCTTGGTGAAGGTGCCGGCAGAACGGGCATCCTCAAGGGCCTTGGTCACGGCGCTACGGAGCTCAAGAGAAGCCTCGAGCACGCCCTCGAACTCATTGGCCTCGTCGACCGTGATGGGCGACTTGTACCAATCGAGCAGCGCGGCGTACTTCTGGTGATCGACGCAGCCGGCAGGCGCATAGGCCATGGCCTCGTCGACGGTGTAGGACAGGATCGGCTGCAGGTCGCGCATGAGCATCGAGAAGAGCTCGGCCAGCACGGTCTGGGCGCTGCGGCGCTCGAGCGAGCCGGGCTTGTCGCAGTACAGACGGTCCTTCAGGGCGTCGAGGTACACGTTGGAAAGCTCGGTAACCACAAAGTCGTAGAGCGCACGGTAGGCACGCGGGAACTCATAGCAAGAGTAGGCGTCGTCGACCTCGGCCTGGACCTGGGTCAGACGGGCAACCATGAGCTTGTCGAGCGGCAGCAGGTCGGCAAAGGCGACGCCGTCGGTCTCGGGCTCAAACTGGCCCTCGAGCTCGGAGAGCAGGAAGCGCAGCGTGTTGCGGAAACGACGGTAGGCATCGGACGTACGAGCGAGAATCTCGTGGTCGATGGAAACGTCGGAACTGGTATCGACGGAGGCAACCCACAGGCGGATGATGTCGGCGCCCATCTCGTCACAGACCTTGTTGGGGTCGATGACGTTGCCGAGCGACTTGGACATCTTGCGGCCCTGGCCATCGAGCGTGAAGCCCTGCGAGACGACCGCCTTGTACGGAGCGTGGCCGTTGGCGCCCACCGAGGTGAGCAGCGAGCTCTGGAACCAACCGCGGTGCTGGTCGGAGCCCTCGAGGTACACATCCGCCGGATACTCCAGCTCGGGACGGTACTCGCAGACGGCCTTCCAGGAGACGCCGGAGTCCCACCACACGTCGAGGATGTCCTTATCGGCCTTGAGGTGATGGCCACCGCACTTGGGGCAGACACAGGCCTCGCCCAGGTAGCTCTCGGGAGCGTCGGTGAACCAAGCGTCGGAGCCCTTCTCGTGGAAGAGCTTGATGACAGCGTCGAGCGTGGCGTCGTTCATGACCTTCTCGCCGCAGTCGGCACAGGTGTAGCTGGGGATAGGCACGCCCCAGTTGCGCTGACGGCTGATGCACCAGTCGGGACGCTGCTCGACCATGGCACCGATGCGGTTGGCCGCGTGGGCCGGATACCACTTGACGTTCTCGCGGACCTCCTTGCCAGCCTGCTCGCGCAAGCCGGTCTTGTCCATCGAGACAAACCACTGGTCGGTAGCACGGAAGAGCACCGGGTGCTTGCAGCGCCAGCAGTGCGGATAGCTGTGCGTGATCTTCTTCTCGAGGACCAGGGTGCCGCGCTCGCGCAGGAACTCGATGATGTGCGGGTTGGCCTCATCGGTATCCATACCGCTGAAGGGGCCACCGGTGCCAAACTCCTCACCGGTGTAGAACTTGCCGTCGTCATCGACCGGCATGCAGATGTCGGTGATACCCTCCTTGAGGCAGGCAAAGTAGTCGTCGACGCCGTGGCCGGGCGAGTTGTGGACGATACCTGTACCGTCATCGACACCGACGTAATCGGCCAGCAGCGCCACGCCCTCGACACCGTCAAAGATCGGCTGCTTGTAGTGAATGTGGTGGAAGGTCTCGGCGGGAACCACGTAGGGCTTGCCGTCGACCATGACCGGGGTGTACTCCCAGCCAAACTCCTCGCAGCACTTGGGAGCCAGGTCCTCGAGCATGACCTCGGCACGGCCATCGTGCTCAACGGCGACATAGGCGGCGCCGGGCTTAAGGGAAACGGCCTGGTCAGAGGGGATGGTCCACGGCGTGGTCGTCCAGATGATAAAGTCGACCGGACCGTCGAAGTTCTCGAGGCCGGCGGGCTTGGAGGTCATCTCAAAGCGCACGAAGATGGAGGGGCTCGTCTCGTCGGAGTACTCAATCTCGGCCTCGGCCAGCGCGGTGTGGCAGTGCTTGCACCAGTGAACCGGCTTGTGGCCGCGATAGATCATGCCCTTATCGAACATGGCCTTGAAGACCTCGATGTCGGCGGCATCGTGCTGGTGATAAAGCGTCAGATAGGGGTTATCCCAGTCGCCGAGCACGCCCAGACGACGGAAACCGGCCTTCTGCAGCTCAATGTTCTCGACAGCGAACTCGTTGCAGAGCTCACGAATCTTGGCCGTGGGGGTCTGGTTGAACTTCTCGGTGCCGAGCTTCTCCTCGACCTTGTGCTCGATCGGCTGACCATGGCAGTCCCAACCGGGGACATAGGGAACCTCATAGCCCTGCATCATCCAGTAGCGGTTGATCATGTCCTTGGAGATCTTGTTCATGGCGTGGCCGATGTGGATCGGGCCGTTGGCGTACGGAGGACCGTCGTGCAGCACGAACTTCTTGTGACCCTCGTTCTTCTTCAGAACTTGCTCGTAGACCTTGTTATCCTGCCAGTCCTTGAGTCGCTTGGGCTCGGACTTGGAAAGACCGGCACGCATGGGAAAACCGGTCTTGGGCAGATTCATCGTCTGCTTGTACTCGTTTGCCACGGTACCCCTTTCATGTCGTGGGCGCGCACGCCCTCTGGGCACCAAAAAAAGCGCCCGTCCCTACAAGCTGGGACGAAGCGCCACAAAACGGGCTGTGCGCCCGCAAAAGCTCTTCGCTTAACCACCCAGCTTAGATGCCCTCGCCCGCTTCTAGCGCGCTCGCATCCGTTACTCGGCTGGCCTGTATCGACGACCATCTCGGCGATATCTACTAAGACGTGCCTGTGCGGCACGTCCGTTGGGACCGCAGCTCCGGGGTGATTTTCATCGGTCGCATGCACGGGTTCTCAGCGCTCCCCGCTCTCTGTAGCATGCGGATGGCCGACTACTCGTCCCCATCAACGCTTATGCGGAGTATGCTAGCACGTTCCTCGCCGGCGAAAAACCCTCAACACTGGTTTTATACGTTCGAAATTTCTCGATATTACAGCCCTTCTCTAGGAGCAAAATACCTGAAAGCACTCTAACAAACGAAAGAAGGCACCTATGCGCACGATTGGAATGAGCGACTATACCGTCGGCGAGGATTGCTTTGACGAGCTGCCCGGCGCGCTGGCCGAATACGGAGCGACCAAGGTCGCCATCATTGGCGGCAAGCGAGCACTAGCCGCAGCACTTCCCGGTATCGAAGCCGCGCTGGCAGGCACCGGCGTCGAGGTTCTGGAGACGCGCGTCTACGGCACCAACAGCACGCGGGCCAATATCGCCAAGGTCGTAAACTCCCCTGCCTGCCAGGAAGCCGACGTGCTTATCGCATGCGGCGGCGGCAAGGCGCTCGACACCGTCAAGACCGCAGCCATCGAGCTCAAGAAGATCGTCTTTACGGTGCCGACGATTTGCTCTAACTGTTCCGCCGCGACCGCCATTGCCGTTGTCTACAACGACGATGGCTCGCTCGAGGGCTATTCGTACCCCAACCGACCGGCGCACATCTTCATCAATCCCAAGATCATCGCCGAGGCTCCGGCAGAGTACTTTTGGGCCGGCGTGGGCGACGCCCTGTCCAAGCAGCCCGAGGTCGAGTACGCCACGAGCGCAGGCAACCTGGAGCACACAGCAGGCCTTGGCCTGGCAATCGCCCACACCTGCTCCGAGCCGCTGTTCACCTATGGCGTTCAGGGTCTTGAGGACGTGCGCCAGGACCTGTCGAGTAAGGCCGTCAAGCAGATCGCGCTCGACATCGTGGTCAACACGGGCTATGTCTCGAACCTGACCAACCAGAACGATTACTACTACAACTCGAGCGTGGCGCACGCGTTCTACAACGCCACCTGCAGCATTCCGCGTGAGGGCACCTACCTGCACGGCGAAGTCGTAAGCCTGGGCGTGCTGGTGTTGTTCGCCTACACGGGCGACACCGAGAACCTTGAGCGCTACGCTGCCTTTAACAAGCAGATGGGGCTGCCCGTGACGCTTGAGCAGGTCGGGCTTTCCGAGGCCGACATCCCTGCCCTATGCGAGCACGCGCATGCCACCAACGAATGGAAGCAGGGCAACCCGGAGCCCTTCACCGACGAGAAGTTCGCCGCCGCCATCAAGACCGCCAACGCCTACGGCCACACGCTCTAGGCCTAGCCCAAAACCACCACAAGGGAGCAACACCTTTGTGGTGGTTTTTTATTGCACCACCATTCAGTTCGTACTCGAACCCGGTTCTTTACGAGAAAGGGTTCAGGTACGTTTTTTATCGTAAATTCTGCGGAAGGACTACTCGGAACGGTAAACAGGAACGAACAAAGGCAGGGCATCATCGTGGTGATGGTATCCTGCTTTTTTTGCGAAACCAAGGTCGCTTTATGCGAACTTGATCGCCACTTATATGGCGCATTGATGGCAATTGCTGCGTACGTGCGTACCGGGAGCCTGTACACCTCTGGCAAGGCGTAACACACTAGTCTTCGTTCCAAAGTCCGTGTGCTAAGGGGGCAGGGCCCTTAGAATTCCTGTGGAGTGTGTACGCACGTACGTAGGAAAACAGCAAATTACGCTATATCATGGCGTTCTTTCATTGGAGCGTATGGTATACACGGCTTAGTTCAACAAATAAGAATTTATATATAAAGGAGAATATTGATGAAACTGTTTTTATGTTCGCACTTTTCAAGTGTAGGAAGTCTGATAAAGGAAGAAATTGAAAATAAAAAAGTCGCATTTATTCCAACAGCTTCGCTGCGTGAAGGCTACACCGGTTATGTCCGCTCGGCTCGAAAATTATTCAAAAAGTTGGGAGCAATCGTAACTGAAATTGATATTTCAACGGAGGCTTATTCAACGATACAGTCTGTTTTTGAAGATGCGGATGTGATATATTTTACCGGCGGAAATTCTTTTTTCCTTATGGACCAGCTCCGTAAAACGGGAACGGATGAGCTGTTGAAGAAAGAATTGGCAAAGGGAAAACTGATGATTGGTGAATCGGCAGGTGCGATTATATGCGCTCCAAGCATCCAATATATCGAGCAAATGGATGAAAAGCCGGAGGACTACTCACAAGAAGATGATGCAGGGCTTAATTTGATTGATTTCTATGTTCTTCCGCATTTTCTTACAGCACCATTTAAGAAAGTTACCGAGAAAATAATAACTGAGTTTTCGGATTTGAATCTATGCCCAATTAACAATCGTCAGGGAATTGTAATTGATGGTGAAGGTTCAAAGGTTATTTGCAAAGACTAATTTAAAAATCCAGTTTGCTGCACTCGTTCCTAGCAGGGTTTGGGTCAGGAGGGGCGCAAGAGACGGCAGGACCGTGTACGCGTTCCTGCGCGAGGACCGCGGGGAGGGACTGCCTGGGTACGGCACCTGTCAACTCGGTCTACGTCTTTGATGACCGGGTCGTACTCAATATCAACTTCACGGATGATGCCAAAACGGTCACCCGTGAGGAAGTGTTGGATTCGAGTGCTGTGGACAATGTTCCAGCATGCTGGGATCGAACTCGCTAGCCGGAATCACACGGTACCCGTGGCGCAGGAGCAGGTCGACGAAAACGCCATTACCCGGTGTGAGCGTACCGCTGAACGTTCCGTCGTAGATACGGCCTACACCACACGAGGGGCTACGGTCCTGCAAGACGCACGCAGCGATCTGGGACGGGCCGCCCGCCTGCTCGCACATGTCGAGCGCGCGCTCGGCACCCAGGCGAAACTCGCGATCGACTGAGGTACCCTCGCAGGTACGGACCTCGCCGTCCACGATCTCGGAAGGATCACGCGGTGTGGGCAGGCCGCCAAAAACCTCAGGGCATACCAACAGGACCTCGGTCCCCGTGCGCTCGCAAGCCTCGACCAGCTCGCGATGATAGTTGTCGAGTCCGTTATACTTGCAGCTCTCGCCCATCAAACAGGCGCTCACCACGATCTTCATGCATATCCCTCCCAAGCAAAACGCCCCATTTGAGATAGAAGCTCAAATGGGGCGTTCGATGCTGTGTAACCAGCCTTACTGCTGCTTCGGCATCAGTGGATTCTCGCGCGTGAGGAGATTCATGAACTCCTCGCCCGTGATCGTCTCCTTCTTGTACAGATAACGAGCCAGCTCGTGGAGCTTAAACTTGTTCTCCTTCAGAATCTGCAGAGCGCGGTCGTGCGCATCCTCGATCAGCTTGGCGACAATCGCGTCCACGCGCTCGGCCGTACCGGGGGCGCAGGTGAGCGACGTGTCCTGGTTGAGGTACGCATTCTGAACGGTACCGAGCGCCATCATGCCAAACTCATCGGACATACCAAAACGCGTCACCATGTTACGGGCGAGCTTGGTGGCCTGCTCGATATCGTTGGCTGCGCCGGTCGTCATCTCGCCAAAGATGAGCTCCTCGGCTGCACGGCCACCGCAATAGACGGCGAGCTTGTCCAGGACCTCCTGGCGTGTGGTCAGGAAGCGCTCATCCTCCTCGACCTGCATGGTGTAGCCCAGAGCACCGCTCGTGCGCGGCACGATGGTAATCTTCGTGACCGGCGCAGAACCCTTTTGGCGGGCAGCAACGATGGCATGACCGATCTCGTGGTAAGAAACGACCTGTTTCTCGTGGTCGGACAGCACCGTGGACTTGCGCTGCTGACCGGCGATGACGACCTCCACCGACTCCTCAAAGTCGTCCTGCGTAGCGCGCTTGCGACCCTCGCGGACGGCACGCAGGGCGCCCTCGTTGATGATGTTGGCCAGGTCGGCGCCCGAGGCACCGGGCGTGGCGCGGGCAATCGCGGTCAGGTCGATCGGCGGCTGCGTCTTCACGCTCTTGGCATGCAACTCGAGGATGTTCTTGCGACCGGTCAGGTCGGGCAGCTCAACGGGGATGCGGCGGTCAAAACGACCGGGGCGAAGCAGGGCCGGATCAAGGCTGTCGGGGCGGTTGGTAGCAGCGAGAACGACAATACCCTTGTGGTTATCGAAGCCGTCCATCTCGGTCAGCAGCTGGTTGAGTGTCTGCTCGCGCTCGTCGTTGCCACTAAAGCCGCCGCCATCGCGCTTCTTGCCGATGGTATCGATCTCATCGATAAAGACGATGCACGGGGCCTTTTCCTTGGCCTGCTTAAACAGATCGCGCACCTTGGCGGCGCCGCGGCCGACAAACATCTCAACAAACTCAGAACCCGAAATACTAAAGAACGGCACGCCCGCCTCGCCGGCAACGGCCTTGGCAAGCAGGGTCTTACCGGTACCCGGAGGGCCGACAAGAAGAGCACCACGCGGCAGCTTGGCGCCGATTTCCTCGTAGCGCTGCGGCTTCTCCAGAAAGTCGACGACCTCCTTGAGGGACTCCTTAGCCTCTTCCTGGCCGGCAACATCCTTAAAGGTCACGCCCACGTCCTTGGAGGCGATCACGCGCGCGCCGGACTTGCCCAGTCCACCGCCGCCAAAACCGCCGCCACCAAAGTTCATCGAAGGACCGTCATCGCCCATGGCCTTCTTCATACGGCGGTTGAGCCACCAACCGATGAGGAAGAAAATCGCCATGGGAAGGATGAGCGTAAGCAGGTAATAGGTCATCAGACCCGAGTTCTTATCGGGAACGACCGACTCAAGCGAGGCGCCAGATTCAAGCACGCGATCGGTAAAGCCAGCGTCATTCGGCACACCGGTCGTCTTGTAGGCGATGTTCTCGTCCTCGCCCTTCTTGGTGTAATAAATCGTGTAATCGTCCGTGTTGTACTCGACCTTGTCGACACTCTTCTTATCGAGCGCTTTGACAAACGTCGAGTAATCGGTCTTCGTAATCTGCTGCGTGTGACCGATGTTGGGGAACAGAACGGTCGAGAGCACGAGGTAGACGACGAAGGCGATGAGCACGTAGAGGATCATATTCCGTCTACGTTTGTTGTCATCCATCTCCATCTGCTTGAACTCCATCTACTGGGGTTGATAATGTTTTCTAGAATACCCAACCCGGACGGCGATAAACCGACGCCGGGCACGAAAGGACAGAGATGGCATCACTGTAAGTCGGCAAGGTTCAAATCTATACAGGCGACGGCAAGGGCAAGACGACAGCTGCTTTGGGGCGCGAGAGGATGTCGAGGAACTGATTGCGATAAAGCCCGCCACCACGGAACTCGTGCTCACCGGCCGCTGCTTGCTACCCCTCGCCGACCTTGCCGACCTAGTAACCGAAATGCGCCCCGTCAAACACTACTTCGACGAAGGCCTCCTAGCCCGCCAAGGCATCGAATACTAGCCATTGCGGACGTCCCCAATAGCTAGGCAGTGGCGCGGCCGAGCCAGTTGCCGCTGTGATGGTAGACGGTGAACATCATGGCGGTGATTACCCAGGTTACGGGGTAGACCAGCAGCAGGTGCTCAAGCGACGGATCGAACGGCATAATCGCAAACACCCAGATCACCCTGAGCACGACGGTGCCAAAAATCGTGAGCAGCATGGGCTGCAAGCTCACGCCGGCGCCGCGGATGGAACCCGACGCGTTCTCGATAATCGAGAAAATCGCGTAGAACGGCGCGATAAAATGAAGAATCGTCGTGGTGTACGCCGAAATCGAAGCATCGTCGACAAACAGACGAGACAGCGGACCCGAGAATACCAGCAGCACGGCAGACAGGCCACCAATGAGCATAAACGACAGCACGAGCGACGTATGGTAGCCCTTGCGCATGCGCTCGTAGTTGCGCGCGCCAAAGTTCTGTGCCGAGAACGTGGTGATCGACACGCCAAGCGCCTCGGTAACCATCCAGACAATGCCATCCAGGCGGCCCGAAAGACCCCAAGCCGTGGTGACATCGGCACCAAACGAGTTGACCGACACCTGAATCAAAACGTTGGAAATCGAATACGCAGCAGACTGAAAGCCAAGCGGCAGACCACACGAGATCATGCTCTTACAAATGCCAGGATCAATGCCGAGTTTGGACAGTGAAAGCCGCCACGCACCCGGTGCGTGCATCATACGAATCACGATCATCGTGGCGTTGGAGCAAATGGTCAGCGCCACCGCGATGCCACAGCCCAGAGCCTCCATATGAAGCACGGCAACGAAGATGATATCCAAAACCGCATTAACAAGGCAGCCGGAAGCGATGATCACAGCAGGCCCGCGCGTGTCGCCCACGGCGCGCAGCAATGCCGTTCCCATATTGAGCAGCAGTGCCGCAACCATCGCGGCAAAATAACAGCGAGCATAGGCCACGCCCTCGGCCAATAGTTCATGCGGCGTGTTCATAAGCACCAGCATGGGCTCAACGAACACTATGCCGAGAATGGAGAAGACGATACCGCCCACCAGCGCGAGCGTCATGGCCGTGTGAACCGAACGATTCAGTCGTTCATCATCGTGCTGGCCAAAATACTGACCGGTAATGACCGCGCAGCCGGCGCCGACGCCAACGCAAAAGCCAATGCAGAGCTCGGTGAGCACCATCGTGGCTTGAATGCCACCCAGCGCGAGCTTGCCGCCAAACTGGCCGACGATATACGTACCGATAAGCGTGTAGGCCTGCTGAAAAAACGAACTAAAAAAGATGGGAACGCACAGCGACAGCAATTGCTGCCAAATGACACCTTGCGTTACATCGATCGCCGTAGATTTCTTAGCCACACGCCCTCCCCACACGCATACGTCAAACAGCAAAACGGCAATTTAAGACCAAAGCCAATACCAGCTTAGCACCGACCAGCGTCGGCCGAAACGCCCCGAACCAGAGCCCGGAGCGAAATATCTGTCTAGTGATACAAACCCGGCTGGTAGTGATACTCATTGCTCACGTGCGGGCACAGCTGCCAAAAGGCGACGGCGCTCGCCGCGGCCACGTTGAGCGAATCGACCCCGTGCGCCATCGGAATGCGCACGGCTCGGTCGCAGCCCTCAATAGTCTTGGCTCCCAGGCCGGCACCCTCGGTACCCATAAAGATCGCCAGGCGATCAATCTCCTGCAGCACGGGATCGTCCAACGACACCGAATCATCCGTCAACGCCATGGCGGCACACGAAAAGCCGGCATCGTGCAGCGCCGCCAGCCCATCATGCGGCCATACGCGCGCCTCACTGCCAATACGCGTCCAGGGCACCTGGAAAACCGTGCCCATGCTCACGCGGGCCGAGCGACGATACAGCGGGTCACAGCAAGTAGGGCTCACCAAAATGCCATCGACGTTCAGCGCAGCCGCCGAGCGGAAAATCGCGCCGACGTTGGTGTGGTCGACAATGCCCTCGAGGACGCATACGCGCACCGGGCGCTCCCCCGCCGCCTCGACGACACCGCCCAAGAACTCATCAACTGGAATCTGACGTGGACGACGGAATGCCGCGAGCGCACCGCGCGTCACGTTAAAGCCCGTCAGCTGCTCCATGAGCTCCATGGAGGCAACGAACACAGGAACCGGACCCGCGCCCTCGCGCACAACCAGGCGCTCGAACAACGGCATCATCTGGTCGAGCCAGCGTTCACCCAAAAGAAAGCTCACCGGCTGATATCCGGCACGCACGGCACGCTCGATGACCTTGGCGCTCTCCGCAATAAAGATGCCCTTTTGCGGCTCCAGCACGCAGCGCAGCTCGCGCTCGGTCAGTCGCACGTAGGCATCGAGCCGCTCGTCCTCGAGCGAATCAATTCGCAGAACCTCAACGGCATCAGTCATAGCAGCCAGCCCGCACCTTTCTTTGCAGCACATCTATACCAAACGAGGCGACGCTAAGCGCCGCCCCATGCAATCAAATAACCCGATGATACCGTTCACGCCAGACGATTTACGCCTCAACGCGACGATACGTCACGAACTCATAATCGAGACCTTCGTCACCCTCGCCCGCGGCAATCGTGGCAACACCGCAACGCCGCGCAATCTCCCACGCGGGATCGGCATCCAAATCGGGAAAGTACGTATCCACGTCATGGATGCAATGGTTGTGCGTGACCTCGGCCTCGGTGCAATACGGCAAAAATTGCCGATACACCTCGCCGCCGCCAATCACCCACGCAACGGGCTCATCGGCCACGGCGGCCAAGGCCTCGTCAACGCTATACACCACGTCGACGCCCTCGGCAGCAAAGCTCTCGTCGCGGGTTAGTACGATATTGCGACGGTTCTTAAGCGGACGCCCGCCGGGGAAACTCAGCAGCGTCTTGCGTCCCAGAATGACCGGACAGCCTTTGGTGCACGCCACAAAATGGCGCATGTCGGCACGGTTGGACACGACCATATCGCCCTCGCAGCCAATGCCCCAGTCTTCACACACGGCAACGATGGCAGAAAGCTTACACGTCATGCCTGCCACCTACACCGCGATGGGAATGTTCTTGACCTGCGGACCGTGCTCATAGCCCTCGACGATGAGGTCGTCGGTCGTAAACGCATAGAAGTCATGCACGTCGGGATTCAGCGTTACCTTAGGCGCCGCAAACTGCGGACGTTCAATAAGCTCGCGGACGATATCGACGTGACGGTCGTAAATGTGAGCATCGGCGATCACGTGCAGCAGCTCGCCGGGAATCATATCGACCGACTGCGCAACCATCATGAGCAGAATGGCGTACTGGCACACATTCCAGTTGTTCGCGGCCAAAATGTCCTGGCTGCGCTGATTGAGAATCATGTTGAGCGTCGGCTTGTCATCCTGTGGGCGCTGCGTGACGTTATAGGTCACGCTGTAGGCGCACGGATACAGGTGCATCTCGGACAAGTCGCTGAACACATAGGTGTTCGTCATAATGCGACGGCTATACGGCGTGTTCTTGAGGTCGTACAGCACGCGGTCCATCTGGTCAAAGTCGCCCTCGGCATAATGGCTCTTCTGGCCAATTTGGTACCCGTAGGCCTTGCCGATGGAGCCGGTCTCGTCGGCCCACTCGTCCCAAATATGGCTGTTGAGGTCATGGACGTTATTAGACTTCTTTTGATAGATCCACAGGATCTCGTCCATGGCGGACTTGAGCGCCGTACGACGCAGCGTAAGCGCGGGGAACTCCTCGCGCAGATCGTAGCGCGCCGTGACGCCAAAGTTTTTAATGGTATAGGCAGGGGTGCCGTCCTCCCACACCGGACGGACCTTTTGGCCCTCGGTGGTGGTGCCATGGTCCAAGATATCGCGGCACATGGTTACAAACTGTTGATCAGCTTTGCTCATTGACCCTCCTGTCAGTCGCCTACAAGCGAGATTCATTGTAGCCCAGGCGCACGCGGCCCCACAGCCCAAACATAAGCCCTCATTTTCTGACATATGCCAGAAATTCCTTTCACAAATCCGCAGGTTCGCTATTCTATTGTTGACATATGTCAGATAAGGAGTGCGCATGGCAGGAAGACGCGAAAAACTGCGCCGCGTCGGGATCATCCCCGAATATCGCGGTTTTACCCCCGATGGCCTAGCGAGCGGCGACGCCATCGATATGACGGTCGATGAGCTCGAAGTACTGCGCCTGTGCGACCTGGAGGGCCTCAATCAGGAGGCCGTCGCCCAGCACATGGGCATCGCTCGTGCCACCGTGGCGGCCATCTGCAGCCGCGCACATCGTAAGGTGGCAAACGCGCTGGTCAATGGACGGGCGATCATCATCGAAGGCGGCAACATCGCGTACTCCCCCATCACCACGACAACGGCCGCATGGCCAGCAAAGGAGGCTGACACCATGAGGGTGGCAACGACGTACGACAACGGCAACATCTTTATGCACTTTGGCCGCAGCGAGCAGTTCAAGATCTACGACATCCAGGATGGCAAGGTGCTCAACGAGCAGGTCGTAGGCACCGGCGGCACCGGCCACGGCGCCCTTGCGGGCCTGCTCGCCAACGGCGGCGTGGACACGCTCATCTGCGGTGGCATCGGCGGCGGCGCCATCAACGCGCTTGCTCAAGCCGGCATCACGGTCTATGCGGGCGCCCAGGGCAGCTGCGATGCCTGCGTCGAGGCCCTCGTTGCCGGCACGCTCGCGCAGACCGGCGAGGCCACGTGCGGCTGCCACGGCCATGACCACGAGCACGCCCATGAGCACGGCGAATCCTGTAGTTGCCACGGCCATCACGAGCACGAGGACCACGAGGGCTGCGGCTGCCACTAGCGGCACATACCCCGGCGCCAGCACGCTTCCGCGCGTGCGACAACCTGCGAACGAACGGCGAAGGCCGCCTGGAGTACCATCCAGGCGGCCTTCGCCATACTCGACTCAACCAGCCGTTACTTCTTATTACGCATCTGCGCTTCCATCTGGCGCAGCAGGTCCATATCGGACTTGGGGCCGCCCGTACCCAGGCCGCCCATGCCGCCCAGGCCCATGGCATCCAGACCGGGAATATTGGGCATGCGCATCTTTTTGCCCTTCTTACCCTTCTTGCCCTTCTTGCCGCCGGCCTGCGCCTGATTGGCCATCGTGCGCATGCGGCCCATCATCTTATTCATCTCGCCCCACTGCTTCATAAGGCTGTTGACCTCGGTGGGGGTCACGCCGGCGCCCTTGGCAATGCGGGCACGGCGCTGACCGTTGATGATGGAGGGACGCAGGCGCTCCTCCTTGGTCATCGACATGATGATGGCCTCGTTCTTATCGAAGATACCTTCGTCCAGGTTGCCACCCATCTGGTTGAGCGCACGCTGGCCACCGGGGAGCATGCCCAGGATGCCCTTCATGCCGCCCATCTTCTTGACGGCCTTCATCTGGTCGAGCATGTCGTTCATGGTAAAGCCCTCGCGCAGCATGCGCTCTGCAGCCTCGAGCTGCTCGGCGTCGGCTGCCTCCTGGGCCTTCTCGATGATGCCGACAACATCGCCCATGCCTAAGATGCGCTTGGCCATGCGGTCGGGATAGAACGGCTCCAGCGAATCGGGCTTCTCGCCCATGCTCACGAACTTGATGGGCTTACCGGTCACCTGGCGCACGGAAAGCGCGCCGCCGCCACGGGCATCGCCGTCGAGCTTGGAGATGATCACGCCGTCGAAGTCGGTGCGCTCGGCGAAGGTCGAGACGACGTTGACGATATCCTGGCCGGTCATGGCATCGACGACCATCAGCACCTGATCGGGCTTGACGGCCTTCTTGATGTCCACGGCCTCCTGCATCATCTGCTCGTCGATCTGCAAACGACCGGCGGTATCGACGATGACCACGTCACGCAGGCGGTCGACGGCTTCCTGGATGGCGCCCTTGGCGATATCGACCGGGTGCGCGCCGTCACCGCGGAAAACCGGCACGCCGATCTCGCCACCAAGCGTGGCCAGCTGGTCGGCAGCGGCGGGGCGGTAGACGTCGCACGCTGCGAGCAGCGGCGAGCGACCCTGCTTCTTGAGCAGATAAGCCAGCTTTACGGCTGCCGTAGTCTTACCGGAGCCCTGCAGGCCCACGAGCATGATGACATTGGGAATGCGGTTGCTAAAGACGAGTTTGCTCTCGGTGGAACCGAGCATCTCGGTGAGCTCGTCGAGCACGATCTTGACGACGTTTTGCGCCGGCGACAGCGACTCCATAACCTCGGCGGTCATGCAGCGCTCCTTGGTCTTGGCGACGAACTCCTTAACGACCTTAAAGTTAACGTCGGCCTCGAGCAGCGCCATGCGAATGTCGCGCATGGCAGAGGTGATATCGGCCTCGGTCAGCTTGCCCTTGCCGCGCAGGCGGTCAAATGTGTCGTTGAGGCGATCGCTCAGAGAATCAAACACTAGTCACTCCTTAATTGGACTCGCCCACCAGGGCGCGGCAGAAATCTTTGGCATTGAACTCCTGCAGGTCATCGACCTGCTCGCCCACGCCCACGCGCAGGATCGGGAGCTTGAGTTTCTCGGCCACGGCCATGGCAATACCGCCCTTAGCCGTGCCGTCGAGCTTTGTCATGATAATACCGTCCAGGCCAAGCGCCTCGTTAAACTCGAGCGCCTGGTTAAGGCCGTTTTGGCCCGTTGCGGCATCGATCACGAGCACGACATAGACGGGCATGGGGCCGGCGGCCATATTGGCGGCGCGCTTACGGGTCACATTGACCACCTTGGCAAGCTCGCGCATGAGCTCGGGGCTCGTGTGCAGACGACCGGCGGTATCGATGAGCACAAGGTCGCTGCCGCGCTTGTCGGCCTCGTCGAGCACGTCGTAGCAAACACTTGCCGGATCGGAGCCGCGATCGCGCTTGATGACGGGGACGCCGGCGCGCTGGCCCCACACATCGAGCTGCTCGATGGCGGCGGCGCGGAAGGTGTCGGCCGAACCGATCACCACGTTCTTGCCGCGGGCGGCCATGGCGCTCGCAATCTTGCCAACCGTCGTGGTCTTGCCGGCACCGTTAATGCCCACAAACAGCACGCAGCTCGGCGTATCGGAGAACGGATCGTGCTCGATGGGCACAAAGTGCTGCTCGAGCTGCTCGGCCAGGGCGCGACGGAGTTGCGGGGCGGTCTTGAGGTTCTTCTTGGCCGCGGCATCGCGCAGGTCATCGGAGACCTTGATGGCGACCTCGGCGCCCATGTCACCCATGACGAGGGTGTCCTCAAGGTCCTCCCAAAAGTCCTCGTCGACCTCGCCGCCAAAGTAGAATACCTCGTTGAGGGCCTCTCGGCTGCGCTCAAGTCCGCGCGAGAGAGCATCAAAGAATCCCATTATGCATTCACGACCTTTCCGGTTTCGCGATCGAGTTTTTGCGAGACGACGCGACTGACGCCGTCGGCTTGCATCGAGACGCCATAGAGAACGTCAGCGTCCTCCATAGTACGGCGCTGATGCGAGATAACCAAGAGCTGCGTATCGGAACGCAGCACATCGAGGGCTCCGATGAGCTTGGACAGGTTAGCGTCATCAAGCGCCGCCTCGACCTCGTCCAGCACATAGAACGGCACCGTGCGCGTGCGGTACACGGCAAAGAGCAGGGCGAGCGCCGTCAGGCTCTTCTCGCCGCCCGACATGAGCATCATCTTGGTGATGCGCTTGCCGCGCGGTTGCGCCACGACCTCGATGCCTGTCTCGGCCGGATGCTCGGGGTCGGTCATCTCCAGATGTGCCTGGCCGCCCGGGAACAACATAGCGAAGATCTCGCGGAAGTTCGCATCGACCTTCTCAAACGTCACCAGGAACGCCTTGCGCATCTTGCGATCAATGGCCACCGTGATCTTGGTGAGCGCCTTGCGCGCGCTCTCCAGATCGGCCAGCTGCTCCTCGATGTAATCGGCGCGGCGCTTGAGCTGCTCGTATTCCTCCATGGCAACCTGGTTCACGGGGCCCAGATTGTTGATCTGACGCACGAGCTGGTTGAGCTCGCGCTCGGCGGCGTCGCGGTCGGTGGGTGCCGGAAGCATGAGCGCTTCCTCGAGCACCGTGGTGCCATCGGCGGTAATGGCCTTGATGGCCGCCTCGACCTGAACCTCGAGCTTGCCGCGCGCAACCTTGAACTCATTTTGCGTCGCCGTGGCGGCATCAACCCGCTCCTTGGCACGGGCAACCTCCGCCTTGGCATCCTCGATGGTCTTCTTGAGCGAAGCGGAGTCCGCCTCTTCCAGAGAGGCCTGGTCACGCAGGCGCGCTGCCCAATCCGATGCGCGTTCCAACAGGGCAGAATAGCGTTCGTGCATGGGGTCGACGCGCAGGCGCAGCAGTTCGAGCGAGCGCGAAGCCTGGCGTGTTCCACGGATACGACGGTCGATGCCCTCAAGACGATGCTCCAGGTCGGGCACGCGGCCCTTCAGCGAACGCAGGCGCTCGCTTGTCTGGGCTAGGCGAACCTTGGCGTCGGCGAGCTTACCGGCGGCCTCGGAATCGTCACGGCGAACGCGGTCGAGTTCGTCGTTGGCCTCGGCAATCTGAAGACCCAGATCGCTTGCCTGCGCACGCGCCTCGTCACGCGAACGGGTGAGCTCGTCGACACGCGGGCGCGCAGCGCGAACGGCCTCTGAGGCCTGCTCGCGTCGCTTGGAGATGCGCACGCGCTCGACCTCGGCATTGTTGGCGCTTTGCTCCAGACGGCCGATCTCGGAGAGCAGCGAGCGGCGCTCGCCCTCAAGACGGGCGATCTCACCGGCGGCATCACCCTCGGCGGCACGGGCCTCCTCGACGGCGGCGTTGGCCTCAACGACCTGATCCGACACATGCTCAAACACAGCAGCCAGATCGGGCTCCAGGCCCTCCAGCTCGCGAATTCGACGCTTGCGCTCCAAGGCACCCGAAGCCTCGCCGGCATCGAGGCCCACGCGCACCAGGCCGCCGCAGGCGACGCGGGCACCATCGGGGGTCACGTAAGTCACGCCGTCAACGACCGGCGCCGACAGCGCGGCAGCAAGATCGTCCACGACGTAATAGCCGCCGAGCAGCGCCTCGACGACGGGACCGTAGCCTGCGCGCACGGACAGACGATCAACCAAACAGGTACCGGAGGCGCCCTCAGCGGCGGTAGAGCCGCTCACGCCGCGCGCCACCAGCAGCGCCTCGCCCGAGGCCTTCTTCTGGTCCAGAGCGGCACGACCGGCACGCTCAAGCGCGGACGTATCGTCGAACAGCAGCGCATCGATATCGCCGGCGAGCAATTGCTCAACCAGGCCCTCAAGCTCGCGCGGGGCCTCGAGCACGTCGCCCAGACGACCCGAGACATCGTCGCCCAGCGCACCTACCAGACGGCTCACGAGCGGCGAGCTGTCGGCCATGCGGGCATCGAGTTTCTTTTGGCTGGCAAGCTCCGAGCGCACCTCGGACAGCTTGTTGCGCGCCTCACTCTCACGATTACGCAAGTCCTTCAGGGCCGCGCGTGCCGTCTCGGTGGCCTCACGCGCATCGACCTGAGCCCGGCGCGCTTCCTCAAGAGCGCCCTCAAGCTCCTCGGCGCGGTCGCGACGGCTCTCGAGCGAGGCCGTGACCTCCTCGAGCTGCTCGTCAATCTGCTCCAGGCGCGAGGCATACATGTTGTCCTCGACCTCGGCATTGCTCAGCGAGTCCTTCACCTTGGCGAGCTCGAGCGCGGCGTTATCGGCCACACGCTGCACATCGCGCTGCTCACGCGTGAGCTGCGAAATCTGATTGTCGAGCGCAACGCGACGCTCGTGGAGCTCAGCGGCGGCAGGACCAGCGGCGTCAACGTCCTCCTGGGCCTGCATATGCGCACCGGTCACTTCCTCAAGCTGCGCACGCGCGTCCTCGAGCTCCTCGACCACGCGACGACGCTGATGCTCGGAGCTCGAAATCTGCCCGCGCATGTCAGACAGGCGCGACACCATGTTGTGGCCCTTTTCCTCGAGCAGGCGCATGTCGGAGTTAATGCGGCCGACCACATCTTGCATATGACGGCGCTGCTCGCCCAGGTCGCCCACAAACAGGCCCTTTTCCTCGAGCATGACCTGAAGCTTCTCGAGCTCGCGCTCCTTTTCGCCCAAGCGGTACTGCGCAAGCTCAAGCTCGGCGGCACCTTCCTTGGAGCGGCTCTCCAGGTCGTTCCACTGCGACTGCAGCGAACGCAGCTCATCGACGGCCAGCATCTGCGTAAGCTCGTTCGCGCGCGAGGACAGCTCTTTGTACTTGCGCGCGCGATCGACCTGACGCTCCAGCGGCCGCAGCTGGCGGGCGATCTCCTTATTGATGTCGCGGGCACGGGTCAGGTGCTCGTCCATCGATTTAATCTTTTTGAGCGCACGCTCCTTGCGGCGCTTGTGCTTGGAGATGCCGGCAGCCTCCTCAATAAGGGCGCGCCGCTCCTCGGGGCGGCTCTGCAAAATGGCATCGAGCTTGCCCTGGCTGATGATGGAATGCGTATCCTTGCCCAGGCCCGAATCGTGCAGGATGTCCTGAATGTCCATCAGGCGGCACGGGCTCGAGTTGATGAGGTACTCGCTTTCGCCCGAGCGGTACATGCGACGGGTAATGGCGACCTCGTCAAAGTCGACGGGCAGCATATGGTCCGAGTTATCGAGCACCAGCGTGACCTCGGCGACACCCACCGGCTTGCGCGCCGACGAGCCCGAGAAGATGACGTCCTCCATGGCCTGGCCGCGCAGCTGCTTGGCACTCTGCTCGCCCAGGACCCACAGAATCGAGTCGGAGATGTTCGATTTTCCCGAGCCGTTGGGACCGACGATGACGGTCAGGCCCGGCTCAAACGTCATATGGGCGCGGTCGGCAAACGACTTGAACCCTTTGAGCGTGAGGGACTTGAGATACACGGTTCCTCGCTTACACGTGCTTCTTGTTCAGAATCACGCCGTTGGTGGTGTAACCCATGCGGTCGAGCGCTTCGAGCGCGGCGGCTCCCTCGGCTTCTTTCTTTGAGGAGCCGGAACCGCGACCCTGGCGAATACCATCGATCAAAACCACGGCGGTAAAGGTGGGCGCATGCGCTGGGCCCTCGGAGCCAACGAGCTTATACGCCGGGGGTTCGTGACCGTCGGCTTGCACGCACTCCTGCAAAAACGACTTGGGGTTTGCAGGATGCTCGGCACGCTCGGAAGCCAAATGCGGTTTAAGCGTACGATGGATAAACTCCGCTGCGGCATCCCAGCCGGCATCCAGGTACAGTGCGCCCACGAGCGACTCGTAGACGTTCTCGAGCGCCGAATGCAGGCCGCGCGCACCGGTACCGGTCTCGGAGGCACCAAAGATGATGATGTCGTCGATACCCAGCTCGTGGGAGACTTCCGACAACGTGGCGCCCGAGACGAGCGACACCTTCAAGCGGGTGAGCTTGCCCTCGTCAAACTCGGGATAGGACTCAAAGAGCGAACGGGCGACGACGGCGCCCAAAATGGAATCGCCCAAAAACTCCAAGCGCTCGTAGCTTGCCGAGACAGGCTGGCCTTCGACGGCCGAAGGATGCGTGAGGGCCGCGCGCAGCAGCACCTTGTCATTGAACTCGTGGCCCAGAATCTCCTGGGCGCGCGTAAGTCGTTCGGATAAAGCCAAGACTTAGGCCTCCTTGGCAGCTTCGATAGCGTCGACGGCGTCGGCGACAGAGTTGAGCGAGAGCAGGGTCTCGTCATCGATCTCGAGGTTGAACTCGTCCTCGATAGCCGTAACCAGCTGCAGGCGCTCGAGCGAGTTGGCATCGAGGTCGTCAAAGGTGGTCTCATCGCTAATTTCGGCAACATCGACGCCCAGAACGTCAGCAGCGACCTCGGCGATCTTGTCGAAGATTTCGGAGCGGTCCATAGCGCTTCCTCTCATAGTGCATGAATACCAAAAGAATGGTACCGCCCGGGCGGTACCAAGACACGGTTCTGATTCTACCCCACGACGCACGCCCCGAGGCGCATAACGCCGCTGTTATAAAACGATACCGTCCATAGAGTTGGCGACATTCTCGACCAGCCCCGCGCGCACGGCTTCGGCCGCCGCGAGCGTACCGTTTTTGACAGCCTCGACCGAGGTGGCGCCATGGCCGATCAGGACCACGCCACGCAGGCCCAAAAGAATCGCGCCGCCCTTGGCGTCGCCCGAAAGCTTGGCCTTAATCTCGCGCATCTGCTTTTTGATGAGCAGCGCGGCAATCTTGGTGCCGAGCGAAGACATAAAGGCGCCCTTGAGCTCCTGCAGTAAAAACTTGGCAGCGCCCTCGGTGGCCTTGAGCGCAATATTGCCCGACATGCCATCGGCAACGACGACATCGAAGTTACCTGAGGTGATGTCCGTTCCCTCGCAGTTACCAACAAAGCCGGGAACGGCGGCTTTCATGGCCGGGAAGCAGGCCTTGGTAAAGTTGGAGCCCTTCTCGTCCTCGGTGCCGTTGGCAAGCAGGCCCACGCGGGGATGCTCGATGCCCAGGACGACGCGGGCATAGGCGCTACCCATCTGGGCAAAACGTACCATATCGTCAACCTCGACATCGGGGTTGGCGCCCATATCGCACAGCACCGTCAGACCGCCGGCGCGATTGGGCAGCGCATTGGTCAGACAGGGGCGCACCGGCTGCTTCTTGCCTTCGGCCTGATACCTAAACGGCGTCACATAGGCGGTGGCGGCGGCGGTCATGGCGCCGGTGGAGCCGGCAGAGAAGAACGCGTCCGCATTACCCTTCTTGATGGCGCGACACGACAGCACGATCGACGACTTGCGTTTGGTCATCACGGCGCGAATGGGATCGTCATCCATGGCGATAACGTCAGGTGCCTCAAGGGCCTCAACACGTGCATGGGAAGCGGCAAAGGGATTGACGATTTCAGCGGGGCCAGCTGCCAAGACCTCGATATCGGGATCGGCGGCAAGTGCAGCCTCGATACCATCGAGAACAACCTGAGGTTTCTCGTCTCCGCCCACAACGTCTACACAAACGCGAACGTTACTCATATACATGCTCCTTATACAAAAATGGCCGACTCATTGAGCCGGCCATTGTGGTTCCATTTGGAACGGCATCGCATCCAGAGTATACCGTTACTCGGTAACGATAACCTCGCGGTCCTTGTAGAAACCGCAGCTGGGGCACACGTGGTGCGGAAGCTTGACAGCGCCGCAACGGGGGCACGTGGACTGAGCCGCAGCCGAGATCTTCATGTTGGCGGAACGACGGGTGTGAGTGCGGATACGACCCTGCTTTTGTTTAGGTACGGGCATAGTGACCTTCCTTATGAACTATCCAGTGTGGCGATTACGCGCAAGTAGCGATACTACCACAGTTTTACTCATCAAGCTTGAGATTCTTCAATGCTGCAAATGGATTTTCCGTGGCAGCGGCCCATTCTGCCTCTGCCTGGGCGGCGCAATCGCATTGCTCGACGTTGAGATTGCAACCGCATGTGGGGCACAGACCGCGGCAATCGGGCTTGCAGAGCACCACAAACGGCGTGTCCATGACGACCGCGTCGTTGATGGGCTCACCCAGATCGACGATGCGGTCCTCACACAGGAGCTCGTAGCCGTCCTCGTAGGCCTCGGGATCCTCGGGCTCCTCAAAGAGGTAGAACTCCTCGATCTCGCCGGCGATATCAAACGAGGCGGGCTCCAGGCAACGGTCGCACTCGCCGGTGGCGTGCGCGCGGACCATGCCCGTGAGCAAGACACCGGTACCGGCATTGGTAAAGACAACGTCGTAGTCGATGCCGTCCTGAAGCTGGTACTCCTTCTCGCCCACCGTGTAGGTGGCGACATCGACCTTACCGGTCAGCGGATACGAATCTCCAGGAAACTCGAGCTGCTCGGAAAGATCGACGGTAACGCTCGGAAACTCAGCCATTACCACTGACCATTCTGTTGGGCGGCACCCTCGTTGAGCTGCTGACGGCAACGGGTAACGGTGCCAGTCAGGCTCTTGAGGTTCTCCTCCAGGTGCGTAAAGACCTGCTCCGCGTAGTCCTCGGCAGCATAACGCGTCTCGCGCTCGTACTGCTGGGCACGATCGCGGATGTCGTCGGCCTGCTGCTGCGCAAGGCGGACGATCTCCTGCTCACCGGCAATGGTGAGGGCCTGCTGCTGAGCGTCGGCGATGATGGAATCAGCCTGAGCGGCGGCGGAAGCCATAAGCTCCTCGCGCTCCTTAAGGATACGGCGGGACTTCTGCCACTCCTCGGGATAGCTCATGCGGATCTCGTCGAGGATATTGAAGAACACGTCGGCGTCGATGACCTTGAACTGAGCGTTCTTGCCGAAAGGCGGCTTGGCTTCCTCGATCAGCCCTTCGAGCTCATCGACCAAGCTGACGATCCTATCGCCAGGAAAATTCTCGCCCGGCATCCGGTCTCCTTTCATAGGTAACATATCATCGTGCTAGTTTACCACATGCCACCAGGCAATAAAAAACGTCACGAAAAGCGATGTCTGAGCGCTTCGACCACGTTGGGCGGCACAAACGTCGATACATCGCTGCCGAGCGAGGCGATCTGGCGAACGACCGAGCTCGAGATGTAACCGTACTGCGGAGCACTCATGACAAAGATGGACTCCAGCTCGCTATCCAAGCGATAATTGAGGTCGGCCTGCTGCAGCTCATACTCAAAGTCGGTCATGGCGCGCAGGCCCTTGACCACGGCCCCCGCCCCCTGCTCACGAGCGAAGTCGACCAAGAGGCCGGTAAAGGGCAGGACTTCGACGCCGTCGATATTACCGAGCGCCTCGCGGGCCAGCGCCACGCGCTCATCGAGCATAAACGTGGTGCCCACACCGTTTTTACCCTGCGACTCTGCAACAGCGACGATCACACTGGGAAAGATGCGGCGGGCGCGGCGGATCACATCGATATGGCCAAACGTGATGGGATCGAAGGTGCCCGGGACGATCACGCGGTTGATGGTGTCATTCATGGGCGTCCTCCTGAAACGTCGTGGCATCGTTGTTATCGGCATCGGTGACGGCACTATCGTCCTCACCGTCGTCATCGCCGACCCAACGAAGCAGGTCGACCGAGGTAATGCCGTAGCGCTTCTCACGTACAGTCTCAAAGCCTGCCGGATGCGCGCCCGCATCGGCGGAGGCATGCTCAAACAGGGCATAAGCGCCAGGCGCAAGCAGACCCTGCTGAGCCAGGTTCTGCAGCATTTCCTCGACCGGCTCGGCACCAAAAGCATAGGGCGGGTCGAGCAGGACCAAATCAAAGGGGCCGCCCGGTACACGACCGCGCGAGGCACTTGCCAGCATGTCGCCCGTGACCACACGCCAACGCGCACGGTCACGGCAGAGCGACTCGATATTCTTGGTAATGAGCCGCGCGGCGTTGCGATCGATCTCAAACGTCGTGAGCGAGCGGGCCCCACGAGAGAGCATCTCTAACCCTAAGGCACCGGAGCCGCCAAAGGCGTCCAGCACACGAACCTCGTCCAAATCGAAATCGAATGCCGACATGACCATAGATGCGCACGCCTCGCGCACGCGATCAGTCGTGGGGCGGGTGACATCGCGACCACGGGGCTCCTCGATCTTACGACCGCGCCATTCGCCGCCGATGATTCTCATCCTCCGCTGACCTCCTTAAAGATATGTCGATAACGCATGGCGACCGCCTCGCGCAAGGGACGCGTCGCCACAGAGTCAAGGTTGCAAGCATACCGCAAGAGCTCGACCGCGTCCAAATGGGCCCATTCGATAAGGTCCTCATCGGCATCCAGGTCCACAAAGCGCAAGGTCACGCCACCGTGCTGACGGTACCCCAGGATTTCGCCCTCGTGACGCAGACGCAGGTCCATCTGGGCAAGCGTAAAACCATCCGAGGTCTTTTCGAGCGACTGGAGACGGTCTTGTGCCGCCGAGGCGCCGCCATTGCCCTTGGAGTGCGTCATGACCAGGCACGTGCCCGACACGCTGCCGCGGCCCACGCGACCGCGTAGCTGATGCAGCGCCGCCAAGCCAAACCGCTCACCGTTCTCGATGACCATGACGGTGGCGTTGGGCACGTCGACGCCCACCTCGACCACCGTAGTCGAGACGAGCACGTCAATCTCGCCACGCTTGAAGGCGTCGATCACGCGATCCTTCTCCCCCGCTGGCATACGGCCGTGAAGGCGCTCGATGGCAAGACCCGGCAACGCCAGACGCAGGCGATCGAGCTCGGTCGCCGTATCGTGCAGCGGCACAGGCACGGTCACGCGGCCCTCGTCGTCGCGGGCGATACCGGGCACGTCTTCAAGCTCATCGGCCGAGTCACTCGGCTCCACGAGCGGGCAAATCACGTAGGCCTGCTGACCCTTGTCATGCGCCTCGCGGATGGCTCCATAGGCGAGGTCACGGCTCGACTCGGTGAGAACACACGTCGTCACACCGGCACCCGGAACAGGCCGGTGGCGGATGATGCTCGTATCCAGATCGCCGTAGACCGAAAGCGCCAGCGTACGCGGGATGGGCGTTGCCGTCATAACGAGCAGATCGGCACCGGGGCCCTTCGCGCGCAGGGCGTTGCGTTGGCCGACGCCAAACCGGTGCTGCTCATCGATGACCACGAGCGACAGATGCTTGAACGTAACGTCATCCGAAAGGACCGCGTGGGTGCCAAAGAGCACATCAAGCTCGCCCGATTCCAGCTGGGCATGGATCTGCTCGCGCTCTGAGGCCGGCGTGGCACCCGTCAGAAGCGCCCAGGACATGCCGGCCTGCGAGAGCAGAGGGCCGGTCTTATCGGCATATTGGCGCGCCAGAACGCCCGTGGGCGCCATAACGCAGGCCTGCGTACCGCTATCGGCAGCCACAGCCAGCGCGCAAGCGGCAACGGCGGTCTTACCGGTACCGACATCGCCCAGCAGCAGGCGGTTCATCACGCGCCCGCCATCGCACATGTCGTGCAGAATGTCTTGGAATGCGGCCTCCTGCTCGTCGCTCAGCGAAAACGGAAGGGCCTGTTTAAGTGCGCCCAGATGCTCGCCCGCGGTGTGGGCATAGGGCACCACATCGACCAGGCCACCGTCGTTGCGCAGACGCAGCGCCAGCTGCAGGTAGAGGCACTCCTCGTAGGCAAGACGCCGGCGTGCGATGTCGCGCTCAGCCATGCTCGAGGGAAAGTGGATCGAACGCAACGCGCGGGCATTGCTCATGAGCTTCCGCTTTGCGCGCAGCGGCGCGGGAATCGGATCGAACGGATTGCCGACGACCTCGAGCGCGCCGCTTACGATGCGGCGCATCCACGCCTGGCTCACGCCATCGCTCACGTAATGGACCGGCAGAATGGTGCCTGCGGCGCGCCCGTCCTCGAGCTTTTCAAAGTGGGGCGAGGCCATCTGCTTAAAACCGTAGGCAAACTCGACCTTGCCCATCACGGCCAGGCGGTCGCCCTGCTTAAGCTGCTGGGCAATCCAGGGCTGGCGGAAAAAGGCGACCTGCAGCACGCCCGCCTCGTCAACAAGTGAGACCTCAGTCACCTGCATGCGCGGACGCGGCTGCTTTTGGACGATACGGTCGACCGTGGCGATGATGGTGCACACGGTACCGATGGGCGCCATCTCGATGGACCACGAACGGGTAAAGTCGAGGTATCGATGAGGAATATGGAGAAGGAGGTCCCCCACCGTCCGAATTCCCAGACGGCGAAGGGCCTCCTCACGTTTACCCGAAACATATTTGAGTCGCGCGATATCCTCGTCGAGCGCATTGCTCTGGGCAAAGCGCTCCGAGACGCGCGGCACGGAGCACAGCTCGGACATAGGCAGTTGCCTACTCGATCGAGAAGATCACGGGATAGAGCGGCTGCTCGCCACGATGGGCGTCGATCTCCAAGTCGGGCTGAGCCTCCTCGATAGCGTCGACGATCTCCTGGAAGACCTCATCGGACAGCTCCTCGCCGGCCAGAATCGTCAGCGCGTCACCCTCCTCTTCCTCCTGCATGCGGTTGATGCAATCGAGCGTGACCTGCTTCACGTCGGAGCCGACCACGTCGATGGAGCCGGCGATGATACCCATGACGTCACCGGAGTGAATCGGAGAGCCGTCAGAGGCGCTGGAATCGCGCACGGCGCGGGTGACCTCGCCATCGCGGACCTCGCTGATGGCGTCGACCATGGCGGCGACGGCGTCCTCGAGCTCGGAATCGGGCAGGACCGCGAACAGCGCGGAGAACGCCTGCGGAACGGTCTTGGTGGGAACGACGGCGACCTTCTTGTCGGTGCAGGCAGAGGCTGCGGCCTCGGCAGCCATGCGGATGTTGCCGTTATTGGGCAGGATGATGACCGAGGTCGCGTTGACCTGGTCAACGGCGCCCAGCAGGTCTGCAGTCGAGGGGTTCATGGTCTGGCCACCCGACACGATCACGTCGACGCCGAGAGACTTGAGGATGTCGGCCTCGCCGGAACCGGCGGCAACGGCGACAAAGCCCAGGGCCTTGGCGGGCTCGGCGGCCTTCTCCTGGTCCTCGTGAATCTTGGCGGTACGGTCGTGGGCCTCCATCTCCATGTTGTGGATAAAGACCTCATAGATCTGACCGAGCTGCAGCATGTGCTCGAGCACCAGGTTGGGGGTGTTGGAGTGCACATGGATCTTGTAGTCGGGATAGGCGCCCACGAGCAGCTCACAGTCGCCCATGGAGCCTAGGAACTTAAGGCACTCGTCCTCGTCAAACGGGGCATCGGCCTTAAAGAGGAACTCGTTGCAGTAGCGGAACTCCGAGCCCTCCCAGTCGTCGTTAGCCTCGATCTCAACACGGCCAAGAGCGGCATCGCGGGCAGAGCCGGCGGAGTCAAACGTAGCGGAGAAATCCTCGACCACGGTGCTGCGACCAAGAGCGGCAGCCACAAAGTTCTCGAGGAAGATGGCAAAGCCAAAGGCGCCGGAGTCGACCACGCCGTTCTCCTTCAGAACGGGCAACAGGTCGGGTGTGCGGGCGACGGACTGGTACGCCTCGACGACGATAGCATCGAGCGCATCCTCGGCCGAGAACTTCTTCTTCTCGCACTCATCGGCCTTGGTCGAAACATCGCGCAGGACCGTGAGGATCGTGCCCTCGATGGGCTTGCGGACAGCCTGGAAGGCGACCTTGACGGCACGACGGAAGGCGAAGGCAATGTTGGCGGACGTAATAGGCTCGTCGGCAGAGACAAGGCCCTCGGCCACGCCGCGAAGAATCTGCGAGGTGATGACTCCGGAGTTACCGCGGGCACCCATCAGGGAGCCGTGGGTGATGGCACCGGCGATGGCCTCCATATCGGCATCGGCGGGAAGGGCAGAGAGCTCCTTGGTCACCGAGGCGAGCGTGAGCGACATGTTGGTGCCGGTATCGCCATCGGGTACGGGGAAGACGTTGAGCTTGTTGATCTCCTCGGCCTTGTCGGAAACGGCAGCCGCAGCGATCGGAAAACAGGTGCGAATGGTCTTTGCAATCATGGGTATTTGAATCTCCGTTTTCGGATGCTAGTTCAGACGGCTCTTGAGCGCGTCGATATGGATGCCGATCTTAAGGCTGGCGGGATCGATCTGGGCGATCTCCTGCAGAGTGAAGGCAACGGAGCTCGAAAGATTGTGGCAGACGGACTTCATGTTGACGCCGTTCTCGAGCACGACGTGAAGATCGACCGTAAGGCCGTTCTCGTCGGCGGAGACAAGCACGCCCTTGCGGAGGCGCTGACCGGCAAGCAGGCGCACGCTCTCGGCGCCCTGGAGCTGCTCAGCCATACCGACGACGCCATAGCACGTCATCGCGGCATAACCGGCAATATCGGCAATAACGTCGTTCGAGACGCTCAGGCTGCCGTTAATGGTCTCAGACACAAGAATCTCCTTATCTGGTGCTCGCGGCACCATGTCGTGGGAGCAATCATTGCAATATTCTACAACGACCGCGCCATGTTGAGGTGGTGGGTCGCGGGATTACATCCTCGACACGAAATGTTGATATGGCAACGTTCGCGCCAGGCGATCGCGGCATGAAAAAACCCGCCGCATAAGCGACGGGTTTTACAACCTGGCTCCCCGGGTAGGACTCGAACCTACAACAGCGCGGTTAACAGCCGCGTGCTCTACCATTGAGCTACCGAGGAATTTAAAAGCCCAACGGAAAGGGCTGGAAAATTCTGGCTCCCCGGGTAGGACTCGAACCTACAACAGCGCGGTTAACAGCCGCGTGCTCTACCATTGAGCTACCGAGGAATAGGTGCGTGCTCTCAAGCAACGAAATTTATTATACGGACGAATCAGCTTAGGGCAAGAACTTTTTTAAGAAATTTTCCGACCCAGTCATTGGGGACGTTCTTAAACGACTAGTCATTCAAGAACGTCCCCAACGACTACATGAAAGCGCCCCCAAGCAGATGTGCTTGAGGGCGCTTCTTGCTTGCGAGGTTAAGACTCAATATAGTCTTTCAGCTTGCTCGAGCGGCTCGGGTGGCGAAGCTTGGCCAGGGTCTTGGACTCGATCTGGCGGATGCGCTCGCGCGTGACGCCAAACTCGCGGCCGACTTCCTCGAGCGTACGGGGATGTCCGTCGACAAGGCCAAAGCGCAACTCGATAACCTTGCGCTCACGATCGGCAAGCGAATCGAGCACCTGGGTGAGCTGCTCCTGCAGCATGGAGAAGCTGGCGGCATCGGGCGGAACGATGGCCTGGGAATCCTCGATGAAGTCGCCCAGCTGGGAATCCTCTTCCTCGCCGATGGGGGTCTCGAGCGACACGGGCTCCTGCGAGATCTTCTGGATCTCGCGGACGCGGTCGGCGCTCATGTCCATCTCGGCACCGATCTCTTCGGGGGTCGGGTCGCGGCCCAGGTCCTGAAGGAGCTGACGCTGCACGCGGACGAGTTTGTTGATAGTCTCGACCATGTGCACGGGAATACGGATGGTACGGGCCTGGTCGGCGATAGCGCGCGTAATGGCCTGACGGATCCACCACGTGGCGTACGTGGAGAACTTAAAGCCCTTCTGGTAGTCGAACTTCTCGACGGCGCGGATCAGACCGAGGTTGCCCTCCTGAATCAAGTCCAGGAACAGCATGCCGCGACCGACATAGCGCTTGGCGATGGAGACGACCAGACGAAGGTTTGCGCTGATGAGCGCCTGCTTGGCTTCGAGGCCCACGTTCTCAATGCGCGTAAGACGACGCATCTCGGCACGCGTGAGTTCGAGCTCACCAGCATCGGCAGCCTCGAGCTTCTCGGTAGCCTCGAGACCGGCCTCGATCTTCATAGCCAGATCGACCTCTTCGGAGGCGGTCAACAGGTCGACCTTGCCGATCTCCTTGAGGTACATACGGACCGGGTCGCCGGTCAGCATCACCGTGGAGGCATCGATGCCACGCACGCGGGAGCGTGAACGGGACGTGCGCACGGTGCGCTTCTTCTTGTTCTTGGAAGAACCCATCTCAGCGTCGGCCTGACGGGCCATCTTGAGCTCGTGATCGTCGAGCGAGCCGGAATCGTGCTCGTCGTCGTCATCGAAATCGTCGGTATCGGTATCGGTATCGGTATCGTCATCGTCGACACCCATGGGGGCGTCGTCGTTACCGCTCGCGGAGATAATCTGGATGCCGCTGTTGCGCAGCGCGGAATACACCGCGGTGAGCTGCTCGTCAGAAACATCGATATCCTTCAGGGCGACCTGAATCTCGTCCTCGGTTACCGAAGTCCTGTTTGAGCCGTTGCCCATGAGCTTTGCAACGTAGGATTCCAGCCCAGTACCCGTGCTCTCAGTCTTTTTTGGCACAGATTCTCCCTTCATAGTCCACAGGACTCAATACTTTAGCACACACATTGACGTCTATACCCAAAAAGAAGACTGGATATAGGCGAGAATACGCTGGTTGACCACAACATCTAGGCTTGTTCGGTGCCCGCGGCCTCCAGGCCGATCAAACGGAACGGGTCCGCCACGCCGCCGATCGACTTTTGCAGTTCGCGTTGACGTTGCGAATCCTGCGCGGCCTGCACGGTCAGCGCGCGACGGGCCTCATCATCGAGTGAACGGTCCTGGCGCAGCTTGGCCTGTGCGGCACGCATGCGACGCTTGATGGTGTAGAGCTCAAGCGTATCAAGCATAAACACGATGTTCGTCTCGGTGGGGTGCTTGCTCGTCGCGGAGATGCGCCCGGCACTCACAAGCGTTGCCGCATCGGGACACACTGAGCGCGCCGCATCCATGCAGGCTGCAGGATCGGTTCCCGGCGGCGTTGCCAGAACGGCCCATGCAATGGACTCGTGACGCGGGTCAACCCACTCGATGGAGCAGATGCGGTCGGCATACGTGCGGAACAGGTCGGGGTAGCTCGTGAGCATCGTCAACAGCTCGCGCTCCCCTGCCAAGGACTTGCGTTCAAGATCGGTAAGAACCATCGGCGCCGCCGCAGCCGGTGCGCCCGAACCGTCAGCCACAGGCACAGCGCCCATACCATCAGGCACATCGATCGGCGGCAGGTCGTCGACGACCTCCACGGGCGCGGCGCCGTAGGCATCGAGCGGGACGTAGTCGTACGGCTCTTCTTCGACCGGCGCGGACACCGGCGGCGTCGCGCCCGATGCCCAAGCACCGCGACCGGCATCGCGAGAACCCGACGCCCGACCGCCCGCGCTACCGGACCGCTCAGTCTGTGCCCGCTGGCGCTCATAGTTCTGCTCACGACGTCGTTCCGCATCCTCGCGCTTGGCGACATCGCGAAACACACGACCCGAGCTCGCGCGCACCGTCTCCAGATCCAAACCCAGCAGATCGGCAATCTGGATAAAGTACGTGTCGATCATATAGCTGTTGCGCAACGGATAGATAAGCGTCAGCGCATCTTCCAGCGCCTTAGCGCGACCGCCCGGCGTGGTGATGTCACTCGACTCCTGCAGCGAACGGTAAACAAAGTCCATAAGCGGCTCGGCAGCGTCGATGCGCGTCTGCAGTGCCTCGCCACCATGTGCGGTGATGAACTCCATGGGGTCGTTGCCGTCGGGGAGCACCACGCAGCGCAGGTCCATGGAATCCTGCTCGATAAACTGAATCGCGCGACGGGCGGCCTTCTGGCCCGCTGCATCGCCGTCGAACATATACACGATGCGCTTGGCAAAGCGAGTGAGCGTCTTGACGTGATGCTCCGTGAGGGCGGTGCCCAGCGTGGCGACAACGTTTTTAATCCCCGCCTCCCAGCAGGCGATGCAATCGGTATAGCCCTCTACCACGATGGCGGTATCCTGCGCGACGATAAACTCCTTGGCCCAATTAAAGCCGTAGAGGTTTCGCTTTTTATGAAACACGCTCGTCTCGGCGGTGTTGAGATACTTAGGCTGGCCGTCGCCCATAATGCGACCGCCAAAGGCAATGTTGTGACCCTGCTCGTCAAAGATGGGGAACATTACGCGGTCGTAGAAGCGGTCGGCAAGCTGCCCGCGCCCGCGGCTCACGGCAACGTTGGCGTCGATCATCTCCTGCGGGGTAAAACCCGCCTGGGACAGGTGCGACACCAGCGCGTTACGGCCCGGTGCAAAGCCCAGGCAGTAGCGGCGGCAGACGTCGCCACCCATACCGCGGCTGGCAAAGTACTCGCGCGGACGGCCGTCCTTACCGCGCATAAGCATGGTGTGGTAGAACTGGGCGGTCTCGGCGCACAGATCGTAGATGCGGGCACGCTTGGTACCGCGCTCGCGGCGATCTCCGGTATCGTGCAGCTCAATACCCGCGCGATCGGCTAAATAACGGATTGACTCGGGAAAGCTCAGGTTCTCGCGCTTCATGATATAGGTGAAGACATCGCCACCCTCACCGCAGCCAAAGCAATGCCACACCTGCGTGGCGGGGATAATGTGAAAAGACGGCGTCTTTTCGCCATGAAAGGGGCAGCAGCCCCAAAACTCATGGCCGCGGGGCTTGAGCTCAACCGTTTCCTGCACGATGGCGACTAGGTCGGACGCAGCGCGTACCTGGTCTTTTTCCTCATCGCTAATCACGGATGCTCACCCCCTGCTCACCCAAGTTGTGACGAATGTCCTCGATATTACCCTCGACGGTCGCGATCAACTCATCCAGCGAATCGAACACGCGCGAGGGACGCAGCCAACGCGTAAACGCCAGCGAAACAGAAGAGCCGTACAGGTCGCCCGTATAACCAATTAAATTAGCCTCGAGATGCGCCGAAGCGACATCGTCGGCATACGTCGGCGGCAGTCCGACGTTCACGGCAGCGGGCCACGCGGTGTCATCGACCAGCACCAGACCCTCATACACGCCATCGGCAGGCACCTGAATACCGTCGGGAACCTGCAGGTTTGCCGTGGGAAAGCCCATGCCAGAGCCCTCGTGACGGCCGCGAATAACACCGCCACGCACCATATACGGACGGCCGAGTAACTCAGCAGCAAGCTCCACATGGCCCTGTCCCAGCTCATGACGAATGCGGGTGGCGCAAATGGCCTCACCGCCCTCGCAAAGCAAGTCGTGCCCGTATACGTCAACGCCGCGCTCGGCACCCCAGGCGCGCATCTCGTCAACACCAGAAGCACCGCCACGACCCAGCCTAAAGTCGCTGCCAACGCGAATCGATCGAATGTCGACCAGACGCGACACCAGCGAGAGAAAAGCAACATGGTCAAGCGCCGCAACCTCAGGCGTAAAGGGAACGGCCACCACCGCATCGACCCCAGTTTGAGCCAGAGCATGCAGACGGTCGGCCGTCGTCATCAATTTTTGAGCGGGCGAAGGGCTCACCACGACGTCCGGGTCGGGATCGAAGGTAACTACGACCGCCTTGCAGCCATGGGCACGGGCATCACGGACAAGCGCCGCAATGAGCTCCTGGTGTCCACGGTGCACGCCATCGAACACGCCGATGGCAATCGATGCGGCACCCAGGTGCTCACACTTATCAAACACATCGGCAGTAACGATGCGAGCCTCTTCCGACTCGCCCGCGAAAAAGATACGCGCGAGCTCGCGAGCGGACAACATCATCGAACACCGCCGATTGCCTGCGGAAACACGTGCTCCATGACAAAGCGGCCACCCTCAATGCGGGCGAGCGCCTTGAGTCCCCCATCGAGCACCAGCGCAAACGGCGCCTTCGAGGCATCGAAATCGGCAAGCGCACGCTCAACGGGAATGCGTCGGCCGCAGAGCAGGTCGTCGGCAAGATTGCCCGGCAAGTCAACACGCGTGGCGCCCAAGGCCGCAATGGGATCCAGGGCAAAGCCAGCGGCGGACTCGTGAGAAAGCTCCTCGACCGCATGACAAGCGCCAATGGAAACAACACCAGAGGCCGTGCGGCGCAGCGCGGAAATGTGCGCGGCGCTCTCACAGGCGCGGCCCAAGTCGCGAGCGAGCGCACGGATATAGGTGCCCTTGCTCACCGAGAACGCCACGGTCCACACACATGTATCACCCTCGCCGCCCACGGCGATCAGGTCGGCGGCATAGACCTCGACGGGGCGCGGAGGTAGGTCCACCGCATTACCCGCGCGAGCAGACTTATAGGCGCGAACGCCATTGACCGAGATAGCCGAAAACGCCGGCGGCACCTGCATCTGCGGACCCAGCATGGCGGCCAAGCGCTCACGCGCATAGGCAGGATCGCGGAGCTCGTCGGCAACAGCCACCGTGCGGACCGCCTCGCCCTCCGCATCATCGGTATTGGTCTCGGAGCCAAACGAAATGTCGGCGACGTAGTTTTTCGTATCGAGCGTGAGCATGCCCAGCAAACGGGTGGCCTGACCCACGCCCACAACCATGACACCCGATGCCATGGGGTCGAGCGTACCGGCATGGCCGACGCGCCGCTCATGGAGAGCGCGTCGGCATTGCGAGACCACGTCATGGGACGTGCAGCCCACCGGCTTATCGACGGCGAGCAGCATATTCAATTGAGAAGGCGTTCGACGAGCCATGTACCATCCAATAAGTTAGAGCTCGACGGTCACCGAAGCGGGATCCTCCCCCACCAGCTCGGCCAGCATGGGAAGTGCCACGGCGAGCGTCTCGCGAATTGTTCCGTTGTTGGAAAAGCCGGCGGCGGCATGATGCCCGCCACCGCCAAAGTTGGCAGCAATCTCGGACACATCGAGGTCGCCCTTGGAGCGCAGGTTGCCACGCACCTTGGTATCGCCCTCAATGCCCTTTAAGAACATGCAAACCTCGACGCCCATCACCGAACGCACCACATCGACCAGGCCGTCGCACTCGTCCGAGGTGACACCGCAGGCCTCAAGGTCGCTCTGGTACGCATAGCTATACGCAACGCGCCCGTGGGCCACCGTCTTGATGCGGCCCATAACGATGGACTTGAGGTGCAAAAACTCAACGCGCATGCTCTGGTATACCTCGAGTGCCACACGCGCCGGATCGGCGCCGTGGGCAACCAGTCGCGAGGCCGCATGGAACGCGGCGGCATCGGCATTTTGGTACTGAAAACGGCCGGTATCGGTAACCAAGCCGCACAGCAGGCAAGTCGCAACGCCATCACGTGCGACAATGCCACAATTGTCCAAGAAGCGGTCGATAATCATGGCGCAGGCTGCAGCTTCGACGCGCCTCAGACTGAGCTCGGCAAATTCCTCGCGCGCCGGATGGTGGTCGAAACACACCACATGCTTGGAGCGACGAAGCACCTCGGCGGAATTATTGAGACGCTCGACGACCGGTACGTCCACCGAAATGAACAGGTCCGGATTGCCAGTGTACGCAGATGCCGGCACCAGGCGATCGGAGCCTTCCATAAAGCGGTAGATGCGCGGAACCGGGTCATCGTCTGCCAGCAGCAGCGCAATGTCCTTGTTGGGGAAAAACTTCATGAGAGAAAGGCCCAGACCCAGCACAGAGCCCAGGGCGTCGCCGTCGGGAGAAGTGTGTCCCGAAATCGCAATGGAGGACGCATCCTCGATGAGCTCGAGGATGCGTCGCTGAATATCTGCAGACTCGCACGAGGCGAGGTCGGCGGAATTAGTCATCTAAAGCTGCCTCCTGGGCGACATCCGCTATCGGATAGCCGTCCTCGTCCTTTTCGATCGCAAGCGTGGCGGGAACGTTTTCCAGCGCACGCGTGATGCGCTCGGCCTCATCGGTCGAGCGATCGATGCGAAAATCGAGCTCGGGCGTGACACGCCAATCGAGCGAGCGAGCCAACAGGCTGCGAATACGGCCCTTAGCGCTTGCGAGCGCCTCCATGACCTCGTCGTAGCGGCTCGCATCGCACGACACGTACACGCGCGCGAACGAACGGTCCACCGCGACCTCGACCGCAGTCAAAGTAACCAGGTCGAGACGCGGATCGGAAACCTCAAAGAGCAGGATATAACCGAGCTTCTCGCGAAGCTGCTCGCCCAGACGGCGGGTTGCCTGCGTTTGCTTCATAGCGCTACCCCCTACTCGGTACGGGCAACCTGGTCGATGCGGTAACCCTCGATCTGGTCGCCGGGCTTGATGTCCTGGAAGTTCTCCAGGGCAATGCCGCCCTCGGAACCACTCTTGAGGCTCTTGGCCTCGTCCTTGTAGTGGCGCATCGAGGCGATCTTGCCGTTGAAGACCACGATGCCGTCGCGCACCAGACGCACGGAATCAGTCGCGGCGATCTCGCCCTCTTCGACGCGGACACCGGCGGCGATACCGACTTTGGGCACCTTGAAGGTGTCCAGGACGGTCGCGGTACCCGTGGCGACCTCGACCTCGGTGGGCTTGAGCATGCCGATACGGGCGGCGTCGAGCTCCTCGAGGCACTTATAGATGACGTCGTAGCAACGGATCTCGACGCCCTCGCGCTCGGCGGCGGAGCGGGCCTTACCATCAGGACGGACGCCAAAGCCGATGATGATGGCGTTGGAGGCGTCGGCCAGGACGACGTCGGTCTCGTTGATGGCGCCAACAGCGGAGTGGATCGTGTTGATGCGAACCTCGGACTGATCCATCTTGTCGAGCGAGTCCTGAAGGGCCTCGATGGAACCTTGGACGTCGGCCTTGATGATCAGGTTGAGCTCCTTGACCTCGGCGTCGGCGATAGTCTCGAAGAGGTTCTCGAGCGTGACGTGCTTGACGCGGCTCTGCTCCTCGATACGAGCCTTGAGCGAACGCTCGTCGGCAAGGGCGCGAGCCTCGCGCTCGTCCTCGAACACGCGGAACTCGTCGCCGGCGTTGGGCACGGACTGCAGGCCCAAAATCTCGACGGCGTCGGAGGGACCGGCCTCGGTGACGGCGCGACCCTTGGGGTCGAGCATGGCGCGGACGCGGCCATAGGTAAGGCCGGCGACCAGCGTATCGCCCACGTGCAGGGTACCGCGGGTCACGAGCACGGTAGCGACCGAGCCGCGGCCCTTGTCGAGCTTGGCCTCGAGGACGTTGCCGGAGGCAAAGGTGTCCGGGTTGGCCTTGAGCTCGAGCACGTCTGCCTGGAGCAGCACGGTCTCCAGAAGGTCGTCGATACCGATCTTCTGCTTGGCCGAGATGTTGACGAACATGTTCTGTCCGCCCCACTCCTCGGGGATGACGCCATACTCGGTGAGCTCCTGACGCACACGGTCGGGGTTGGCGCCCGGCTTATCGATCTTGTTGACGGCGACGACGATGGGTACGCCGGCGGCCTTGGCGTGGTTGATCGACTCGACGGTCTGGGGCATGACACCGTCGTCGGCAGCCACGATCAGAATGACGATGTCGGTCACCTTGGCACCACGGGCACGCATAGCCGTAAAGGTGGCGTGACCCGGGGTATCGATGAAGGTGATCTTGCGGTCGTTGATCATGACCTGCGAAGCGCCGATGGCCTGCGTAATGCCGCCCGCCTCGCCGGCAGCAACGCCGGTGTGACGGATGGCGTCGAGCAGCGACGTCTTGCCGTGGTCGACATGGCCCATGACGGTGACGACCGGGGCGCGCGGCTTGAGGTCGGCGGGATCGTCGTAGAACGAGAAGGTGTTCTCCTCCTCGGGGGTGATGATCTTGATCTGACGGCCCAGGTCGTCGGCGACGAGCTCGACGAGGTCGTCGGACATGGACTGCGTCATGGTGAGCGGCGTACCCAGCAGGAACAGGCGCTTGATGATGTCGTTGGCCGGAACGTCGAGCGCCTCGGCAAGCTCCTGGACGGTAACGCCCTGGGAGACCTTGATGGCGTCGAGGTCCTCGGGGTTCACGCCCTGGGCCAGCGCCTCCTCTATCTTGCGCTCCTCCTGAGCCTTGGCAGCCTCGCGCTCGCGCTTCTCCTTGCGCTTCTTGCGGCGACCGGTGGACTCGCGAGAGGCCTCCTCGACGGCGGCACGAGCCTCCTCGAGCACCTTCTCGCGGCTGTACTCCTCGGCCTCGCGAGCCATGCGGCTGTAGTGGTCCTCTTCGTTGTTGTGACCACCCTTGCGCTTCTTGCCCTTGCCCTGCTTGTCGGGGTTGGGGAAGTCCATGCCGGCAGCGACGTTGTTGCTGGCGTTGGTGCGATGGCTGTGTGGACGGCTCTCGGAGGCGTTGCGCTCGGAGTTGTTGTCGGAAGCGTTGCGATCGTTACGACGGCCACCGCGGCGGTCGTTGTTGCCGCCACGACGGTTACCGCGCTCGGCAGCACGCTCGGCCTTGGCCTTGTCCTCGGCGTCCTTCTTCTCCTTGAGCACGGTCTCCTGTGCGGCGATCTGGTCGAGCAGCGAACGGAAGCGCGAACCGGAGTCGGAAGCGGGAACGGCGCGGCGCTGGGCCTCGCGGGCAGCCTCCTCCTTCTCGCGGGCAAGGCGCTCCTGCTCGGCCTTCTTCTTGGCCTCGGCCTCGGCGCGGGCAGCCTCCTCGGCAGCCTGGGCTGCGGCAAACTGGCGGCGCTCCTCCTCACGCGCCTTCTCGGCAGCGATGCGCTCGCGCTCGGCCTCGGCGGCGCGTGCGGCCTCCTCGGCGGCAGCCGCCTGCTCCTCGGCCTGCTTGGCGGCCTCGACTTCCTGAGCGCGGGCCTCGATCACCGAGGCGAGCTGCTTGCGGACCATGGCGACATAAGCGTCCTCCAAGGTGGAGGAAGCGGACTTAGCAGGAATCTTCATATCGGCGAGATGACCCATCAATTCCTTGGAGGTCATGCCGAACTCTTTGGCCAGGGTGGACACACGGACTTTTGCCATATGACTTCACCTACCCTTTCTGGCACCTTGGGTGCCTAGAGACTGAACGAGCGTGGGAGACGCGCCGGGACCCGCCCGGCGCGACCGCGCGCTAGATCAGGTCCTCCGCATCATCGAAGGCGTCGGTGTCGTGGACACCGCAGAAACGGGAGCCGGGACGAGCCTGGTTGCGGCACTGGATGCCGTCCTCGGACACATACTCGCAGCGGCGGACGTCCTCGTCCACCTCGTCACCGATCAGGTCGGCGGCGGGCTCTTCGTGAACGGGAACGTTCTTGAGGATGTCGGCGGCAAGCGTCTCGGACTTGATGTCGATGTGCCAGCCGGTCAGGCGCGCGGCGAGGCGGGCGTTCTGGCCCTCCTTGCCGATGGCGAGGGACAGCTGGTCGTCGGGCACGATGACGCCGGCGTAGGCCTTCTCCTCGTCGATGAGGACGCGGGTGACCTTGGCGGGCGACAGGGCGTTGGCGACGTAGACAGCAGGATCGGCATCCCACAGGATGACGTCGACGCGCTCGCCACGGAGCTCGCCCACGACAGCGCGAACACGGCTGCCTTTGGGGCCGACGCAAGCGCCCACGGGATCCAGACGGTCGTCGAGCGAGTGGACGGCGACCTTGGAGCGCTGGCCGGGCTCGCGGGCGATCGACTTGATCTGGACGGTGCCCTCATAGATCTCGGGCACCTCCTGCTCAAACAGACGACGCATGAGCTCGGGGTGGGTACGGGAGATGACAATCGGCGGACGGCTGTGCTCGCCACGAACCGGCTGCAGGTTGGAGTTGGGGTCGCGAACGTCGATGATCACGGCCTTAATGTGCTGGTTGTGCAGGTAGCGCTCGCCCATCGGACGCTCGTTGCGCTCGTTCTCGTAACGGCGCTGATCGAAGTGCGGCAGCTCGGCCTCGACGCCCTCACGGATCTTGACGATCGTGAAGTCGGGCGTGGACTGCAGCACGGTACCGCTGATGAGGTCACCGATGCGGCCGGAGAACTCCTCGTAGATCTGCTCGCGGGCGGAGTTACGCACGATGGCGTTGATCTCGGCCTTGGCGTGCTGGGCGGCGATGCGGCTCGTGTTCTTGGGGGTGACGTCGATCTCCTCGAACTCGGTGAAGTTGCCCTCCTCGTCCATGGAATCGTCGATCGGCTCCAGGCGGTAAACGTAGATCTTGCCGGTGGTGCGGTCGATGGTCACCTTGGCGCCCCACTCAAGATGCAGGATCTCGGCATAGCTCTTGGCGAGCGACTGCTCCAGGCGGTCGATCAGGTAGAGCTGGTCGATGTGCTTCTCCTGGCAAAGCTCCATCAGGGCGGACATCATGTCGGATGCTGCCATCTTACTTTCCTTCCTTCGCGGGCTTGAAGTCGTAGGTGGGCTTCAACTTGCACTTTTTAACATCAGAGAAATCGAGGGTGACGAACTCGCCGTCCTCGAGCTCGAGGGTCACGTTCGTCTCGGTGGCGGCGGCAATCTTGCCGGCGTACTTGCGACGACCCTCGGTGGCGGTGGAGGTGAGCTCGCAGTTCTCGCCCACAAAGCGGGCAAAGTCGCACGGGCGGCGCAGCGGGCGCGCCATGCCCGGGCTCGACACCTCAAGCGTGTAGCTCGAAGAGATGGGGTCGAGCTCCTCAATCACATCGCCGACCCACTTGGTGTTGGCCGTGACGTCGTTGAGCGACAGGCTCTGGCCCTCGGCACCCTCGATACGTACGCGCACGCAGGGGGCCTTGGTGGCACCCACGAGCTCGACGTCGACGATGTCGACATCGTGCTGGGGAGCGACGGCCTCGAGCGCGTCGATGATCGCCTGCTCGGTCTTGGTCTTGACCATTGCGGCACCTCCATCCATACAAAAAAGAAGCGGGGCCGAAACCCCACTTCTTTCAATTACAACTTCATTTGCAAGCAAACTATACCAATAGCTGCGGAAACGTGCAAGCACAGTACGAATCTGCAGGTCAGCGTGCGCACAGCTTCTCCACAAGAATAGGACAATTGGCCGAAGGCAACTAGGCAGATACATGCAAAACGAGGGACGACCCAACCGGATCGCCCCTCGTTTGTTGCATGTCAGCTATGCGCGCAGCGCTTACTTGACCACCAGGTTGACCAGCTTGCCGGGCACGCAGATGGCCTTGACGACAGTCTTGCCCTCGGTCCACTTAGCGACAGCGGCCTCGGCGGCAGCCTGCATTTCCTCGTTGGAGGCATCGCGGGCCACGTCGACGCGGCCGCGGACCTTGCCGAGCACCTGGACCACGATCTGCACCGTGTCCTCAACGGACTCGGCCAGGTCGAACTCGGGCCAGGCGGCGGTGTAGGCGTTGCCCTCGCAGCCGAGCGCCTCGTGCCACAGCTCGTCGGCCCAGAACGGGCAGATGGGGGCAAGGACGCTCACGATATCCTTGGCCACGCCGTAGCACAGCGCCTTGTCGCGGGCGGTACCCTCGGTGGCGTTGAGGTAGGCGCTCGCCGCGTTGACGAGCTCCATGACGGCCGAGATGGCGGTGTTGAACTGGCCGCGATCGAAGTCCTCGGTGCACTTGGCGATGGTGCGGTGACGCTCGCGATAGAGCTTCATCGCGACCTCGTCGAGCGCGGACTTGTCGAAGGCCACGTTGGCGTCGCCGGACTGGACGAGCTGCCAAACGATACGCCAGGCGCGCTTGATAAAGCGGTTAGCGCCCTCGACAGCCTTGGGATCCCAGTCGAAGTCCTTCTCGGGCGGGGCGATAAACAGAATCGCCAAACGCATGGTGTCGGCGCCGTAGGGCTCGATGACCGAGCTCGGGGGCACGACATTGCCCTTGGACTTGGACATGGTGTCGCCGTTCTCGTCCTTGACCATGCCCTGGCACAGCAGGTTGGTGAAGGGCTCGTCCACACTCAGCAGGCCCAGGTCGCGCAGTGCCTTGGTAAAGAAGCGGCTGTAGAGCAGGTGCAGAATGGCGTGCTCGATGCCGCCGATGTAGTTATCGACGGGCATCCAACGGTCGGCGGCCTCACGGGAGAAGGGCAGCTCGGTGTTGTGCGGATCGGTATAGCGCAGGTAGTACCAGCTGGAGCAGGTAAAGGTGTCCATGGTATCGGTCTCGCGCTTGGCCGGACGGCCGCAGACCGGGCAGGTGGTCTCGTAGAACTCCTTGCACTCGGCGAGGGTTTCGCCGGCGCCCAGGTCCAGGTTCTCGGGCAGCGTCACCGGCAGCTGATCCTCGGGCACGGGCACGATGCCGCAGTGCTCGCAGTGGATGGCCGGGATGGGGTTGCCCCAATAGCGCTGGCGGCTGATGAGCCAGTCGCGCAGACGGAACTCGACCTTGCGACGACCGCAGCCCATGGCCTCGAGGTCGGCCACGATCGCAGCCTCGCCCTCGGAGTGCTTACCGCCGCGCATGCCGGTGTACTTGCCGGACTGGACGAGCGTGCCCTCGGCAGCGTGAGCGCAATCCCAGTCGACGGTCTCGGCATGGAAGGTATCGATGGTCTCGCCGCTGGCCTCGACGGCAGCGCGATCGTCATCGTCCAGGATGATCGGCACGATCGGCAGGTCGTACTTGCGGGCAAACTCAAAGTCGCGCTGGTCGCCACAGGGAACGGCCATGACGGCACCGGTACCGTAGTCGGCAACGACATAGTCGGCAACCCACACGGGGACCTTCTCGCCGTTAACGGGGTTTACCACATAGCGGCCCGTGAAGGCACCGTGCTTCTCGAGGGTGCCCTGGGCACGCTCGACGGCAGAGATATGCTTGGAGTCCTCGACGATCTTGGTGACGGCCTCCTCGTACTCCGTGCCCTCGACGAGCTCGTGCAGGCCGGCGTACTCGGGAGCCAGGACAAAGAAGGAGACGCCAAAAAGGGTATCGGCTCGGGTGGTGAAGACGGTGATCTTGCCCTCGTCGCCCTCGATGGGCTCGCCATCCTGGTCGCACAGGGTAAAGTCGACCTCGGCGCCCTCGGAGCGACCGATCCAGTTGGCCTGCATCTGCTTGACGCGCTCGGGCCAGCCGGGGAGCTTCTCCAAGTCGTCGAGCAGCTCCTGAGAGTACTCGGTAATCTTGTAGTACCACTGCTCAAGGTCGCGCTTCTCGGGCTCGGTGCCGCAGCGCCAGCATTTGCCCTCGGTAACCTGCTCGTTGGCCAGAACGGTCTTGCAGGTGGGGCACCAGTTGACCGGGTTCTTCTTACGGTAGACCAGGCCCTTTTCCCACATCTTCTCAAAGATCCACTGGCCCCAGCGGTAGTAGTCGGGGCTGCAGGTCTTGACCATGCGATCCAGATCGTAGGAGAAGCCCATGCGCTTCATCGTGGCGAGCGCCTGGTCCATGTTCTTATACGTCCAGGCGGCAGCCTGCGTGTTGTGCTTGATGGCGGCGTTCTCGGCGGGCAGGCCAAAAGCGTCAAAGCCAATGGGATGCAGCACGTCAAAGCCGCGCATGCGGGCCTGACGGGCCATGGCATCGCCGATGGTATAGTTGCGCGCGTGGCCCATGTGCAGGTCGCCCGACGGATACGGGAACATCTCGAGCACATACTTCTTGGGCTTGCTGTCGTCGGTGTCGACGGCAAAGAGGTTGGAATCCTCCCAGGCCTTCATCCACCGGGACTCAATGGCCTGCGCGTCGTAGACAGGGATCTCGTCCTTATGATCTGTGCAATCGCACATATCAGCTCCTTTAATCTTAGCTGGGGTCGGTCGGCTTGGCTTTGTTCGCTACTGCGGACAGTCCTGCGCAAGACGAAGAGCACATTAAGTGCTCTTCTTTGCTGTCTCTTATACACATCTCCGAGCCCACGAGACCCTAAGAC
>UQIP01000016.1:0-50994 GCA_900541005.1 uncultured Collinsella sp. | reverse complement strand
GGCGATGTGGAGATGACGGTTCCGAACTCTACGGGCTTTAAGGCGAGCCTCACCGTGGGCAGCGGTGACTTCGAGAGCGATTTCCTTCCGCTTGGCTACGATGGCGAGACCATATTGAATCTTGAATTCGACAACGGCGATAAGTCTGCTACGTATCGTTTCGAGGTCGGTTCGGGCGACATGTCGTTTGATCCGGAGTGACATGCGGTTTTCGGAGATCGGTACATATAGGCATGCTCTTTGATGAAGGCGCCGAAGCCGAGATCGGCTCCGGCGCCTTTGCCTTTACAATGGGGACATGGAACAGATTATCTTGAACATACTCGAGGCCCTGCGTCGCGGCGAGACCGTGGACGACAAAGCGCTCGTCAAACTGATACATGCCGAGGCGCGCCGTGAGGGTGCCGACAAACGCGATTTGGCCAAGCGCCGTCTGCTGCCGTTCTACCAGCGGGTTAAACGTGAGGAGCCGGTTCGGTGGGCTGCGTGGAATGTCGATTCCGATCTGGAGCGTCAACTGCTGCAGGTCCTGCGTATGAAGCCGCGCCGAACGGCCTCGGGCGTGGCGACCATTACCGTCATTACCAAGCCCTGGCCATGCTCGGGCGATTGCCTGTTTTGCCCCAACGATCTGCGCATGCCCAAGAGCTATCTGCACGCCGAGCCGGCATGCGCCCGTGCGGAGCAAAATTGCTTTGACCCGTATCTGCAGGTGAGCGCTCGCCTGACCGCGCTTTCGCAGATGGGGCATGCGACCGATAAGATCGAGCTCATTGTGCTTGGCGGTACCTGGAGCGACTATCCGGAAGGCTATCAGACATGGTTTATGTCGGAGCTTTTCCGTGCACTCAATGACGATGCCGTCGCCGGCGTGGCGGCCAACCCCATGTTGGCACGTCCGGGCATCAGCCGTGCCGAGGCGGGGCGTCTGCTCGATGACGCTCCCGCCGATGCCCTGCCGCCTGTGGTAGCGGAGCGCCGTGAGCGCTATCGGGCCGCCGGCATTGCGACAGACGAGGTCGAGCTTGCTGCCGGCGTTGCCGACGAGCAGGGGCGTGTGGATGCTGCCGTGGGCGGCTATAACCGTGCGGTGCGTCGTCTGTACGGTCCCGGTACGCCGTGGGGCGAGGTCACTGAGTGGCAGACGGCAACGATGGAGGAGCTTGAGCGTCAGCAGCGCATCAACGAGACGGCGAAGCATCGCGTGGTGGGGCTCGTTATCGAGACGCGCCCCGATGCCGTAACGCCGCAGGCGCTTACGCTCATCCGCCGCCTGGGCTGCACCAAGATCCAGATGGGTATTCAGAGTCTCGACCAACATTTGCTCGATATCAACGAGCGTCGTATTTCGGTGGCTCAGATCGAGCGGGCGTTTTCGCTTGCGCGTCTGTTTGGCTTTAAGATCCACGCGCATTTTATGCTCAACTTGCTGGGCGCCACGCCCGAGGGGGACAAGCGCGACTACGAGCGCTTTATGACCGAGGGGGCCTTTATGCCCGACGAGGTCAAGGTCTACCCGTGCGCGCTCATCGAGGGCTCGCGTCTGGTGGGCCGCTATGAGCGCGGCGAGTGGCGCCCCTATACCGAGGAAGAACTGCTCGATGTGCTGGCCGACGACATCGTGGTGACGCCGGCGTTCTGCCGCATCAGCCGCATGATCCGCGACTTTAGCTCCGACGACATCATGGTGGGCAACAAGAAGCCCAACCTGCGTCAGCTCGTTGAGAACCGCCTGGCTGCTCGGGGTGACGGTGCGACGGTGCGCGAGATTCGCTATCGCGAGATCAGTACCGCGGGTGCCGACCTGGATGAACTGTCTCTTGATGAGGTCGCTTACGAGACGCCGGTGACGCGTGAACGCTTTTTGCAGTGGGTGACGCCCGAAGGCAAGATCGCCGGCTTTTTGCGTCTGTCGCTGCCCGTTCGCGCTTTTGTTGCCGCACATGCGGACGAGTTGCCGACGATGCCGGACGAGGCGATGATTCGCGAGGTACACGTGTATGGCATGGCGGCGCGCGTGGGGGATCAAGGCCAGGCAGCCCAGCACCATGGATTGGGACGGTCGCTGGTGGAGCGTGCGTGCCATATTGCTCGGGACGCGGGCTATGCGCGCATCAACGTGATCAGCGCGATTGGTACGCGCGAGTACTATCGCCATCTTGGATTTTATGACTATGGCCTTTATCTGCAAAAGGAGCTCTAGATGAACAAGCCGAGTGTTTCTGCCGGCGTCGTTGCCGGCGTTGCTCTGGGGGCCGCGGCGCTTGGTGCGGCCGCCGTCGCTGTTCGTGCTGCCTGTCTGCAGGTTGCGCGAACCCGCAATGGGTTGGCGCGTGTGAAGCGCGTGCACGACGAGGGCGGCGACGAAGTCCGCGTATTGGTACAAGGCGGCGTCTACCAAAGTGCAAGCTACGTTGGCGAGCGTTGGGCGGAGCCCGTCTTTACGTACTATCGTTCGTTTGACGACGTGTTTGAGGCCGAGGATGCGATGCGCGACGCTTACGGTCACGGTATCGACCGCATGCTTATGCTGGGCGGCGGCGGGTTTGCCTATCCCAAGTTCGCGCTGATGTCGCACGAGGACTTGTGCATGGACGTTATCGAGTATGACGGAGAGATTACGCGCCTAGCGCGCCGCTGGTTCTACCTGGACGAGCTGGAGCGTGCGGTGGGCGACCGCTTGCGGGTGATTACCGCTGAGGCTCGCTCGTATTTGGGTGTGACGAGCGTGGGCCATCGTCGCTACGACGTGGTCGTGAGCGATTGCTTTGGCGGTGTCGAGCCCGTACGCGAGCTGGCGACGGTTGAGGCGTTGCGTTTGGTGCGAGGCAGCCTGAACCCCGGGGGTATCTACGTTGCCAATATCGTGAGCGCAAACGAGGGGAGCGACGTGACGTTCCTGCGCGACTGCGCTGCCACGGCACTCGAGGTATTCGCCCATGCCTGGGTGGTCCCGTGCGGCGATGCGGAGTTCGGCGGCGAGGAGAACTACCTGCTCATCGCCAGCGACGGCGACTACGCCTTTGCCGAAGCCGTGCCCTTCGACACCGACTTCCTCGGCACCGTCCTTCACGACAAATAAGTCTCCCCGTCCCAAAAAGACTGGTCTTAGGCGTGGTCGCGCCAGCCGAGAACGCGCTGCTTCATGCCTTCGATGTCGAGCACGCCTTCGGCAAAGCCTTTGCGCACGAGCTCTTCTGGAACGAATTCGTCGTACCGATCAAAGTAAGGCACCTCGCCGGGATAGACGAGGTCGATGGGGTCGAAGTCTTTCTCGGCTTCGGCGGCGAGCACTTCAAAGAACGTCTCCTCGTCGGCCTTCATCTTAAACTGCATAAAGTACGGGCGTGACGGGTCGAGTCCGCGAAGGCCCAACTCAGCGGCGCATTTGATTTTAAGCATGCGCTCGAGTGCTAGGAAGGCGTAGCTACCCAACCAGGGGAAGAGCACCCAGGTGTCGCCACCCAGGTTGATGAGCGGCTTGGTCCCCGCGCCCGAAATCTCGGCGGTATGACGAGCCTGCGCCAAGCGAGCCCGTGCGTTACCCATAAGGTACGGATATGCCGCGTGCTCAGTGAGCGCTTGGCGCATGCGCTCGAGCACATGCGTGTTAATGTCGCCGGGGCAGTCGCCAAAGTATGCCGGCACACGACCTTTGACTTGCGTGGCAAAGACGGTGTGTCGCTTCCAGTCCACTTCCTCGACTATCCAGCAGTGCCCGGCTATGGCGATGCGCTCACCGGGCGGTGGCGGATTGACGATCGTGCCCAACTCGGCCGACTCGCTGCGAACGGTAAACTCCTCGTTTTCCTGGAACACGGCGTAGAACTTAAAGTTGTTGATGATGCGCTCGCCCGCGAGACCCACGATGAGCCCGCCACCTTCGGTGACCTGGATATGGTCGATCTTAATGAGGTGACGTAGCAGCACACGGTAATCGTCTGCCGAGACACGGTGGAAATAGCTGAGCGTGAGCACGCGCTGGGCAAGTTCGGCCGGCGTGAGCTCGCCGGTGCTGGCGAGGGTCGACATAGTCTGGTGATAGAGCAGGCTGTAGGGGAGTCGATCGAGCTCGGGCGGCTCGACCCACTTTTCCTCGCGATAGAGTTGTACGAGCGCGATACCCTGCAGGAGTTTCCAAGGAATGGTCTCGGGCATCATCGTGCGCGGCTCGGGTTCTTCCTCGCGCATGACAAACCACATCTCGGGTGGAAGGTCGCGACGGCCTGTGCGCCCCATGCGCTGCAAAAAGGAGCTGACGGTAAACGGCGCATCGATCTGAAACGCACGCTCCAGGCGGCCGATATCGATACCGAGCTCCAGCGTAGAGGTGGTGACGGTCGTCTGTGCCTGTTCTTCATCGCGCATGAGCTCCTCGGCCGTCTCGCGCAGCGATGCCGAAAGGTTGCCGTGATGGATTAGAAAGCGGTCGGGCTCGTGTCGACTTTCGCAGTAGCTGCGCAGCATGGAACACACGGCCTCTGCCTCCTCGCGCGAGTTGGCAAAGACCAGGCACTTGCGGCCGCGCGTATGCTCAAAGATATAGCCCATACCGGGGTCGGCGTTGTCGGGCGCCGTGTCGGTGGGGTTGAGAAGCGCCTGCTCGGCCGCTCGTGGGATGTCGACTTCGCCCTCGGGGGCCGAGGAAGTGCGACGGTCTTTGGGAGCGGCCTTGCCCCGCGCCTGCTCGCGACGTTGACGGCGTTCTTCCTGTGCAAGCTGTCCGCTGTGACGCATATCTTGGGCGCCGGCGGGCAGTGCCGCGGATGCCGCCGCCTCGATGCGCTCGCACGCAAGCACTTCGGCCTCTTGAGGACCCGTGCTCTCGAATCCCCGCTGCTGTGCCTGGGGACCCGAGTTGTAGAAGTGCTCCATGGAGATGCGCCACACGCGGCGCGGTTCCTCAAAGCGGGGGATGATGCAATCGCGTCCTGTTCCCTGTGAGAGAAAGGCGCCCGTGCGCTCGGGGTCGCCGATGGTGGCAGAAAGGCCGATGCGGCGGGGCTGCACGCCTGCCATGCGCGAGAGGCGCTCGATAAGGCAGAGCGTCTGACCGCCGCGGTCGCCGCGCATGAGCGAATGAACCTCGTCGATAACCACATAGCGCAGGTCGCAAAACATACGAGGGATTGCCATGTGCTTATGGATCAGGAGCGCCTCGAGCGACTCGGGCGTAATCTGCAAGATACCGCTCGGTTTTTTGATGAGCTTAGCCTTGTGCGACTGCGAGACATCGCCATGCCAGTGCCAGACAGGGATATCGGCCTCTTCGCATAGGTCGTTGAGGCGGACGAACTGATCATTGATGAGTGCCTTGAGGGGGCCGATGTAGAGGGCGCCAACGCTTGCGGGCGGGTTCTCCCAAAACTCGGTCAGGATGGGAAAGAAGGCTGCCTCGGTTTTGCCGGAAGCTGTGGATGCCGTCAGGAGCACATTGTCCTGCGTATTAAAGATGGCGTCTGCCGCTGCAACCTGGATAGAGCGCAGACTCTCCCAATCGTGGGAGTAGATGAAGTCTTGGATAAACGGGGCGTAGCGGTCAAAGGCGTTCACGGGGCCTCCTCTCATATACGAACCTCTTAACGCGGTGGTCAGTGGCTTGCTGCATTACTGTCTCAACGTTTGCCCAGATAAAACCTGCCAAAATAAGCCTGTCCCTTTTTGGCAGGCTAGATGGTGAATTCGGCGAAGTTGCGGTCATCGGGTGATGCGGGCGATTCGCTGACCGGTGTGAGGCTATCGCCGCCGACGCTTTGTAGTAGCTCGGCCACGTTGGCGTCGGGGTTTTGGCATAGGATGTCGAGCAGCTCGATAAAGTCACGAATGACTTCACGCGGCGTCAGATGCGTGTCTGCTCCCACACGACCGAACTCGATCTTGAGAAAGTCCACCAAGTCGCTCTCGGTAAGCGTGGGCGTCCAACCAAAGTAGCCGGCATGGATCTGCATGAGTTTTTCGATGAGCACCAGCAACTCCTCATAGGTGAGCGGCTGAAGGCGAATGATGGGCGCGAGCATGTCCTTAAGGTCCTCGCGTGCAAAGCGGCCTTGAGCGAGTCGGCTGCGCAGGGCCTCGTAGGAGAACACGCCGCGGCGGCGGTCTTCGATGGAGGTTGGCGTGCCGCCCATGATCATGCCCAGGTACTGCGCCTTGCCCTGGAGCGTATCGTTGTACATGGTCAGGATCTTCTCGTAGTTATATTGGCGTGTGATGGCGTTGGGAATCTTGTACAGATTCACGAGCTCGTCGATGAGCACCAGCATGCCCTTGTAGCCGCTGCAGACCAAAAAGCGTGCAATGAGCTTAACGTAGTCGTACCAGTCGTCATCGCTGATGATGGTCGAGGAGCCCAGCTCGGCGCGTGCCTCACTCTTGGTGCGGTACTCGCCGCGAATCCATTTGGTCACGCGGCTCATAGCCTCTTCATCACCCTCGGATACTGCCGCGCGGTAGCGGCGGAGCATGCGGGTGAAGTCAAAGCCGTGGACCATCTCCTCGAGCGGGGCCAGTTGGGCATTGACGGCAGACTCGTCGGCATCGGCACACGAGGCGACCCAGCGATCGAGAATCAGGTTGAGCGCACCGCCCTCGGGGCGCGTTTTAGTCGATATGTTGCGGATGAGCTCACGGTAGGTGGCAAGGCCCTGACCCTGGCCGCCCTGCAGGCGGCGCTCAGGGGATAGGTCGGCATCAGCGACGACGAATCCCTCACCCATGGCGTGCGTGCGGATGGTCTGGAGCAAAAAGCTCTTGCCGGCTCCGTAGCGACCGACCAGAAACCGGAAACTCGCGCCACCGTCGGCGATGAGACTTAAATCGGTGAGCAGGGCGCGGATCTCGACCTCGCGCCCTACGGTGATGTAGGGAAGGCCGATGCGTGGGACCACGCCGCCCTTGAGTGAGTTGAGAATGACGGCTGCGACGCGCTTGGGCACGCGGGGTGCTGCGGATGCGGTATCACTCATGATCTAGGTATCCTCTCACGTCTGCTTTGTAGTCCTCGATAATTTGCGGTCCTGCCGCGCCAAATTCAATTACGGTGTCGCCCACCAGGTCAAAGAGCGCTTCGTTGATGGTATCGACGAGCATGTCCTCGCTCTGCCCCGATTGCACTACCGCCGATTCCGCCTGTACTGCGTTTTGCTCGAGCAGCGCGCGGAGATAGGCGTCTGCGGCAGGCGTGAGTTCGTTCGTAGCGTCAGCGGGCGTAACAGCTGCGAACGCGGGCGTCGGCGCGAGAAGCGGTGCCACGACACCAAACTGTTCGGTGGATATGGTTGGCTCGTCGGTCTCGTCCTGCCGAATGGGTGCCGCGACCGCCTCGACAATCGCGTCGGCTACGGGCTCGGCTTCCGGTTGCCCTGAGTCCGCTGCCTCGGCTTCCACAGGTGCGCCGTCCTCGCGCTCTTCATCGATCAAAAGCGCTTCGCGCGTTTGCGCAGCGGCGCTCCGAATGTGCCCCAGCTGAGTCAGGTCGATATCGATCTTGACGGGCTGGTGTGCGGCGTCCCACGAAAACCATGCCACAATCTCGTCATCGATAATCTTGGCCAGATATTTGGGGACCTTTTCTTCCTTAAGGGGATGGGCGGGGTCCAGCGCCAGGCGCAGGCGTTGGTCGCAGGCGCGCATCATTTCACCGAGCTTGCTGCTCTTTTGCCTACTACCGTGGATACGCATACATTCCCAAAAGCCGTTTTGGCAACGGTAGATATGGATGGGATCCAGGCGATATTCGCAGTCCTCGTGGCGCTCGGGCGCAAAGAATACGGCCGAGGCAAACATGGTGTAGGGCATGGCCGTCTCCTCCCCAAACAAGCTCGCCACGATGCCGCTCTTTCGGTGCGTGTCATAGTAGCGCGCCATACGGATATACACGGCGCATGCCACGTGGCATAGGTCGCGATGGTGACTGCGATCGAGCCGTGAGTTATTGAGGTTATACGTGGAGAGGGCGTTGATGGCGGCCATGAGTCGCTCCTCGCGCGCCTCGTCGGGCGGAAGGGGGAGCGTAGGCTTGGAGGCCTTGCGACGCGCAGGCGCCAGGTCTGACGGCGCCGGTGCAGGCACAAGGTCTCGAGCCGCGCGCCGCAGCTCGATAAGGGCGTTATCGAACATGACGGTTTTAGAGTCGCGAAGCAGCTCGGGGTTGAGCCCGTGGAACACGGCGTAATCTTGCAACCACACGCGTGCAAACCGGTCGATGCCGGGCTCGAAGGCACGATAGGTATCCCAAAAAGCCTTGATCTTGTTAAAACCATCGAGTGGGTTATCTACGCCAATGCCGCAGATCAGCTCATAGAGGTACAGGAAGGCAAAGGACGTAGACGTTTCCTCGACGGTTCCGCGGCGCACTTGGGCGCGCCAGGTAAAGTACCCGCGCAGCTGGCGATCGCTCATAGCGTTGTAGGTTGGGAAGTACGACTTGAACGTACCGTTATAGGGGCAATCGTCCTCAAAATCGGCCATCAGCAGGCCTTGGCGGTAGAAAAGCTCGGCTTCCGAAAGCCAACGGCCCGCGCCGCCCTTGGGGTCTTCTTGCCAACGCGATATCTCACGCATTTTGCGGTACTGGTCGGGAAGGAAGTTCTGCATCTGACGACCGGTTTTGAGAATCGGCTCGTCAGCATAGACTTCGTTTGAGAAGCGAGCAGACTGATGGGTCCGGGCCTCGGCCATAATGCGCTCGATGAGCATCTTGATGTCCTGGTCGGCCACCGTCTCTCCTCTCCTAACGCAGCTTCGGTGACCTCATATCATAGCACAGCATCAAACAGGTGTTCGAGATACCGCTACGTAGATAGATTTAGAACAGGAGGGCGTAGATGACGGCTATGACAACAGAGGGGAGCATATTGGCCGTGCGGAAGGTCTGAGGACGGATGAGGTTGACGCCGACACAGAAGATGAGCATAGAGCCCACGAGCGATAGACTGTCGAGGGCGGCGGCGGTCATGATGGGGGAGAGCGCGCCGGCAAACAGCGTAATCGTTCCCTGGAATACGGCAACGGGCAGGGCGGAGAAGATGCAGCCGCGGCCGAGCGAAGCCGTCATGGTGCAGACGATGATGCAGTCCAACGCGCCCTTGAGGGCAAGCGTGGACCAGTCGCCGAGCAAGCCGTCTTGGATTGATCCCACGATAGCCATGGCACCGATGCAGACGGTCAGCGATGTCGAGACAAAGGCATTGGTAAACTCGTTGTCTCCCTCGCTGCCGGTTTTGCGCTTGAGCCATTCGCCCAGGTTTTCGATGCCGGCTTCCAGGTTAACGGCCTCGCCGATGAGCGAGCCGAGGGCAAACGAGACGATGAGCATGGTGGTGCCGGTGGTCTCCAGCGCTTTCCCGTCAATGACGAGCATCTTTTGCATGGTGCCGCCCAGTCCGATAAACAAAACGCACAGCCCCGACGCCTTCATGAGCGTGTCTTGGATGCGGGGTGTGATAAAGCGTCCGCCTATAAGGCCCAGCAGTCCGCCCGCAATCAAAAGTGCGACGTTGATGACCGTTCCCAAACCCGGCATGAACCCTCCCATATTGATGCCAACCTGGCAATCGTAGCAGAACGGGCTGCAGGGTGCGTCATGCCTCATCCTATACGTTATATAAGTGGTATTAACGACGGCATTTGGTGCCCAAGCCTCAGCCTCCCATCACGACATAGGGGCTGTAATCGAAGCGCAGCGTCATGAGTCGCTGCGGGGATTCAATGGCCGCGGCGATGATATCGGCATCTCGAGCTCGGTCAAATCCCTCGAGCTCAATTTGATACGAGACGTCTTCCATTTTATGGAGTATCCGGTTATTCAGGAGGTTCTCACCGTCGAATTCCTCGGTTTTGCCTCCGTCTGAGGTTACGGCATACAGGTGCAGTTTTGCGGTGGTCGCAGGGTCGACGACCGTGAGGTTGTCGATTTGGTTGGCCGTGCCCTTTGCCCCAAGCAAGGTGAGCAGGGTGGGGGCTACGACCTCGCCCGATGGCAGAAAAGCAACTTCGACGGTTTTAGGGAATGCGATAATGGCCGCTTTGCGGACGGGCTTATCGGCAGCGGTGACCTCAATGCTCGCGGCGTCGACGGTTTCCGTGCGGTCGAGCGCGACCATCATGCAACAATTGCCCTCGTCGATGTCTGCCGGCATGGGACACCCCAAGTTTTCGCCAGCTTGCGTGCCGCCCACTGCGGCGGCCGTTTCGCTTGGCTCGCTGAAAGTGGCTGAAGGACCGCTCAATGGCGGTGTTATGCCGACTGGTGTTCCATTGTTCCCAGGCGCTATTTCACCGCTGTTCTCGCTGGAGTCGCTTGCGATGTCAGCTGTCGAGGGGGCGAGTCCGACCGCTCCTACTCCGCTCCATTCCATCTCGAGGAGCGCCGGATCGACAAGGACGTGATGCACATCTTGCGTTTCGGTACTGATATCGACAGGACCGGGATCTGTCCCTCGCGTCAGGCTGAGCGATCCGGTTCGCTGTTTGCCCCGAATCTCCTGGCTTTCTGTGCTGGTCGCGTAGAACATCAGAGGGGTCTCGCCATTTGCCGTGGCGTCGGTGCCCGCCTTGGTCATTTTCAGCGATGCGGTGAGCGAGATAGCGGGCTGCGTGCCATCGGCGCTCGAGGGGACGCAGCCCAGACATACACCCCCTCCGTTTTCGAAAAATGTGCTGTCGTAGGCGACCGTTGCCCTGTCCGCCGAGTCATCGGACAGGGTGATGTCGAGACACAGCTTCACGTCGCAGGAATCGCCATCGACATCAGTTGCAGCTGCGCGCCATGTGCAGATAACGCATCCCGTTAGGGGACCGTCCGCTGTGCTTGAGCGCTCGGTATCCACGACTATCGAGCTGTTCGTGCAGCGACGGAGGCACCCCGAGGTCGAAATGCTTGCCTGCGCAAGCGAGAAGCGTTGGCGCGCGATGGTGCTCATCTGGTTTGTGGTGAGACAGTTGACGGCAGGTAAGGGGACGCCCACGGCGGGTGTCGCTAGAGCGGCGACGGACATGCCGGTGGCAAGCGCACTGCAGAGCGCGGCAACGGGCAAAAGGTTCTTTGATGCCATGGGTTCTCCTTACCTGTTCTGGACGGTCTCGATTTTCGCGGCTACTGGCTGTGTTTGATGCGCAGGCCAAGGCCGATGGCGCTTGCGCCTGCCGCGGCGATTCCTGCTGCCAGGAGCTGTTGCGTGTCGCCCGTTTGCGCGAGGGGCTCATGTTGGCCACTGCGTTCGAGCTCCGATAGATCGACGGTCACTTGCGTGGCAGCCTGCGCTTGCTCTTGTTGGGCAAAGGCGGCGATTGGGGCAAACGTTACAACGCCGATGATGACGGCAAGGACAATCGCCTTAGGCCGTGTGCGCACCGGGCTCGACCGTCCACGTAATGCTTGCGACCTGGTCGCCCTCGCCAGTCACATGGAAGATGTCTCGCGTGACGCGGGCGACATTGCCGCTCGTCTTGAGCTTAATCTTGTCCGTACCATCGGCGATGCCCTGGTAGCCCATGTCGAAGGATGCATTTTTGGAAAGGTCGAGGCCCGCTTCCTGCGTCGCGGCGTGAGCGTCTTGGAGTGCCTTGTCCGGACCAACTTTAAAATCGATGGAGTTCTGGGCGGTTCCCGTCTTGGCGTCGGCGACGATGCTCCAGGACTTCTGGGCGGCAATCTTCATGTTGGTAACGTGGATGCCATAGGCCGAAAGATTGTCGATGGTGGTTGTATTCTCGGAAGGGCCCTGAAGCGTGCCATCGGCCTTGGCGACAAATGGGATGACGGTCGGGGCTTTGAACTTGATGTTGTCGATTTGGGTCCTGATAGTCACGTTGGTGGTTCCAGTGCGTCCCTCCGCCAGGGCGGGGGTCGGCGCGGCACCCATTGAGAGTGCAAGCATCAGCCCCGCGCCCACGACGAGCGCCCTGGTCCCGCTCAGGTTCCCGGTGATGTCCATAATCGTTCCTTTCTATTCGTCACGGACCGTTTCCGTGATGGTCAGACGAAAGCGGCGTGGGTGCGCGTTTTCGCAACGGGTGGCAGATCTAGTCTTCGGGCTGCGCAACCCGCACCTTGATGCGCGTGGGATTGCCATGGGCGTCGTAGGTCTTGGCGTCGAGCGCTTGAATCTCGATATACGCCTCACCTTCTTTGATGTCGCCTGCGGGGCAGGTCTCAACGGTCTTGCCGGTCTCGACCACGCCCGATTCATAGATGGTCTCGTCGTTTTGGATCACGCGGAAACGCTGGGGAAACTTGTTATCTTGGACGTTTTGCACGTTGACGCGCAGCTTGCCGCCTTTTTGTAGCTGGGCGACCGGTGCGACCGAGATCGTCATCATGTTGTCGCGGACGATGGCATCGAGCTCGTCCTGGATTTCCTGGCGCGACTTACCCTCCGCCGCTGTGACCGAGGCACCTGTCTCGGCGACGGGCTTTGACTGCCAGGCGTATAGGCCGACGGCGATAAGGGCGCAGGCGATGGCCAAGCAGACAACGCCGAGCCTTTTTCGATGTTTTGACCCTAGGGGGCTCGACTGCTTCCTTACGCTCATGCGGCATCCTTAGTGGTATAGACGCGCGCGAACGTGGACGGATCGGCGCCAAAGAGCATGTGGAGCATGAGGCGTCGCGAGTAGATGAGCTCGTCGAAGTTTGGGTCGAGTTTGATGTCGTGGATGTGGGCGATGTGGTGGGCGAGTGCCGAAAACGATTCGGGATCGCAAATCACGTCGGTGGTGACGTGATAGACAGCCGCATCGGGAAATGCCTCCTCGTCGAAGGGCAGAAGATACGGGTCGTCGTCAACTTCGATAGCGACGCCGTACTGGGGCCAGTAATATGCCATGGGAACCTCCCTGTTTTTGGGCCAAACCTTCCATTGGCTTTGGCTGTCGATGCCGACCGTATCAGCCGTAACTTGACCAATTTCTGACCAAATGCTTGACGGATTTACATCGCCGCAGGTGAGAGAGGGTAAAAAATATCTCAACTTTTTTCGGGCGCCAATTGCATGCGTGGCAGCGATGGGAAGGAGCGCGTTAAATAGAGCGCCTGCCGAGAAAACGCTGCCGCTCGCCGAATTGCGCAAACGTAAAATTCGCCAATTATGGAGACGGTCTCAGTCACGTCGACGAAACGATGCGGTAACATCTCCCTGCAAACACTGTAGTTAACTAAAGGGGGAGTTCGCGTGTCTGCAGCCATCAAACCCTTCGGCGACGAGTTCGAAGAATATGGTCGCGATGAATCTCGCACATCGGGCGAGGCGTCGAGCATCTCGTTTCCGACAACGGAGGACGAAGTCCGCGCCATTCTGCGAAAGCTCCATGCCGAGCATGTTCCGATAACGGTCCAGGGTGCTCGGACCGGTCTGGCTGCCGGTGCCGTGCCCCACGGCGGCCACATCCTCAACACTTCTCGTATGAATCGCTACCTGGGTCTTCGATGCGACGAGCGAGGCCGTTTTCTGCTGCGCGTGGAGCCGGGCGTCGTGCTTTCGGAGTTACGCAAGCAGCTGGGCAAGAAGGCATTGCCGACCGCTGGCTGGGATCAGGCATCGCTTGAGGCCTATGAGGAGTTCCAGGCAGCTCCCGAGCAGTTCTTTCCCACCGATCCCACCGAGGCATCTGCCTGCCTGGGCGGCATGGCGGCATGCAATGCCTCCGGTGCCCGCAGTTACGCCTACGGCCCCATGCGCCCGCACGTTACGGGGCTTCACGTGGCACTGGCGGACGGCGACCTGCTTGAGCTTCATCGAGGTCAGGCGCACGCTGACGCACGCCACTTGTCGCTCGTGACAGCGGAAGGCCGCGCGCTCGAGCTGGATTTTCCTGGCTATACCATGCCCAAGACCAAAAACGCGTCGGGTTATTTCGTTTCGGACGATATGGACGCCATCGACCTCTTTATCGGTGCGTGCGGCACACTCGGCGTCATTACCGAGCTCGAGATCGCCCTGCAGGCGGCACCTTCGGTCGTATGGGGCGTGAGCTGCTTTTTCGACAGCGAGGACAAGGCAGTGTCCTTTACCGATTCCGTGCGCCCCGTGCTGTCCCATGCCGCCGCTATTGAGTATTTCGATGCCGGCGCCTTGGATATCCTTCGCCGCCAGCGCGAGCAGTCGACCGCGTTTGCCTCGCTGCCGGCACTCGACGATGAGGCAAAGGTCTGTGTTTACGTGGAACTCGACTGCGACGACGAGGCTCAAGCGACTGAGGAGCTGTACCACCTGGGATGGGTTTTGGAGCTTGCGGGCGGCCGCGATGACGCGACCTGGGTTGCGCGCACCGAGGTCGATCGCGAATGCCAGCGGTTCTTCCGCCACGCCGTCCCCGAGAGTGTCAACATGCTCATCGACGAGCGTCGCCGCACCGACCCCACCATTACCAAACTGGGGTCGGATATGTCGGTACCCAACGCGCGCCTGGCCGATGTCGTTGCCTTCTATCGCCGCACGCTGGCCGAAAGCGGGCTTGAGTCTGCCGCCTGGGGACATATCGGCAACAACCATCTGCATGTGAATATCCTGCCGCGCGATGCGCAGGACTACCGTCGCGGTGGTGAGCTGTTTGCCCGGTGGGCTGCGGAGGTAACGGCTATGGGCGGCGCCGTCTCTGCCGAGCACGGCGTCGGCAAGATCAAAGCGGGCTTTTTGGAGACGATGTACGGCCGCGAGGCCATGGTCGAATCGGCTCGACTCAAGCTGCAGCTCGATCCTGCCGGGCAGCTGGGTCGTGGCAACCTGTTTTCGGAGAAGCTCTTGGATGAACTCGTCCAGAAAGGGGGCGCGTGAAGATGAGCGATTTCCATATGGTGGTGTGCGTCAAAGCGGTACCGGGAAGCACCGAGGTCAAGATGGACCCCAAAACCAATACCATCGTGCGTGATGGCAAGCAGGCGGTCATTAATCCCTTCGATGCAAGTGCCCTCGAATGCGCTCTGGCGCTCAAGGACGACTTTATCGGCTTTGGCATGGATGTGCGCGTGACGGTGGTGTCGATGGGCATCCCTGCAACCGAATCGCTGCTGCGCGACTGCATTGCCCGCGGCGCCGACGATGCATTGCTGCTCACCGACCGTGCTTTTGCGGGCGCGGACACGTTGGCGACCACCTATGCTCTCAAATGCGGCATCGAGGCGCTCGACGAGGACTTCGATCTGCTCATCTGCGGCAAGATGGCAGTGGATGGCGATACTGCCCAGATTGGCCCCGAGCTGGCCGGCGCCTTCGAGATTCCCTGCGTGACCGATGTGAGCTGCGTGCAGAGTGCGGGCTTTACGACGTGCGGTGCGCTTTTGCTCGTTCACGGTTGCGATGCCGGCGAGGAGACGGTCTATCTGGAGATGCCGTGCGCGATGACGACCGCCAAGGAGATCGGCCAGCTGCGCATGCCGAGCATCGCCGGCATTCGCGCGGCCGAAGATGCGGATGTGCGGGTGGTCTGTGCTGCCGATGTACATGCTGACCCTTCGCGTTGCGGCCTTACCGGATCGCCGACGCAGGTCGTGCGCTCGTTTGTGCCCGACCGCGACCAAACGTGCGAGGCCATCGAGGGCACGCCGGTCGAGCAGGCGGCAAAGCTTGCCAAGATTATCGAGGGGATGGCATAGATGAGCGGACTGATAATCGATAGCGAGGCGTGCGTTGGCTGTGGCCGCTGCGTTCGCGCCTGTGCCTCGGGTGGCATTGTGGTGGAGGGCGAGCGCCCCAACCGCTGCGCCCATGTGACCGACGGCTGTATCTTGTGCGGCGGGTGCGTCGACGCCTGCCCCGTCAATGCCATTTCGATCGAGCGCGACGAGGCCGCCGGCGCGGTTGACCTCGATGCGTATCGAGACATATGGGTATTCGTGCAGACCGACGAGCACGATGTCGTGGCTCCGGTGGCCTACGAGCTCATGGGTAAGGGGCGCGAGCTTGCCGATGCTCGCGGTTGCCGTCTGGTGGCATTGGCCGGCATGGGCCCCGAGGGCTCGCTTGAGGACCTGGAGCATCTGGTCTGCGCCGGTTCCGACGAGGTCGTGGTCTGCCGCGACGAGCGACTGCGCCAAAACGATGCGGAGATCTATGCTCGTCTCATCTGCGATTTGGTGGCCGAGCGCAGGCCCGAGGCCATTCTGTACGGCGCGACCGCCTTTGGTCGTGAGCTGGCGCCCGGTGTGGCCGTACGCTTGCAGACGGGCCTTACGGCCGACTGTACGGTGCTTTCGATGGATGCGGAGACGGGCCTGCTGCAGCAGACCCGCCCGGCGTTTGGCGGCAACTTGATGGCCACCATTATCTGCCCCAATCATCGTCCCCAGATGGCAACGGTGCGTCCCGGCATCTTTGGGGTACCCGAGTTTGATTACAGCCGCTCTGGCACGATTACCCAGGTATCGCTTGCGGATGATGCTAAGGCCCGCGTCGAGATCTCGATTCCCGCCGAGGAGTGGGGGCAGCAGGCATCAATTGCCGATGCCGAGCGCCTGGTCGTGGTGGGCCGCGGCATTGGCTCCAAGAAGAATCTGCCCCTGATGCGAAAGCTCGCCGATGCCCTGGGTGCCGAGCTTGGTTGCACGCGTCCCGTTGTGGAGGCAGGCTGGTTGGAGTATCGCCACCAGGTTGGGCAGACCGGCGTGTCGGTTTCGCCCAAGCTCCTTGTGAGCATCGGCGTTTCGGGTGCTATCCAGCACCTAGCCGGCATCGGCGGTGCGGAGTGCATCATCGCCGTCAACGAGGACCCAGATGCCCCCATCTTCGGCGCTGCGCAGTATAAAGTTGTCGGCGACGCCGTCGAAGTCGTCGAAGAGCTCCTGGCACAGCTCGAGCGCTAGGCGCCGGCCAGCCAGGCTCGCATCTCTTTCTTTAGGCGTTCCCAGGTCGCTTGCGTGGCGGGGTCGGTAAAGGGCCGCACGATGCCAAAAGGTGCGTCGAGCAGGCGGTAGATATCGCCCTGCTTGCGCGCCAGCGCGCGGCTTGCCGGATAGACGAGCTCAAACATAAAGCAGATAAGCCCCACCAAGTAGTCCGCGGGCTCATCGCGCTCATCGCGCGTGACGCAGCGGCGCTCGTCAAAGGCAGCCAGCGTCGGTGCCGAGAAGTGGCTGGCAAGAAACACGTCCTCATCCACTTTGAGGATGGTGTCGACGGTGCTGTCGGCGATGGTGCGCATAATGTCGACCTTGTCGCCATCGCGCACAATATCGCAGAAGCGCCGCGTGCGCTCGTCGAGCTGCGCGGGTAGACGGAAATCGCTGTGATAGGCAATGCTTGCGCGAATCAACTCGTCTTCTACCGGATCGTCGATAAAGTCGCGGATACTTGTTGTCGCGGGCGCATCTGCAGGTGTTTTGCCAAAGAGGACCTCGACGCCCAACGCCGCATGGCTCATGCTCTCGGCATCCTTAAACGTGTCCCAGCGTCGCAGCTGCTCAAAGCGACCCATATCGTGCAGCAGGCCGCAAAGCCACGCTAGGTCGATGTCCTGAGGTGACCAGCCCTGTTCGCGTGCCACGGCATCGCATGCCTCGGCAACGTGGTACGTATGCTCGATTTTGAGCGCGATACGCGGATTGGCGGCATCGTAGGCATCGGTGTAGGTCTTGAAGGCCGCGGCAGCCCGCGTTCGATCGATAGCTGTCATAATGACTTCCTAAAAAGTTGTGTCTTTCTGTGTCTTTCGATCCGGTGGCAATTGTAGGTGAACTCGGTTGCCATCGGGCGATGGTTCTGCCGCGTCGTTGAATGCGGCTCGGAAATCTTGTCGGGACGAGGAACGCTATGGTGCTCAAAATCGTTAAAACCGTCTGGCCGGTGATGCTTACCTATGTTGCGATAGCCGCGCCGTGCGGAATGATTATGGCGCAGACGGGAATGGAACCCTGGATGGTTTTTGCCCTGAGCAGCACGTTCGTGACGGGCAGCGGGCAGTTTATGATCTGTAATCTGTGGCTAGCAGGCGTGCCTGCGGCGTCGATCGTCGCGAGCGTCGCCGCAATCTCCTCGCGCTTTGCGCTTTACTCGGCATCGATCGCACCGCATTTGAGGGGTGCTTCGAAGCGTCAGACGCTGGCTGTTGCCGCGACACTTACCGAGGAGGCATACGGCATTTCGCTTGCCAAGTTGGTTAAAGGGGAGGATTGGGGTCCGCTCGAGTCCTTTGTGCTCAACGTGATCCTCATCGCAACATGGGGCGTTTCGTGTACGACGGGCGCCATCGTCGGCGCCGTTGTCGATGTTCCCACCGCTATTGCGGGTTTTGTCTGCACATCGCTCTTTATCTGCCTACTCTTTTCGCAGCGACTGTCGCGCGGCAATGTCGTAGCTGCCGGTTTGGCTGCGGTGTCCGTCGCCATATGCAAGTTCTTGGGGTGGACGAATATCGCCGTGCCGGCAAGTGTGCTCGTCGGCGTTGTCACGGCACTCGCGTGCGATGTCCTCGCCGAGGGAAGGGGCGCTCGCGATGCCCGTTAATGAGTTTTTGGTCCTATGGCTGTCGTCATGGGCGGCCATCGCGTTTTTCCGCATTGCCCCGGCGTTTGCCTTGCGCGGGAGAACGCTGTCGCCCCGCGTTACCGAGGCCTTGGGTTATATTCCGCCTGCCGCCTTTGCGGCGCTGGTCGCCAACGATTTGATAAGCCCTGGCGCTTTCGACGCCGGCTTGTGGCAGGGCTTGATTCCCTGGATTGCGGCCGCCGGCGTCGTGGCGGTGGCAATCAAGACAAAGTCGATGCTGTGGTGCTGCGTCTCGGGCATCGTGTTCTATATCGTTTTGAGCTTCATATAAGAGCGGGGCACGTTTAGCGTCCCGGCACAACGAATCGAATTTCTCACCGAGCCGGTCTGCTTCTTCTGGTACCATGGTCAAACTTTACTGTAGCAAAGTGTGACGTGGGCTTTTGTTCTGCGTCAGCGGAAATGGGGGTTTCATGGCACAGGAAGCGACCGCCAACGAGCAAAAGAAATTCAAAGTCCCGCGTATCCCGGGTGACATCATGATCTACCCGATGATCGTTGGCCTTTTGCTCAATACCTTCTGCCCGCAGGTCTTTGAGATCGGCGGCTTCTTTACCGCTGCCTGCCGCGGTGGTTCCAACACCATCGTTGCCGCGATCCTGCTGTTTGTGGGTGCCGGCATCAGCTTTAAGTCCACGCCGGGCGCCATCAAGACCGGCATCGTTGTGCTGATTCCTAAGCTTGTTGTTGCGGCTGCCCTTGGCTTGGGTGTGGCATATTTCTTTAACGACAACTTCCTAGGTCTGAGCTCCGTGTCTATCATCGGCGGCATTACGTTTTGCAACATGGCGCTCTACACGGGCATCATGGGCGAGTTCGGCGACGAGTCCGAGCAGGGCGCCGTCGGTATCCTGTTCTTTACGGCCGGCCCCGCCGTCACGATGATCATCCTCGGTGTCTCGGGTCTCGCCAACATCCCCGTCGGCACCATCATCGGATCCATCCTGCCGCTTGTTATCGGCATGGTTCTGGGCAACTTGTTCCCGTTCATCAAGAACCTGCTGGTTCCCGGCGCCAATCCTGCGATTGCCGTTATCGGTTTTCAGCTCGGTGCGTCCATGAGTCTTTCGAGCTTTATCACCGGCGGCATTTCGGGCATCCTGCTGGGCCTCATCACGCTCTTTATCGTCGGTCCCATTACCTTTGCCTTCGAGCGCCTGTGCGGCGGCAATGGCAAGGCCGCTGTGGCTTGCTCCACTATCGCCGGCACGGCTATGACCACGCCGGTCGCCCTCGCCGAGGTCGCTCCGCGCTATGCCGAGCTTGCGCCCACCGCGTATGCGCAGATCGCCACCGCCGTCATCATCACGGCAATCATGGCCCCGATTCTGACCGGCTGGGTCGACAAGAAGTTTTGCCAGGGCAAGGAGGATCTGTCGCCTGCCGGTGTCGAGGCCATCGAGGAGGCCGTCGCGACCGACATCGATGGCGAATAGCAATCGCTACCAATCAATGATGCCGGAGTGCAATTCGCGCCGTTTGAGCGCCCGAACGAAAGCTGTTTTGCAGTGACGTTCGGGCGCTCTGCTATGATTCCCCTTACCCCTGAGGGTAGGGGGTGTTTGTTGCCCAGACCAGAATCGGGCGATTCTGACCACTTGAATATTGAAGGGATGGCGTCTAGTGGTTAAGGCACTCAAGATTGAGATATTCTTGCTATGCATGATTGTTCTTATCGGGCTTGCCGTGCGAAGTCGTCGCTCCTTGTTCTCGAGCACCCAGCAGCTCTTGTTTAGCATGCTCGGCTATACCTCTGCTGCCTACATTTTCTTCGATATGATCTGGACGCTCTCGGACGGCGTGAGCACTCCTGTAGGCATCACGGCCAACTGGATTTCCAACGCGGTCTCGTTTTCGCTGTTCGCCATCGCGTGCCTCATTTGGTTTTTCTATTCCGAGACAGTGCAGGGCTCTCGCCTTTTGACCGCGCGCTATAGGGTTGCGATCGTGACGTTGCCAACCGTATTGGTGGTCGTGCTGGCATTTACCAGCTACTGGACGCACGCTATGTTCTATATCGATGCGCAGGGCGTATATCGTCGCGGAGCGCTTTATATGATTCAACCTATCGTTAGCTACTGCTACATCATATATACGTCCTTGCATGCCTTTATTCAGGCTCGAAAAGTCGAAAGCCTGCAAACGAAGGCCATTTATCGCACCCTCGCCTTTTTTGTGGTTCCCGCTCTGGTGGGCGGTACCTTCCAGGTTTTGTTTTCGGTACCGGGCCTTTGTGTCGGTATAACGCTGAGCATCCTGCTGCTCTACATCATCTACCAGGAGCAGCTGATCTCGACCGACCCGTTGACTGGCCTCAACAATCGCAACCGTTTTGAGACCTATATGCTGTCGCTCTTTTCAAATGTGGATCAGGCCGAAGATGTATATCTGCTTATGATGGACGCTGACGGCTTTAAGCAGATTAACGACCGGTATGGACATGTTGAGGGCGATCATGCCCTCCAGGTCATATCTGCTACGCTCAAAGAGGTTTGCTCGGCGTCTGGTGGCTTTATCGCACGTTATGGCGGCGATGAGTTTGTGGTGCTTAAAAAGGCGACGGCGGAGCAGGACATCATGTGTCTGTGCGCGGCAATCAGCGACGAGCTCGCGCGCGCCGAGGTCCCGTATCTGTTGCGGATGTCCATCGGCTACGCACGGTTTGGTGATGGCGTCGATACCTGGCAAGACTTGCTTCGCGCTGCCGACGCGGAGCTCTACCGTGTCAAAGCCGAGAAAAAGAAAGCCGGCGTCCAGATACGCTAGAAAAAAGGCGAACGCTGGCGTGCGTTGCGGCCCTCAGCTCATCGATGTACTCCATTAAGCTAAAGCATGTGAATCTCCTCTACTAAATAAGGGCGGTTCGTTAGGCCTTTTTGGGTTTGTTGACGATGATGATGCCGCCGCAGACCAACAGCAGGGCAACGATGACGGTAACGGGGCTCGTGCCAGCGCCCTCGCCGAGCAGCAGCGCGCTCAGCACTACACCAAAGACGGGGTTCATAAAGCCAAAGACCGAGACGCGGCTGACGGGGTTGACGGCAAGCAGGCGCGACCACAGCGAGTAGGCGACCGCGGAGATAAGCGCCATGTAGATGATGAGCGCGATGGCGGGGGCAATCGCCGTGGGGGAGAGCGCGCCACCCATCAAAAAGCCGATGGCGGTGAGGACCAGGCCGCCGACCAAGAACTGCCACCCGGCAAGCAAGACGCCGTCGTGCTCGCGCGAGAAGATACCGATCAGGCAGGTCGAAAGGGCACCCGCGACGGTGGAGGCCAGGATAAAGCCCTCGCCGTCGAGCGCAAAGCCAAAGGTGCCGTCCGCGCCCGAAAGGTTGACGAGCGCGACGCCGGCAAAGCCCAGCATACAGCCAAGCACCTTGGGCGTATTGAGCCTCTCGGTGTGAAATGCCAGGGCGGCAAAGAGGATTGCGAGGAAGTTGGCGCTGGCTTCGATGATGGAACTCGACATAGCGCTTGCACGGGAGAGACCGAGGTAGAAAAAGAAGTACTGGCCGATGGTCTGGAAGAGCGACAAGACAAAGATGGGCTTGATGTCACGAGCCTGCGGAATGAGGGGGCGGCGCTGAGCCGCGCTCATCCCAACGATAACCAGGGCGCCGGCAAGCGTAAAGCGCAAGCCCGCAAAGAGCAGCTGTGAGGCGCTATCGTGAGCGGGGATGCCAAAGAGCCCGTAACCGATCTTGATGCAGGGGAAAGCCGACCCCCAGAGCGCGCAGCAAACGAGACAGCCCAGGATGAGTCCGGGCAGGGTGGCGAGATACGGCTTGCGGCTTTTCATGATGTCCTTCCTACACGCGTGAAGCAAAAAAGAACCCGCCGCCGGGCGTGCCGGTGGCGGGTGTTGTTACCCGAGGGGATTGTACCCGATGGGAAAGCTTTAAGCGAAGTAGGCTACGCCGCTCTCAAAGATCGGCATGAACTTATCGCCGGGGACATGTTCGGGCACGTTGCGGTACAGGTTGTCGCCGCGACGCTCGGCATGGCCCATCTTGCCCAGGACGCGGCCGTCGGGGCTCGTGATGCCCTCGATGGCGAGTGCGGAGCCGTTGGGGTTGACGGAAAGATCCATGCTCGGCTTGCCGTCCTCGCCCACGTACTGCGTGGCGACCTGGCCGTTGGCGATCAGCTGGGTGAGCACCTCGTCATTGGCGACAAAGCGGCCCTCGCCGTGGCTGATGGCGACGGTGTAGGGGTCGTCGAGGCTGCACTGCGACAGCCACGGGGACAGGTTGGACGAGATGCGGGTGCGCACCAGGCGGCTCTGATGGCGACCGATGGTGTTGAACGTCAGCGTGGGCGCATCGGGCGTGGCGTCGACGATGTCACCGTAGGGCACCAGGCCGAGCTTGACCAGAGCCTGGAAGCCGTTGCAGATGCCCAGCATCAGGCCGTCGCGGGCCTTGAGCAGGTCGCGGACTGCCTCGGTGACCTCGGGAGCGCGGAAGAACGCCGTGATAAACTTGGCGGAGCCATCGGGCTCGTCGCCGCCCGAGAAGCCGCCGGGGATCATGACGATCTGGCTTGCACGGATGCGGCGGGCAAGCTCGTGGGTGCTCTCGGCGACGGCCTCGGGCGTGAGGTTGTTGATCACGAAGGTGTCGGCCTCGGCGCCGGCGGCGCGGAAGGCACGGGTGCTATCGTACTCGCAGTTGTTACCGGGGAACACGGGGATAATCACACGTGGACGGGCGATCTTGGCGCCGCCGTACACGTGGATGTCCTTGGCACGGAAGTCGATGGTCTCGACCTCGGGGGTCTCGCCGGCGCTGCGGTAGGCAAAGACGCCCTCGATGCCGCTCTCCCAGGCCTCCTGGAGCTCGGCGAGCTCGATGACCTCGGAGCCGGTGTCGATGACATAGCCCTCGACGGTGGTACCCAGGGGCTCGACGACAACGCCGTCGGCGACCTTGGGCAGCTCGGCGTCCTCGGCGAGCTCGACGATAAAGCTACCGTAGAGCGGGGTGAAGAGGCTCTCCACGTCCACATCCTCGGCAAGCTCGATACCGATCTGGTTGCCGACGCACATTTTAAAGAGGCTCTCGGCGCCGCAGCCGTAGCCGGGCGTGGAGACGGCCAGGGCGTCGCCGGCGGCGGTGAGCGCTTCGACAGCGTCAAATGCGGCGAGCAGCTGCTGGGCATCGGGACGGTAGTCCTGGCCATAGGTGGCGGGGGCGATGCGGACGACGCGGTGCGTCAGACCCTTGAACTCAGGGGAGACGGCGCGCGCCGCGCGGCCCACGGCCACAGCGAAGCTGATCAGAGTCGGCGGAACGTTGAGCTCGCCGGTCTCGTCCTCAAACGAGCCGCTCATGGAATCCTTGCCACCGATGGCGCCGGCACCCAGGTCGACTTGGGCCATGAGAGCGCCCAGGACGGCTGCCGTGGGCTTGCCCCAGCGCTCGGCCTCGGTGCGCAGACGCTCGAAGTACTCCTGGAAGGAGAGATAGGCGCGCTTGTGCTCAAAGCCGGCAGCCACGAGCTTGGCGATGGACTCGACTACGGACAGGTAGGCGCCCGCAAACTGGTCGGCTTCCATCAGGTAGGGGTTGAAGCCCCATGCCATAGCGCTCGCCGTGGTGGTCTCGCCGTCCACGGGGAATTTGGCGACCATGGCCGAGCTCGGGGTGAGCTGCGTCTTGCCGCCAAAAGGCATAAGCACGGTCGCGGCACCGATGGTGGAGTCGAAGCGCTCGGAAAGGCCCTTGTTGGAGGCAACGTTGAGGTCGGTGACAAGCGAGGTCATGCGCTCGGCAAGCGTGGTGCCGGCCCAGCTGGGCTGCCACACGCTGCGGGCGCACACGTGGGCGACCTGGTGCTTGGGCGCACCGTTGGAGTTGAGGAACTCGCGGGATAGGTCGACGATGGCGACACCGTTCCAGGCCATGCGCATGCGCGGCTCGGCGGTAACCTCGGCGATAACGGTCGCCTCCAGGTTCTCCTCGGCGGCGTAGCCCATGAACTCCTCGACGTCACCGTCGGCGACGGCGCAGGCCATGCGCTCCTGGGACTCGGAGATGGCAAGCTCGGTGCCGTCAAGACCGTCGTACTTCTTGGTCACGGTGTCCAGGTCGACATACAGGCCGTCGGCAAGCTCGCCCACGGCGACCGAGACGCCGCCGGCGCCAAAGTCGTTGCAGCGCTTGATCAGACGGCAGGCATCGCCGCGGCGGAACAGACGCTGCAGCTTGCGCTCGACCGGGGCGTTGCCCTTCTGGACCTCGGCACCCGAGGTCTCGATGGACTCGGTGTTCTGGGTCTTGGAGGAGCCGGTGGCGCCACCGATGCCGTCACGGCCGGTGCGGCCACCCAGCAGGATGATCTTGTCGGTGGGGGCGGGGCACTCGCGACGAACGTGGTTTGCCGGGGTGGCGCCCACGACGGCGCCAACCTCCATGCGCTTGGCCACGTAACCGGGGTGATAGAGCTCGTTGACCTGGCCGGTGGCAAGGCCGATCTGGTTGCCGTAGCTGGAGTAGCCGGCGGCAGCAGTGGTCACGAGCTTGCGCTGCGGCAACTTGCCCTCGAGCGTCTCGGACACGGGGGCGGTGGGGTCGCCGGCGCCGGTGACACGCATGGCCTGGTACACGTAGCTGCGGCCCGAGAGCGGGTCGCGGATGGCGCCGCCCACGCAAGTGGCGGCACCGCCGAAGGGCTCGATCTCGGTCGGGTGGTTGTGGGTCTCGTTCTTAAACAGGAACAGCCAGTCCTGGTCCTCGCCGTCGACATCGACCTTCACCTTGACGGTGCAGGCGTTGATCTCCTCGGATTCGTCGACATCGGTCATGACGCCGGTCTTCTTGAGGTATTTGGCGCCGATGGTGCCCATGTCCATGAGGCAGACGGGCTTGGCGTCGCGACCGAGCTCGTGGCGCATCTCCATGTAGCGGTCGAAGGCCTGCTGCACCACGGCGTCGTCGATCGTCACGTCATCCAGGACGGTGCCGAAGGTGGTGTGGCGGCAGTGGTCGGACCAATAGGTGTCGATCACGCGGATCTCGGTGATGGTGGGGTCGCGATCCTCATCGCGGAAGTACTGCTGGCAGAAGGCGATGTCCGCCTCGTCCATGGCAAGGCCGCGCTCGGAAATAAAGGCGGCAAGGCCGGTCTCATCGAGCTCGCGGAAGCCGTCGAGCACCTCGACGGGCTGGGGCTCGGGGGTCTCCATGTACAGCGTCTCGGGCAGGTCGAGCGAGGCGATGCGCGCCTCGACGGGGTTCACCACGTAGTGCTTGATGGCCTCGATGGCGGCTTCGTCCAGAGCGCCCGAGAGCATATAGACCTTGGCGGAGCGCACGGCGGGGCGCTCGCCCTGGCTGATGAGCTGCACGCACTCGCTGGCGGAGTCGGCGCGCTGGTCAAACTGGCCAGGCAGGAATTCGACGGCAAAGACGGCGCCATCGCTTGCGGGGAGCTCGTCGTAGGTCACATCGACCTGGGGCTCGCTAAAGACGGTCGGCACGCAGGAGCGGAAAAGCTCCTCGTCGATGCCCTCGACGTCGTAGCGGTTGATGATCCTCAGGGCCTCGATGCCCTTGATGCCGAGAATCTCGGTCAGCTCGCCCTTGAGCTGCTGAGCCTCGACGTCGAACCCGGGTTTCTTCTCCACGTAGATACGAGAGACCATTGGTTCCTGCCTTCCTGATCGGTTGGGCGTACGGTACGGTATGCGGCAGCGGTCGGTTTGCGGGGTCTGCCCTGCGGTCGCCTTGAGCCACATGTTTGTAAACCTCACTATGATACGACAGCTCGCGGCGCGTTGAGGACGGCGAGGGTGCTACAGTGAAGCGCAAACAAGAGAAAGGCATCACATGGCATTCGTTTCACTCGCCATCATCGCGCTCGTGGCCTTTGCAAGCCCCTTCATCGCCTCGGCGATCCCCGGAAAACCCGTTCCCGAAACGGTCTTTTTGCTCGTGTTCGGCGCGGTGCTGGGACCCCATATGCTCGGCGTCATCCATGTAGATGCCGAGGTCTCGCTTGTTTCCGAGCTCGGCCTGGCCTTTTTGTTCCTGCTCGCCGGCTTTGAGATCGACCCTAAGAACATTACGGGTGTGGAGGGGCGCTACGGTATGGCCACGTGGGCCGTCACGTTTGGTATCGCCTGGCTTGCCGTGCGCTTTACGCCGTGGTTCTCGGTCAGCCATTTCGACGGTATTGCCGTGACGCTCGCCTTGACCTCGACGGCGCTTGGAGCGCTCATGCCCATCTTGCGCGAGCGCTCGCTCACCGGCACGCGTGTGGGCGACTCGATTCTCGCGTATGGTACTTGGGGCGAGCTCGGTCCCGTGCTCGCCATGTCGGTGCTGCTGTCTGCCCGTACGGGCATCGAGACGCTTGTGATCCTTGGCCTGTTTGCTGTGGTCTGCGTGTTGCTGGCCGTGGTCCCCAGCCGCTCCAAACGCATCGGCAGCCGTTTTTTCGCCTTTATTCAGGAGCGCGCCGATACCACATCGCAGACGTTCGTGCGCCTGACGGTGCTTATTTTGGTCACGCTCGTGGCGTTTTCCGCCATTTTTAGCCTCGATATCGTGTTGGGCGCTTTTGCCGCCGGCTTTGTCCTGCGCTACATCATCCCCGAGGGCAACCATACGCTCGAGACCAAGCTCGACGGCCTGGCCTACGGCTTTTTGATTCCGGTGTTCTTTACCGTATCGGGCGCGAAGATCGATCTGACGGCCGTGGTGTCGCGCCCCGGGCTGCTCGTGGGCTTTATCGTGGCGCTGCTGATTATTCGTGCGGTGCCCATTCTTATTTCCATGAGCATTTGTCCTGCGACGCGCGATGTGTCGGCGTATGGCCGCATCACCGTGGCGCTCTACTGCACCACGGCGCTGCCGATCATCGTTGCCGTGACAAGCGTTGCCGTCAACGCGGGCGCGCTGTCGCAAGATATTGCGTCGGTCATGGTTGCCGCCGGTGCCATTACAGTGTTCTTGATGCCATTGCTCGCGCAGCTCTTCTACCGCGTGGTCGACGCTGCACCGGTCGCCGCCGTGGCAGAGGTTGCCGAGCATCCATCCGATGCGCTCGACATCCTGCGTGCCCATCACGATTTGGCGAGCCTGCTCGCACGCGAGCACGAGCTGCTGACCTCGCATGGTCACGGTCGCGTATTCGAGGGCCTGCCTACGCTCGATACGATTGCCGAGCGTCTTTCCGCCGAGGCGGCGAGCGGCCACATCGATGCCCGCATCGTGGACGCGGCGCACCTGCTTGCCGATAAGACCTATGGAGACGAGATCGACACGTCCGAGCTGACTCCGCATGAGCGTCGCCGCCTGGAGCGCGCCAAGCTCGCCGTGCGCGAATACCGCCGCCGCATGCTGGAGCTCTATGCGCGCGATGAAGCCCAGGACGACGACGGTAAGTAGTAAGGAATGCCGGGATACGGGTTCCGTCCAAATAATAGAAGGCGCGCTGCCTGCGGTTGATGCAGGCAGCGCGCCTTTTGCGTTGGGCCTCGTTGAGGTTCGAAGTCGTGGCTTGCGACCTTTAGGAGCGGGCGGCTCCGTCGACGGGGAGCACGGCGCCCGTGACATAGGATGACATGTCGCTCGCTAGGAAAACGAAGGCGTTGGCGACGTCCTCGGGCTCGCCCATGCGGCCGAGCGGAATAGTGGCGATGATGGGCTTGATGACCTCTTCGGGCAGGTTGGCGACCATGTCGGTCTTAGTCACGCCAGGGGCAACGGCGTTGACGCGGATGCCCATGGGGGCGAGCTCGCGCGAGAGCGACTGGACCATGCCGTTGACGGCAAATTTGGACGTGGGGTAACCGACGCCGGAGGGCTGGCCGTACTTGGCGACCATCGAGCTCGTGGTGGTGATGGTGCCGCCGTGGCCGGCCTCGGTCATGATCTTGGCGGCAGCCTGGTGACCGTTAAAGACGGCGACGACGTTGAGGTCCATAACTTTGGCGAACTCCTCGGCTGTATAGTCCAAAAGGGGTGAGCGCTGGGAGATTCCGGCGTTGTTGACGACCGTATCGAGACCGCCCATATCGGCTGCAGCCTGGGTAAAGGCCTCGGTCACGGCTTCGAGTGAGGTGAGGTCGCAGAAGCGACCCCAGACCTTGGCGTCGGGATAGACGGCTGTCAGCTTCTCAACGGCCGCATCGGCGGTCTCCTGATGCGAGCCAAAGACGGTGACGGTGGCACCCTCCTCGATAAAGCGGCAGGCGATGGCATAGCCGATGCCGCGCGTGCCTCCGGTGATGATTGCTTTCTTGCCCTCGAGCAACATGGTGCCTCCATTCTTCGGGGGTGGACGTACGCAGCACAGGATAGCGGCGGACAAAAGCAAACATGCCTGCTTATCGGTGAGCGGTATCCCTGGTTGACACCGAACGGTCAAATTGTTCAAACGCGGATCGCGTCAATGCGCCCCGAGCGTGCAAATAAAAGGGCTCCCGTCCAAGACCAGACGGGAGCCCTTCGAGCAAATGCGTTGTGGGGTGTAAACCGAACTAGTTGGCCATGACACCTTCGGTCCAAGCCTCGACGTCCTCGATGCGCAGGACGTTGGCGACCTCGGCCACGCAGTCGACGCTGGCAAGCTCGGCGGCGGCAGCCTGGACGTCCTTCTCGAGCGCGCGGTGCGTCAGGAAGATGACCGAGCAGGCATCGCTGACGCCCGACTTGCCGTCCTCGACCTGGTTGATGAGCGAAATCGAGATGTTGTGCTTGGCAAAGATGTCGACCGTCTCGGACAGGGCGCCCACGCGGTCGGCGACCTTCAGGCGCACATAGTACTTGGTCTGGAGCTCGTCCATGGGCTTAAAGGCGAGGTTGTGACCATAGGGCTCAATCTCGGGCAGCGGAGCCACGCCGCGGCTGATCTGCTCGGAGAGCGACAAGATATCGCCCACGACGGCGCTCGCGGTGGGGAAGGAGCCTGCGCCCGCGCCGTAGAACATGGTCTCGCCCACGGCGTCACCCACCACGTAGACGGCGTTCATGGCGCCGTTGACCTTGGCGAGCATATGGTCTGCCGGGATGAGCGTGGGATGCACGCGGACGTCGACGCCGGCGTCGGTGTTGCGGGCGATGCCGAGCAGCTTAATGGTGTAGCCGAGCTCGCGAGCCTGGGCGATGTCCTCGGCGCCGATGGTACGGATACCCTGCTGGTACACATCGTCGGTGGTAACGCGGGTGCCAAAGCCGATGGAGGCGAGGATCGCCGTCTTGCTGGCGGCATCGAAGCCGTCGACGTCGGCGGACGGGTCGGCCTCGGCATAGCCCTTGGCCTGTGCATCGGCGAGCACGTCGGCGTAATCGGCGCCCTCGGCGTCCATGCGCGACAGGATGTAGTTGGTGGTGCCGTTGAGGATGCCGGCGATGGTCAGGATCTTGTTGCCCACCAGATCGTGCTCAAGCGTGCTCACGATGGGGATGCCGCCGCCGCAGCTGGCCTCGCACTTAATCTGCACGCCGCACGCGCGTGCCTTCTTGGCAAGCGTCTCGACGTGACGGCCCAGCAGGGCCTTGTTGGCAGAGACGACGTGCTTGCCGTGCTCAAAGGCAGTGGTGAAGATCTCGGTTGCGGGATGCTCGCCGCCGATCAGCTCGACGACGATGTCGACGGCGGGGTCGGTGACGACATCGTGCCAGTCGCTCGTAAAGGCCTCGCGCTCAATGCCTGCCGCCTCGGCCTGCTCCCAGGCAAGCGCGCAGGCGCGGGTCAGCTTAAGGTCGATGCCGTAGGCTGCCAGGTACTCATCGTGGTGGCTCTTGATCAGACGGGCCACGCCGCCGCCGACGGTTCCCAGACCGATGAGGCCGACGTTCACGGTGCGCAGGGGTTCGCTCATAGATAGCTCCTTCGTGCATCTTATGGATGGATAAATCGCTTAAAGGTTGAGTGCATTCTAGCGTGAACCGAGGACGCGTGCTCGCCAGGCAACAGGAGTCGCACAAAACGGCACCCCCGAAACGCTGCGGAAACATTGGAAACACGCTCGCTACAAACGAACTTCCGTAACAAACTGTCAACGTTTGCACCATAAGGTTTGCCCTGTACCGCAAGACGGCCGCACCGCGGCCAGCGAAAAGGGGGACACCATGTTTAGCATCAACAACGTACTTAACCGCAGGAGTTTCTTGGCTGGCGCCGCGGCGCTCGGTGGCACCGCGGCGCTCGCTGGTTGCTCGTCGGGTGGCTCGGACGGCGGCTCCGCCGATGACGGCAAGACCTTCAAGATCGGCGTCATCGGCCCTCTGACCGGCGCCGCGGCAACCTATGGCGTTTCGGCCGAGAAGGGTGCCAAGCTCGCCGCCAAGGATTTCTCGACCAAGGACCTCAAACTCTCGCTTAAGTCCGAGGATGACGTCGCTGACGGCGAGAAGGCTATCAACGCCTTCAATACCCTGTGTGACTGGGGCATGCAGGCGCTCGTCGGTCCGGTCACCACCGGTGCTGCCGTCGCCGTCTCGGGCGAGATCGCCGACGACATGCTCATGGTCACGCCCTCGGCCTCGTCTCTCGACGTCACCAAGGATAAGACCACGGTCTTTCAGGTTTGCTTCACCGATCCCACCATGGGCGCCAGCGCCGCGAAGTTCTTGGCCGAGAAGTACGCGGACGCCAAGATCGCCCTGTTCTACAACTCCGGCGATACGTACAGCTCGGGTGTTGCCGATGCCTTTGCCGAGCAGGCCAAGGAGTCCAAACTTGATATCGTCGATACCGAGACCTTTAAGGACGATTCCTCCACGAGCTTTACCAACCAGCTCACCAAGGCCAAGGAGGCCGGCGCCACGCTCATCTTTGCGCCGATCTACTACACGCCGGCGTCCGTTTTGCTCAAGAATGCCAAGGACATGGGCTACGACATGACCCTCATGGGTACCGACGGCATGGACGGCCTGCTCTCTGTGGAAGGCTTCGATACCTCTCTTGCCGAGGGCGTGCTGCTTATGACCCCGTTCTCTGCCGACGACGAGAAGAATGCCGACTTCGTCAAGGCATATAAGGACGTCTACGACGAGACGCCTAACCAGTTTGCCGCCGACGCCTACGATTGCGTCCACGCCATCGCCGAGGCCATCGACAAGGCAGACATCGACATTACGGCCGACGGCGCCGACATTGCCGGCGACCTTGCCAAGGCCATGCGCAAGATCAAGATCGACGGCCTGACCGGCGAGCTAACGTGGAATGACGAAGGTCAGGTCGAAAAGCCTGCTACGGCCTATGTGATTCAGGGCGGTAAGTACATCGCCGCCTAAGTGCATATACATCGAGACCGGCGGGCCGTTTTATTCAGGGCAAGAACGCCTGTAACAGAACGGAAACATTACTTTCACACAATAAAGTGGCTAAACTGCATAAACCGACAGGAATACGCAGAATTATGGATAAATGAACAAATCCAAAGAAAAGTTGAAATAATCGCCACTTTCCTTAACTAAAGCGTCTAGTATTTTGCGAACGCCGAGCACGGCGAAGGATGGCCTGTCGGGTAACCGAAACCCGACGAGATTTGAGAGGAGAGCCGCATGTCGAGCCTCACCGGTAAGTCATTGAACCCTGTTATGAATCGCAGGAGCGTTATCGCGAGCGCAGCAGGTCTGGGGGCGATGTCCATTCTAGCTGGTTGCTCCTCCAACGGCGGCGACAGCGGTTCCGCTTCGAGCGACGCTTCGTTTAAGATCGGTACCATCGGCCCGCTGACCGGCGCCAACGCGTCCTACGGCAAGTCCGTTACCCAGGGTGTCGAGCTTGGCTGCAAGGATTTCTCGACCAAGGAGCTGCCGCTTGCCAGCAAGGCCGAGGATGACCAGGCCGACGGCGAGAAGGCCGTCAACGCCTTCAACACCCTGCTCGACTGGGGCATGCAGGCTCTCGTCGGCCCGACCACCACGGGTGCGTCGGTTGCCGTTGCCGCCGAGTGCGGTAACGACCCCAAGACGTTCATGATCACCCCGTCCGCGTCCTCCGAGGACGTCACCGACGGCAAAGATTGCGTCTTCCAGGTTTGCTTCACCGACCCCAACCAGGGTGTCAACGCTGCCAAGTTCCTGGCGCAGAAGTATGCGGACGAGAAGTTCGTGCTGTTCTATAACTCCGGCGACGCCTATTCTTCGGGCATCGCAGATTCCTTTAAGGCCCAGGCCGCTGAGTCCAAGCTCGAGATTGTTGACGAGGAGACCTTTAAGGACGACTCCGCCACGAGCTTTACCAACCAGCTGACCAAGGCCAAGCAGGCCGGCGCCACCATGATCTTTGCGCCGATCTACTACACGCCGGCGTCCGTCCTGCTCAAGAACGCCAAGGACATGGGCTACGACGTCAAGATGATGGGCTGCGACGGCATGGACGGCATCCTGGGCGTTGAGGGCTTCGATACCTCTCTTGCCGAGGGCCTGCTGCTCATGACCCCGTTCTCCGCCGACGACGAGAAGAACGCCGACTTCGTCAACGCTTACAAGGATAAGTACGGCGATACCCCCGACCAGTTTGCCGCCGACGCCTACGACGGCGTGCACGCGGTGGCCGAGGCCGTCAAGGAGGCCGGTCTTGGTGTCGACGCCGATCCGACCGAGGCCGCCGAGAAGCTGTCCAAGGCTATGCTCAAGATTACCGTTGACGGTCTGACCGGCAAGCTCACCTGGAACGATAAGGGCCAGGTCCAGAAGGAGCCCACGGCGTACGTCATCACCGACGGCAAGTACGTACAGGCCTAATTGGCCGCCTTACATAGAGCGGTTTTGATCCCAAGCAGGGGAGGTTTTGGCCTTCCCTGCTTGCTTGGTATCTAGGGACGATGTAACGTCCCTGCTTCATACATCAACTGGAAACCTATTCGAAAGGGGGATGTGGAACATGACGGTCTTTATCCAATACCTGGTCAACGGCCTGTCCATGGGCAGTGTCTACGCCATCATCGCGTTGGGCTACACCATGGTCTACGGTATCGCCAAGATGCTGAACTTCGCTCACGGCGACGTCATCATGGTCGGTGCCTATGTCTCGTTCTGCGCCACGTCGTATCTCGGCCTCCCGGGCTGGGTATCTGTAATTCTTTCTTGTGTGGTCTGCACGGTTCTCGGCGTTCTCATCGAGGGTCTGGCCTATAAGCCGCTGCGCCAAGCAGGCCCGCTGGCCGTTCTGATCACGGCTATCGGCGTGTCTTACTTCCTGCAGAACGCCGCGCAGCTTCTGTGGGGCGCCACGCCCAAGAACTTCACTTCGCTCGTCACCTTCCAGGTGCCGGAGTTCTTGGCCAAGTTCAACGTAAGCGCCGTCTCGCTCGTCACCATCGTCGCCTGCCTGGTTATCATGGCCGGCCTGATGTTCTTTACAGGTAAGACCAAGATGGGCAAGGCCATGCGCGCCGTGTCCGAGGACAAGGCCGCCGCTCAGCTCATGGGCATCAACGTCAACCGCACCATCTCGATGACGTTTGCCATCGGCTCGGCGCTTGCCGCCATCGCCGGCGTGCTCCTGTGCTCCTACTCGCCGGTGCTGCAGCCCACGACGGGTGCCATGCCTGGCATCAAGGCCTTCGACGCCGCCGTCTTCGGCGGCATCGGCTCCATCCCCGGTGCCTTTGTCGGTGGCATTCTCATCGGCATCATCGAGGCGATGGCACAGGCTTACATTTCCACGAGCCTTGCCAACTCCATCGTCTTTGGTGTTCTGATCATCGTCCTGCTCGTCAAGCCTGCCGGCCTCTTGGGCAAGTACGTCCCCGAGAAGGTGTAGGTGAGCGTTATGAAGTTTCTTAAAGACAAGCAGATGCGTCACGACTTTGTTACGTACGCCATGTGCCTAGTGGCGTTCGCCATCGTGTTCTTTATGCAGTCTAACCACATGATTCCGCGCATGATCGCCGGTCAGCTGGTTCCCATCACGGCCTATATCGTCATGGCCATCTCCCTTAACCTCGTCGTCGGCATCGCGGGCGACTTGTCGCTGGGCCACGCGGGCTTTATGAGCGTCGGCGCCTATACGGGCATCGTTACCGCGGTCGCCCTCGAGAGCGCCGTTCCCTCCGATCCAATACGTCTTGTCATCAGCATCGTGGTCGGCGCCATCGCTGCCGCCATCCTGGGCTTCTTGATTGGTATCCCGGTCCTGCGCCTGAGCGGCGACTATCTGGCCATCGTGACCCTGGCTTTTGGCGAGATCATCAAAGAGATCGTCACCTGCCTCATTGTGGGCGTCGACTCCCGCGGCCTGCACGTGATCTTTAACATCACGGGCAACTCTACGATCGACGACCTGCACCTGCTCGAGGACGGCACCGCCATCATCAAGGGCGCCCAGGGCGCATCGGGTGTGTCGACGTACTCGACTTTCCTCGCCGGTGCCATCCTGGTCATGGTCGCACTCGTGATCGTGCTCAACCTGGTGCGCAGCCGTACCGGCCGTGCCATTATGGCCGTGCGCGATAACAAGATTGCAGCCGAGTCCGTAGGCATCTCCGTCACCGAGTACCGCATGATCGCCTTCGTGGTTTCCGCTGCCCTCGCCGGTGCTGCCGGAGCCCTCTTCGGCGGTAACTTCTCGCAGCTCTCCGCCACCAAGTTCGACTTCAACACGTCCATTCTCATCCTGGTGTTCGTGGTCCTGGGCGGTCTGGGCAATATGCGCGGCTCCGTCATCGCGGCGGCGCTGCTCACGGTGCTTCCCGAGCTGCTTCGTCAGTTCTCGGACTACCGCATGCTCATCTACGCCATCGTGCTGATCCTGGTCATGATTTTTACCAACAACCCGCAGCTCAAGGCGTTCTTCGGTCGCGTCAAGGACCGCTTTGCTTCCAAGAAGGAGGTGGCAGCCGATGCCCAGTAAATTTGAGTTCAAGAAGGGCAAGATGGTCCCGTATCCTTCTGGCGCCATCGTTCCCGATCGTGACCTGGGCGAGCGCCCTGCACTCGAGTGCATCCACCTGGGCATTGAGTTCGGTGGCCTTAAGGCAGTCGACGACTTTAGCCTGACTATCGGCAAGACCGAGATCGCCGGTCTGATCGGTCCCAACGGCGCCGGCAAGACCACGGTCTTCAACCTGCTCACCAAGGTGTACCAGCCCACGCATGGCACCATCCTGCTCGACGGCGAGGACACCTCGGGCAAGTCGGTCTACCAGGTCAACCGCATGGGTATTGCCCGTACCTTCCAGAACATTCGCCTATTCAACACCATGACGGTGGAGGATAACGTCAAGGTCGGCCTGCATAACCAGGAGCGTTACTCCGGCTTTGAGGGCGTGCTGCGCCTGCCGACGTATTGGAAGCACGAGAAGGCTGCTCACGAGCGCGCCATGGAGCTGCTGTCCATCTTTGATATGGAGCATCTGGCAAACGAGCAGGCCGGATCGCTGCCTTACGGCGCTCAGCGTCGTCTGGAGATCGTCCGCGCGCTTGCCACCAACCCCAAGCTACTGCTGCTCGACGAGCCTGCTGCCGGCATGAACCCGTCCGAGACCGCGGAGCTCATGGAGAACATCGTCAAGATTCGCGACACCTTTGGCATTGCCATCATGCTTATCGAGCATGATATGTCGCTCGTTATGAACATCTGCGAGGGCATCTGCGTGCTCAACTTTGGTAAGGTCATCGCCAAGGGCACGGCAGAGGAAATCCAGAACAACGACGCTGTTATTGAGGCATATCTGGGCAAGCAGGATAAGGGGGAGAACTAAATGGCAGAGCCGATGCTTTCCGTCTACAACATCAACGTCTGGTACGGCGCCATCCACGCCATTAAGGACATCTCCTTTAACGTTAACGAGGGCGAGATCGTGGCCTTGATTGGTGCCAACGGTGCCGGCAAGTCCACAACGCTCAAGACCGTCTCGGGCCTGCTGCGTTCCAAGACCGGTTCCATCAAGTTTATGGGCGAGGACATTACTCATACGCCCGCTGATAAGCTGGTTGGTAAGGGCCTGGCTCAGGTTCCCGAGGGTCGTCGCGCCTTTTTGCAGATGACGGTCGAGGAGAACCTGGAGATGGGTGCCTATACGCAGCCCAAGTCCACGGTGGCTCCGGGCCTGGAGCGCGTCTACGAGCAGTTCCCGCGCCTGAAGGAACGTCGTCGCCAGGTCGCCGGCACCCTTTCGGGCGGCGAGCAGCAGATGCTCGTTATGGGGCGCGCCCTTATGAGTAACCCCAAACTGCTTATGCTCGACGAACCTTCCATGGGTCTGGCGCCGATTCTGATCGAACAGATCTTCCAGATTGTCGAGGACCTGCACAAGGCCGGTACCACGGTGCTTCTGGTCGAGCAAAACGCGCAGATGGCGCTTTCCATCGCCACGCGCGGTTACGTGCTCGAGACTGGCAAGATCACCATGACCGGCACCGGTCAAGAGCTGCTGCACGACGATAACGTCCGCAAGGCCTATCTGGGCGGTTAATCCATTCAACAAAGGGGGCGCTGACCAACCCGGTCAGCGCCCCCTTTTAAGTTGCGGTGAAATAGGGACTAAATGGGGGCGCTAGACGCCAAAACAGTCCCTATTCCACCGCAACTTCATGGGGATGTGTGACAATGCCCGTCGGAAAACATCTGCTGTCTTTGGGGGTCTATCTATGCTGTACGAGTTTTGTGCCGAGAACTTTGAGCGGGTGCCGGCAGCTATCGATGCCGGTGCAAGGCGTATTGAACTGTGCGACAACCTTGCCGTCGGTGGCACTACACCCTCGGCCGGTGTTATCAGCGCTACAGTCAGCTATGCTCACGAGCATGACGCGCGAGTGATGTGCATGATTCGCCCGCGCGGCGGTGACTTTCATTACAACCAAGACGAGCTGCGCATGATGGAGATGGACCTGGGCCTTGCCGTAAGCGCCGGCGTTGACGGCTTGGTCTTTGGCAGCTGCAAGCCCTGCGCTGGCGGATGGGCGCTCGACGAGCTTACGTTGGGCGCCCTCGTGATGGCCGCGGGCTGCGCGACCGAGGAATGCAAGCGTGAGCCCATCGACATCACCTTCCACATGGCGTTTGATCAGCTCTCGCCCGAGGCTCAGCTCGACGCGATTGATACACTTGCCGACTGCGGCGTTACGCGCATCCTCACGCATGGCGGCGCTGCCGGTACGTCGATCGAGGATAATTTCGATTACCTGACTCGTTTAATCGAGTATGCGGGCGATCGTTTGACCATCCTTCCCGGCGGCGGCATCACTACGGCAAATCGCGACGCGGTCGCGGCGGCGCTAGGCGTCTCCGAGCTCCATGGCACCAAGATCGTGCCGCTGGAGGTATAACCCGTGGCGCTGGTATTTGACGTTCAGCAGGCGAACGGTAAGCCCGACGACAATCGTCGTCCCGGCACCGCGTGCCCCTTTTGCGATACCGAGGAACTCGCCAATATCATCCGGCGCGACGGTGACTGCATCTGGCTCGAGAATAAGTTTAAGACCTTGCGGGCCACTCGTCAGACCGTATTGATTGAGTCGTCCGACCACGACGCCGATCTGGTGACCTATGAGCCGGACGAGCTGCATCATGTTATGCGGTTTGCTCTGGGCTGTTGGCAGCAGATGATCGATTCCCAACAGTACTGCAGTGTGCTCATGTACAAGAACAAAGGCCCGCTTTCGGGCGGCAGCCTCGTCCATCCACACATGCAGATTGTGGGCTTGGAACAGGAGGACGGCTATGCGGCGCTGACCTCAGTCAACTTTGAAGGCATCGATGTTTGGCAGAGGGGAAGGGTTGCGGTCAACATCTCAACCGAACCGATTATGGGGTTCTTTGAGGTCAATGTTTCAGCCCCGCAGGGAATCGCCGCCAGCGATGGCGCGCGAGACCAAGCCGAGACGGACCTCTTCGCCGATGCGATTCAGGTAGCTTTGCGCTATATCCTGAACGAGCACCATGGTGGTCGCGCAGAGTCGTACAACTTGTTCTTCTACCACATGGACGGTCGGACCATTGCCAAGGCGCTGCCGCGTTGGGTGGTTTCGCCCTACTTTGTCGGGTATCGGCTGGCTCAGGTCAATGCTGAGACCACGCTCGATGTCGATGCGGAGCGACTCCGCGCACATCTGGAGGCGCTCACATCGTAAAGTGAGCGCCCGCACACTGCGGACGGTTTAGCGCGCCATTGCATCGCGGCCGGCCTCGACGCGCTTGCGCTGGGCGGCGCGCTCCTCGCCGGTCAGACGCTCAAAGAAGTGCCCGATAAGCGAGGCGAGCACCTGCTGAAACAACGTTCCACACATGACGGGAAACACAACTTCGCCCGGAAAGTATTGCGTGGCGACGACGGCGCCCGAAGAGATATTGCGCATGCCGCAGGTAAAGCACATGGTGGTCGTTTCGCTATATGGCAGATGCAGCGCGCGGGCGACCAGAATGCCCACGACAAAACCGCTGATGGCGAACACCAGAATAAAGAGGGCGACTTCCAGGCGCACCGCGTTCATGTGTAGCACGTACTCGCTCATGGCGGTGGAGTTGGACGCGATGACGCCCATCATCATAAATTTGCAGGCGGGCGAGAGCGCGGGGGAGAGTTTCTCGTGTCCCCAGCCGTGCGTGAGCTCGTTGATCACGATGCCGAGAACGGCGGGGATGGCGATCATAAAGGCCATGTTCTGCATCATACTCGGCACGTCGATCGAGACGGTGGCGCCTAGCAGGAGCTTGAGCGTGAGCGGAATCGTCACGGGCGATATAACCGAGGACGTCAGGATGATGGTGAGCGCGAGCGGGCCGTTGCCGCCGAACATGCTGATCCACATAAAGGCAGTGACTGCCACGGGTACGCTGTACTCGAGCACGATGCCGCAGACAAGGTTGGGGTTGGAGCCAAAGAACAGTGAGCCCATGGCATACGCCGCGATGGGGATGATCACAGCCGAGACAAATAACGCCAAAATCAGATGCAGGGGACGGTGGAACACCTCAGCCACCTGGTGGAAGGTGTTGCTGAGCGCGCCTTGGAACGTCATAAAGGCAAACAGGGTGGGAACGATGGGCTTGAGAACGCCGATCTGCTGAGGAAAGAGCACGCCGAGCGCCACGCAAATCGGAACGATGACCTGCATATGTCCTGCGAGAAATTTGCCCAGTCCAACCCATTGCTTCATATGCTCTTGTGACTCCCTTTGCTCGTGAATCCGTTTTGAATGGATATGCTAGACGCTCGCATGCGTCCGTGTGGCTGAAACGCTCGATTATTTCGAGGCTATTACCGCCCTCGTTTATCGAAACCACGGCGTGCTGGATGTTGTGCGTCCGCGCTGCACGGTATAATAAATCCGTTCAACAGATCTGCCTGCCGAAGCGGGCATGCACAGAGGACTCATCGCTATGAACCGTGAGAGGTATCGCGGCGACCTGCCCCTATCGGGGGTGGGCGCCTATGTCATCGCTTAAGACGACGCATCGCTGGGCGGTCGCTCAGCAAAACCCCGAGCTCGAAAAGGAGCTTTCGGCTGGCCTGGGCATACCCGGGCTGGTGGCGCGCATTATGGTCGCGCACGGCATTGGCTCCATCAAAGAGGGCCAATTGTTTTTGACGCCTTCGCTCGATCGCGACTGGGCGGACCCACTCGTTATTCCGGGCATGGTGGTCGTCGCCGACCGCGTTGAGCGTGCTATTCGCAGCCACGAGCGTATCGCCGTCTTTGGCGATTTTGACGTCGACGGCATTACGTCGACTTGTCTGTTGACCGAGGCGCTACGTTCGTTTGGCGCCAACGTCACGCCGTTTATTCCGCACCGCTTTGACGAGGGCTACGGCCTGTCGCGTGCGGCGCTCGACCGCGTCAACGAGCTCGCTCAACCCAACCTGATTGTGACCGTCGATAACGGTATTGCTGCCAAGGAAGAGGTCTCCTATCTGGAGAGTCTGGGGATCGATTTGGTGGTCACGGACCATCACGAGCCGTCCGACCAGGTGCCGCAGGGCGTGCCCCTGACCGATCCCAAGCTCGAGGACGAGGGCCCCTCGCGCGAGCTTGCCGGTGCCGGTGTGGCGCTTAAGCTGGTGCAGGTCCTGGGCGAGCGTTTGGGCAAGCCGTCGTATTGGCGTTCGCTGATAGAGGTCGCGGCGCTGGGCACCGTGTCCGACATGATGCCGCTCACGCCCGAGAATCGCGCGCTGGTTGCCGAGGGCATCCAGCAGATGCGCGTAACCGCTCGCCCCGGCTATATCGCGCTTGCCGCGCTCGCCAAGGCGGACCTTTCGAGCATTACGGCGGATGGCCTGTCATTCTCGCTCATTCCCCGCTTAAACGCTGCCGGTCGCATGGCCGATCCCAAGCTGGCGCTCGACCTGCTGCTTGCCCGCAATCCCATCGAAGCAAGCGCGCTGGCGGCTGAGCTCGAGGAAATCAACCGCCAGCGCCGTGAGATCGAGGCGGAGCTCACGCGCGATGCCATGGCAAAGGTCGAGGAGACCTATGACGGCGGACGCGCGATTGTCGTGGGTGGCGAGGGCTGGCACGAGGGTGTCAAGGGCATCGTGGCAAGCCGTCTGACCAACCGCTATCACGTGCCGGCGCTGCTGTTCTCGATCGAGGACGGTATCGCGCGCGGCTCTGGTCGCTCGGTGGGCAAAGTTAACCTGTTTGACGCCGTCGAGCGCTGTTCCGACCTGCTGATTCGTCGCGGCGGACATGCCGGTGCGGTGGGTGTGACCATCGAGGCATCCAAGCTCGATGAATTCCGTCGTCGCCTTTCCGCCGTGCTATCGGAGATTCCCGCCGAGGACTTTGAGGACACCGACGAGGTTGCCGCCACGGTCGACCTTTCCGAATTGAATATCGAGACCATCGAGCAGATTTCCCGCCTTGAGCCGTTTGGCCAGGGTAATAAGGTGCCGCTGCTGGCTGCCGAGGGCGTGACGATGTGTGATCGCGCCGTGGTGGGTAAGACCGGCGAGCACATGCGCTTTGTGGCGACCGATGGCGCCGCGAGTGTGCCGGCCATTATGTTCCGCGTGCCGCAAATCGATAAGCTCATCAACTGCGATAGCGCTGTCGACTTGGTGTTCGAGGCCGTTGCCGAGCATTGGCAGGGTCGTGTGAAGCCCAAGCTCATGGTCAAGGATGTTCTGGTCCGCGATACCACGCTGCCCAGCGTCGACGATCCGGCATGCGAGCTTCGTCGTGGCGTGCAGCCGGCGGATTCCGGCCTGCGCCTGGAGTCGCGCAAGCGCGAGACGCTCGCCCAGCTTTCCTATACCGAGCTCACGCGCTCGCTTATCCATAGCTTTATCGGATCGAACCAGCCGCACCGCGCGCAGGTTGAGGCGCTCGACGCCTTGGCCGATCACCAGAGTGTCTTGGCGGTTATGGGAACGGGCCGCGGCAAGTCGCTCATCTTCCATGTGCATGCCGCGCGTGAGGCGGTGCTTCGCGGACGTGCGAGCATCTTTGTCTATCCGCTGCGTGCGCTTGTTGCCGACCAGGCCTATCACCTCTCGTCGACGATGGCATCGCTTGGCATTGGCGTTGGCGTGCTGACCGGCGAGACCGTGGAGGCCGCACGCGATGACGTGTTCGCCGGCCTAGCTTCGGGCCGCACCGGTATCGTGCTCACGACGCCCGAGTTCCTATCTATCCACCGTGACCGCTTCGCGCGTTCGGGCCGCATCGGCTTTGTCGTTATCGATGAGGCGCATCATGCCGGTCTTGCCAAGGGCGGCGACCGCAGCGCCTATCTTGACATGCCCGATATCCTCAAAGCCCTGGGCGACCCGGTCGTTATGGCTGCGACGGCCACCGCGACGGCTCCGGTTGTGGCCGAGCTTGCCCGCATGCTGCCGATCGCTCGCACGGTGGTCGACGAGACGGTGCGCGAGAACCTGCAGCTCGAGGACGACCGCGATCTTGCAAGTCGCGAGAACCGTTTGGTGTCGATTGTGGCGACGGGGGAAAAGACCGTCATCTACGTCAATTCGCGCGACCAGTCCGTGGCGCTCGCCAAGACGTTGCGCAAGCGTGTGCCCGATTGCGCAACCCATATCGCGTTCTATAACGCGGGGCTTGCGCGTTCCGATCGCCGTCGCGTGGAGGAAGCATTCCGAGACGGCAGCCTCAGCTGCATCGTCTCGACATCTGCCTTTGGCGAGGGCGTCAACCTGCCCGATATCCGCCATGTTGTGCTCTACCACATGCCGTTTGGCGCCATCGAGTTCAACCAGATGAGCGGCCGTGCCGGCCGCGATGGCCAGCCCGCCGTGATCCATCTGCTCTATTCGTCGCGCGACGCCCGCATTAACGAGCGCCTGCTCGACTGCTATGCGCCCGAGCGCGACGAGCTCGTCACACTCTATCGCGCGCTGCAGACCATGTGGCGCTCCAACCGCGGCAAGACGGGGGACGATTCCTTTAGCGCAAGCGATATCGACATCGCGCAGATGTGCCTTGCAATTGACGCGCGCACGCCGGTCGACGAGCGCTCGGTGGAAAGCGGCCTGGGAATCTTCGAAGAGCTTGGTTTCTGTCGCGTTTCGGGGTTTGACGACACCCGTCGCATCGCGATGGCCGAAAACCCCGGCCGCGTTCAATTGAGCAGGTCAATTCGCTATTTGGAGGGCTTGCGCTCGCGCATGGAGTTCTCGGCTTTCCGGAGCTGGGCGCTCGATTCGTGCGCTTCTGATATGCTAGCCAAAGTTAACCGCCCGATCGTACCGCGGGCCTAGGGGAAGGGGACCTCGATGGATGCCGCAGCCCGTACCGCCCATGATTCCACCCTCCAGCCGTTTTCGGAGATGGAGCACTATAAGCATGCCGATGAGCTGCCGCCCGAGATTATGGCGGACAGCTACGACAAGCTGGAGCGTCTGTGCCTCAAATATATGAATGAGGATGACTTCTCCAAGGTGGAGCAGGCCTACTGCTTTGCTGCCGAGAAGCATTGCAACCAAAAGCGGCGCTCGGGTGAGATGTACATTAACCATCCTGTCGAGGTGGCTATCATTCTGGCAGACCTCAAGATGGACTGCGACGTGGTGTGTGCCGCGCTGCTGCACGATACCGTCGAGGACACCGAGACCTCGCTCGCCGATGTTTCCGGCCTGTTTGGCGAAACCGTTGCTGAGCTCGTCGATGGCGTGACCAAGCTCACCAACATCGAAGTCGACAGCATGGACGAGAAACAGGCCCTCACGCTGCGCAAGATGTTCCTCGCCATGTCCAAGGACATTCGTGTCATCATCGTTAAACTTGCCGACCGTCTGCACAACATGCGCACCCTTGCAGCCCTGCGTGAGGACCGTCGCCTGTTTAAGGCTCGCGAGACCATGGACGTGTATGCGCCTCTGGCCGACCGTCTGGGCATGAGCTCCATTAAATGGGAGCTCGAGGACCTGTCCTTCTTCTACCTTGAGCCCGACGCCTACCAGCGCATCGCGCGCATGGTGGCTGAGTCGCGCGAGGTTCGCGAGCGCTATCTGGCTGAGACCATCAAGACGCTCACCGACGAGCTCAACCGCATTGGCCTGGAGGGCTTCCAGATCAACGGCCGCTCCAAGCACTATTGGTCCATCTACCAAAAGATGAAGCGCAAGGGCAAGGAATTCTCCGAGATCTACGATTTGGTGGCGCTGCGCGTTATTACCCATTCGGTGCGCGATTGCTACTCCACGCTCGGCGCAGTGCATACGCTGTGGCACCCCATGCCCGGTCGCTTTAAAGACTATATCGCCATGCCCAAGGTCAATAACTACCAGTCGCTCCATACGACGGTTATCGGCCCCACGGCCCGCCCGCTCGAGATTCAGATTCGAACCTATGAGATGCATGAGCAGGCCGAGTACGGTATTGCCGCCCACTGGCTCTATAAGAAGTCGGGCGGATCGTCTGCGTCTAAGACCAATGATGCCCAGCGTCTGGACGACCAGATTAACTGGCTCAAACATTCGCTCGATTGGGCTGCGTCTGATGAGATCACCGACGCCAAGGAATACCTGCATTCGCTGAAGGTCGACCTCTTCGATCAGGAGATCTTTGTCTTCACGCCCAAAGGCGAGGTCATGGCTCTTCGTGCCGGCTCCACGCCGCTCGACTTTGCCTATGCCGTTCACACCGAGGTGGGAAACCATTGCGTCGGCGCCAAAATCAACGGTGCGGTGGCTCCGCTCACGCACGAGATTAAGACGGGTGACCGTGTCGAGATCCTGACTAATAAGAGTTCCAAGCCGTCGCGTGATTGGCTCAAGATCGTTAAGACACCTTCCGCCAAGTCAAAGATCCGCCGCTATTTTGCCGCTGCGACCAAGGACGACGACGCTGCCGCCGGCCGCGATATCCTGGCCAAGGACCTGCGTAAGCGTGGCTATGGCATTTCTACGCCGCGCTCCACGCGTGCGCTCAACGCCGTGGCGGAGCAGTTTAACTTCAAGCAGCTCGAGGACCTGTTTGCCGCCGTCGGCGCCGGCAAGGTTGCCCCGCGCGCTGTGGGTAATAAGGTCGAGCAAATCTTGGACCCCAAGCCCGAGGAACAGCTCACCAAGGCCGAGGCTATCGCCGAGGTCGTGAAACAGCCGGCCCGCGGCTCCAACCGCAAGCCGCAAAAGCGTGGCAAGAGCGCAAGTAACGGCATTATCGTTAAGGGCGAGAGCAACAGTGGCCTGCTGGTCCGTCTGGCTCATTGCTGCAACCCCGTGACGGGCGACGATATCGTCGGCTTCATCACGCGTGGCCGAGGTGTCTCAGTGCATCGCGCCAACTGCCCCAACGTCAAGGGCCTCATGGAGCACCCCGAGCGCATGATTGACGTAGAGTGGGATGGTGCTGCCGACACTCTCTTCCAGGTCGAGATCGTGGTCGAGTGCCTGGACCGCATGGGCCTGCTCAAGGACGTCACCATTGCCATTGGCGATGCAGGCGGCAATATCCTTTCCGCCGCCACGTCGACCAACCGCGAGGGTATTGCGACCCTGCGCTTTATGGTCGAGATTTCGGATGCGAGCGGCCTGGATCCGCTGCTGGCTTCCATCAGCAGTGTCGATTCGGTCTACGACGCTCGCCGTCTTATGCCCGGCGAGGGCGGAGCGCAACTCAAGCGCCGTGTGTAGGTGCGAGAGCCTCTCAGCATCATAGATATTGGTTACGTTCGAGGCATCGTTTGGTGCCTCGAACGTATTTTAGAAGGAGGGCATGCGCATGGACGATATGACTTTGGACCTGACACCCCGAGGTGCGGCTTCGATTGAGGCGCTCGTCAACGGCCCGATTCAGACCAACAGTTACGCCGTGATTTCGAATGACGAGTGCTTAATCGTCGATCCGGCGTGGGAGGGCGAGCGTCTTGTGGAGCATATCCGCACCGCGCATCCCGAGGTGCGCGTACTCGGCTCTGTCTGCACGCACGGTCATGCTGACCATGTTGGCGGGGTTGCCGGGGTTCGAGCTGTCGTTGGCGACAGTGCACTATATGAGTTGTGCGCTAAGGACGTGACGGTACCTCGCGCAAATATCGAGGAGCAGCGCGTCATGTGGGGTATCGAGACGCCCGATCCGGGTGAGCCGACGCGTTTGCTTGCCGAGGGCGATACAATCGAGGTGGGCGACGTCTGCCTGCAGGTGATCGAGACGCCGGGGCATACGCCGGGCGGCATCGTCCTGTTCGCCGCGACCGAGCAGGGGAACATCGCCTTTGTGGGCGACACGCTTTTCCCGGGCAGCCACGGTCGTACCGATCTTTCCGGCGGTGACGAGGCGGCGATTATGCGCTCGCTCTCCAAACTTGCCAAGACGCTTCCGCCCGATACCGTTTGCTTGACGGGCCATGGCGATTCGACCACGATGGCGCGCGAACTTATGCAGAACCCGTTTATGCAGATGTAGGCTCGAAGCCGTCTTTCGAACCACGAAGACCGCTCAATCGTCAAGCTATTTTCCCCAGTGGGTCGATTCTGTGGGGCAAACGGTCAAAATTTGTCCAATCGGATGGTATTCGTGAACAAACGAACGTTTATGCTCGGGTATGTCGTGGTAAAATCTCAGGCGTTATCGGAGCAACCTTACAGGAGGTTTCTTTTATGCTCGTCAACGCAGCAGACATGCTCAAGAAGGCCGAGGCCGGCAAGTACGGTCTCGGTGCCTTCAACACCAACAACCTCGAGTGGACCCTGGCTATTCTCCAGGCCGCCGAGGAGGCCAAGTCTCCGCTGATCCTTCAGTGCACCGCTGGTGCCGCTAAGTGGATGGGCGGTTTCAAGGTCTGCGCCGACATGGTCAAGGCTGCCGTCGAGGCCACGGGCGTTACCGTTCCCGTCGCCCTTCACCTCGATCATGGTTCTTACGAGGACTGCTTCAAGTGCATCGAGGCCGGCTTCACGTCCATCATGTATGACGGCTCTCACGAGGAGACCTTCCAGCTTAACCTCGACCGCACCAAGGAGCTCGTTGAGCTTGCCCACTCCAAGGGCATGTCCATCGAGGCCGAGGTCGGCGGCATCGGCGGCACCGAGGACGGCGTGACCTCCAGCGGCGAGCTCGCTGATCCTGCTGAGTGCAAGCAGATTGCTGACCTGGGCGTCGACTTCCTCGCCTGCGGTATCGGCAACATCCACGGCGTGTACCCTGCCGACTGGGCTGGCCTTTCCTTCGAGCGCCTGGGCGAGATCAAGGCTCAGACCGGCGACCTGCCCCTCGTCCTGCACGGTGGCACCGGCATCCCCGAGGATCAGATCAAGAAGGCCATCTCCCTGGGTATCTCCAAGATCAACGTCAACACCGATCTGCAGCTCGTCTTTGCCAAGGGCGTTCGCGAGTACATCGAGGCTGGCAAGGATCAGCAGGGCAAGGGCTTTGACCCCCGCAAGCTCCTCAAGCCTGGTCGCGACAACATCGTTGCCCGCACCAAGGAGCTCATGGAGGAGTTTGGCTCCGTCAACAAGGCGTAAGTAGCGGTTTAACTTCCCGCCGGAGGCCCCGTTTCCCCTACGCTGTTTCCCTCGCGCTCACCTGGCTTCGCCAGAAGTCGCGCGACGGAATCAGCTCCGGGGAAACGGGGCCTCCTTTGTTAACTCGCTACAGGGTTACTGGGCTGAATTCATTTTTTTGACTACCGTTCGGCGGTGTTGATGGCTCCCTTGTTGGGGCTTTCTTTTGTATCTCGCTACAATGGACTTCAAGCGTTCTAGTGACTTGGAGTTTTGGTATGGCTGTTATTAATGTGCTGCCTTCGGATGGGAAGGTTGTTGACGAGGGTCCTGTTGGTTGCTCTGTTGATGTTTGCTGCGATGACTTTCGCCATCTCGATATTGGGCTACCGCCTGAGATTCTTCGTCTTAAGGATGCCGGGTATTTGACGCAGGCTGTTGCCGCCTGCGATCGCCTTTTGGAGCAGAACCCTGAGCCTTCGCTGGCTGCCTGCGTTCGCGCCGAGCGGTATCGCATGATCGAGACGCCGCTTCATTTTTCGGTGTCGCGCGATCGAGCTATTGCGATGATCCGCGAGGAGTGGCCTGGGTTTACCGAGGAGCAGTTTGACGATCTGATTGACCGTAAGCGTATTGACTGGCGCTTTATCGATGGCGAGCTGTTCGTTCTCGACAACTTCCTCGCTTCGCTTCGCGTATATCCCAAAGAGGTTCCCGGCATGCGTCCCGATCCTACGGACGGAATTGCACTGCGCAACGAGATGCTCAAGGAGATGGAGTCACAAAACGGATTGACTCGCGTTATTACGCTTAAGGCGTCCTTGTCTGTCCCCGGCGCTCTAGAGGGGGAGACCGTTCGCGCTTGGCTTCCCGTAGCCGCCACCTGCCGCCAACAGTCTCAGGTCGAGATTCTCGACATGACGCCGGAGGGTGCTGTTGCTCCCGCGAACGCTTCGGCGCGTACCGCCTCGTGGTCTTCTTCGAGTGAGCGCTCATTCTCGGTGACTTATCGCTATCAAATCAATGCCGCTTATCGCGATATTTATGGGGGTGCGCTTCCGTCGCATCCGTGTATGGACGCGCCGTTGCCCGAAGATATTTCTGAGGACCGTCCGCACATTGCATTCACGCCGTATCTGCAGCAGCTGACGGCCGGTGTTGTTGACGGACTCGAGGATCCGCTCGATTGCGCCCGTGCTATCTATGATTACCTGACGCAGTATATCGACTATCGCTATCAGCCGCCGTACTTGCTTTTGGGATCTATTGCCGATGACTGCGCGCATTCGCTCCGCGGCGATTGCGGAGTTATGGCGCTCACGTTTATCACCATGTGCCGTATCGCGGGCGTGCCTGCCCGTTGGCAGAGCGGCCTGTACGTTGCGCCCGATTCGGTGGGGTCGCACGACTGGGCAGAGTTCTATACGCCGCAGACCGGTTGGCTCAACGCCGACGTGTCATTTGGATCTTCTGCTCGCAGGATGGGGGAGGAGTGGCGCCGCCGTCACTACTTTGGCAATCTCGACCCGTGGCGTATGGTGGCCAACAATCGATTCCAGGCAGAGTTTGAGCCCTCTTTCGACGGCATGCGCGAGGACCCTTACGATAACCAGATGGGTGAGGCTTCGGTCGACGGTCGCGGATGCCGTCAGCGCGAGATGCTCCGCACAGTCGAACTCATCGAAATGCTCGAAGTTCCATTTTCGGACTAATCGGTAGAAAGCTGTGATAAACTAACTCACGCATTACGTGCCCGAGTGGCGGAATTGGCAGACGCAGTGGACTCAAAATCCACCGTTGGCAACAACGTGCGAGTTCGAGTCTCGCCTCGGGCACCATACATGCAAGTGAGCGTTCAAGGGGGTTGCGGCCCCCTTTTTCGTGTACGTAATGTGATAACGCGCTGTACGTGTTATTATTCGCAAGGCGTTGTTCCCGCAATGCCCTAAAGAGGAACCCGAGGGTTCCCACCTTTTGGCGCCAATGAGCAGCTGACTGGTCATACAACTTAGATTCCCTTCCTCAAATCGAGGAACTCTATGTGTACGACCTGGTTGCTGAGAAGCGCCGGGTTATTTTTTTATGAATGGAGGTAGGGAAAATAGCTAAGTCTGATGACACCCGCATCAACGACGAGATCACTGCATCTTCGTGCCGTTTGATTGGCGTCGATGGCTCTCAGCTCGGCCTGTTCGCCATCCGCGATGCCCAGCGCGTCGCCGACGATCAGGGTCTCGACCTAGTCGAGATCGCTCCCAACGCGGAGCCGCCGGTCTGCAAGGTCATGGACTACGGTAAGTTCAAGTACCAGCAGGCCATGAAGGCCAAGGCTGCTCGTAAGAACCAGTCCAAGGTCGAGGTCAAGGAAATGAAGTTCCGACCCAAGATCGACGTTGGCGACTACGAGACCAAGAAGGGCCATGTTCTGCGTTTCCTCAAGAAGGGCGCACGCGTTAAGATCACCATCATGTTCCGCGGCCGTGAGATGGCTCACCCGGAGCAGGGCCTTAACGTTCTCGAGCGTCTCGCCGAGGATCTCAAGCCTTACGCTACGGTCGAGTCCAAGCCTAAGATGGAAGGCCGTAACATGCTTATGCTGCTCGCCCCGATTAAGGGCGCCTTCGATGAGGATAAAGCGGCAAGCGATACCAAGTAACTAGTGTTCTGTAACCGATTAAGGAGTATTTCATGCCTAAGATGAAGTCCCACAGCGGCACCAAGAAGCGTTTCCGCAAGACTGGTACCGGCAAGCTTATGCGCGCCAAGGCTTTCAAGAGCCACATCCTGAGCAAGAAGTCCACCAAGCGTAAGCGTGGCTTCCGTCAGGAGACCGAGATCGCCGCTGCCGACCGCAAGGTCATCAAGTCGCGTCTCGCCTAAGTTCGCGTTCCCGTTTTTCGTTTTACCGTCTAGGAGTTGATAGAACATGGCACGTATTAAGCGCGCTGTTGCCGCCAAGAAGAAGCGCCGTACCGTTATGCATCGTGCGAAGGGTTACTACGGTGCCGCTTCGCGTACTTACAAGCATGCTAAAGAGCAGGTCCAGCACTCCCTGCAGTATCAGTATCGTGATCGCCGCAACAAGAAGCGCGAGATCCGTTCTCTCTGGATCACCCGTATCAACGCTGCTGCTCGCCTGAACGACATCTCTTACTCTCAGTTCATGCACGGCCTGAAGGTTGCCGGCATCGAGCTCGACCGCAAGGTCCTGGCTCAGATGGCTTACGAGGACATCGAGTCCTTCAACGAGCTGGCTACCATCGCCAAGAAGGCTCTCGAGGCCTAATAGATTCTCTTGAATCGCTAGGGGAGTGTCGCGTTGTGCGCGGCGCTCCCTCTTTTTATCTGAAGCGCTGGTTTATATAGCAAAAGCGCGGGTAGATAGACACTTACAGGTGACCGATCTTTATATATCTCTTAACCGAAGGGTCATCATCTGATACGTGCAGTATTTCTGCACCAGCCTTTCTATGACTTATATAGGAAGCAATGTATTGTGTAGGACTTGTGAAGAGTGGAATTGACGTCCCACAGGGCTTCGCGGTCTGGCAATATATCTCCTTGCCGCGCGGCCCGGTGGAACCGGGAACCAGCGCAGGCGTGCACCTTGAGAACCGGATACTGCGAGGATGGACACACCAGATGTGTCGCATCCGGGCAGACATCGAACCATTTGAAATGGTCTAACTTGGATTTGTT
>UQIP01000015.1:0-51121 GCA_900541005.1 uncultured Collinsella sp. | reverse complement strand
AATCCATACGGCCTTGTCTCTTAGGATTAGTTTGAGAAGAAGTCGACAGTACATTCAGAAGCACCTACGTTCCTCAAAGAATTGTTAGATTAAAAGTAACAGACCGGATGAAGATACGTGCGACGGGGGCGAGGCGAATGGCTGAGCGGTATCGATATGCGGGTTCAACGGTATTATATTGACTACATAGATTTTTAACTTGCATTTCTACCCGCCCTTTTCGTAGAGTCGCCGATACGTGCTTAGCGCACCCTCGGCGCGTCCGGCAGGCTTTGCGAAATGGGATCCAGGAGGCTTCGGCGCAGCATCATCTTGCGGAATGCTTCTAATGAGCCTCCCATCCTTCAAAAACAGAATCTCATCGCACAGCCTATCGACCGAATCCAAGATGTGGGATGACATGATGATGCACGTACCAGAATCGGCCAGCTTCCTGAGAATCTCGGAATGCAAGTCCACCCTGCTGGGGTCGAGCGCGTTCATGGGCTCATCTAATAGAAGGTACCGCGCGCCCGTCGCATACGCAATCGCCAGGGTAAGCTGCTGCTTCATGCCCTGGCTCAGAGTGCGGATCCTCATCTTCGCGAACTCGCCTATCTGCGTTTGTTCCACTATCTCTTCGATATCGCGAGCATGCGGCCACATATCGCAAACCATCTTGAGGTGATCTTCCGCACGCAATCCGGGATACAGCAGCGTCCCCTCACCAGGTGCATAGAAGATCATAGAACGGACCTCTCTCGCACCCGTACCCTGCACCTCATCCAGAACGATGCTCCCGTCCACGCGAGGACCCGGCAAACCTGCCATCGCACGCAGCAACGTCGTCTTTCCATGCCCGTTCGGAGCGACGAGACCGTAGACCGTACCCGGGGCAAACTCAGCGTTCACCGAATCTACGAGCACCTTCTTTCCATAAGAGATCGTCAGCGTTTGAAGGTCAATCATCGAGATCATCCCCTTTCGATCTTTGGAACACTCAGGCGCACCATCAACGGAGATACGGCGCCCAAGACCACCAGCAGAGCGCCCGATGCGCCGACGACCTCTCCAAAAGGCATCGCGTTCGTCCCTCGCCCAAGGAACCCAATCGTCCCCACCTGGGAAGCGGGGTCAAACGAGGCGAATGGAGCCAGCAGCGCGACGCCCATGCCCACGCTTTCAACATGAGCGCTCAACGAACCCAACACCAAGAGAACCGCGCAAACCATTCCGGTGACAACGGGGTTGCGGCTAATCGCTGCTGTCAACGCAGCGACGACGGAAATCACGCCGTATGCCATGACCAGCAACGGAATACTGCACAACACCGCCTCCCCCACCATGGACGTTGTCGAAGCTCCCGCCCGAATGAGAGCGACGGGATACTCCGATCCACCCGCACCGTTCTTAATCACGGACACAACGACAGCGGGAACCATCGACACCAAAAGCAGCACCAAGCCAAGCAGGAGAGCCAGCGCAACAGCCGTCAGAAAACGCACATGCGCTGTTGCGGGGATCTGGAGAACCAGAAGGGAACGACACTGCAGGTGGGTGCACGCGAGCGATGTGACAACCACGGGCAACAGCAAAAATAAGGAGGGAAGCGCTGCCTGGAGATACGAAAGGAGGATTAATGGGGGCATCTTCGTACTTAACTCGTAAACCTTGGGGTCCGGCAAGCTCGCGATCGACTCAAGCAGAAGGGCGCGCGCCTCCGCACGAGAAGGAGTCTCCGGCTCGATTCCGATCGATTGCAGGAGAGTCGCATCTGCCGCGCCCAGCTCACCTCGAGCGCGCTCGTACGTCGCAAGGCTTCGAAACCCCTCCGCAGGCATAGGCGCGTACACGAAACCCGAAAGAGCATCCCGCATGTCTTCCAGGGCCGCTTTGCCCTCGACGTCCATATTCGCAGCGTTCTGCTCTAGATACCGATCTATTGAACGGAGCTCCCCATCCCTATACCGAACAGCGGAAACGTTATCAGCGTCAGGAAACATCTCGACCAGAGCCGGGGCCAGCATCGTCGTCGACATTGCAATCGCGCATACGGCGAGGGTAGGAGAACGCAGGAGCAGTTTCCCCATCGTTCTTACGTATGCAACGGCGGAGGCACAAGCGCTCGAACGAGTTGCCGTTCTCGATGCAGTGAAGGGACCTCTCTCAAGACAAATCGGGGATATCGGGCACGCGCAGCCGCTCTTTCCAGCAACGCAAAGCAGGCTAATTGCCAGCACCTCGATCCCGATTGCGCATACGAGGGCAATCGCGCCACGCTCGAAGCAAAGTCCAGGCAGATTCACTATCTGCGTTGTCGGGTACGGGCTATAGGCGCCGACGGTCAACTCAGTGTTCGCATACGTAAGGGGATTCAACAGGGCGAACTCACGTAAAGCGATGGATCTTCCGTAATACCCGGGAACCATCGTCACCCCCATCAGGGCACATACGAACACGATTCCAAGCGTAGGGTTATTGGCAATCTTCACGGCAAGGTGAACGACAAGCGAGATGAACGCTGCCACCAAGAATTGCAAGATGGCCGTCTGCGCGAACACCAGCCAAGCCGGTTTGATAACCGGAGTCGCATATTGAATGTAGCCTATCGGATAGAACGGCGAGCCCGGGCCATTCTTCACAAGCGCGGCGATTATCCCTGGAAGATTGATGGCGAGGACGGCAAGCATTGCAAAAACACTCGCCCATACGCTCGATGCAACAAGTCTACCCAGCTCGCCCATCGGTGCCTGGATGATGAGCTTTTCACGTTTGTTAAGACGCGCGGCAAGGAACGAGACGGCAACGGCCGTTGCGACCCATAGCAAGTACTCCTTCGATCCGTCATAATAGGTGTACTCTCCATCCGATATCCGCAGAAACGGAAGTAGGGGAGAGAGCGGTGCCAAGATAAGACGTCCCGCGGCAAGAGGGTACAGAAGCGCGGGCATGCTTGATGAAGAGGTATAGACACCGTCCTCCCCCGCATTCACAAGCGCATCCGCATAGGATGCTGACAATTCCTGCTCAACACGGGTTATTCCCGACTCGAGGTATTCGACCCGTCCGTCGATGCCAGCCGCGCTCCTGAAGACGGGCAGAGCACAAAGAACCATCAACGCAACAACGACAACACAGAGCGACCTGGAGGAGAGAAGCGACCTAAAGATCGCCTTCGAGATTTTGAGCATATTCATCGCCAACCTTAACCTCATCCAGTCGGAACAGAGGGGCCGAACAAAATGCTCGGCCCTTATTACTTGCCGGCAAAGTCAATTTAACATAAACTGTTAAAAAGTAACCTGAGTTTTTTAAATTCTTCGGAGGTTATTATGAGTTCCGACAATCGCACTCCCCGGCTTCATTCCTTCCGCATCGCATGTGCGATAGCCTCTGCGACCCTTTGCGCCACCGCCATCGCACAAGTGGCGTTCTCCTTAAAGCCAGCAATCGAAGTGCTCGACAACCCTGTAATTGCAGACTCCCCCGCGTATCCAGCCCTTGCGATCTCGACATTGGTCCCTGCCGTCATCGGTATCGCTACGACCATCCTCAGCGCCGTTCTCGTGTGGACGATCAAGAGCGGAGACCCCTTCAAGAAAGGGTCTGCGACATGCTTGAAGGTGCTCGGCATTCTCTTCGTTGTTCAAGCTGCCACCAGCCTCTACGCCGGCTCACTCAAAACCTCCGTTTCGATGTTTGGCGGCGAGGGGGCCGTCGGCGCCCAAGAGATCGCTTCATCATTCGATTGGACCTCTCTGGTTCTCGGCATCGTCCTGTTCATGCTTTCCCAGCTCTTCTTGTACGCCCGAGAGCTGTACCTCGACTCCGACGAGATTGCGTAAGGAAACGCCATGCCCGTAATTGTTCGCCTCGACAAGATCATGGCCGAGCGAAAGATTTCCTCGAACGAACTTGCCGAAAGGATTGGAACCACGCCCGTGAACCTGTCCCGTATTAAAAAAGGGCATATTCGCGGCATTCGCTTCAACACACTCGAGCAGCTATGCCTCGCCCTTCGTTGCCAACCCGGAGACCTTCTCGAAGTCATGAGCGAAGAGGATGCCCGAAAGGAGTTCGGACTCGATTGGTCCGCCGAGGATTAGAGGGCGGTCGTACTCGCCCTGCACACGGGGATGCGAATCGGCGAGGTCTGCGGCCTTCGGTGGTGCGATGTGGATTTCGAGACGGGCCTGATCTCGATCAGACACTCGGTGGCGTACGCGAAGGGAATGGGTTCGTTCATCAAGGACACCAAGACCCATGACGCCAGGGGTATCCCCATCGACCCGGTCGGCCTACTCCCCTTCCTGAAGGAGACCCACGAGATCGACTGCGGAAAGCTGCGCTTGCGCGGCCTTACCGGGGCGGTCGAGATCGGGGACTGCTACATCCTGTCGGAGCCGGGCGCGACCTTCGCGACGACAAGCTATATCCGCAGGGCGTTCAAGACGTTCTCGGAGACCAACGGCCTCATGGGCACCAACGACGAGCTGATCACGTTCCACGGCCTTCGCCACACGTTCGCAACGCAGTGGATCCGCCAAGGCGGCGATATCAAGGCGCTCCAATCGATCCTCGGCCACAAGGACGCCATGGCGACGCTCAACGTCTACGCCGACATCGAGCCCATCTCCAAAATCCATAACATGCTGCGCGCCACGCCGTGCCTTTGGCGCGGGCACCTCGGGCCGAGGGTCGATCCGGGTCCCATGTTCCAACAGAGGATCCAGGAGTCCATCGAGACGCTCCAGGCGTTCGGCTACGGCATCACCGAGCCGGACGACCGAAATATCGCCATACGCGACGTGAAGACGAACAGTTGGCTCTAGCTCACCGAGTACGCGGCAGTGCTGGGCCCATCCCAACTGAGGTCACGGTGGTCCGATAGGGGCGCCGCCCGCGGCATGCGCCGCGGAGCGGTATCCCCTACCGAAGGGCGGGGATGCCCTCCGCTTCCAGTTCGGAATCAGCCGTCGGAGGCGTTCGGCTGACTGCGGGAACGGCCTGTCCGCTCAATGTGTTCGGCTGAGATCGGAAATCAACCCAACACGAGCCGGACACGCGCCAGACGGCTCTTCCCCGTACGGCCTTCCCCCTTACGCTCATGTTGCAGGCATGTAACGCCGCAGCGAGCGCGCCTTTTTTGCGCCAGACAGGTACAATGATGAACACTGTACCGTAGCGGAGCGCCCCGCGCGCGCCGCAATCACGCGAAAGGGTTTCCCATGGCCGAGATCTCGTCCTCCCGTATCGTCATCACCGTCCTTGGCAAGAACCGCCCCGGCATCGTCGCCGGCGTCACCCGTGTCCTAGGCGAGGCCAACGTCGACATCCGCGACATCACGCAGTCCATTATCGAGGACATCTTCACCATGACCATGCTGGCCGATACCGCCGAGTCCAAGCTCGACTTCGCCGAGCTGCAGAAGGCGCTGGCCGAGGCCGGCGAGCTTTCGGGCGTCAACGTGTCCATCCAGCGCGAGGACGTCTTCAACTTTATGTACCGCCTGTAGCGAGCAAGCCGCTGGGGATAGCCTGACGCGCGCATGCCCATGCAAGTCACCCCGATGCGGCCCGGAGAGGAGCGCGCATGGCCTACGACGCCAAGAAAATCTATTACCGCTTCGATGACCACTTGAGCCGCCTGGTTCTGGATTACGAAGCAAGCCGCCAGATTTCGCCTGAGAGCGAAAGCCTCTACCACGGCCTGCCGACCGACCCTTATGACGAGGGCCTGTTTGTTGAGCACAATGTCAAGCGCGGCCTGCGCAATGCCGACGGCTCGGGCGTGGTCGCGGGCCTCACTCGCATCTCGGATGTGCACGGCTACAACAAGGTCGACGGAAAGGTCGTGCCCGATCAGGGCAAGCTCACGCTTCGCGGCTACAGCATCGAGGATCTGGTCAACAATGCCCAGGCCGAGAATCGCTACGGCTACGAGGAAGTCGCCTATCTGCTTATCACGGGTTCGCTGCCCAACAAGGAAGAGCTCGACGGCTTTTGCGAGCGCCTGGGCGCCTTTAGACATCTGAGCGACGAGTACGTCAAAGAGTTCCCTATGACCACGGTGTCGTCGAGCATCATGAACGTGCTCCAGCGCGCCGTGCTGCTGCTCTACGCCTTCGATGCCGAACCAGACGTGATCACGCCCGAGCATGAGATCGACGTGGCTATTTCCATGCTCGCACGTCTCCCGCGCATCGCCGCCTTCGCACACATGGCCTCGATCGCCAAGCTTCGCGGCTCCGAGGTTCACGTGCCGCACCCCACGCCCGGCCTCTCCACCGCCGAGACCATCCTACAGGTGCTCCGCGGCGGTATGGCGTTCACCCGCGATGAGGCCATGCTGCTCGACGTGATGCTCATGCTGCATGCAGAGCACGGCGGCGGCAACAACTCCACGTTTGCCTGCCGCGTGCTGTCCTCCTCGGCCACCGACCCGTATTCCGCCTACGCCGCGGCCATCGGCTCGCTCAAGGGCCCGCGCCACGGCGGCGCCAACGCCAAGGTCGTGTCCATGCACGAGGACATCCGTGCGCATGTCTCCAATTGGGAGGACGAGGACGAGGTCGCGGCCTACCTGGGCAAGATCCTCGACAAGCAGGCCTTCGACGGCACCGGCCTCATCTACGGCATGGGCCACGCCGTCTATACGCTGAGCGACCCGCGCGCCGAGGTCTGCCGCCGTTACGCGCGCTCGCTTGCCGCCAAGAAGGACTTGGGCGAGGAGTTCGCGCTCATCGAGCGCATCGAGCGCCTGGCCCCGCAGGTGATGCGCGACCACGGCATGACCAAGCCCATCTGCGCCAACATCGACCTGTACACGGGCTTTATTTACAAAATGCTCGGCGTGCCCGAGACGCTCTTTACACCGCTGTTCGCCGTCGCCCGTATGGCCGGCTGGTCGGCGCACCGCATGGAAGAGCTCTTCTGCGCGCACCGCATCATCCGTCCCGCGTATCGCCCGGTTATCGAGCCGCTGGAATACAAGCCGCTCGCCGATCGCTAGGACGCGGACCGTTATAGAACCCGAGCGTGGCCAGGGCATCACCGCCCTCGGCCACGCTTTTTATGACAGTAGAAAGGATCGCAGCGAATGATTGTGTTTTCCGATATGGATGGAACGCTGCTGACGAGTGATAAGCAGATGAGCGACGCCACCTGGGCGATGCTCGACGAGCTTGCGCGACGCGGTATTGAGTTTGTGCCCTGCACGGGGCGCCCGCTGTCGGGTGTCTTTGAGCCCATCCTCGCCCACCCCGCCGTACACTACGCGGTCTGCGCCAACGGTGCCAGCGTCTGGCAGCTCGAGGACGGTACGCCCACCGATACCTCACGTGCTACGCGCATTTTGAGCCGACCGCTCGACCGCGCCATCGCCCACCGCGTCCATAGCATTGCCGCCGGCCATGACGTCACCTTCGATATCTTCGCGGACGGGCAGTGCTTCCTCCCCCGCTCGCTCTACACACGCCTGGACGAATTCTGCGGCGGCGACCCCCACATCGCGGCTTCGCTCAAGCGCACGCGAACACCGATCGACATGGATATCGACAGCAAGATCGACGAGGTCGAGACACTCGAACGCATCGCCATGTACTGGCACAACCCGGCCGATCGCGACGCCATCGCGGCAGAGCTCGACACGCTCGAAGGCATTGAGGTCACGCGTTCGTACGCCATGAATATCGAAGTCATGGGTGAGGGCGCCACCAAGGGAACGGCCCTCACGTGGCTATGCGAGCACCTGGGCGAGCGTCTCGCCGACGCCTGGGCGTTCGGCGACAACATCAACGACATCCCCATGCTTCAGGCAGCGGGCCACGGCATGGCCATGATCAACGCCGAGCCCGAGGACCGCGACGCCGCCGACGCCATCACCGAATACAACAACGACCACGACGGCGTCGCCCGCACCATCATGGCCGCCCTCGCCTAGTCATTGGGGCGTTCTTGAATGACCAGTCGTTGGGGGCTAGTCATTGGGGACGTTCTTAAACGACTAGTCGTTGGGGACAGTCTTCGCGAAAAAGCTGCAAGGACTGTCCCCCCACTGTCGGCAGAAAAGGAACGTCCCCATCTGCCGGATTAGGAGAGACTCTCCAGCACGCGACGGAGCTCCTGCTGGACGGCGTGGTCGCGGTTGCAGCCTACGACGCGATCGGCCACCGCCTTGAGCGCGGGGCGCGCGTTTTCCATCGCGCAGCCCGTGCCGACAAAGCGAATGATCTCGTAGTCGTTCATCGAGTCACCAAACGCCATGACCTCGTCGCGTCCAATGCCGTAATGCTCCGCGAGCTGCGCGATACCCGAGGCCTTCGACACACCAGGCTGCATAGCATCGATCCACGCGTTGCCCGAAGGCGCAAAAGTAAAGAGCTGACCAAGTTCGCGCTGTAGCACGTACGCACTGTCCATAACGGCACCGTCGTCGCAAAAGATACTCGCTTTGATGATATTTACGCTGGGATCGGGCAGCTCCCAAATGCGCTGGGCATTGGGAAGGTCCTTATCGACCTCACGTACGAACTTGCACTCATCATCGAGCAAAAAGGACTTGGTTCGGTCAAAAAGCGCAAGATGCAGATTGGGAAACGTCGCGACTGCTTGGGCGAGCTTTCGAATCGCCAGGTGCGAATACACCTCGCGGTCCACCATCTTGCCGTCGGCGTAGACCTGGGCGCCGTTAGCGGCGACAAAGTCCATCTTGTCGCGAACGGGCGCAAAGAACTCGCACAGGCGATCGTAGCGACGACCTGACGATGCGGCGAAATGCACACCATGCTCGTGTAGCGCCAGAATCAGTTCGTAGGTCTCGGGAGGCACCTGGCCGTTTTCGTCAAGCAGTGTGCCGTCCATATCGGATGCAATCAGTTTAAACATAGAAAAGCTCCCTTCGGGCTTGTTGGAATCGAACGTGTATCCGATTCCAACGTACCCAAAGGGAGCTCAAATAAGACTCCGCGGGCGTAAACGTTACAAGGACCTGGCAAATAGCTCACACATGCTAGAGGTCCCACGGTCGCGGCGCCAGGCGACACGTCACCCCGACGGCTAGTCGTTTAAGAACGTCCCCGATGACTAGTCGGCGTAGGTGAAGGTCGTGACGTCGAACATGCCCTCGGGGCGAATGCGGAGCGTCGGGATGACCGGTAGGGGCAGGAAGATGATGCCCATGATGGGGTCGAGCGGCGGCTCAATACCCATGGCGCGCGCCTTGACCATAAAGTCGTCGTGCTGCGCGGCGACATCCTCGGCCGTGCTCTCGCTCATCAGACCACCAAGCGCCAGCGGAATACGCGCCACAACCTCGCCGTTGCGCACCAGCACGTGGCCGCCCTGGCCAACAGCCTCGACGGCAGCCATCATATCGGCCGCGTTGTCGCCCACCACGCACACGTTGTGCGAGTCGTGGCCGATCGTCGAGGCGATAGCGCCGCCTGTGATGGTAAAACCGCGCACCCAGCCGCGGCCGATATGCTTGCCGACGAGTCCCATGCCGGCGGGACCGTCGCCATCGGCGCCCTTGGCCTGCAGTGACACGCCGCGGCCGTGGCGCTCGATCAGCATAATGCGGCGCAGGCCCTCGGCGTTCTCGGGGCGAGCCATACCCGTGATGGCCTTGCCCGGCACCACGTCGATCACGGCCTCGCCCGGCTTAAAGGCATAGTCGAACACGTCGAGCGATAGCTTCGGCAGCTTAACGGAAGCACGCAGCTCATCGGCAAGGGCCGCAACCTCGGCCATCTCGGGTGCGATCTCGCCCACAAAGGTGCCGTCCTGCGCCACCAGAGCACCGGCGGCATATACGCGATGCGGAGCTGCGGCAAACGTCAGGTCGTTGAGCACCAGCAGGTCGGCACGCTTGCCCGGGGCGATGGCGCCACGCAGCTCGTGCGGGTCGCGACAGCCGTGGTCCAGGCCAAACGCCTCGGCCGTGGAAAGGGACGCCATAGAGATGGCGGCCACGGGGTCAATACCGGCCTCGATAGCCACTCGGCAGGCGTTGTCGATCATACCGGTCGAAAGCGCATCGGAGGGAGCGCAGTCGTCGGTCGCAAAACAGCAGCGACGGGCGCGGGCGGGGTTTTCCAGCAGCATCGGCGACAGGTTGGCCAGGTCATGGCTGCACGTACCCTCGCGCAGCATCACGTACATGCCACGAGACAGCTTGTCGAGCGCCTCCTCGGGAATCGTCGACTCGTGGTCGGCGATAATGCCCGCTGCGGCATAGGCGTTGAGGTCCTTGCCGGCAACAAGTGGCGCATGGCCGTCGACTTGCTTGGACGGCGTCTGGTTGGCGGCGTCGATGCGAGCACAGGTCTCGGGGTAGGCCATAAAGACACCCGGCAGGTTCATCATCTCACCGAGGCCAAAGACATCGCCCGGATGCTCGGCAAAAAACGCCTGCATGTCAGCGGCGGTAATCACAGCGCCGGCCTGCTCATCGGGCAGTGCGGGCACGCACGAGGGCATCATGTACTTGATGGAAATGGGCGCGCGACGGCCGTCCTCGATCATAAAGCGCAGGCCGTCGAGCCCCGCCACGTTGGCGATCTCGTGGCTGTCGGCGATGGCAGTGGTGGTGCCGCGCGTCGCCGCCATGCGCGCATACTCGGCGGGACGGATGTTCGAGGACTCGATATGCAGATGTCCGTCGATAAAGCCGGGGGCGATATAGCGACCCTGGCAGTCAATGACCTCGGTCGCTTCGTAGGTGCCGGCGGCATCGTCGCGACCGTCGTAGAGCACGCCGACGATTACGCCATCCTTGACGGCAACGCTACCGGGCGCCACGCGCTGGCCATATACGTCGACAATCTGCGCATTGGTAAACAGCGTATCGACGGGCACGCGGCCCTCGGCTGCATCAATCACAGACCTCATGACCTCAACGGACATACATACTCCTTTAACTGTAGAAATAACTGCGGAGCGGACGAGCCTTCACCGCAGCAAGCCAATAGCAATTGTATGCCCAAAAGAAGGTCCCGCTAACATCCCATCCGCTTAACGGCACCGCCAAATGATCCCTTGGGGACGGAGAAAAAAGTTGCGGTGGAATAGTTCCTGCCTGGGCGCCCGTATGGCATTTTTAGGAACTATTTCACCGCAACTCAAAAGGCCGCAGTCGGGAACCCCGGCTGCGGCCCTATTGCACATGTTAGGTTGACCTACTTGCTAGACCAATTTAAAGCCCTTGCGCTTGCCTACGGAGAGGGTGTCGCCCAGCTTGAGGGCGCTCGGGTCGATGTTGTAGCTCTTGGGAGCCACGGCCTTGCCGTTGATCTTGACGCCGCCGCCGTCGATGTCGCGACGGGCCTGGCCGGCGCTCGCCGAAAGGCCCAGGTCCTTAAGCAGACCTGCGAGGTAGATCTGGCCCTCGTCGTTGACGGTCAGCTCAACGTGCTTCTCGGGGAAGTCGGCAAGCTGGCCCTCCTTGAACACGCGGTCGAACTCGGCCTGAGCCTCGTCACCGGCACCGGCGCCGTGATAGGTGTCGCACAGGTCGCGGCCCAGTGCGCGCTTGAGCTCATAGGGATCGGCGGAACCATCGGCCAGGGCGGCGTCGATCTTGTCGACCTCGGCCGGGGTGAGCGAGCTGGCCAGACGATAGTACTTGCCGATCATCTCGTCGGGGATGGACATGGTCTTGCCGAACATATCCTTGGGAGCATCGGTCAGGCCGATGTAGTTGCCGTAGGACTTGGACATCTTGCGCACGCCATCGGTGCCCTCGAGCAGCGGCATGGTAAGCGCGATCTGCGGCTCCATGCCCATCTTCTCCATGAGCTCGCGACCGGCGAGCAGGTTGAAGAGCTGGTCGGTGCCGCCCATCTCCACGTCGGCCTTGATCTGAACGGAGTCGAAGGCCTGCATCACGGGGTACAGGAACTCGTGCAGGGCGATCGGCGTCTGGGACTGGTAGCGCTTGGTAAAGTCATCGCGCTCGAGGATGCGGGCGACGGTGAACTTGGAGCACACCTGCAGCAGGCCGGCCAGATCCATCGACAGGATCCAGTCGCCGTTGTGCACGATGGTGGTCTTCTCGGGATCCAGGATCTTCATGGCCTGGCTCACGTAGGTCTCGGCGTTGGCCTCGATCTGCTCCTGCGAAAGCTGCGGACGGGTGGAGTTCTTGCCCGAAGGATCGCCGATCAGTGCGGTGCCGTTACCGATGATGAGGGTGACCTTGTGGCCCAGGTCCTGGAACTGACGCATCTTGCGCAGGGGCACGGCATGGCCCAGGTGCAGGTCGGGGCTGGTGGGATCGACGCCGAGCTTGATGTTGAGGGGCTCGCCCTTCTCAAGCTTCTTGCGAAGGTCGGCCTCGGGGACGATCTGCGCTGCGCCCGAGGTGATGATACGCATTTGCTCGTCGACAGACAGCATTGGGTATCCTCCTTTTGCTATAGCACCCTCACCGGATACGGCGGTGCTCGAAGTTCATAAACCCACTAATAATAACCAAAACGGCGCGACCGAACACCTACGACAGGAAAATCCTCGTCCTGCCGCATGCGTCGACAACGACCGGCAAACGCGTGCCGTCACGTTCGACCAAAAAGCGCGCCTGCTGACGGCGCGAGCAGTCACGGCAACGGACCTGCCCCGTCACATCCGTGGCGCAGGCGCCCTCGGAAGTCAGCAAGCAGTGCTCGCACACCATAAGCTCGGGACGGTCGGCGTCGACAGCCCCCAAGACACCGGGGCAAGCGGCAAGCTCGGCAACGCGCTCCGCGTCGTCAGCGACAAGCTCGGCAGGCAAATACACACGGCCAGCGCCGAGCCTGCGTAGCCAGGCAAGCGTAACCCGGTTCGCGCAAAACACCGGTGCCGCAACGTCAAACGCCACGCCCAGCTCACGCGCCATCGCCACCTGTCCCAAATTACGGCAGACGACGCGCCCGGCACGTCGCATAAGCGAGCGGGTACGCGGGGCATCGGCTGCGCGACAGACCTCGTCGAGCACCACGGTCGCATCGGACAGATCGCGCTCGCCACACGGGTCGGCATCCATCAGCTGCCAGGCAAAGACCATGCGAGCGGAAGCCCCCTTTTCCGTCGGCTCCGCCAACGCCGCCTCGGGCACGTCGTCAACAGTCACGGCGCCCTCAAAGGGCAGTATCTCAACGGCTCGTGCAACGGGTACGACCGCGTCCGCCTCGACCCGCATGCGCTTTAGCGCCGTAGCCGTCTGCTCCAACATGCCGGCGCTGCGAATCAGGTACACCTCGCATCCCGCATCGACCTTGCGCTTGCAGTGCACGACAACGCGCTCCCCCGCCGCCGCATCCACCGGGCAGGGTACCTGGGGCCAGCGCTTGGGCACATCGGGGCGTGCATCGGCACCCGGATAGAACCGGATCTCGAGCGTGTCGCCCGCGGCCACGGCGGCATCGAGCTCGACGGTCACTTCCTCGTGGCCCACGGCCACCAGGCGCCCCACGCGCACGCCCTGGTTGATCGCACGCTCAAAGCTCATGAGCTCAGCACCCGATCGCCCCCGCAGATACGCGTCGGTAAACCCGCGGTTGAACGACCTGCCCAGCTCGCGCTCGAGCACCGACACGGCAGCGGCACCCCACGCGCCATCGCGCAGCATATCGAGTGCACGACGCCACACCCGCACCACGTTGAACACGTAGTCGGGGTTTTTCATGCGCCCCTCGATCTTGAGCGACGCCACCCCGGCCCCAACAAGCTCGGGCAGGTGCGCAATGCCCAGATAGTCGCGCGGGCACAGCAGACGATCGCCCTCCACGGAAACGACGCTCTCCCCCGCCTCGTCCACCAGGTCGTACGCCAGGCGGCACGGCTGCGTACAGTCGCCGCGCATCGCCGATCGTCCACGCCGCAGGGCCGAAAACTCGCAGGCGCCCGAATATCCAATGCAAATCGCGCCATGGCAGAACACCTCGATAGGCACGCCGGTAGCACACAGGGCGGCAATCTCGTCGACCGCCAGCTCGCGGGCGGTCGTCACGCGCTCGACCCCGAGCTCGTCGGCAGCCAGGCGCACGGCGCCTTCGCTATGGACGCCCGCCTGCGTGGACAGGTGAATCTCGACCCCGGGAATCGCCGTGCGCAGCGCGCAGGCCAGCCCGGCATCGGCGACAATCAGAGCATCGGCGCCCAGCTCCAGTGCATGAGCTCCCAACGCCACCGCATCGGACAGCTCATCGTCAAACACGAACACGTTGAGCGTTACGTACACACGCACGCCATGGGCATGCGCCACGGCGCAGCCGCGCGCAAACTCGTCATCCGTAAAGCCATGGGCGCTCACGCGGGCGTTAAAGCCGCCCAACCCCGCATAGATGGCATCGGCACCCGCGGCGATGGCCGCAAGCATCTGGTCGAGCCCGCCCGCCGGCGCCAGCAGCTCGGGCAGCGCCACACCGGCAGCATCCAATCCAGTCTCGTATTGTCCGCTCGGCCCCATCGCCCGAATCGCCATCGGCAAACTCCTTACCAAGGTATGCATTCACTCTGAAAAATGCCGTCTTCCAGCATACACGAGGCCTCGCGCGCCCCGTTTGGTTTATCGTGTAATAACTTATGTCCATCCTGCCCCGACGGCACATCCGCCGTCCGGCACGACATACCTGGAGGTCAATATATGGGTCCTCGCCAACGACAGGGACGCAGCCGTTCAAAGACGCATGCTCTGCCCATAATCCTGCTCTCGTTTTTGGGCTTTCTGCTGATTGCGGGCGTGGCGTTTGGCATCGGCATGGTCGGCAACGTCAACCGCTGGCTGTCCGATCTGCCCGACTACACCGACGCCAACGCGTATCTGGTGAGCGAGCCCACCGAGATCGTCGACTGCAACGGCAACAAGATCGCGAGCTTCTACACGCAAAACCGCAAGTCCATCACCAAGGACGAGGTCTCCCCCTACGTGCTGCAGGGCACCGTTGACGTCGAGGACGAGCGCTTCTATGAGCACGGCGGTATCGACCTGTGGGGTATCGCGCGTGCTGCGGTGGCAACCCTCGGCGGCGGGCACGAAGGCGCCTCGACTATCACCCAGCAGCTGGTGCGCAACACCATCCTGCAGGAGGAGCAGTTCGACTCGACCATCGAGCGTAAGGTGCGCGAGGCCTACATCGCCGTCAAGATGGAGGACATGTACTCCAAAGACGAGATCCTCATGATGTACCTCAACACCATCTATTACGGCCACGGCGCCTACGGCATCGAGGCCGCAGCCGAGACCTATCTGTCCAAGAGCGCCGCCGATCTCACCCTCAGCGAGGCCGCGCTGCTCATCGGCCTTCCCAACTCGCCCTCGCAGTACGACCCCACGGTCAACCCCGACCTAGCGCTGTCCCGTCGCAACAAGGTCCTCGACAACATGCTGCGCCTGGGCCACATCACGCAGGAGGAACACGATGCCGCACAGGCCGAGCCCATCACCCTCAACGTGACCGAGATTTCGGGCAGCGGCGTCGACGTATACTCGCAGCCCTACTTTGTCGCCTATGTTAAGCAGCTGCTGGAGCAGGAGTTCTCGACCGACGTGCTCTTTAAGGGCGGTCTGACCGTCAAGACCACCATCGACCCCACGATGCAGCAGGTGGCAGAGAATGCCGTCCGCCAGCAGCTCGACACGCTCTCACTCGACGGCCTGGACATGGGCATGGTCGTCGTCGACCCCAAGACCGGCTACATCAAGTGCATGGTGGGCGGCTACGACTACAACGCCGACGAGAACCACGTAAACCATGCCACGGCCAAGCGTCCCGTCGGCTCCACCTTTAAGGCCTTTACGCTGGCAACTGCCATCCAAAACGGCATGAACCCCAACGTCACCCTCAACTGCAACTCGCCGCTCAAGGCCAAGGGCACCACGACCGAGGTCCAAAACTACGCCAACCATAGCTATGGCAACATCACGCTTAAGCAGGCAACGGCATACTCCTCCAACACCGGCTACATCCAGGTGGCGGAAGCCGTCGGCAACAGCAAGATCATCTCACTCGTCAAAAAGCTCGGCATCGATCCCGCCAAGGACAACATCGAGAACGTTCCCGTCATGACCCTCGGCACCGGCTCGATCTCGCCGCTCGAGATGGCCGCCGTCTACGCGACGTTTGCCAACGGCGGCTACTATCGCCAGCCGATCGCCATCACCGAGATTGACTCTCGTACCGGTTCGGTGCTGTACCAGCACACCGACAATCCCTCACAGGTGCTTACCGAGGGCGAGGCCGCAGCGGTCACCGATGTTCTGTCCGGCGTCATGCAGGGCGGCGGTACGGGTGCTGCCGGTGCCCTGAGCGTCAACCAGCCCTATGCCGGCAAGACGGGCACCACCGACAACACCACCAACCTGTGGTTCTGCGGCTATACCCCGCAGCTGGCGTGCGCCCTGTGGACCGGCTATTCCGCGGGCGAGATCCCCATCCAAAAATACGGCACGGACCTGCTGGGCGACAGCACCAACCTGCCTGTCTTTAAGCGGTTTATGAACACCGTTCTGACCGGTACCGAGCGCGAGGAGTTTGCGACCGGAACGGCTCCCACCTACAAGAACAACAGCGTCTGGAAGTTCTACGGCACCAACAACACCAAGAAGACGGAGAACGACGACAAGGACGAGAACGAGGACGAAGAGGAAACCACTACCACAACGACTACCACGACGACCACGACCACCGAGACCACGGGCGGCGACACCACCGGCGGCACCGGTACGACCGGTGGCTCGACGGGCGGATCCACTGGTGGTTCGACCGGCGGCGATGGCGGCACGCCTACGCCTACGCCCACGCCCACTCCCGACCCCTCGCCCACGCCCGACGATACGGTCGGCTAGAAATCATCCGGCCATAAGCAACAAGGCCCCCGAGCAGCTTATTGAACTGCTCGGGGGCCTTTTAGTTTGAAACGACCAGGCGGGCGGTCTTTATACCGGCAAACAAAAGGGGGTACCGACCAACGTCGATACCCCCTTACAAGCCACTATGTCACGCACACAGTGCCGAGCGCACGACTTGCACGCCTACTTGCGAGAATTGCTCAGCTTATTGATCAGCGCCTCAAGACGCTCGCCGTCCTCGGCCGTCTGGGCAATAACCAAAATCGTATCGTTGCCGGCAAGCGAGCCAAGCACATCGGGCAACTCTGCCGCATCAACAGCGGCGGCGATGCCGGAAGCCGCGCCAGGCTGAGCCTTGATCATAACCAGATTATCGGTGCGCAGAACGCCCGTTACGAGCTCGGAAACCATACGCTGCAGGTGCAGGTCCTCTGCCAGAACATAGATGCCCTCAGGGAGCTTACGCAGCCCCATATCGGCAATATCGCGAGAGACAGTCGCCTGCGTGCAATCAAAGCCCATAGCGCGGAGCTCATCGACCAGCACGCGCTGCGTGCGGACGTCCTTATTGCGCACAATATCTCTAATGGCATCCTGGCGCCCATTGCGTTTTTTAGCCATACAAACCCTCTCTCCAAAAGATGGCGGAGACAATCAATCAGTGATTGAATAGTTTAACGCTATTTGAAGGCTTTTGTGTATAAGAACGCATTTCGAAACAATTCTATGCAAGTTTATTTCGAAATGAGCCGTTTAGGCGGTTTTTGCGCCCGTCCGGTTAAGAAAAGCTGCCAGATGCGTACACATCACGCAGCGCGCGGGCTTGGCGCTGGCGATCGGCCCAAACAACAGACCGAGCCCCCGATGGTTATCCTTGAGCGCGGCGACCATCTGACGGGTTCGAGGCGCATCGAGCATATCACGCATGCGGGCGGAACGCTCGATTGACGAGACCCCATGCGGGCTCAGACACAAATTCTCGATGCAGGCGACCAGTCCGGCAAAGTAGAACTTTTGGCTTGCCAGCTTGAGCCGACCACCGCTGTCTGCTTCCGAGAGTGAGTCCGCAAGCTCGTCGAGCGCTCGAGTGTCATCGGATACCTTGGCATACATGGTGGGATCAAAGGCATCTGTAAGTTTAGGTGCCGCCGTGTGGAAACAAGCATCGCCGCAGCCGGACACGCATCGTGTCTGCGAAAGCGCGCATGCCATAAACCCAACTGTGCGAAACACCTTGTCGCACAAAAGGCATGCTTCAAACAGCGAGCGGCTGTACATCACACCAGAGGTCTGAACGACTAGGCCGCCTAAAATCAACTGAGGCAGCCCGGCCACCATCGAAGATTTGCTATCAATGGAAATATGAGCAGCATCCAAGACGCGCGAATGGCGCTCTCGATGTGCATCATAGCGGTCGAGCGACACCGTGGGGAGCACTATGTCTGCCGTAGTATCGCACGCGATATTGACCATCTTGGAAAGGGACTGCGGAGCAAACCACTCATCGGCGTTCATAGCGATGATTTGAGAGCCGCGCGAGGCAGCAAAACCGGCACGAAGACAAGCGCCGCGCTTCGCGTCCTCGACGTCAATCAAATCAATATGAATGTCCCTGTCGGCAGCAACTTGAAGCGAATGGCGCACACCGGGCGCAGCATCGCGACAGACAACGACAATCTGCAAATCGTAGAGGTCTTGGTTCTGGATACTCTCGAGCGCACGCATCGCATAGCTGGGCGAACCTTCTACCACAAGGATCACCGAAAGTCGCGGATGCGAGCCACGTCGAACCAAGTTATCCGTCCTCTCGACAGCAGTGAATCAAACTGTCGTTCATGGTACACCCCGGCAATAAAAGCAATGAGACACCGGTTGTATTGCACGCCAAGAACAGATGTTGCACACGCGCAGCCCACAGATGACAGGTGCCGACGCACGACGCGCCGAGCCCTCCCCTAGTCGAGCACGACAAGCTCGGCGGGATCGTAATCCACGCCCATAAACGTAAGGCCGCAGGCAGGAGCCGTGGGGCCCGCAGCGGTACGGTCGCAAGCATCGATGACCTCGCGCATCCACTCGGGTTCACGGCGATGCATGCCAATCTCGACAAGCGTGCCCACGATCGTGCGGACCATCGAATGCAGAAACGCATTGCCCTCGATGGTAAACGTCAGGATGTCCTCGCCAAACGCAACCTCATGGCCAAACTCGGCACGCATCACGCAGCGGTGCGTGGGCTTGCCCACGGCAGACGCCACCTTGCAAAAGCTCTTGAAGTCCTGCTCGCCCAGCAGCGCGGGACAGGCCGCAGACATCGCCTCAACATCCAATGGGTAGCGATGCCACCACACCGCACCGCGCGAAAGCACAGGGCGCGCGTCGCGATCGGCAATACGGTACGTATACGTACGGGAACGCGCATCAAAGCGTGCAGAAAAGCCTTTACGGGCCTTGTAGACCTCGTTTATGGCGATATCTTTGGGCAGGAGGGCATCCATAGCCCTCAGCCACCTACGGCGCGTCAAAGCCAACTCAGCGTCCGTTACGGGCACGCTGATAAACTGTGCCACCGCATGCACGCCGGCATCGGTACGTCCCGCACACGTCAGGTCGATCGGACGGCGCAGGAGCGTCTCAATAGCTCGACGTAGCTCACCCGCAACCGTCGTCTGTCCCGGCTGCTCGGCAAATCCGCTATACGACGAGCCATCATAGGCCACGCGAAATACGAGCGTGGCGTCAAGCTCGGAAATCGAATTGAAATCAGACGGCGCAGTCATGGGCGCTCCCAACAAACAAGCAACGGTATCGCGACAAAAAAAGAGGGGTACGCGAACGTACCCCTCGAATATAGCCTATGCAGACGGATTGTCTACTCAGCGGTCTCCTCAGCAGGAGCCTCCTCGGCAGCCTCGACCTTCTTGGGAGCAGCGGCCTTCTTGGGGGCCGGAGCAGCCTTCTTAGCCTTAGGCGTGCAAGGCTCGGTGACGAGCTCCATGATAACGATGGGAGCGTTGTCGCCCTTGCGGTTACCGAGCTTCATGATGCGGGTGTAACCGCCGTTGCGGTCCTGCCACATGCCCTGAGCAGCCTTGTCGAAGATCTCCGCAACGAGCTGCTTATCGCCGAGCTTGGCGATAGCCAGACGACGAGAGTGCAGGTCGCCCTTCTTGGCCCAGGTGATGATCGGATCGACGACCGAACGCAGCGCCTTAGCGCGGGTCTCGGTGGTCTTGATGCGGTCGTTCTCGAAGAGGGCCTTAGCAAGGCTCTTCTTCATGGCCTTGGTGTGGCTCGCATCGGTGCCGAGCTTCAGGCCCTTCTTAACGTTATGACGCATGGTCTAGTTTCTCCTCAAATATGCGAAGCATTAAGCCTTCAGGCTCAGGCCCATGGACTCAAGCTTGTCCTTCACTTCCTCGATCGACTTAACACCGAAGTTACGGATGTTGAGCAGATCGTTCTCCGAGAACTCAACGAGCTGACGGACCGAGTGAATGCTGGCGCGCTTAAGGCAGTTGTAAGAACGGACGGAAAGGTCCAGATCCTCGATCTGCTTGTCCAGCTCAGCGTTGTCGTTGGTGACCTCGGGAGCGAAGATCGAAGCCTCCTCCTCGACCTCGGGGGTCTCGGCAAGGTTCATAAAGGCAGCCATATGCTGGTTAATGATATTGGCAGCCTGGACCACGGCGTCGCGCGGGGCGATGGAGCCGTTGGTCTCGATCTCGAGGACAAGGCGGTCGTAGTCGGTGTGCTGACCGACACGGCAAGCCTCAACGAGCTTGGCGCAACGGGAAACCGGCGAGTACAGCGAGTCGACGTGGATCACACCGATGGGATCGTTGTCGCGTTTGTTGGCCTCGCCAGAAACATAGCCGCGGCCATAGCCGATGCGCATGCTCATGGTGAGATGGCCACCCTCGGTGAGCGTAGCGATGTGCTGCTCGGGGTTGACCAGCTCAAACTCGGACGGAATAAAGAAGTCCGCACCGGTGACCTCGCAGGGGCCGTCAACCGAAATGGTGGCGGTCGCCTCGTCGGTCGTGCCGAGAGCCCTGAAGACAAGACCCTTGACATTCAGGACGATGTCGGTGACATCCTCGACCATGTTAGGGATGGTCATGAACTCGTGCTGCGCGCCATCGATCTGAATAGCCTCGACGGCGGCACCCTCGAGCGAGGACAGAAGAACGCGACGAAGGGAGTTACCCAGCGTATCGCCGTAGCCACGCTCGAGCGGCTCGACGGAGACACGAGCAGACGTCTCGTTGATCTCTTCGACCTGAACCTGAGGCCTAATGAATTCTGACATGTATTACCTCCAGCCTCAGCAGCCCGGATGGACTACTTAGAGTAGAGCTCGACGATGAGCTGCTCGTTGATATCACCGCTGATCTGCTCACGCGTCGGCAGAGCGAGCACGTTACCAGACAGCTTCTCGATATCGACCTCGAGCCAGCCAGGGACCTCAAAGCGCTCGGAGGAAATCAGAGCCTCCTTGATGGGGAGGAGGTCACGGAACTTCTCGCCGACAGCGACGACGTCGCCGGCCTTGACGCGGTAGGACGGGATGTCCACGCGCTTGCCGTTCACGGTGAAGTGACCGTGACGGACGGACTGACGAGCCTCTTTGCGGGTGCGGGCGAAGCCAAGACGGAAGACGACGTTGTCGAGGCGAGACTCAAGAATGATCATGAGGTTCTCACCGGTGACGCCGTTCATCTTACGGGCCTTGTTGAAGTAGCCGTGGAACTGCTTCTCCAGAACGCCATAGATGAACTTGACCTTCTGCTTCTCGCGCAGCTGCATGCCGTACTCAGATTCCTTGCGACGGCGCTTGGGCTGACGGATAGATTCCTTCTTGCTGCTGTAACCGAGCTCAGCGGGATCGATCCCGAGCTGACGGCAGCGCTTAAGAACAGGAGTCCTGTCGATTGCCATATTGATACGATCCTTTCAGTTACACGCGGCGACGCTTCTTGGGGCGGCAGCCGTTGTGCGGAATGGGGGTCTTGTCCTGGATGCTCGAGACCTCGAGGCCAGCAGCCTGGAGGGAGCGGATGGCGGTCTCACGACCGGAGCCGGGGCCCTTGACGAAGACGGAAACCTTCTTCATACCGTGCTCCATGGCCTGCTTGGCAGCAGCCTCGGCAGCCATCTGGGCAGCGAACGGCGTGGACTTACGGGAGCCCTTGAAGCCCACCTGGCCAGCCGACTTCCAGGAAATGACGTTGCCCTGGGGATCGGTGATCGAAACGATAGTGTTGTTGAACGTAGAACGAATGTGAGCCTGGCCCACGGAAATGTTCTTACGGTCCGCGCGCTTCAGACGGGCAGCGCGAACGTTCTTCTTAGCAGTAGCCATCTATCTAGCGCTCCTTATTTCTTCTTCTTAGCACCGATCTGACGCTTCGGGCCCTTGCGGGTACGAGCGTTAGTGTGGGTGCGCTGGCCGCGGACCGGGAGGCCCTTGCGGTGACGAAGGCCGCGGTTGCAGCCGATGTCCATAAGGCGCTTGACGTTCTGGTTGCGCTCACGGCGGAGGTCGCCCTCAACCATGATCTGGTTCTTATCGATATAATCGCGGATGGCGTTAACCTCATCCTCGGTGAGGTCCTTAACGCGCGTATCCACGTTAACGTTGCACTCGACGCAAATCTTCGTCGCAGTGGTGCGGCCGATGCCGTAAATGTAGGTCAGACCGATCTCAACGCGCTTCTCACGCGGGAGGTCGACACCATTAATACGGGCCAACGTAGTCTCCTCTCTTAACCCTGACGCTGCTTATGACGGGGATTCTCGCAAATGACGAGGACCTTGCCATGGCGCCTAATGATTTTGCACTTATCGCACATCTTCTTGACCGAAGGACGTACCTTCATCGTTCTTCCTTTCGGTAGCGCTCAAACTACTTCCCTACTATCTACTCGCCCAGCCGCAGGCGTTTAAAACTATGGCTGGTCTTCACACACAATCCGACCGTAGGTTGAGCTAAGCCTGCAGTCGGAAATGGAGTGCGTGTATGCGTGCCGCTATTTGTAGCGATAGGTGATGCGGCCGCGGGTCAGGTCGTACGGGGAAAGCTCCACGACAACCCTGTCACCGGGGAGAATACGGATGTAATTCATTCGGATTTTGCCAGAAATGTTGCACAGAACCGAATGACCGTTCTCGAGCTCGACCTTAAACATGGCGTTGGGCAACGGTTCCTTTACCGTACCCTCGAGCTCAATTGCGTCTTCCTTCTTCACAAGCAATCATCTTTCTCTAGAAAACGACAGCGATTGAGTATTCTACAACACGTATGCACGCATCGTAATAACTTCGTAATGGCTCCACAACTAAGTGGAACTTGTTACATTTGAAATGTAAAACAAAGCCGTTCCCTGATGCCCAAGATCGCCTTGAAATGAGAAGGCATAGACCTTGGGGTCATGCCTTCGAAATTGAAAGGCGAGGTTGGGCATCAGGGGGCGGCGACTTTTACATTTCACCGCCTTGCAAGGAACACCAAGCACCTTGGGCATCCGTGGTGAGAATCACCGGACCGTCATTGGTAATGGCGACGGTGTTCTCGTAGTGTGCGGCGGGCAGGTGGTCGTTGGTCGTAACAATCCAACCGTCGGAGCCCGTGCTCACATGGTTGGAACCCATCGTAACCATCGGCTCGATGGCAATGACCATGCCGGCCTGGAGGCGAACGCCCCTCCCCTTCTTTCCATAGTTAGGAACATTGGGGTCCTCGTGCATCACGCGGCCAATGCCATGGCCCACATAATCGCGAAGCACGCCGTAACCGTGAGACTCGGCGAGGGACTGAACGGCATAACCGACGTCCCCGATATGGTTACCGGGAACAGCCTGCTCGATGGCAGCCTTAAGGCAATCGCGCGTGACCTCGCACAAAGCCTTGGCTTCGGGCGTGGGGGTACCGACGAAAAACGTCCAAGCGTTATCGCCGACCCAACCGTCGACAACGGCTCCCGTATCGATGGAAATGATATCGCCATCGCGCAGGATCATGTCGGGGTTGGGAATACCGTGGACCACGGCATCGTTGATCGATGCGCAAATGGTTCCGGGAAACCCGCCGTAGCCCTTAAAGGCCGGGGTGCCGCCATGCATGCGGATAATCTGCTCCGCGAGCTGATCGAGCTCAAAGGTGGAAACGCCGGGACGCACCATGGCTCCAACGTGGCGGAGCGCCATCTTAGATAGCGCTCCTGCCTTCTTCATCTGCTCGATTTGCGTTGCAGACTTAATCTTGATCATAGACCGAGAGCCTCTTTGACATCCCCGTACACGGTCTCGCGAGCCTGGTCACCGTTGACCGACTTGAGCAGACCCTGGCCACGATAGTAGTCGACGAGCGGGCTCGTGGACTTCTCGTAGACGTCGAGACGGTTCTTAATGGTCTCGGGCTTGTCGTCGTCGCGCTGATACATCTCGCCACCACACTTGGGGCAGGTAGCATCGGCAGCGGTGCCGGTGTAACCGCAGGCGCGGCAGGTGCGACGCGAAGACAGACGGTCGATGATGACCTCGGGGGCCACGTCGACCAGAAGGGCGCAGTCAATCTCGCGACCCATGGCGGAGAGCTCGGAATCGAGCGTCACAGCCTGAGCGGTGTTGCGCGGGAAGCCATCGAGAATGAAGCCCTGCTGGGCGTCATCGGCGGCAAGGCGCTCCTTGACAAGGTCGATCACGAGCTGGTCGGGAACGAGCTCGCCGGCGTCCATGTACTTCTTAGCCTGAATACCAAGCTCGGTGCCACCCTTGACGGCAGCACGCAGCAGGTCGCCCGTGGAAATGTGGGCGACGCCAAACTCGGCGACGAGCTCCTGTGCGACGGTGCCCTTACCGGCACCCGGAGCTCCGAGCAATACGAGGTTCATGAGCAATCCTCCTCTAGCCTATTTAAAGAATCCATCGTAATCATACATCTTGATCTGGCCTTCGAGCTTATCGACCGTGTCGAGCACGACGCCGACCATGATGAGGATGGACGTGCCGCCAAATGCCTGGATCAGATGGTTACCCGTGAAAGAGAAGATGATCGAAGGCACGATGGCGATGAGCGCCAAAAAGACAGCGCTGGGAAGCGTAATCTTGTTGAGCGCGTTCTTGATGTAGGCCGCGGTAGCCCTGCCCGGACGGACGCCCGGAATAAAGCCGCCCTGCTTCTTAAGGTTGTCGGCCGTGTCATCGGGGTTGAACACCATGGAGGTGTAGAAGTACGCGAAAAACACGATGAGGACAACGTTAAGCACCCAGTTGAGCCAGCCGCGCGAAAGCGCAGAGGCAACTGCCTGGATCCAGCCGATGCCGGGGAAGAACACGGCAATCTGGGCCGGGAAGTACAGCAGCGCCGAAGCGAAGATGATCGGCACGACGCCCGCGGTGTTGACCTTGATGGGCAGGTAGGTGGTCTGGCCACCCATCATGCGACGGCCCACGACGCGCTTAGCGTAGGAGACCGGGATGCGGCGCTGGCCGCGCTCAAGGAAAACAATCAGCGGGATAACCAGCAGGATGATGGCGCAGATGATCACCATGGTGATGATGCCACCGGCATTGCCCTCGGTGCTGGAGAAGATAGCCTGCGGCAGACCGGCCATGATGTTCGCAAAGATGATCAGCGACATGCCATTGCCGATACCGCGCTGGGTGATGAGCTCACCAATCCACATGATCAGCATGGCGCCCGCGGTGAGCGTGCCGACGATCATGAGGTCGAAGATGATCTCGGGAGCGCCGGCACCATTAAAGCTGATGCCGAAGCTCTTAAAGAGGAAGAGGTAACCCACGGAGTTGAGGATTGCCAGAGCCAGGGTGAGGTAACGCGAATACTGCGTAATCTTGGTCTGACCGACCTCGCCCTCGCGGGCAAGCTCATGCAGGGAAGGCACAACGGCCTGGAGCATCTGGAGGATGATCGAGCTGGTGATGTAAGGCATGATGCCCAGCGAAAACACCGACACATAGCTCAACGCGCCGCCAGAGAAAAGATTCAGGAGGGCCATAGCACCTGCGGCGACCGAATTGTTATCGGTCGAGAAAAGGCCCAGCATCCCCTGGAAGGGAATGCCGGGCACAGGAACGTGCGCACCAATGCGGTACACGACGAGCATAGCTATGGTAAAAAGAATCTTTTCGCGCAATTCTTTGATGCGGAAAGCATTCTTAAGACCATTTAGCACGGCAGCTCGACCTTTCCGCCGGCGGCCTCGATCTTGGCCTGCGCAGAAGCGCTGACCTTGTCGACCTTGACCGTGAACTTCTTGGTGAGCTCACCATTGCCGAGCACCTTGACGGGCTCGAACTCGCTCTTGGTGATGCGAGCGGCCTTAAGAGCGGCACCGTCGATCACAGCGCCGTCCTCGAACTTACGCTCGAGACGCTCAACGTTAACAGCGGTGTACTCGATACGACGGGGGTTACGGAAGCCCGGAAGCTTGGGCAGGCGCATAGCCAGCGGAGTCTGGCCACCCTCGAAGCCGGCACCCTTGGTGCCGCCAGAGCGGGAACCCTGGCCCTTCTGACCGCGGCCAGAAGTGGTGCCGTGACCCGAAGAATTGCCACGGCCGACGCGCTTGCGGTTCTTGGTGGAACCGGGCGCGGGAGTAAGATCGTGAAGCTGCATTTGCTACTCCTCTACAATCTCGACAAGGTGCTTGACCTTGAAGATCATGCCGCGGACGGACTCGTTGTCAGCAATCTCGCGAACCTCGCGGATCCTGTGGAGACCGAGGGCACGGACAGTACGGACCTGGTCCTGCTTGCAACCGTTGGTGCTGCGGACCTGCTTGATCTTGATGGTGTCAGCCATGCTTAGTTCTCCTTACCGACGAACATCTCGGAGACCGTCAGGCCACGGCGAGCCGCGACGTCCTCAGGGCTGGAGAGCTCCTTGAGGCCCTCGACGGCAGCCTTGATGATGTTGAGGCCGTTGTCGGTACCGAGGGACTTGGACAGGACGTTCTTGATGCCAGCAAGCTCAAAGAGGGGACGCACAGCGCCGCCGGCGATAACGCCGGTACCCTCGACAGCGGGCTTGATGATGATGCGGCCGGCACCAAAGTGGCCGAGAACCTCGTGCGGGATGGTGCCCTGCTCGGTCACCGGCACGTGGAACATGTTCTTCTTGGCATCGAGAGATGCCTTGGAGATGGCCATGGGCACCTCAGCGGACTTGCCCATGCCAACGCCGACGTTGCCCTTACCGTCGCCAACGACGACGAGAGCGACGAGGCTCATGCGACGACCACCCTTGACGGTCTTCGACACGCGGTTGATGTAAACGACGCGCTCCTCGAACTCGGAGGCCTCGCGCTGCTGCTTCTGATTACGAGCCATGTGCTACATACCTCCTAGAACTCGAGACCGGCGGCACGAGCACCGTCGGCGAGGGCCTTGACGCGGCCATGGTAGATACGGCCACCGCGATCGAAGGCGACCTTGGTGATGCCGGCCTCGATGGCGCGCTTGCCAACGAGCTGACCGACCTTCTCCGCAGCCTCCTTGTTCGAGGTGTGGGTGCCCTTGAACTCGGCCTCGAGGGTCGAGGCAGAGACGAGCGTCAGGCTGGAGCCCTTGCTGTCGTCGATGATCTGGGCATAGATGTTGGCGTTAGTACGGGTCACGCGAAGACGCGGACGCTCGGAGGTACCCGAGACCTTGCCGCGAACACGACGCTGACGACGCTTGAGGCCTTCCAGCTTCGCCTTATGCTTGTTCATACGTAAACTCCTAAAAAGGTTGATCTTGCCAGCACCTGACGGGGTGCTGGTCTTATGCGAGTGAGTCGGTTACGACTACTTGGCGGCCTTACCCAGCTTGCGGCGGATGTGCTCGCCAACGTAGTGGATACCCTTGCCCTTGTAAGGCTCGGGAGGACGATGGCCGCGGATCTCAGCGGCGATCTGACCGACCTGCTGCTTGTTGATACCCTTGACGTTCACGTGGGTGTTGTCGGGAACCTCGAAGGTGATGCCCTCGGGAGCCTCGACGATCACGGGGTGCGAGAAGCCCAGGGAGAACTCGAGGTTCTTGCCCTTCTGCTGCACGCGGTAACCGACGCCGGCGAGCTCGAGCTTCTTCTCGAAGCCCTCGGAAACGCCAACAACCATGTTATGGATGAGGGCGCGGGTGAGGCCGTGGCGGGCACGGGTCTCACGCTCGTCGTCGGGACGGGAAACGGTGAGGACGTTGTCCTCGACGTTGATAGCGAGCTTCTCAAAGACATCGAGCTCGAGCTGGCCCTTGGAGCCCTTGACGACAACGTTGTTGCCGTTGACTGCCACTTCGACTCCGGCGGGAATCTGGACAGGCTTATTACCGATACGAGACACGGTGATCTCCTTTCCTTCTACCTACCGAGCGAATTACCAGACGTAAGCGATGATCTCGCCGCCGACGTTGTGCTTGCGAGCATCGCGGTCGGTCATGACGCCATGGCTGGTGGAAATAATGGCGGTACCAAGGCCACCGCGGACGCGGGGCATGTCGGCAACGCCGGTGTACTTACGCAGGCCCGGCTTGGAAATGCGGCGGATGCCGTTGATGACCTTAGCCTTCTTGGGACCATACTTAAGCGTGATGTGCAGAGTCTTCTGGGGAACGGTGTCCTCGACATCGTAGCCCTCGATGTAGCCCTCCTCGTGCAGAACACGAGCGATCTCGACGAGCTTCTTGCTGCTCGGCATGGAGACCGTGGCCTTGTTCACAGAGTTAGCGTTACGGATGCGCGTAAGCATATCTGCGATCGGGTCTGTAAGGTTCATACAGATTCTCCTTCGTTCTTGATGAACACGTGCTCTTGGTTCTTCGCCGCCCTTAACGGCAAAGCCTTTTTAGCGCGTTTTCCCTGTTCCAAACTGATGCTTGAAACGCTGGTAGTGACTTACCAGCTGGCCTTCTTAACGCCGGGAAGCTCGCCCTTGAGTGCAAGCTCGCGGAAGCAGACACGGCACAGGCCGAACTTGCGGTACACAGAGTGCGGACGGCCGCAGCGCTGGCAGCGCGTGTACTCACGAGTAGAGAACTTCTGCTTGCGATTGCACTTGACGATCATCGATGTCTTAGCCACTTATATCCTCCTCACATAGAGTATTGTTCGCCCCAAGCGCCGCCCCCTTGTGGGAACGGCGCTTATAGGGCAGGTGAACCTATTTCTTGAACGGGAAACCGAAGGCGTCCAGAAGGGCCTTGGCCTCCTCATCGGTATTGGCGGTGGTCACGAAAGTGATGTCCATACCGCGCTGGTGATCGACGGAGTCGAAGTCGATCTCGGGGAAGATGAGCTGCTCGGTGACGCCCATGGAGAAGTTACCACGGCCGTCGAAGCTCTTGGCGGAGATGCCGCGGAAGTCGCGGATACGGGGGATCGCGACGGAGGTCAGACGATCGAAGAACTCCCACATACGGTCGCCACGCAGGGTAACCTTGCAGCCGATCGGCATACCGGCGCGCAGGCGGAAGGTAGCGATGGACTTGCGGGCACGGGTGATCATCGGCTGCTGGCCGGTGATGGCGCGCAGGTCGCGCACGGCACCGTCGATGGCCTTGGAATCGGTAGCGGCCTCGCCGACACCCATGTTCACGACGATCTTCTCAAACTTGGGGATCATCATGACGTTCTCGTACTGGAACTTGTCCTGAAGCTGCTGCTTGACCTCGTTGTTGTACTTGGTCTTCAGACGCGGCACATACTTCTCTTCTGCCATTGTTCACTCCTTCTTGGGGTTTTAAGCACGGGGCGTGGCCACGATGGGTTGTCCTCGTGCCTCCTGGCTGCATCCGCGCCGCTCATGGCATTTTGCGGTTTGGACTCGACGCAGCAGGAGCCGACAAAACAATCGGTACTATACGCGCATCGGGAGCGTATTTCCAGAAAAACCTCGTCTGCCTGCACAACTCCACAACTCCCCCGCACAAATGGGCCCCAAAAAGCAGTTGCGGTGAAATAGGGACTGTTTGGCGGCCTAACAGGCTTAAACAGTCCGTATTTCACCGCAACTTATTGGTGGGGATCCGATTAGCGCTTGCGGGGGACGAGTTTGGTGCGGCGCAGGTGGATCATCTCGGCGGCGATGGAGATGGCGATCTCCTTGGGGTCCTCGGCCTCGATGGCAACGCCGATCGGAAGGTGCAGCTCGTCGATCTGGTCCTGCGTAAAACCTTCCTGCTCCAGGCGGGCACGCACAAAGGCCGTCTTGCGGCGCGAACCCAGACAGCCCAGATAGGCAGGCTTGGCACGCATGGCCTGAATCACCACGTCGATATCGGACTTGTGACCCGCCGTGGCGACGACCACCAAGTCGCGCGGACCGATGGGACACAGCTCGCTCAGGTTCTTGTAATCGACCAGGCGACGATCGTAGACACCGGGCACCCATTCGGGCGTCAACGTGCCGGGGCGGTCATCGCAGGCCACGACGGCAAAGCCCGCCGCCGTGAGCACGCGCGCCGTCGCGGCGCCCACGTGGCCGCAGCCAAAGATATAGGTCAGGCCCTCGGGGCAGAGCGTCTCGATGTGCGCCGCGGGAATCTCAGAGGCCGCGTTGGTGTAGGTGACCTTACTCCCCTCCTCCACCAGCGAAAGCCCGGGGCAGCCCGCAATGGTGCGGCGCGATTCCTCGCCATGGTACTCGGCCACATCGCCCTCGAGCGCGCTCGCGATAAACGGTTCAAAGTCGATGACGAAGTCGCCGATGCGCCGATAGGCCAAGACGTCGGCAACCGACTGGAGCAACGGTACCTTGGTCGCGTCCAGGTGCAGATAGCACAGGCAGATGGCTCCGCCGCAGATCATGCCGGTATCGGAGTTCTCGCCGCCCATGGTGTAGCGGACCAGACGCGACTGTCCCGCGCTCAGGAGTTCGCGCGCCTCATCCAGCGCAAAGAGCTCAATCTTGCCGCCGCCGATAGTGCCCGCCTGGCCACCGTCGGCAAAGACGGCCATCCAGGCGCCCACGCCGCGCGGCGACGACCCCGCCGTGCCGGCCACGACCACCAGCTCGCACGTCTCGCCAGCACGCAGGGCGGCAAGCGCCGCATTCACAACATCGAGCTTTTCCATTGCCGCCTTCTATCCTCTAAAGACACCGGTGAGCATGGCGAGTGCCTCGAGCACACCGCCGCCGACCGACGTCGCCTTGTCCGAAATGTAGTTGATATAGCTGGCATCGCCGCGCGGATCGACATCGGCGCATTTAAAGCCCTCAGTCACCTGCACGCCGTTCGCCAAAAGCCCGCGCAGACAGCCATCGATCTGCGTGCACATGGGCGAATCGCCCGCGTAGCCAATCACGTCTCCGGCGCTCACGATGTCGCCGATCGCGCGGTCGGACCGAAACACGCCGGCGGCGGGGCTGTGGATAACGCGCTCTCTGCCATAGCCAGCGATAATGCCCGGCACGCCCGTGTTGGGTTGGGGCGAACCCTGGGTAATGACACGGCCCAGGAAATGCCCGCGCATGGTTTCGACCACGGCGTCGCAGTCAACCGGCGCGGTAAAGCCCGGCCCCACGGCGATGACGGCAGGCGCCATGTCGCGCGTGGTACCCAGGTTGCGCTTAGCCAGAATCGCGTCGACCACGGCAGCGGGTTTCAGCTCGCCGAGCATCTTGGCCTGGGGGTCCACCACCACGGCGACGTCTCCAGCCTCGGTAATTGCAAGCGCCTCTGCCGGCGTCTGTGCCAAGCGAGCGCGAATGCCCTCGACCTCGACCTCGCCCAAGCGAATAGCCTCGCAAAAACTGATTGTGCGGCGGATGCACGTGGGAACCGCGATATCGGTCATGACGACCGACACGCCGGCGCGCACCAAGCGAGCGGCGACGCCCGTGGCGATATCGCCGGCGCCGCGAACATAAACGAGCATTCCCGGGGCACCTCCCTGTGCTACGGTTTGAGCAGAGCAAAAGCGGTTCGACCGCTACTCTGATGATTATTTATTATCACAGTATTATACGGCGGTGAACAGATGGAAACGGTTAGCGGCAATCTTGCCTCGACGCTCAGGATCGAGCCGGGCATTACCGCGATTATCGGCAGCGGTGGCAAGTCGACCTTGCTAAAGACGCTCGGCCTTGAGCTTATGCGCGCTGGCGGCCGCGTGCTCCTCTGCACCACCACGCGCATGTTCCCCGTCGCCGGCGTGCCGTGGGACGGGTCGAGCCGTCGCCTGGACGCCGCGCCCTGGAAGCCAGGTGCCTCACACGCCCTAGGCTGCACCTGCGAGGCCTGCGCGGGGCTTGTGCGGGGAAGCATCTGCCAGACAGGTGTCTTGGACCCCCAGACAGGCAAGTTCTCCTCCCCTGCCGAGCCGCTCGACCAGCTGGCGCAGCGCTTTGACTACGTCCTGGCCGAGGCGGACGGCAGCAAGCGGCTCCCGCTCAAGGCGCATGCCGCCTGGGAGCCGGTGATCCCCTCTGGCACGGCCAACGTCATCTGGCTCGTCGGCGCCTCGGGGCTCGGCAAGCCCATCAACGAAGCTGTCCACCGCCCCGAGCTCTTTTGCGTGCGTTGCGGCTGCGAGCCCACCGACACTGCCACGCCCGAGCGCGTCGCCCAGGTGCTCAATTCCGAGATGCAGGCGCTGAAACTCAGCACCGCACGCGTCATGCTCAACCAAGTCGACACGCTCAGCGACCCCACGATGGCCGACCGCTTCGAGGCAGCCCTCGACCGCCCCCTCATCGCCAGCAGCCTCAAGTAGCCGGCCCCATCTCGTCAGTTGCGGTGAAATACGGACTGTTTGGCCGCCCGACGGCCGCAAACAGTCCGTATTTCACCGCAACTGAGGAGGGGACACGGCATCTTTGCTGCTAGCGGGGCACGTAGCGACCGGGCTGGGCTCCGGTGGGCTCGCCGTCGCGTGCCGCCAGCACGCCGTTCACAAACACGGCCTTGGCGCGGCCATGCGCCTCAAAACCCTCGAGCGGCGTGTAGTCCACGGCCTGATGCTGCGTCGCGGCACTGATCGTCCAGCGCGCCTTGGGATCCCACACGCACACGTCGGCATCGGAGCCCTCGGCAAGACAGCCCTTGCGCGGATACATGCCAAAGACGCGCGCCGGGTTCTCGCTCATCAAGCGGCAGAGGTCCTCGGGGCCCAGCTGGCCCTCAAAGCTCGTGGCGATCGCGACGGGACGATGCTCCACGCCGGGCCCGCCGTTGGGAATCGCGCGGAAATCGTCGCGTCCGCGGTCCTTTTGCCCGTGCAGGTTAAAGCTGCAATGATCGGTCGCAATAGTATCGATCTCGCCGGCCACAAGCGCCTCGCGCAGCGCGGCACGGTCACCGGCATGGCGCAGCGGCGGGCTCATCACGTACTTGGCGCCCGCAAAGCCGTCCTCGCCCTGCTCCAGATAGCAGGTGTCGTCGAGTATCAGATACTGAGGGCATGTCTCGACATAGATGCTCTTCTGCCCGCGCGCTTTGGCGGCGCGAATGGCCTCGAGCCCCAGCTTGGTCGAAAGGTGCACCACGTTGACCGGGGCGTCGCCGGCCAAGTGTGCCAGATACAGTAGGCGGCTCACGGCCTCGGCCTCGCACACATCCGGACGGCTGAGCGCATGTCCCTCGGGCCCATGAATCCCCTGCTCGTACACGCGCTTCTGCAGCTCGTTCACGAGCGTGCCGTTCTCGCAATGCACGCACAGGATACCGCCCACGCGCTTGAGCTCCTCCAGCACCTCGAGCGTCTCGGCATCATCCAAGCGCAGGTGGTCATAGGCAAAGTAGGTCTTAAACGACGACACGCCCGCCTCGCGCATGGCCGAAAGATCGGCGCGGTTGCGCTCATTCCACTCGGCGAGTGCCATATGAAAAGCGTAGTTTGCCGTGCAGGTGCCGTCGGCGCGATGATGCCACTCGGCAAGGGCATCGGGCATGGTCACGCCGCGATCGGCCGTCGCGTAGTCCACAATGGTCGTCGTGCCGCCGCAGGCAGCCGCGCGCGTGCCGGTCTCAAAGCTATCGGCCGTCCAATCCATGCCGGTCCAGCACTGCATGTGCGTGTGGCCGTCGATAAAGCCGGGGAATACCCAGCAGCCCGCGGCGTCCTCGACGGTATCGCCCTCGCCCGGCTCAATCGCCGCGGCGATCCGCACGATCTTATCGCCATCCATGGCAAGATCGGCGCGGCGAAGCCCCTGTGGCGTCACGAGCGCGCCGTTTTTGATGATGATCATGTTGCTCCTTATTGATTAATACAGTTGGCCACGCGATCAAAATACGAGCAGGCGGCAATATGCTCCGTTATGCGTCGCTGTCCCTTGACGGTATCGACGTCCCACAGCTCGTAGGCACGCGCCTCGACCAGCGCAACGTCGACGCGACCTTTGAGAATCGAGCCCCCGCCGTCCTTGCCCTCAAGACACATAAGTGCATCGAACAGTTCCGCCGGAAAGAGCACCGGGCTCGAAGGCTCACCGCTGCACGCCAAGCGCACCGGATGTTTGCGGCCACGCTCGTCAAACGCGTGAACCATAGCCTCAAAAGAATCCGAACTCACGAGTGGCTGGTCGCCCGGTAAAAAGAGGCAACCTTTCCAGTTGCGTTCGACTCCCCACGAAAGGCCCGCACGGACGCTTTCGCTGCGCAGCTCGCCATCGTGCAGCACGCACGGGCAATGCTTGTCCTCGCAAATCTGGGCGACCTCGGGCCAACGCGTCGAAACCACAACGTCAAAGCCCCGGGGAACCGAATCGATGGTCCGGGCAATCAGCGGCTCGCCATAGATATCGGCGAGCATCTTGTTGGAGCCAAACCGCTTGCCCTCGCCCGAAGCCATAATGACGCATCCAAGTTTCATGGTGATACCTCCCCTGAAACCATCGTACCCATAACTCGCGCCGCGGGCATCCACATCGAAAGCGCTTATCCCGCACGCCCGCGATGCAAAAAAAGGGGGCACCCCGCCGGTTGGCAGAGCGCCCCTTTACATGGCTTACCTCAACCCGGCTTTAGGCCTGGAGCCAACGGGCGGTGTTGCGCTCGTCGAGGGCCTTGAGGGTAGCGGCGGGATCGGCAACCTTCTGCAGGAACATCATGGCTGCGATGGCATACGGCTTGTAGCTGGCCTCCTTGTACATGCCCACGCGGTGCATGTCGAAGACGTCAGCGTTAACCTCGCCGTGCTCGCAGGAGACACCGGAGATGTCGGCGGGCAGCGGGTGCATAAAGATGGTGTCCTGGCCGTTGGCGGTATTCTCCATGAGCTCGGTCGTGGAGCACCAGTCCTGATGGGTAGCGTTCTGGGCGAGCAGCTCCTTCTCGAGCGCTGCGATGCCGGCGTCGTCGCCCTCAGCGTACAGGTTGGTACGCTTCTCCATGGCGGCAAACGGAGCCCAGCTCTTGGGGATCACGATGTCGGCGCCCTCGAAGGCCTCGGCCATGGTGTTGACCTGCTTAAAGGTGGTGCCGGACTCGGCGGCATAGCCGCGGGCGCGCTCGACGACCTCGGGCATGAGGTCGTAGCCCTCGGGGTGGGCCAGGGTGACGTCCATGCCAAAGCGGGGCAGCAGGCTGATCAGCGACTGCGGGCAGGACAGCGGCTTGCCGTAAGAGGGCGAATAGGCCCAGGTGACGGCAACCTTCTTGCCCTTGAGGTTCTCAAGGCCGCCAAACTCGTTGATGAGGTAGAGCATGTCGGCAGAGGACTGCGTGGGGTGGTCGGAATCGGACTGCAGGGAGATGAGCGTGGGACGGTGATCCAGAACGCCGTCCTCGTAGGCCTGCTGTACGGACTCGGAGACCTCGGCCATGTAGGCGTCGCCCTTTCCGATGTACATGTCATCGCGGATGCCGATGACGTCGGCCATGAAGGAGATCATGGTAGCGGTCTCACGGACGGTCTCGCCGTGAGCGATCTGGGACTTCTTCTCGTCCAGGTCCTGCAGCTCAAGGCCGAGCAGGTTGGCAGCCTTAGAGAAGGAGAAGCGCGTACGGGTGGAGTTGTCGCGGAACAGGGAGACGGCCAGGCCCGAATCGAAGATCTTGGACGAAACGTTGTTCTCGCGCAGCTCGCGCAGAGCGTCGGCGACGATGTAGAGCGCCTTGAGCTCATCGGTGGTCTTATCCCAGGTGTGCAGGAAGTCGCTGCCGTACATACCCTTAAAGTCGAGGCCGTTCAGCTGCTCGACGAGCTCGGTAAACTTGGCGTCCATGGAAATGTCCTTTCTAAAGATGAAACGATCGCAATGAGTAGATGTGCTCCGGCATGCGCGTGTGGCTAGAACATGCAGAGCACCATGACGAGGACCCGCTACCGTTGAGGAAGCATGGGAGATAACGACCGCGGGCCCCAAGTCAACAGGGGGTGCCGGGGGCATAAACTGTCCCCGGCTCAACAAGATCGAGGAATGGGACTAGTCGATCTTGTTGTTGGTCAGACCGGCGCGGAACACGGTGGCATCGCCATCGGCCTGGCTCGGATCGTAGAGGTTCAGGGCAGCCACATACATGGCGGCAGCGGTGACCAGGTCGTCCTTGTAGGTGACCTCGTTGGGAGCGTGAGCCTGAGACTCGGCACCCGGGCCAAAGCCGACGCAGGGGATGCCGTAGCGGCCCTGGATGGAAACGCAGTTCGTGGAGAAGGTCCACTTGTCGCACAGCGGACGACCGGTGCGCTTGTCCATGCTGGGCTCGCAGCCGATGCGCTCGTCACCGAACATAGCCTTATGGGCGTCGACGAGGGCCTTGACGTGCGGAGCGGTCTCCTTGTTGATCCACGTGGGGAAGTAAGCCTCGGTCTCGTAGACCTCGCCGGTCCAGGACGGACGGTCGTACATGTACATGGAGACCTTCACGTCGTCGCCGTACTTCTTGGCTGCCGGCAGGTTACGGATCTCGTCCAGGCAGGACTCCCAGGTCTCACCGGCGGTCATGCGACGGTCGATGGAGATGGCGCAGGAGTCAGCGACAGCGCAACGGCTGGGGCTGGTGTAGAAGATCTGGCTGACGGTGCAGGTGCCGCGGCCCAGGAAGCGGGCGTCCTCGAAGTGCTCGGGGTTGTACTTGGGATCGAGCATCTTGACGAGGCCCTTGATGTCGGTCGACTCGTCGCAGCCGTTGTTGTTGAGAGCGCGAACGTCGGCGATGATGTCGGCCATCTTGTAGATGGCATTGTCGCCGCGGTCGGGAGCAGAGCCGTGGCAGGAGGTGCCGTGAACGTCGACGCGGATCTCCATGCGGCCGCGGTGACCGCGATAGATGCCGCCGTCGGTGGGCTCGGTGGAAATGACGAATTCGGGCTTAATGCCGTCCTTGTTGTAGATGTACTGCCAGCACATGCCGTCGCAGTCCTCTTCCTGGACGGTGCCGACGACCATGATCTTGTAGCCCTCGGGGATGAGGCCCATGTCCTTCATCATCTTGGCAGCGTAGGTAGCAGAAGCCATGCCACCCTCCTGGTCGGAGCCGCCGCGGCCATAGATGATCTCGTCGGTCTCGTAGCCCTCATAAGGATCGGCATCCCAGTTATCGATGTTGCCGATGCCGACGGTGTCGATGTGAGAGTCGATGGCGATGATCTTGTCGCCCTCGCCCATAAAGCCCATGACGTTACCCAGGCCGTCGACCTTGACCTCGTCATAGCCAAGGCTCTCCATCTCGGCCTTAATGCAAGCGACGACCTCACCCTCCTCGCAGGACTCAGAGGGGTGAGAGATCATGGCGCGCAGGAAGCGAGTCATATCAGCACGATGGGACTCAGCAGCAGCCTTGATAGCGTCGAAATCGAGTTCTTTAGCCATTGTTCATAACCTTTCAAACTAAGGAATCTACCTGTGAGGTGGCGGAGCGATACCTATTTACTCCGCCCCAACGATTAGCAAGTGGGGTATTCGCCTTCCCAGACGACGCGACGGTACTGATCCGGATCGGTGTCACCTTCCGTGGAGAAGCAGAGCACAGAGCTCGTCTTGTCCAGGCCGATGAGTTCCTTGAGCTCGGTGTACTCGGGATCGAGCATGAGGGTCTCGACCAGGCCGGTGGTCACAGCGCCGGACTCGCCGGAGATGACGCGCGGGTCGCCCTTCTCGGGAGCGCCCAGGGTGCGCATGCCGCGAGCGGTGACCCAGTCGGGGCAGGACACGAAAGCGGTGGTGTGGTTGCGCAGGATATCCCAGCCCAAAATGTTGGGCTCGCCGCAGCACAGACCGGCCATGATGGAGGGCATGTCACCGTCCACGATGCGCGGATCGCCGTCGCCGGCGGCAGCGCCCTTGTACAGACAGGCGGCAGGCGCGCACTCAACCACGACGAAGGTGGGCGGGTTATCGGGATACAGGTTGGTGAAGTAGCCCACCACGGCGCCGGCGAGCGAACCCACGCCAGCCTGGACAAACACGTGCGTCGGGCGGTTGATGGCCATCTCGCGCAGCTGATCGGCAGCCTCGGAAGCCATGGTGCCGTAGCCCTCCATGATCCAGGACGGGATCTTCTCGTAGCCCTCCCAGGCGGTGTCCTGAACGATGACGCCGCGCTCGCAGGCGTCGGCCTCGGCGGCGGCCATGCGCACGCACTCGTCGTAGTTGACCTCTTCGATGGTCACCGTTGCGCCCTCGGCGGCGATGTTATCGAAGCGGGGCTTGGTGGAACCCTTGGGCATGTGCACGACGGCCTTCTGGCCCAGCTTGTTGGCAGCCCATGCCACGCCGCGGCCATGGTTGCCGTCGGTGGCGGTAAAGAAGGTGGCCTGGCCAAAGTCCTCGGCCAGCTGATCGGAGGTCAGGTAATCGAAGGTGCAGTCGGCAACGTCCTTGCCGGTCTCGTCGGCAATGTAGTTGGCCATGGCAAACGAGCCGCCCAGGACCTTAAAGGCGTTGAGGCCAAAGCGATAGCTCTCGTCCTTAACGCACAGGTTGGACAGGCCCAGGCGCGCGGCCTGGCCGTCCAGGCGGGCAAGCGGAGTGACGGTGTACTGGGGGAACGACTGGTGGAAGGCACGGGCCTTCTTCACGTGGTCGAGACTCATGATTCCCAAGTGCTTGTCATCGCTCTTGGGCATCGTGTTGCCCGCCCACTGGATCTTATCGGCCATACGGTGAACTCCTTAAGTCCTCTCTTGCCGGCCCCCGCATACGCGTTTCAGCCCGATCCCATTCACACGGCTGAACTTTTATGTGGATGCCAAACAAAAAGTTTGTTAGTAATGTTCTATCACACTTTTTGATTGGCATACCTAACGAATTGTTTGTTGCCGTAATCGGTACTTTTTCGCCGCCGAACGGTCATGAATTGCCTTGTTGATGGATTTGTTTGCGGTCAAGTGTGGTTTATGGCAAAGTGTGCCCAAACTAATTTTTAGGAAGGCACCCATGACCCCCGCACAGATTGAGTTTTACAAGCGCCTAGCACACGGCCTGGCGCTCCAATTTGGCCCCAACTGCGAAGTCGTCGTCCACGACCTAGAGACCGAGGACGTGGACCACTCCATCGTAGTGATCGAAAACGGCCACGTCAGCGGGCGCAAACTGGGTGACGGCCCCAGCCATATCGTGTTTGAGTCCATGCACGAGGGCACCACCGACGTGCACGACCGCGAGCCATACCTCACCAAAACCACCGATGGCAAGCTGCTCAAGTCCTCTACCATCTTTATCCGCAACGACGAGGGCAAGCCCGTCGGCATTTTGGGCATCAACTTTGACATTACGCTCATGAAGGCTTTTGAGCGTTCGCTCGACGCCTTTACCGGCACCGGCGGCACGGGCTATACCGAGCCCGAGCCCATTACCAAGAACATCGGCGACCTGCTCGAGGACCTGCTGCACGAGTGCGAGCAGTTTGTGGGCAAGCCCGCGGCACTCATGACCAAAGACGAGCGCATTCGTGCCATTGGCTACCTCGACCGTCGCGGCGCCTTCCTCATTTCCAAGTCGAGCGAGCGCGCCTGCGAGTTCTTTGGCATCTCCAAGTACAGCTTCTATAGCTACCTCAATGAGGCCAAGGCGGCGGCCGGCGACAAGTAGGCACTCGCCTGGATTGCCCCTCCCCTTTTGGGTGCGAGTTCTGGAAAGCGCGAATCCAAGACCGGGCCGCTTGGGAAGTTCCATATAATCGATGTCATTAGTATTTCGAAAGGATGGGACAGAATGGCGTTGAGCAAGGCATCATGCACCGGTCGCGGATTGATTCCGGCAATTGGTGGACATGTGCACCACATGTTCGATGAGAGTGAAGACGACCTGTTTTCGCTGAGCCTTGACGACGTGATGGATGATCGCCCGTGGACCGCCGACGAACTCATGGGCGACGGCGGGGCTCGCCCGTCAAGCCCCAATCCCGCACTTGCGCCTAAGTCCGCACCTGCGCCGACTCCTGCGCAGTCGCCTGTTTCGACGCCCGTGCCTACGCCCGCACCCACTTCGGCGCCCACGCCCACTCCCCGCCCCGCAAGCGACCCGTCCGAGACGGCGGCATTTCTCGCTGCAGCGACGCAGGGCAAATCGGCCGACAGCACCGTTATGTACAGCGCCCAGCAGTTGCCTGTTCCTGCGGCACGCAAGCCTCCGGTCGCAAGGCTCGATGAGCCCGTTGCCCATCAGGTTGCCTACGATTCCTGGGCTGCAGCCGATCTGGATGAGACCTCTACCGGCATGCCGGCGCTCGACGTTCCAGTTAACCCGCTTTTTGCCGCCAACACGAGCGCCGCGGACAATGAGGGCGGTGCAGCATATTCCGATTATTCCGATGGCCATGCTGGCACCGGTCGCATCGAGACCGAGGATTATGGCACCGCATCGAGCGATTATCTCAACGATCCGTACGCTGCCACGCCTGCACCGGAATATGACACGGAGGCCGCGTCCGCGCCGGCGTATACCAAAAGCACGGGCGAAGAGCGCTTCGCCGATTATTACGCCGAGGAAAAGGCACTGCGTTTCTCGGAATTTCCGCAGGCAGTCAAGGTTGCCTTTATCGCCATTATCATTGCCCTGCTCGGCGTCATTGCGTTTGAGGGATTCCAGCTGTTCCGCGGCCCCACCCAAGCGGAGTCGGAAACCCAGCAAAAAGAGGACGATAACCAGTACCTGGACATCAACACCCTCAAGGGCGACCCCAACGACGGGGACGACGAGTAACAGATGCCGAAAACTGAGGGCCGTAAACCAAATCAAGCGACTCGCGGGATTGTGGGGGCGTAGACGGGCGAATGGGCCATCGACGATTTTGAGCTGGCAAGGGCCGGGAATTAGATTCCCGGCCTTCAACCTAGCACTGCTTTATGAGATCGAGCACCGCAGGAATGTCATCGGCGTTCCGAAGCGCAACGTAAGTGGGTAAGCCCGGGCCAAATCCGCCCTGTGCGCGTTTGTCCTGACACATGTCCTCTGGATCAATTAGGTCGTCCACGCTCTTTGCCAGGCCAACGGCGATCCAACCACCGTTGCTGGTCCTGCCTTCTAGCACGGCATGCAGTTTTCGCTTGCCCGACCTGAGTCCTACATAGTACTTGGCTATATAGGACTCCCACGAAGGATTACCACTCAGAACAGACTCGCGCACCTCATCGAAAAGCTTCTGGTTGAGTCCGCCTTCGGCAAAAGTGGGGTGATTCTCCTGCAGAGTCCAAATAGGCGCCTCGTCAGACTCCCCGCGAGAAGGACGGTACTTGTCGACGACGTCTGCCGGGAGGTCGGGATACTTCCATATCTCGCACGCTTCTTTCGCCAGCTCGTCCGCGCGCTGCCCAATCTCTTCCTCACCCCATTTTTCATGCGAGACAATCGATTTGTTTAGGTAGAGCGGGCTGCACTTAAATCCGACGTCAGGCAGATTGAGCTTGTCCGAGAACGACCGGTTTGAGTACTCCTGGTTGTATCCCGTCAGCGTAAGATTTCCCAAGTTGTTGCACAGCCTGTCGTGGACGTCTTCCCAATTCTCACCAAGCGATTCCTTCCAGCCGTGCTCATCATCGATCGTCTGGGGCATGATGTTCTCGATCTGGTAATCGTCGGCTGAGATGGACTCCTTCGGGTGGTGCCAGTTCTCCATGCGTTCCAGGTAATAGCGCTTTTTAGAGAAGCGGTTGTAGCAGTCACGCGTCTTAAACTCCTCGACAAAATGCTCGTCTGTCGGAAAGTATGCGGTCATACCGCTGCTGTGGATAAGGAGCATCGCCGTAACGTACTCCTCGATATCGTCCTGCTGCTCGAGATTGCGATACATGCCGGCAAAGAAATTATTTAGGCCCGTGGTAAGTCTGCCGCAAACCGCTCGCCTGAACAGAAACGACTCGATAGTCTCGCAGATACGTAAAAACGCATTGCGGTCTAGTCCATTCCCCTCGTAAGCCGAATAAAGCAACATTAAGAGGGGCCTTATCTGCTTCACGTCGAGGCTTACGATTCTGCCGAACACTCGGCGCAGTCCGTCGTCCTTCTCCTTACCAAGGAACAGACTGGCGTATCTATGTGCATACCCGCGCAGCTCCTTAAGCAGGCCCTCGGTGTCACCATCGTAGTCGTCGGCGAAATAGCGCTTAAACTCGTAGTAGGCCTCGTTCTCCTTCGGCATCCTATTGGGAACTTTAAGCCACAGCCAGTACCAGATAAATGCATTGAACTCGTCCTCGCCGCCTTTTCCGAACAAGCACTCGAGTGGATGCCAATAACCCTCATAAAGCTTGGTCTGTTCGTCGTTGGGAAGCGACATTAGAACGTAGTTACGGATGAGGTCAATGGGCGTGAGCGGCTTGCCCTTGGAGTTCATGGACTCAAATATGAGCTGGGCATTATCAACGCCAGCGGTGAGCTTAGTGTCGATGACCTGCACGCGGTTTAGCCCCGCCCAAAGCCTTGCAGGGTCGAATGATTTCCCGTGCATCTTTTCACGGAAGAACGCATGGTTTTCGACAATGCGATCCGATTTTTCATCTGGCACGGGAGCCCCAGACACGATGGAGAACAGCGTCTCTTTATCGTCCTGCGAGAGCACCAGCTTGTAGCGTGCCAGACCGTTGTAGTCGTCATCGTTAAAGAGGTAATTTTTCCTCAGCGCCGAGATTTTGAGGTCGCCAAGGAAGCCAGCCTTGTCGGGGTTGCTCTCCAAATAGTCAGCCAAAGCTGCAATCATCAACGAAAACGTCGTCATGCGCTGCTGTCCGTCAATCAGAAGCACACGCGAAATGCTCGTGGCAGAGCTCTCGGACTCGGGGATATAAAGCATTGACCCCACGAAGTGCGATACGCCATCACGACCCGCTCGCATGACGTCATCCCAAAGCACCTCGCACTCTTTTACACTCCACGAGTAAACTCGCTGGTACACGGGAATGACGAACTGCATCTTCGCCACGCCCATAAGGTCGAGTAGATTTGCCTCGGTTGCTTTCATTTGCGATTGTCCCCTTTCTTGTTTACGCCGCTTGCGGTCAGTCCTCCACTGAACGAAAGGCGCCAAAGACCAGAGCATCGAAGCACTGGAGCAACCGAGATGCTCATATCGTTAGATTCTACAACGAAAGCAAACACTTACGCCGTCATGGTGGCGCGCGATCGCTGCACGCCACTCCCCAAAATCATACGATGTCAAAAGACTGACACTTGTGTATGCCTTTTGACATTGCCACAGTCTTACGGGCTTCTTGTCTCATATGCCAAGAGCGGATATCTAGATCGCTGCCTCTCCCGCCCAAAGGAGCTCGACAAGAACTGATCGAAGGGCAACTCAGACATCGAGCAAGTCGCCGACCTGCACTCAGCCTCGACAAGTGGCATCGAACACAAGCTCACCGGCATAAAGCTTGCGTTAAAACCAAAACACGTTGCCGCGTCACTCAAAGAGACGCGCCCGTGGCTGCCCACGTCCATGATCGAGGTGTAAAACGCCTGCAGGTCGGCCCAGTCCGTAGGAAATGCGGAAAGGTCGATGTGTTTTGCCTGACACTCGGTCAAAAGCTGTCGACGATCCGCTCCGCTCCAGCAAACCACCTGGGCGGAGTAGCGACCAATCCAATCGCTGAGCCTTTTGATCACCGCATAGAGCGGATCGGCCATCGCAGTGTCCACAGCCGATATCCCCGTAAGCTCGCGGACGGGAAACGCAACGCCTTCGGTAAATTCCGTCTGCACAAACTGCGAGAACTCGCCCATAACGTTGCCGTGGTAATCGAGCTTGACGGCGCCGACCTCGATAATCTCATTGCGCAGTCCACGGCGCTGGCGCTGCTTTGGCACCGGCGCAAACTCAAAGTCCAGCACAATCTGGCGCGCAAAGTTCGTCGTATCGATAGCCGAGATACCCGGCGTCTTTTCAACTGACACGGTTAGGGCCTTTCTCCGTTGCCTGCCGCTTGCTACATAGGCGGCTACATTGCCGTAAGGATAGGTGGCCGCGCGGACATGAAAGCTGGGCGCAATACCATGCGCCAGGCACACGCCATGCAGACGGCCCCAAGAGAGTTGCCCGCTCTATTCAAATGCATGAAAAAGATTTAGGCCCGGTGACTTGAATCAGCGGTCATCCCGGGCCCATCAATATGCAGTGTACCTACAGAGGGCTGGTTAATCAAACGGGCTTTCGGTGACGAAGACCTGCGCGTCTAGCCCCAATCGCCCAGCGCCGTCTTCTGCCGCCCTTACGAAAGGCTGCTATTCGAGGGAATCACGTTGCTGTTATTATCGAACATATATTCGTATTTATGACCGCGCTTTGATAGAATGGCAGTTGTTGACGGCAGTTCCATGTGCCGGGCAGCGCCCTCCATGCGACGGGAGGTGATGCCCATGACCGATCTGATTGATTTCGTGAAGCTCCTGACCGCTTTGGTCTCGCTCCTCACGGCGCTTATCGGACTTTCCGAGGCACTTAAGCAGCGTACGAAGCAAAAGAAGAGGGGTCGACGCCGTTAAGGCATTGACCCCTTGAACTAAGTAACGGCGCTGCCCAGCTATCACCCTTGGGCTGCCGTCGACTTTATTCTACCCACGGTTGCCAGGTTTAACAAATGAATTTTCAGTAATGGAGCCTCGGAGCCCGCTCGCTCAACCACCTGGCCATCGGATTAGCCGGATTCTGGGACACGCCTTCCGTCCCAGGCCTCTACCGGAAAATGCGTCCCACCCTGAGGCTCGATTCCGGGACACGGTTTCCGTTTGAAGCCCCGATGGGAAAGCGTGTCCCGTTCCGAGAGCTCATTCCGGGATGCAGTTTCCGCTAGAGATGCCACCGGGAAAGCGTATCCCGTTTTGGAGCCGAATTCCGGGTCGTAGTTTCCGCCTGAGGGCCGATCCGGAAACGGCATCCCATTCTGAAGCCGAAATCTGGGACACGCTTTCCGCCGGCATTCCGCTGGCAGCTAGCACGACAACAGAGGGCCCCGTTCCAGCCATTCGAGGACAGGCTTTACCCCCGAGCAGCGTTATCCCGCTCACACATCTCGGCAAACGAGATCAGCTTGACGTCTCCCCTACTCTCCGCGGCATCCCGACATCCCTGCGTAAAGCCGCTTTTTGAGAAAAGTGCATAGCTTTTTCGTTGCCGCCTAAAGAGCTCGCTTCGGTACACGAGCTTTTCCAGAACATCCTCGCCCACCGGTTCATTGCGCCATTTGCACTCCGCAAACAGCGCAGTGCCCTCGCCATCGTCAACAATCAAGTCGATTTCTTCCTGCGTATGCGTGCGATTATCCGTTCCCCACCAGCGCCCGACACTCGCCGGAACCACATCGAGCTGGCCCGCGCGCGCGAGTTCGTACACGTATTGTCTGCATATAATCTCAAAGACCGTACCCATGTAATCCGATACGTGCGGCTCAATGCGCTCATACGCCATCTCGGCCATATCGTTTTGAATCAGCCCGATGTTCTGCGGCACAAACTTGTACCAGAACCTAAACATCTGATCGCTCAGCAGATACACGGCTCGCTTATTGCTCGTCTCGTTTAGGGGCAGCTCGCGCTCGACAATCCCAAGCGACGCCAGCTTATCCACATAGCTCTTTACGTTGCTCGCAGGGATTCCCGTAGAGCTCGCAATCTCTGAGATCTTCGAGCGCCCCTGGGCAATTGCTTGCACGATCGCATCATATTGCTCGGGATTGCGGCACTCTTGCAATAGCAGGTTACTCGGCTCCTCAAAGAGATAGCCCGTAGGAGTAAGAAAAAGACGTTTGATGTTGTCCTCGAGCGATACGGTAGGATCGACTTTCTCGATATATGCAGGAATGCCGCCCGTCATGCCATAGCAAACCGCAGCGTCTTCGCGACCCATGCTCTGCCACAAGCCGAGGGTCGTCGTAAAATCCAGCGGCATGATCTTAAACTGGGCCGTACGCCTACCGTATAGCGGACTCTCGTAGCCCAGCACCTGCTCTTCCATGAACGAAAGCGACGACCCGCACAGGATAAGCATGAGCTTGGTCTCTTTGTACAAGTGATCGATCTTGTCTTGCAGCAACGAGCTGATCTCGGGATTCGATTGGGCGAGATAGGGATACTCGTCAATCACGACAATCAAACGTTCCGTGCGAGCCATGGTGGCCAACGCATCGAACGCCTCGTCAAAACTACGAAACGACACACCTGCAGCACCAACCGAACCCGCAAGTATCGCCTGGCTAAAGCCGTGCAGGTTTGCCACTGCATTGGTACGACGAGCTTGAAAGTAAATAGCCTTCTTGCCTTGGATAAACTCTGTGATAAGACGCGTTTTACCCACGCGACGGCAGCCGTAAATCACAGGCATTTCAAAGGAGCCCGTGCCATACAGTCGATTGAGCTCGGACATTTCCACTGTTCTTCCGATAAACATAGGGCCATCCTTCCTTTGCGTTATAGCTAGCTATATTATACCTTCCTATAATATAGCTAGCTATAACGTAATTCGACAAGCGGCGCACGCAAAAGGGGCGGTACACCCCCGCACGTGGACCGTTCCGGAAAATGTATCCCGTTCTGGAGCCAAAAACTGGGCCGTAGTTTCCGCCAAGCATGCCATCCGGAAAGCGTGTCCCGTTCTGAGCCTGAATTCTGGGATGCACTTTCCGCTGAAGCTTCTACCGGAAAGCGAATCCCATTCTGAGCGTCGAATCCGGGACGCAGTTTCCGGTTGAGGGCTGTTCCGGAAAGCTTGTCCCGTTCCGAGCGGCAATTCCGGGTCACGGTTTCCTCAGGTACAAGGCGACAGTCCGCCGCCCTTATCACATGCCTTCAAATATGCGATCCAGAAACACAAAACAGCAGATAGAATGCTCTTTTTCAAAAAGTACACGTCCCGAAACTTACCAAGACTTCATATCCAGCTACCGTTCACGGTCGCCGATTACCGCCCACCGATTCAAACAAGAAATATGTCGCCAAAAGCAGGCCATCTACCTGCATGGTTAGATTTTGGTCAGCTTTTGGTCAGCTGAGCGGCAAGTTCCAGCTGATACGTTTTTGCTACCCAAAAGGAGGCGGTAGCTCATGACCCATTGCAATGACCAACTCATCGACCAACTGCTCACTCAAGCCGAACAAGAGGGCCGCTGTCTGATTCCCCCGAGCGCGGCGATCCGAAAAGCGCTCCTTCGGCGCACCGGCGGCACGGTTGTCTCGCTCATGCCGGGGTTGTTTGCGCGAAAAACGCGCTGGGATGAACTCAACCGAGCGCAACGCCATTGCGAGATTATCCGCGCCCTTGCGATCATCCATCCCGATTGGACGTTCTGCTCGTTTTCGGCAGCTTGCCTGCTGGGGCTCGAGGCCTCGTGGCGGCACCTGAATGTTGTGCATGTCTGCAGCTCGACAAAGCCGTCGGCTCGTCCGGGCTCACATATTCAGCGGCACCAGATCGAGCCGGCCGGAGCAATACGCAGAGCCGGCATATCGGTAACGCCGCCCATCCAAACGGTCACAGATTGCCTGCTGCAAACTGGTTTTGCCGACGGCATGCCCATTGCCGATTCGGCGATCTTAAAGCTCGGCCTTGCACGGGAACAGCTGATGGAGGCCGTTGAGCAACGAGCGACTGCCCGCAATGGTCGCGCAATTCGCACCGCCCTCACGACACTTCGATATGCCGACGCCCGCGCCGAGAGCGGCGGGGAATCGGTCGCCCGAGCCGTCATGATCGAGACGGGCTTTGCGCCCGACTGGCTTCAATACGAGCTGACGGACCCCTTCGATTCGGCCAAGCCCATACGAACGGACTTTGCCTGGGAGCGCCAGGCGCGGGAACTCACGCTGGGCGAGCTCGACGGGCTCATCAAATATACCGACCAGACCATGCTGGCCGGACGCACCACCGCCGAGGCGCTCGTTGCCGAACGACAGCGCGAGGCGTACCTATCGCTCTACGGTCACCCTCTGCTGCGCTTTACCATGAACGAGGTCCGCTCGACAGGAATGCTCGCCAAAAAGCTGCAGACGGCAGGCATCCGGCAGACCGCGCTGCCGACATGGCTCAACGAGGTGGACCTGTAGGAGCTGCTAGGCCACGCATCGCCGAATCGCATCCCCCCTATCTGGGCCGCGTTTTCCCAACGGCCACGCTGGCGGAAAGCGCGTCCCAGTTCGGACACTCAAAACGGGATGCACTTTCCGTATGGCGGGCCTAGCGGAAAGCGTGTCCCGGAATCCAGCCTCGGAACGGGACAGGCTTTCCGGTTGAGTCCTTCAGCGGAAACCGCATCCCGGAATAAACGCTCAAACTGGGATGCGGTTTCCAAACGGCCGGCCAGCGGAAAACACATCCCATTCTGAGGCACGATTCCGGGACGCAGTTTCCGCATGCGGAGGCGCTCCAAACAAAAGGCCCCAGCTCTCGATGGAGCCGGGGCCAAAGGTGCAGCATATGCAGTTGATGTTGAGCGCGAACAGCTCGTCAGTAATGACTGTCCGCGCCCTACCCTACCCGCGGTTGCGAACGCGGCTGTAGGGCGTATCCACCATGGGAAGATCCGGACGCAGTTTGCCGTCAAACGCGCGGTAAGCGTTCTGTACGGCGGGCGCCGTGGGGATCGTTGCGATCTCGCCGATGCCCTTGCCGCCGTATGCCACGGGCAACAGCTCGTCCTTCTCCACGTAAATGGCGTGGATATCCGGAATCTCGGGCGCACGGAACAGCCCGAGCGTACCGTACCTTGCCTGGGGCACGCAGTCCTTGAGCGGCCAGTCCTCGGTAAGCGCATAGCCCATACCCATGAGCACGCCACCTTCGATCTGACCTTGGATGGAGATGGGGTTGACCACCTTGCCGGAATCGTGCGCGGCATAAACCTCGCTCACGCGACCGTCATCATCCAAAATGACCACATGTGTGGCAAAGCCGTAGCAGATGTGGCTCTTTGGGTTGGGAACATCCGCACCCAGCTTGTCGGTCGGCTCCAGGTACACGTAGCCAAACTCGCATCCCTCGAGTGCCTTGATGGCGGCCGCGGGATCCTGAGGATGCATACCCTGGCCGGCGACGAGCTCCTGCGTGTGCAGCTGATAGGCGCGACCGTCGTCGTACTCGATTTTGACGCCGTCGCCATGCGCATTCACGGGAGCGGCGGGCGCAGACTTGCCGGCCTCGATGTCAAGCATGGCATCGCGCAGCAGGAAGGCGGCACCGCGCACGGCCTCGCCGGTCACGACCGTCTGACGCGAACCAGACGTGGTGCCGGAGTCGGGAGCGTTCTCGGTGGAGCACTCGCCGTTGGCGATGCAGCGAAGCGGCAGGCCGCATGCCTCGGCAACGTCCTGCAAAAAGACGGTGTTGCAGCCCTGGCCGATGTCGGACGTGGCGGCATAGACCACAGCCACGCCGTTCTCGATGCGGATCTTGCAGCGGCCGGCATCGGGCAGGCCAACGCCCACGCCAGCGTTCTTCATGGCGCAGGCGATACCGGCGTGTCCGGGATGCGCATAGTAGGCATCCTTGACCTCGAGCAGTGTCTCCTTCAGCGCCGTGGAGCAGTCGGCAATCTGACCGTTGGGCAAAACCTCGCCCGGCTCGATGGCGTTGCGGTAGCGAATCTCCCACGGATCCAGGCCGACCTTCTCTGCCAGCAGGTCGATCAGGCTCTCGAGCGCAAACTCGGACTGGCAAACGCCAAAGCCGCGGTACGCACCGGCGGGCGGGTTGTTGGTGTAGTAGCCAAAGCCGCGGATGTCGGTGTTCTGGTACTTGTAGGGGCCGACGGCATGCGTACAGGCGCGCTCGAGCACCGGGCCGCACAGCGACGCGTAGGCGCCGGTGTCAAAGTTGATCTCGCAGTCTAGGCCGGTAAAGTTGCCCTCGGCGTCGCAGCCCAGCGTAAAGGTGCCGTCCATGGCATGGCGCTTGGGATGGAAAGCGAGCGACTCGGCACGCGTGAGCTTACACTTCACAGGACGTTGGAACTTATAGGCGGCGAGCGCGGCCAGGTGCTGGATGGACACGTCCTCCTTGCCGCCAAAGCCGCCACCCACGAGCATGGTCTCTACAACCACGCGCTCGGGCTCGCTATCCCAGCCAAACATGTGAGCGCACTCTTTGCGCGTATCGTAGGCACCCTGGTCGGTCGACTGCACCTTGACGCCGTTCTTGTACGGGAAGGCAACGGCACACTCGGGCTCCAAGAAGGCATGCTCGGTAAAGGGCGTGGTAAAGCGCTGCGTCACGGTGAACGCGCTTTCGGCCAGTGCCTTGGCGGCGTCGCCGCGCGTCACATGACGGCTCTGGCACACGTTGTCCTTGAGCTCCACTGTGTTGCCAAAGGCAAAGAAGCTGTCATGCAGGCGCGGGGCGTCGGCGGCCCTGGCCTCCACAATGTTGCGCACGGGCTCCAACGGCTCGTAGTCAATCTTTACGAGCTTCTTGGCCTTCTCGAGCGTCGCCTCGTCCTCGGCGACCACCAGCACGATGGCATCGCCCACGCAGCGGGTGATATCGCCCTGAGCGATCATGACGTCCCAGTCCTGGATAAGGTGGCCGACCTGGTTGACCGGCACGTCCTCGGCGCGCAGAATGCCCACCACGCCGGGCAGGGCCTCGGCCTTGGAGGTATCGATGGAGAGCACGCGGGCACGCGGGTACTTCGAGCGCACGGCGCTGGCATAGGTCAGGCCCGGCTGGTCGAGCTCGTCGATGTCGTCGGGGTACTTGCCCTCGCCGAGCACCTTCTTGCGCACGTCGATACGGAAGGCGCGCTTGCCCACGCCGTAGTCATCGCCGCGCTCCAGGTCCTCGTCGATCTGCTTTTCGCCGCGGAGCACCGCAGCGGCCAGCGAGATGCCCTCGATAATCTTTTTGTAGCCGGTGCAGCGACAGACGTTACCGCGAATGGCGTACTTGATCTGCTCCTCGGTGGGCTCGGGGTCCTCGGCGATGAGCGCCGCACCAGCCATGACC
>UQIP01000014.1:0-54121 GCA_900541005.1 uncultured Collinsella sp. | reverse complement strand
AGTTCGCGATCCCCGGCCTTGACGACGAGTTCCGCGTCATCGTCTCCCCGTGGATCCTTTCCTCGCTGATCACCGATCGCCTTGCCGCTTACTACGAGACGGTCACCAAGCACAACCTCAACTACCGTCGCTACTATCACCAGTTCGACTACTAAGAGCAAATAACGTTTGTGTAATCGGGCCTCGCTCCTATATGGAACGGGGCCTCGCTTGGGTTGGAGAGTAATTATGAGCTATCCCCAGCTTGCCGTCATGAATATCAGCCATCGTTATTTTGACCTTGAGGAGTTCTTTTCTTCGGCGTCGGCTTCGGGCTACACGTGTTGCGAGCTTTGGACCGGGGCGATGCATCTGTATGTCGATTGCCATGGATACGATTCGCTCGAGCAGGTGCGGGAGCTATCACAGCGGTATGGGGTTCGGATTGTGGGGCTTTGTCCCGAACAGAACAATCCCAAGCCGTGGAATATCGCGGCGCGCGGGAATGAGGCGCGCACTCGCACGCTCGCGTACTTTAAGAACGTTGTGGATATCGCGGCGGAACTTGGAGCCGAGCAGGTCATGGTCTCGAGCGGCTGGGCATTTTTGAACGAGCCGATCGAGGACGCGTGGGGTCGCAGCGCCTCGATGCTGCGTGCGATTGCCGAGCATGCGGGAGAGCGCGGCGTGCGACTGGTGCTCGAGGCCCTACAGCCGGTTGAGTCGATGATCGTGAACTCGGCGGCCGATACGAAGCGCATGATCGAGGCAGTTGATCATCCGGCACTTAAGGCGTGTCTGGATTTGGGCGCTATGGCGGTGGCGGGGGATACCATCGACGATTATTTCGATCTGCTTGGCGATGATGTCGCCCACGTGCATTTTGTCGATGTTGCGGCAGATGGCACGACGCATCTTGCCTGGGGTGACGGCGACCGCGATATGCGCGCCGACCTGGATAGGCTGGTGGCGCGCGGCTATCGCGGAGTTGTTTCGGCCGAGACCTATGATTGGCGCTATTTCGCCGACCCCGCAGCTGCCGATGCGCAGGTAATGGCAGAGTATCGTCGTGCGATTGGCGTCTAGGTGGGGTTGGGTTGCGACAATCCGCTCCTATGTTTCCAAATGAATACGGTGTGAGCGGCTGCGACGGATTTTCCCCGCAAGCACTCTAGTATGCTAAAGTACCCAGAAGACCGGCGGAGCTATGCCGGTCTTCTGCTCTATACGAAACACAGCATGAGGAGGCTCACCAGATGACGGCCACACCGTGGGGATTCCGGGACATATTGCCCGAGGAGGCTCAGGCGCGCGAGGAGATCGCGCTGACGGTGAAGGGCTGCTTTAGGGAGCATCATTACCTGCCGGTCGAGACGCCGCTACTCGAGGACAAGGGTTCGCTCGAGGAAGGCGGCCGCATTGCGGATACGCCGTTTAAGCTCTTTGATGACGACGGTCGCCTGCTGGTGGTCCGTCCCGACAACACGCTGCCGATCGTTCGCCTGGTTTCGACTCGCATGCGCGCGGCCGACCTGCCGCTGCGCCTGCGCTACGAGGCGCCGGTGGTTCGCGAGTGCCAGCGCAATGCCGGCGGCTCGCGCCAGTTTACACAGCTGGGCTTTGAGCTTATCGGTGCGGGCGATACCGCGGGCGATGTCGAGATTGTCTCGCTCGTGGCCGAGGCGGTGCGCAAGCTGGCGCTGCCCGATGCACGCATTATCGCAGGTAGCGTGCGTCCGTTTAAGGAACTGCTCGCGGCGTGCGAGGATCGCGAGCTGGCCGCCGAGGCCCTGCGCTGCGTGCATGCCAACGACTTTGTGGGCCTCGATGCCCGCGTGGCGGCAAGCACCGAGTCCGATGCCGTCAAGGCCGCCATTAGCGAGCTGCCGCGTCTGCACGGCGGTGCCGAGGTACTCGACCGCGTGGACGCGCTGCTGGAGGCCGCCGGTATCGTCGCGCCGCTGACGCGCGAGCTGCGTGCCCTGGTTGAGGGCCTGACACCCGAGGACGCCCAGGTGCTGTCGTTCGACTTCTCTATCATGAACTCTTTCGATTACTACACGGGCCTGGTCTTTAAGGCTTATGCCGGCAGACTGCCCGATCCGGTCGGTTCGGGCGGACGCTATGACTCCATCTTTACCGGCGCATTTGGCGACGGTATCGAGGTGCCGGCGGCGGGCTTCGCCTTTTCGCTCGAGCGCCTGGAGGCCGCGCGCACCTCGGCCGAGGATGCCGCTTCCGACGGCGATCACGCCGCGGGCCGTGGCGCTGAGGGCCCGCTGCGCATCGCCGTGCCCAAGGGCTCGCTTAAGGCTGACACGCTCGACGTGCTCGAGGCCGCGGGCCTGGACGTCTCTGAGCTGCGCGACCCCGGCCGTCACCTGATCGTGCGCGGTCACGACACACGTGCCGGCGAGGGCACGGTCGGAGATATCGAGTTTGTCATCGTGCGTCCCAGCGATGCGCCTGCCTTTGTGGGCTGCGGTGGTGCCGATTGCGGCATCTGCGGTTGGGACTCGCTCATTGAGGCAGACCTCAACCTGCTGCAGCTGGTCGACCTGGGCTATGGTCTGTGCACCTTTATCGAGGCGGAGCCCGCGTGGCGCGCCGGCCAGGCCGAGCGCAACTATGCCCGCCGCGGTTCGCTTCGCGTGGCCACCAAGTACCCGCGCATTGCGAGTGCCTGGTATGCCGAGCGCGGCGTGAACGCCGATATCGTCTCGCTGCACGGTAACATCGAGCTGGGCCCCATCGTCGGCATGACCGATCGCATCGTGGACGTTACCGCCACGGGTGCCACGCTACGCGACAACGACCTGGTTATTACTGGTCGCATTATGGACTGCACGGCCCGCTTCTTTGTCAACCCGGGTGCCGCGCGCCTGGATCCGCGCGTGCGCAACCTGGCAGATCGCCTGGCCGCGGCCGTGAAGGACAAGCATTTTGAGCCCGTCGCGGGCTCGGCACAATAGCGCGAGCACGCACGGGCGTCCCAACGTCTGGGCTGCGGGCCGATTGGCGCCGCCGCCCGGCCTCTCGTTTTTTCAAACGCAACCTCGACCGATAGGGGATACCGATATGAAGACCATCAAGCTTTCTCCCGGTGAGCGCCTCGTTACCAACCAGCTCAACCGCAAGGGCGTGCTGCCGCAAAACATCGTCGACGCCGCCCGCGATATCGTGGCCAACGTGCGCGCCAACGGCGATGCCGCAGTGCGCGATTACTGTCAGCGTTTTGACGGTGTCGAGCTGCAGAGCTTCCGCTTGCCGCAAGAGCAGATCGATGCCGCGCTCGAAGGCCTCGACCCGGCCTTTGTCGCTGCGCTCGAGAAGGCCGCGCGTCAGATTCGCGAGTTCCACCAACGCGAGGTCGAGCAGAGCTGGTTTACCACGCGTGCGGACGGCACGATGCTCGGCGTTAAGGTGACCCCGCTCGCGGCGGCCGGCATCTACGTGCCGGGCGGTCGCGCGCAGTATCCCTCCACCGTGCTCATGAACGCCATTCCCGCCAAGGTCGCCGGCGTCAAGCGCGTGGTTATGGTGACCCCGCCGCAAAAAGACGGCCTGATCAGCCCCTACACGCTTGCTGCGGCAAAACTCGGCGGCGTGGACGAAATCTATATGGTGGGCGGCGCTCAGGCCGTGGCCGCGCTGGCGTACGGTACCGAGACCATTCCGTGTGTCGATAAAATCACCGGACCGGGTAACGCCTTTGTTGCCGCGGCCAAGCAGATCGTCTCGGGTGACGTGGGAATCGACATGGTCGCCGGTCCCTCCGAGGTCTGCGTGCTGGCCGACGCCACGGCCAAGCCTATGGTGGTCGCGGCAGACCTGATGGCCCAGGCCGAGCACGATCCGCTGGCAGCCTGCTATCTGGTGACTTGCGACGAGCAGTTTGCGCGCGAGGTCGAGGCCGGCATCGACATCCTGGTGGCGCAGTCGCCGCGTTCCGAGACCACGCGCGCTTCGCTCGACAACGAAGGCACCATCGTGGTGGCCGCCGACATGGCTGCCGCCGTCGAGGCCGTGAACACCGTGGCGCCCGAACACCTGGAGCTGCACTGCAAGGATGCAATGGGCCTGCTTGGCGGCATTCGCAACGCCGGCGCCATCTTTGTGGGCGCTTGGAGCTCCGAGCCGCTTGGCGATTATGTTGCTGGCCCCAACCACACGCTGCCGACCGGCGGCACGGCCATGTTCTCCAACCCGCTTTCGGTCGAAGAGTTCGTTAAGCGCTCGAGCGTCATTTGCTATACGCCCGAGGGTCTGCTCTCCGACGCTCCCGCTACGCAGCGCCTGGCCGAGGCCGAGGGCCTGTGGGCGCACGCGCTATCCGCCGCCCTGCGTCGCCGCGTGCTGGAGCAGGGCGAGGATGCCGTGAGTGCCGAGTCGCTCGCCGCGGCCGACCTGACCAAGGTTGCCTGGCCGGGCGACGCTGTGGCGACGGTCGCCGAGGGCGTGAACCTGGCTTCCGCTGGCGCGACCGGCGAGGGGGCCTAACATGGCCGAACTGACGCCGCGCATGAAGGAGCTCGTCCAGCCCTACCTGGCCGGCATTGAGCCCTATGATCCCAACTTTACGCCTACGCGCATCAACCTTTCGGCCAACGAGAACACCTATCCCGTGCCGGTCGGCGTGCGCGAGGCAATCGATGCGGCCTTGGCTGCCACGCCGCTCAACCGCTATCCCGACCCCATGTCCAACGACCTACGCGATGAGCTTGCTGCCTGGCATGGCGTGGCGCGTGAGAACATCTGCGTGGGAAACGGCGGCGACGAGCTGCTCTATAACTACCTGCTGGCGTTTGGCGGCGCGGGACGGACCCTGCTCAACTGCCCGCCGTGCTTTAGTGAGTATGCGTTCTTTGCGTCGCTTTGTCAGACCGAGGTGCGCGATGTGTGGCGCGACCCGGCGACCTTTGAACTCGACCAGGCGGCGGTGCTTGCGGCGGCGCCCGAGTGCAATCTGGCGATCGTGACCTCGCCCAATAACCCCACGGGCGATGTGACGCCGCTCGACTTTGTCGCGGCCCTGTGCGATGCGTGCCCCGGCATGGTCATGGTCGACGAGGCCTACGTTGAGTTTGCCGATGATTCGTTTGGCGCGGCTACCACGGCGCAGGGGCTTATCGCCGAGTATCCCAACCTGGTGATTCTGCATACGCTGTCCAAGGCGTTTGGCGCCGCCGGCGCGCGTCTGGGCTATGTGATTGCGGCGCCCGAGGTCATCGACGTGTTCGCGGCGATTCGCCAGATCTATTCGGTTAACGTGCTGAGCCAGGCTGCCGCGCTTGCCTGCGTGCGTGCCCGCGATGCGTACGCGCCCGTGGTGGCACAGGTTGCATCCGAGCGCGAGCGCGAACTGTGTGCCCTGCACGCAATGGCTGCCGAGGGTCTGCCCGTGGAGGCGTGGCCGAGCGCGGCGAACTTTGTGCTCGTGCGCACGCCGCATGCCACGCACGTGCGCGAGCGTCTGCGCGACGAGTATTCGATTTTGGTGCGCGACTTTAGCTATGCGTCGGGGCTCGCGGACTGCCTACGTATTACCGTGGGTACCCCGCAAGAAAACGACGAGGTGCTGGCCGCGTTTGCCACGCTGGTGAAGGAGGAGATGTAGATGGACCGCTATGCCGAGGTGACCCGCAAGACGGGGGAGACCGATATTGTCGTCAAGCTCGACCTGGACGGGAGCGGCGTGTGCGATATCTCGACCGGCGTGCCGTTTTTCGACCACATGCTCAACGCTTTTGGCCGCCATGGTCTGTTCGATCTGACGGTGCACGCGGTGGGCGACGTGGAGGTCGATGCGCACCACACCGTCGAGGACGCGGGTATTGTGCTGGGCGAGGCGTTTTGCCGGGCGCTGGGCGACAAGGCGGGCATTACGCGCTTTGCCGACGCGGCGATCGCCATGGACGAGACGCTCGTGATGGCCGCCGTGGACATTTCGGGTCGCGGCCAGGCCTACTGCGAGCTGCCCGTGCCGACCGAGCGCGTGGGCAGCTTCGATACCGAGCTGGCCGTTGAGTTCTTCTATGCCTTCGCACGCGATGCCAAGCTCACGCTGCACGTGCGCGAATTGGCGGGTGGCAACTCGCATCACATTATCGAGGCCGCCTTTAAGGCCGTGGGCCGCACGATGCGTCATGCCTGCGAGCTCGATCCCCGCGTGCAGGGCATCCCCAGCACCAAGGGCTCGCTGTAACCTGCCAAAAAGGGACAGGTTTTGAATGGGAAAAGGGAGGGTCGCGTGGGCGAACCGAAGATCGTGGTGGTTGACTACCACAAGGGCAACTTGTCGAGCGTTGCGCGCGGGCTTGCGCGCGCCGGTGCCGCCGCCTGCACATCGGACGATCCGGAGCAGATCCGCAATGCCGACGGCCTGGTCATCCCGGGCGTGGGCGCGTTCTATGACGCGATCGCCTTTATGCGCCAGAGCGGCGAGGCCGACGCGGTGCTCGACGCCGTTGCCGCCGGAACTCCGCTGCTCGGCATCTGCCTGGGCCTTCAGCTGTTTTTTGAGCGCGGCGACGAGGGCGTGCCGGCGGACGAAGGCGCGGACGCGGACGACGATGCCTCCGAGCGGGTCGGCGGTCCCTGGGTCGATGGCCTGGGTATTATGCGTGGCTCGTGCACGCGCTTGGAATCGAGTCGCCTGAAGGTGCCGCACGTGGGCTGGGACCAGGTACACATGACGCCCGCCGGTGCGGCCGATCCGCTGCTTGCCGGTTTTGCCGAGGGTGCCAACATGTACTTCACCCACAGCTACGCGGTGGCCGACGATGCCGATGCCGCCGATGTGCTGGCGCGCACGCACTATACGCGGAGCTTCCCGTGCATCGTGCGCCACGGCAACGTGTGGGGCTGCCAGTTCCATCCCGAGAAATCCTCCGCGCTGGGTCAGCGCATCCTTAAGAACTTCGTCAACATCGTCGAGGAGGTAGGCCGATGATCCTGTTTCCCGCAATCGATCTGATCGGCGGCAAGGTCGTGCGCCTGGAGCGCGGCGACCGGAGCCGCTGCAAGGTATATTCCGACGACCCTGTGGCCGTTGCCCGCTCCTTTGCCGAGCAGGGCGCGAGCTGGGTGCACGTCGTCGACCTGTCCGCTGCCTTTGGCGAGGACGAGGACGCGTGCGCTGCCAATTCGGCGGCGATCGAGGCCATCTGCGGCGTCGACGGTCTGTTCGTGGACGTGGGCGGCGGCGTTCGCTCGCTTGCGCGCATCGACGAGCTGGCCGGCTACGGTGCTCGCCGCATTGCGCTGGGCACCGTGCTGGTGACCGAGCCGGGTTTTGCCGAGGTGGCGGCCCAAGGCTTTGGCGAGCTGCTGGTGGCAGACATCGCCGCGCGCGACGGCCAGGTCAAGGTGAACGGCTGGCGTGATGGCGCGGGCGTGGCACTCGACGATGCCGTGGCACAGCTCACCGAGCTGGGTTTTAAGCATCTGGTGTATACCGACATCGCGCGCGATGGCATGCAGACGGGCATCGATGTGGCGGCGTATCGCCATGTTGCCAAGGTCGCGGGCTTTCCTGTCGTGGCTTCGGGTGGTATCTCGACGCTCGACGACATTCGCGCGCTGGCTGCGGTGGGTGAGGGCGCGATTGAAGGTGCTATTACCGGTCGCGCGCTCTACGAGGGCAACTTTACGCTGGTACAGGCGCTGGCCGCCGCCCGAGGGGAGGAGTAGCCCATGCTTACCAAACGTGTGATTCCCTGCCTGGACGTCAAGGACGGCCGTGTGGTCAAGGGCGTCAACTTTGTGAGCTTGCGCGATGCGGGCGATCCGGTGGAGCTGGCGCGCGCCTACGACCGCGAAGGTGCGGACGAGGTCGTATTTTTGGACATTACCGCGACGAGTGACAACCGTGCGACGACCATCGAGATGGCGGCGCACGCGGCCGAGGAGCTCGCTATTCCCTATACCGTGGGCGGCGGCTTTCGCGACTTGGCGGGCATGCGGACCATGGTTGCCGCCGGTGCCGACAAGGTGTCGCTCAACTCGGCGGCCGTGCGTGACCCGTCGCTGATTAGCCAGGCTGCCGCGGCTTTTGGCAGTCAAGCCGTGGTCGTGGCGATCGATGCCAAGCGCGTCGGTTTGCCCGGTGAGCCGGGTGCCGACAAGTGGGAGGTCTTCACGGCGGGTGGCCGCAACGCCACGGGTATCGACGCGGTGGCGTGGGCCGAGGAAGCGGCTCGTCGCGGCGCCGGCGAGATCTTGCTGACCAGTATGGATCGCGACGGCACCAAGGCCGGCTTTGACCTGGCACTCACCCGTGCCGTGGCGCGCGCGGTGCCGATTCCCGTTATTGCGAGCGGCGGCGTGGGTACGCTCGAGCATTTCGCCGAGGGTGTGATCGAGGGCGAAGCCGACGCCGTACTGGCGGCGAGCGTCTTTCACTTTGGAACCTTCAGCATTCGCCAGGTGAAGGAGTATATGGCGTCGCAGGGTATTCCCGTGAGATTGGATTTTTAAATGGAGCAAGTGACAACTGCGTCCGAGCTCAAATACGACGCCCGTGGGCTGATTCCTTGTGTGGTTCAGCAGTATGACACTGGCGAGGTGCTTATGGTTGCCTGGATGAATGAGGAATCGGTGGGGCTGACGCTCAAGACCGGGACCACGTGGTTTTGGAGCCGCAGTCGCCAGGAGCTCTGGAACAAGGGCGCGACGAGCGGCAATATGCAGGAGGTCAAGGAGCTCTGGGCCGACTGCGATAGCGATACGCTGCTGGTCAAGGTCGACTCGCCGGGTCCGGCCTGCCATACCGGCAACCGTACCTGCTTCTTTAGGAAACTCGCGTAGGGCGGGCGCTCGATTAGACGCTCGGCCACCAGAAAGGATTGAACTATGGGTGTGCGCACCGCAAACGTTCAGGATGGAAATATCGGTGAGACGCTGACGGGGCTCGCCGAGGTGATTCACGGCCGTCGCGACGCATCGCCGCAGGAGAGCTATACCGCGCGTCTGTTGACCGACGTCGAGGACGAGCTGCTCAAGAAGCTTGCCGAGGAGGCAAGCGAGGTGATCATGGCCTGCAAGGATAACGATCACGATCACATCCGCTACGAGGCCGGCGACCTGATCTACCACCTACTCGTGACGCTTGAGCGCTACGGCATCACCCTCGACGAACTGGCCGGCGAACTCAACGCCCGCCGCCACTAGTCATCGGGGACGTTCTTAAACGACCAGTTAGGCGAGGGGTGTGGATTCCCATTCGCCGGTGGCGTGGGGGATGCCGAAGGTTCGGTAGCCGCAGTCGTAGGCGTGTGCCTGGGCTTCACGGATGTTCCAGCAGATGTCGCAGGCGCGGTGTGCGTCCGAGCCAAAAGTGATCGGCACCTCGGCGTGGGCAAAGCAACGCAGCAATCCGGTCGCGGGATAGTAGTCGTCGAGGCCCTTGCGCGGTGCGGCGGTCGAGACCTCAACGCGGCGGCCCGTATCGTGCGCGCACTCGGCCATCTGCTGCCAAAACGGTGCGGGGTCAAAGTCGGGCGCAAAGCCTTCCTTCGAAAAGCGCATGACCAGGTCGGGATGAGCCATCACATCAAAGTTAAGCGGGCTTTCGCAAGCGTGGCACCAGTCATCGACATAGCGCTCCCACACGCCGTGCACGCCCAGGTTTTCCCAAACGTGCAGGTCGGTGTCGTCGTCGATCCAACCGCAGCGCGAATCGGGCGTATCGGGGCGTGCGACACCCTCTGTCCCTGCCGTGCCCGCAGCGCCGGCCATGATATCGCCTGGATCGCCAATCCAGTGCACACTGCCCAAGCGTACTATGGCACCCGCGGACCAGCGTTCAACCAAAGGCTCGCAGCCCTCGTACCAATCGCATTCAAAACCGTAGATAAAGGTGAGCTCCGGCGCAATCTGCGCGGCGAGTTTGCGGGCGTCCTCAAAGGCCAGACGATGTGCCGGCAGGTCGCCCTCGACAACCTGCACTTCGCAGTTGGCGTCCATGCTGGCGGGCAGGGTAAGGTGATCGGTCGAGACCATGACGCGGCAGCCGGCCGCAGCAGCGGCGCGAACGTTGTCCTCAAACGAGGCATGTCCGTCCGAAAACGAGGTGTGGGTGTGGCAATCGACCATCGGGCAAGCAGACATGGCGGCTCCTTTGCGTCAAGCGAATCCGCTCCATTGTAATGGTGCAGCTTTCAACACGCCGGGCACGCCGGAGCTCGAAATCGATTGTAAAGGCTGCGCGGCGCGCGGTGCGGCCTCGCTTGCGCTCTCAAAACATGTACATCAGCCTCCAAAAGCTGCAGAAAATGACATGTTTGGAGGCTGATGTACATGTTTGGATAGGAGCGAGGGCGGCGACGGACGAAAGTCACGCCTGTGCCACGTCCGATGTGCTAGCGTTTGGATGAACAAAACGAGCCCGCGCGGAAAGGATCCGGACCGTATGCAATGCGATAGCACATCCCCGCTGTCCCGCGAGACCGATGCGCCCGAGACCATCGTCAAGCTGGAATGCGACATCGACGACGCGTCGCCCGAGGTGCTCGCCTACGCTGCCGACCGCCTGCGCGAGGCGGGTGCGCGCGAGGTGCATTGGCTGCCCCTCTATTGCAAGAAAGGCCGTCCCAGTTGGCAGCTACAGGTAATCTGTGCTCACGAGGATATCGAGCGCCTGCAGACGATTATCTTTTTGGAAACCACGACCAACGGCATTCGTCGCCAGGTCATGGAGCGCGTTTGCCTGCCACGCCGCTTTGAGCGCGTAACGACGCTATGGGGCGAGGTGTCCGTCAAGGTGGCAACCCTGCCCGATGGCAGCGAGCGCGCAGCGCCCGAGTACGAGGACTGCGCCCGTCTCGCTCGCGAGCATAACGTGCCGCTCCAGCGCGTGATGCAGACGGCACAAGCCGCGGCACTGCGATTTGAATAACGCGGCTGGCGGCGACATCCTGCGCCCAGCCATATCAACCCCATTCGAAAGGATCTCCCCATGAAATACCTCATCGCCTCCGACATCCACGGCTCGGCATATTGGGCCGAGCGCCTGGTTGCCGCCATCGAGTCCGAGCAGCCCGACCGCATCGTGCTGCTGGGCGACCTGCTCTATCACGGTCCGCGCAACGACCTGCCGCGCGATTACGCCCCCAAGCGCGTGATCCCGCTGCTCAACGCCCTGGCCGACCGCATCATCGCGGTACGCGGCAACTGCGATGCCGAGGTCGACCAGATGGTCCTCGACTTTCCCGTCATGGCCGACTACGCCACGCTGTTCGACGAGACCGGCCGCGAGCTGTTCCTGACGCACGGCCATGTCTTTGGCGCTGGCATGCACAACAGCGTCGACCACGCGCCCGCGCTGCCCGAGGGCTCCGCGCTCGTCTACGGCCACACGCACATCAAGGTCAACGAGGAAAGCGCCGCGCACCCGGGCCTGTGGCTCTTCAACCCCGGCAGCGTGAGCATTCCCAAGGACGGCTCGCACAGCTACGGCATCTACGAGGGCGGCGCGTTCCGCCACGTGATCATGGAGGAGGACTAACCATGGCAGAGCACATGGCTCAGCAAAATACCGAGGGTTCGCGCGACTTGTCCACGCTGGTAGATGCATCGGCCGAGCTGCAGCATCTGGTGCAGACCATCTGGCGCCTGCGTCAGCCCGACGGCTGCCCGTGGGACCGCGAGCAGACACACCGCAGCATTGGCAAGAACATGATCGAGGAGGCCTACGAGGCGCTCGATTGCATCGAGGCCGATGATGCCACGCATCTGCGCGAGGAGTTGGGCGACGTGCTCATGCAGGTCGTGCTGCATGCGCAGATCGCGGCGGACGCCGGCGAGTTTACGCTGGCCGACGTGGCGCGCGATATCGACGCCAAGCTCATCCGTCGCCACCCACACGTGTTTGGCGATGTGGATGCCGACAGCTCCGACGAGGTACTCAAGATTTGGGACGAGGTCAAGCTTGCCGAGAAGGCCGCCAAGGACAAGGCCGTGGCGGCGGGCGAGGCTGCGCCCGAGGGTCTGCTCGACGGCGTGCCCACGCATCTGCCGGCGCTGATGCAAGCCCAGAAGGTGTCGCGCAAGGCAGCTGCCGTGGGCTTTGAGTGGGAGACGGTCCAGGACGTGTGGGACGAGGTCGCCGAGGAACGTGCCGAGTTTGAGGCCGAGGCCCCTGGCTCGCCCGAGCGCGAGATGGAGTTTGGCGATCTGCTCTTTGCCCTGGTCAACGTTGCGCGCAAAGAGGGGATTGACGCCGAGAGCGCCCTGCGTGCCAGCACGGCAAAGTTCCGCCGTCGTTGGGCTGCAATGGAGCGGATGGCGGCTGACGCCCATGTGGATCTGGCCGAGCTTTCGACCCACGGCCTCAACGACCTGTGGGATGCCGCAAAGGCGGAGGAGTAAGACTGCGGGAACGACGGGCTGACACGCCTCATCGTTCCCGCTAAATTTTTCGAAAAACAAGTGTATCCCTAGGCTAACTTAGGGCATAATGCAAAAAGTGCGACATGGCTAACTTACGGAGGTGCACCGACAGTGCACAGTCGGCCAGTCGCTTGCATCCACTACGTTTCCAAGTGAGAGGGAGACAACATGAGCGATATTTTGGACGTCTACGGTCGTGAGGTGCTCGACAGCCGCGGCAATCCCACCGTCGAGGTCGAGGTTGTGCTCGAGGACGGCAGCTTCGGTCGCGCGATGGTGCCTTCGGGCGCTTCGACCGGCGCCTTTGAGGCATGCGAGCTGCGCGATGGCGACAAGGGCCGCTATCTGGGCAAGGGCGTCTCTCAGGCCGTCGAGCACGTCAACAACGAGTGTGCCAATGCCGTCGTCGGCCTCGACGCCTTCGACCAGCGTGCCGTCGATGCCGCGCTGATTGCCGCGGACGGTACCCCCAACAAGACCAAGCTCGGTGCCAACGCCATCCTGGGCGTGTCGCTGGCCGTTGCCCGCGCCGCTGCCGAGTCGGCGGGCCTGTCGCTGTACCAGTACCTGGGCGGCGTCAACGCTCACCTGCTGCCCACGCCCATGATGAACATTCTCAACGGCGGCGTGCATGCCGACAACAACGTTGACTTCCAGGAGTTCATGATCATGCCGGTGGGCGCCCCGAGCTTTGCCGAGGGCCTGCGTTGGTGCGCCGAGGTCTACCACACCCTCAAGGGCGTGCTGCACGAGGCCGGCCTGGGCGGCGGCGTGGGCGACGAGGGCGGCTTTGCCCCCAACCTTAAGACCAATGCCGAGCCGTTCGAGTACATCACCAAGGCCGTGGAGAAGGCCGGCTTTAAGCCCGGCGTCGACTTCATGTACGCCATGGATCCGGCGTCCACCGAGTTCTACAACGCCGAGACCGGTATGTACGAGCTCAAGGGCGAGGGCGTGGAGTACACGAGCGCCCAGATGGTTGATTACTGGGAGAAGCTCGTCGACACCTATCCCATCATTTCCATCGAGGACGGCATGGCCGAGGAAGACTGGGACGGCTGGGTCGAGCTTACCCGCCGCATTGGCAACAAGGTGCAGCTGGTGGGCGACGACCTGTTCGTCACTAACACCGAGCGCCTTAAGAAGGGTATCGAGCTGGGCGCCGCCAATGCGATCCTGGTCAAGGTCAACCAAATCGGCACGCTCACCGAGTCGCTCGAGGCTATCGAGACCGCCAAGGAGGCCGGCTACGCTTGCATCGTGAGCCACCGCTCCGGCGAGACCGAGGACTCCACGATCGCCGACCTGGTCGTGGGCGTCAACGCCGGCCAGATCAAGTCGGGCGCCCCGTGCCGCAGCGACCGTATCGCCAAGTACAACCAGCTCATCCGTATCGAGGACGAGCTTGAGGGCAGCGCGCGCTACGCCGGCAAGATCGCGTTTTACAACATTCGCTAAACGGGCGAATTTGGCGAGGGGGAGGCTGACTCGGTTCCGCCCCGCCTTGGCTGGACGCCGCAAAGCGCTGTGGGCGCTGGGCCATATGGCTCAGCGCCTTTTTTATGTCGAGCAAAGGCTGGCGAAGGCGGTGCGGGCGCTCGTGCTATAACTAAAGGACTTAGCGCAAACAAACCTCAACCGCACAAGGCGCACATGGATCAGATTTACGACAACAGGTACTATTCCGCCGGTTCGCGTGAGCCGTCGCCTCGCCGTGCGCGCACGGTGCAGCTCGGCGGGTCTGCCTACGCCGGCGCCGACCGCTCCACGCAGCGCCCGACAAGTACCTCGCGCCCCAATGCTCAAGTGAATACTTCGGCAGATGGACCGGTGCGCCCGGTACGTTCGTCGCATGCGTCGCGTCCCTCGGCCCAGACGCACGACAAATCGAGCAGGCCCTCGAACCGTTTTTCGGGCTCGGACTTTATGCGCTACGCCAACGACAATGCGGTGGTCAAGGCGATCTATGACTTTACGCATGGCTCTCTGCGCCCGCTGTTTATCGGTATCGTGGTGGCGCTGGCGCTCGTGAGCCTGTATTTCCCCGTGCGCGACCTGTACGTGGCAAAGCGTTCGAGCGATATCTTGGCCAAGCAGGTCGAGATTCGCCAGCAATACAATGATGAGCTGCAAAAAAGCGTCGACAAGCTGCTCTCGGAGGAGGGTATCAAGGACGCGGCATCCGAGGACCTGGGCCTGGTGATGCCCGGCGAGAAGAGGATTGAAGTGCAGGGCCTGGACGGCGATTCGGACTCGTCGTCGGCTGAAAAGAAGTCGTCGAACGCCAAGAAGGCCAGCGAGGTGGCCAAGGAGATCGAAGAAGTCGGCAAGGACGCGCCATGGTACATCCGGACGCTTGACATGCTGTTTGGATTTAACGGCGTCGAGGGCCAGACGGTCGTGTCCAACGGCAAATAGCGCCCGGAGGGGAGCCCGCAATGACAAATTGCAAACGATATAAGGTGGCCGCGATCGACCTGGGAACGGTGTCGTCGCGACTAGTGCTAGCGCAGGTCGAGGGCGGGGCGATCGTGGAATCGTCCAAGCATACCGAGATTACCGATCTGGGCGAGGGCGTGGACGCGACGGGCCGCTTTTGCGAGGCGGCGGTCGAGCGCGTGCTCGCCGCATGCCGCATGTTTGTGGACGAGGCGCGTGCCTTTGGGGCCGCGTGCGTCTGCGCCACGTGCACGAGTGCCGCGCGCGATGCGTCCAACGCCGCGCTGCTACTGGACGGCCTGCGCGAGCTGGGTCTCGAGCCGCAGGTGATTCCAGGAGAAGTCGAGGCGCGCCTGACGTTTTTTGGCGTGGCGCACGACTTTGCCGGCGAGCGCATCATCGTCGCCGATTCGGGCGGTGGCTCCACGGAGCTCGCGACGGGCGTCTATGTGCCTGAGCGCGGGGTCTTTGCGCTGGAGGGAACGCGCTCACTGGACATCGGTTGCCGTCGCGTGACGGAGCGGTTTTTCTCGGCGCTGCCGCCAACGGACAGTGAACTTGCCGCCGCTGGCGTATGGGCGGGCGAGCAGTTCGGGGCTTACTTTGAGGGCCTGCCTGTCGACTTTGAGCGCGCCGAGCGCCTCGTCGCGGTGGGCGGTACCGTTACCACGCTCGTGGCGCTGGTCCACGAACTGGAGCCGTACGACTCGAACTTTGTGCACCTGCGCGAGCTTTCGATGGAGCAGATCTCGGCCGCTATCGAGCGCATGTCTGCGTTGGATGTTGCAGGCATTGCCGCGTTGCCGGGCGTGCAGCCCAAGCGCGCGGGCGTGATTCTGGCCGGCGCCGTGGTGATTCGCGAGCTCATGCGCGCCGGTGGCTACGATGCGCTCACCGTAAGCGAGAACAGCCTCCTCGCCGGCATGGCCGCCACCATCAACGAGACTCTCGACGGCGTGACCCCCACCATCGGCTGGACCCCCAACCTCAGCGCCCTCTAAATAAGTTGCGGTGAAATACGGACTAAAATCGCCCTTTCGGGCACCAAACAGTCCCTATTCCACCGCAACTCAACAGCCGGCACCTGGGGACGTTCCTTTTAATATGAGCAGGACATTGTCAAGAGGCAAAATCGGGCCTGGCCCCAACGATATGGGGTCAGGCCCTCTCCCTATATCAACCCGTCCGCGGCGACCTCGGCGTGTCTTACCGACGCTCGTCTTTGCAGTTTAATATCCGCCCGCGGCGATCTCTCGCTGGGCAATCCGTTGCTACGGCTGAGGCTTCTACGTCGAACCGACAGTCTGTGCACGCGTGTGGCGCCCTGGGCGCTCGCAGAAAAGGGACCTGAGGTTCGCCTCAACGGCTTCGGATCGAACCGCTTCCGGGGTGACTGGCTTATGTGCGGGGGACCGCCCCCCTACGCCTCCTCGGCCATGAGGCCGACCGCCCATACCCAGCAGGCGAGCTCGCGCGCCGTGGCCACGTTCGCCTTGTTGCCGTGGACCCCGCGCGCGAGCAGCGCCTCCCGCCTCTCGACCAGCCTCCGCACGCCCTTGGCGGCATGCCTCCGGGCGCCCCGGTCCCGGGCCTGGCCCTTGGCGAGGTCCTTCGGCCGCCCCGAGCACGTCAGGTAGTGCCACGCGGCCTCGACCAGCGCCTTCCTCAGGTGTTTGTTGCCTGCCTTGGTGATCGCGCCCCTGCGGTCGCTCTCCCCGCTGGAGTGCTCGGAGGGCGTCAGGCCGACCCATGCGGCGAACGACCGGGCGTTCCTGAACCTCGAGAACTCGCCGGCCTCGAACACGAGGTCGGCGGCCGTCGCGGTGTCGACGCCCTTGAGGCAGCGCAGGGAGTCGACCCTCCTCCTCCACCTGGGCTTGCGGGCCTCGGCCTCGACGAGCCCCTCGAGCCGCGCCTTCTCCTCCGCCGCCCGCCTGACCGCGTCGACGTAGTAGGCGAGCACGTCGTTGTCGGCCCCCTCCGCGAACCTAATCGACTCGATCCAGGACCAGTGCGCCCGGGTCCAGTTGCCCTTCCTGCGGCCGGTGGGCGTCCTCTCGTCGAAGACGAGCCCGTGCCTGAGCAGGAACTTGGAGAGCCGCTGCTTCGAGCGCGAGAGGTCGTCCCTCGCGTCCTCGAGCGCCCTGGTCAGGTCGCGGGCGGCCTCGCACTCGTCGTCGGGGACCCACACCTCGACCACGTTGCCGACCGACAGCATGCGGGCGAGGAACTCGGCGTCGTTGCGGTCGTTCTTCCTGCGCCTGTCCGCGCTGGGCTTGATCATCTTCGAGACGGCGCCGACCACGCAGCCGACCCCCAGGCCGGAGAGCCTCTTCTGCAGGTCGAAGCCCGTGACCCCGGACTCGTACACGCACCTGGCCCTGGGGTCCACGGAACGGACCCACCCCGCGACGGCGCCGGCGTCGTAGCCGAAGGTCGCGGCACGTACCTCCCCGGTCATGACGTCGAGGGAGACGGCCTTTATCGAGCGGGCGTGGACGTCGAGGCCGACGAAGGTGGTAGTATCGAGCATGGGAGCCCCTTCCATGAATGCGGCGTGGCCGCCACGGTTGGATTAGACACTCACCATTGTCGGCCTAATCCGCGGTCTTTCATGCAGCAGGGGCTCTCAATGTTTTTATGTCCTGCTCATATCGTCTGTAATCGGAACAGGTACGATTCTGCAAGCGTACCGGCATTTCAACGATTGCAGTATAAACGAAAAACCGCAGGTTGTAGACGAGTTTGGCGTGTTTCAAGGGCGCGGTAAGCATTTGCCGTTCCAAGCGATGTTGCGAACGCAGACTGGTGATTGCTTGCTGGCTTGTGGTGGTGTTTGGGTTGCTAAGCGAGGGCTGCTTGTTGCGTGGGTTGGTTTTATTGGTGTGGGTTTGGACACTGTATGGAGATGACGATGGCTGGAGCGGGGTAGGGAGTTGTGACGCGGATTGGGGATGCTGGGTGGCTGGCCGATTGCGTGCAACGGCCTAACGCGTTGTTTGCGGTGCACGGCCAATAGATCTCTGTAGGGGGCCTACCCAACGTAAGGCGTCTGAAGGCATTTCCCTGGAAGCTCGGGCTTCCTGGATATCTTGGCGATTAAGATGCGCCCCATGCTCAGCCGGCATATAGAATGGACTGTGGACGTGACGATTGCCTGCTGCTGACATGTTGGTTAATCGACGATGATGGCAGCGACGGAGATTGATTGGGGCAGTCGGCATGTTCGCGAGCGAAAAGGCGGCCCTGCTCGGCGATGTGCCGACTTTTATTGTAGCGAAGGCGTTGGTGACGCCGAGAGGCGGCAAGGCCGACAAAACTATTGCGAAGGCAAGGGATCAACATGGCATTTGAAGCACGTCAGAGTACGGTTGGAAAGCTGCTTAATGACTCAATCTATAGAATCCCTCGCAATCAGCGCGCTTACGTGTGGGATGAGCATAACTGGAAAGATCTATTCGAAGACATCAAGCTTGTGACAGAGGAAGTTGCTACGTCGCATTTCATCGGTTCGATAGTGCTGATGGAGGAAGAAGAAGAAGACAGCCTCGGGGTTTTTACAATAATTGATGGTCAACAAAGAGTTATTACCCTAACGCTCTTGCTGTCTAGCCTCATGTTCGCTTTCAAGAAAAGGAATATGATTAACCACGCTAATGGCACAAAAAAATATCTAGTGGCGATAGATACTAAGGATGTTGAGCACGCGATCGTCGCTCCGGAGAATCATTTATCATTAACGAGGATCGTCGAAGGAGTAATTGCTATCTCTCCTGAAGATGCGGCTGCCATGTCTGCTGTGGCTTTCTCGAAGAGCAAACGCGCGTCCGGATCAAAAGACGAACTGATCGTTAAAGCCTTCCAATATTTCAGTGCAAGTTTCGCCAAGATGAAGGATGAGGAGTTGCTGGCCTTCAGGGATGCGGTCATTTCTGTCGCATATGTAAACATCAAATCATCGTCTGAGGAAGATTCGTACACAATATTCGAAATATTGAATGCGCGAGGTATCGAGCTTGAGGACCATGAGCTTCTGAAGAACTATATTATGCGCTATATCCATCCTATAGAAAAGCGCGATGATGCAAAACAGGTATGGTCGGAAATTGAAGCAACAGTCGGCTCGAACATGAAAGCTTTTTTGCGTCACTACGCAATTCAAAAATATCGCCTAGGTCAAGGCGACAAGGATGGAGCATATAAGAAAATAAGGGATTTTACGGATCCAAAGAAGGCTGCTGATCTTCTCTATGATTTAAGGCTAAAAGCCGGATATTATGCAGAGATTGTCGAGCCAACCAGCGATGACAGAAATGCGGAAATCTTGAGTTTCTTAAGAACACACAATGTCCGCGTCTTCAGGCCGCTTCTTATGAGTTTAATGCACGCTCGCGAAATAGAGCAGCTAACGAGCGAGCAGTATGATGATGCGATTGGATTTATTTACCGGTTCTATATTTGCTATAAGATAATCGGGGGAATGGAGTCGAACCACCTATCGGATTCGATCGTGAAACACTCATACGCAATCGAGTTGAACTGCACCCAGCAAGTGTTAGATGAGTGGAAAAATAGTTTTAACGAAAAACTGCCTTCAGAAGAAACATTTCGAATTAATCTCCTTTCGCTTGGATGGTCTCATTCGTGGCCGTTGTATAGCGAAACAAAGTTGAAGGATCGCTGCAAGTTGGTCCTTGCCTTGCTCGAGGAGCTTAAGTCTGGTGTTAGGGTTTCTGAGGCATTCACAATAGAGCACATTCTTCCGGATTCGCAGGCTCAGGAAAACTCGATTATTGGGAACTTGCTCATGCTAGAAGAGCGACTTAACGCGAAATGTAAAGACAAATCGCTTAAGGAAAAGCTGCCCATATACGCTGAATCGCGTTATGCCACTACAAGAGCTTTTGCTAAACGCTATGCGAATGGTTGTTTTGACGTTAAGAAGCGCGTTGATTTTATCGCGAAAGATTTGTTTGAAATGGTCATCCACTAGCTTGCACCGCGCGGCCGCGGCGCTTGAGCTCGTCAAGAAGTGCATCGACCCGGCGATAAGGCGGCAGGCCGAAGGGTTCGAATGGGATCCGAAAGCGCTGGAGTAGGCTCTCGCCTGGCCATAGGAAAGGTAAGGGTGGAAACCGATGGCGGACAAGGAGCGACCAAGGTGAACGAGGATGACATCATCGGCGTCGTGAGGGAGTACATCGAGGACAAGGAGAACTCGTACGCCCTCATGCTTACCGGGGAATGGGGATGCGGGAAAACCTACTTTGTCGAGCACGCACTGACCGAGAAGCTGGAGGAGGATGAGAGCCGGCATCCCGTCGTGGTGGCGTCCGCCTACGGCGCCAAGGACTTAGCGGAGCTCTGCGGGGCGATTGAGTCTGGTTTCATCTCGAAATACGCCATAGGGTGCGCGGCCGGCGGGGAGAGGGGCAGGTGGGATTCACTCGTCGGGTTCGCCAAGGACACGGGAATATCGTTCCTCGGGAAAAAGATCAGGGAGCTGGAGAAGAAGGCGGGCGTCGATCTCAAGATGGCGCCGCTGAATGCCGTGAACCTCATCATCGGCCCCGAGACCCTCCTCGTCATAGACGACGTGGAGAGGTGCGACATGGGCATTCGCGAGCTGCTCGGGGCGGTCGACCACCTCGTCGTTGGCTGCAGGAAGAAGGTCCTCCTCGTCTGCAACGAGGATGAGTGGAGGAAAGGGCTAGGACCGAAGGGGGAGAAGGGGACGACCAGGGAGTACGAGAGCATCATCGAGAAGACCGTCTGGCGGAAGTGCCGGTTCAGGCCCTCGGTCGGCTCGGTTGTGGAACGCGTTCTGGGAGGCGTGCTGGGCGGCATCTACCCAGGCGCGCTCGAGGACGCCGTTTCGGCGATTGAAGGAAGCGAATCGCCGAACTTGCGATCCCTCAGCAAGATGCGCCCCGTGCTGGTCGGGATGAAGGAATCCGGGTTCTTCGCTGAACCCACCGACCCGGAGTCTGCCAGGGCAGTTTTCAAAGAGGCTTTCGGCTTTGCAGCGGGGGCGGCGAAGGGGATGCGCATCGGGCCTCCGTCAAGCCGGGAGGATTCCATCCTTAGGGGTGGCATTTTCGAGTCGCGCCGGCTCAAATACGCCGCTCTGGACTTCATCCCCCGCTTTTTCGAGAGGTGTGAGGGGGTCGATTCCAAGCATGTTCGTTCCTGCCTGGAAGATTACCTTGCGACCTTTCATCCCGACGGGCCGGCCGCGCGGAAAGCTATTGAATGTATCGAAGGCATCAGACACGCCACTTTCCGCGATGCCGATGTCCTTGGCATGGTGGAGACTTTAGTCGCCGGGATTGTCCCCGGGGACGGGAGCCGCGGCTTGTCGTTCGACGTCTATCCCGACGTCCTGCGTGCCGTCAAAGGCATTGCGGGGGAATTTGCTGACGCCTTTCCCGAAGGGGTCGCGCCGCTCGTCAAGGCGATGGAATCCTCCATTGGACGGGATCCCGAGTCTGCAGTGAGGTCAATCGGAAAGAATCGAGTCGAATGGCAGGAGATCCCTTTCGACTCGAGCGAAGCGCATGAGATTCCGGCTTTGGAGGAGGTCGACAGGCTGAGGGAGCTCGCCTTGACGACGCTACGCGAACGGGAGTCGGAGTCTCTTGGCAACGTCCTGATAAACGCCCCCGACCAATTCGCGACGAAGCTCTATCTGGCTTTCTCGAAATCAGATGACTGGTCGGAACCCATCCTGTCGCTCATTTCCCTCGACACTTCCCTCCTCGCGAGGGCGATGGAGAAGATGCCTCCCGAAGATATTCGGCTTGTGCACAGTGTCCTTTTTCCGGGCGACCACATGAGGTCGTGCACGGCCTCGCTCGAGGGCGAGGACAGGAAGGCCCTCGTAGCTTGGGCCAAGAGGCTCGGATCGGAGATCGGCAAGGTCGAGACCATGGAGTATTACCAAAGGATCTATTTCGACGCCATATCCAAGAGTCTCGAATGTCTTGCCGATATCTAGGATCCGCAGCTGTTGCCAAGTTGAAACGTGGCTTAGGATTTGCAGAAGATCTTCTAATGGCAGTCTTACGACAAGGACGAGGATGCCCTAATGCCTTGCCCAGGCTCCATCCAGCTCCGCCGCGCAGCTCTCGAACACGCACCTAACGGCGGCCATTTCCGACGGGGTCACGCGCCCTCCGCTCGCCTTATCCGAGGGCCTATGCGGCGGGGCTTGACTTCGAGGACGTCGTCGACTCGTCCCTCGAGCTTGTAAGGCTTGCTGAGGTAGGCGGACTAGAGTAAGAAAAGAGAAATCAAAAGGCGAATTTATCGCGAGGAGCAAAATGTCCCAAATAAATCAGATCCAAGAAGAGCTAAGGCAGATCGAAGGCGGGCGTTTTCAAACACTAGCAAATCAGTATCTATATAGGAGATATTCGCTTAACAACATCATTGAATTAGGATCCCAATGCGGCACGGATAAAACCACGACCGGAGTGCCAGACATGTACTCCGTAGGAGAGAATGGACACTACCTCTTCGCGGCATACACAACCTCTAAATCCGACATCCGCAATAAGCTGCTAAATGATGCTAAAGACTGCCTCGACAGGAGCAAAACCGGAATCAATCCGCAACTCATAGATCGAATCATCCTGTGCCACACATACTTTCGCCTTTCACCTCTGGTACTCGAGGAGGTCCGTACCATCGATCCACGGATAGAAATAATCGGGCCAGAGACAATTGCGAGCGACCTTGATGGAAAATACCCTGCGCTAGCGCATACGGTATTGGGCGTTCCACTCGGAAAGGGATCATTCATCGCCCCAGACCGCTTCATCGAGCGAAGCCTGAACGACCGTTTCTCAACCGACCTGTCGAAGTTCCTCATGCACAGGGATTCCGAGTTTTCAGTCATCGTCGAATCGATAGAGCAAAACAAGGCAGTGGTGATTCAGGGGCAGTCTGGATCGGGGAAAACCAAGATCGCCCTCGACGCATGCCTCTCATTCAGCAAACGGCATCACTGGGATCTTCTTATCTTGGACTCTAGGTATTCATCGCATCTCGACGATGATATCGAGCTGATTTTGTCGGAGTCGGAAAACATTATCCTTCTAGTCGATGATGCAAACGGCAACCTGTCACTTGAGCACTTGCTGGGAATCTGTTTGGAAAACAAAAAGCTAAAGATTGTCCTCACCTGCAGGAAGATGCACCGAAGCGAGTTGACCGCAAAAATCGGCAGTTATCTAAATTTCAGAGAAATAGAGCTGGAGCCTCTAACCGCGGAAAATATAGAAGCGATACTCGAGACCGAATACAACATAAAAAACATAGCACTGAGGGAGAGAGTATCGGCAATCGCAAACGGAAACCTGCGCTTGGCTATCATGGCAGCAAGCCCCATAGCAGACGGCAATTTCGAAGCCATCCAAGAGCCATACGATCTTTTGAACATCTATATGAATTCTGCTTTAGCTGGGTACTCCAGCAGGGAGCAGCGTCTCGCAGAGAACCTTGCAATCTACGACTGCTGCGATCTTATTGAAGGAGACCCTTGTTACGAGGAACTCTTGGGGCTGGGGTACGACGACGCCGAGATTCGGGATTTTGCATCCAGATTGAACGACCAGGAAATTGTCACGATCCTTACCTCCGCCGATGGCGTGCTAGCCATAAGAATGGAAGAGCAGAATCTTCGCGACTTCTTGATATGCCGCCACTTCGCAAAAGAAGGGAACGGCAGTTTTGCGGATTTCATTCTGCATACCGCAGAAATGCCGAACGCGCCGTATCTCAAAGCCGCCAAGTCAATGGCTGAAGTGTGCGGAAGTGCGAGCGTGTACGACTACCTTCGAAGGGAATGCGAGAAAGCTTGGGATGAAATAAAGAATCGGGATGCGCGAATTGCCGATCAGTTCATAGTCACATTCAATCAATTCCTCCCCATACAGGCGCTCGCCTTTGCCTCAAACCGCATCGAAAACGCTGATTGCGCTGACGTATCGGAAGAAATTCTCGGCATGAATTCGACATCCGACGGATCTATGCCCCTGCAAATTTCTGTATCCCTGATGAACTCAAGCGAGTATTCGCAAACAGCCTCCGAGTTGTTCGTGAAGTGTGTAGAAAGAGGCACCGAGCGAGCGGCCGAGTACAACTGGGCATGCGGGCCGGACGGCGCTTTCGCTTACGATCTCGATCGTACGGGATTCGATTTGGAAAACAGCAAACTCGATGCCCTCGCTCAAAAATATCAACAATCGCATTCCCGCAATGTTGCAGCATGTCTGATCGTCTTGACGAGTTCATACCTCTCTTCAAGGGCCCAGCGCGTTTGTCAAAACGGCATAACGTACACATACAACACTTTGACCTTCAATTTCACATCAGAGCTGGCCGAGCTCCACGCCCATTGCTTCCGGGCGCTCTCCGTTCTGGTCGAAACCGAATTCAGCAGGCAAGTTAAATCCACTTTTCGGCAGCACTTCTCGTTCTATGGCAAAGAACCTGAAGCGGAGTACGCAGAAAACATGTATTCGGTACTCTCGAGGATTGAAGAGCTATTCCCCAAATATATAACCGAAGACTCGACAATCGATCTCTTATGCAGCTTAAGCATCAACCAGATTTACGAAACATGCGCGCAGAATCCCCCTCTGAGCCTCGATGGGTTCCGCCAGAGCGCATTCGACGCACTTGGTCTGGAGAACTCCGAGTCTCTCGTAGAGAAAGAACCGAGGATATCCGCGGAAGAGTTACCGCTAGAACGACTGACCGAAGCCCTGGGAAAGCTAGCCGAAGATTATGAGATTTCCGATAAAGAGTGGGAGTCGGGCAGGGCTATCGGAAAAGTCCTTCTGGAAATCGCCAAAAGGACCCCAGATACTGCCTCAAGCATAATCGCACGCAATATCGCTTCGTCGCCCTCGACGATCCCTGTCCCGTACGAAGCACTTGATCATCTTGCTGAAACCATCGGCAGGAAGGTCCTTAGAAACGAGCTGGGCGCGGTGATCGACGTGAGTGACCATCCGGCCCTGTTTGACTATCTTGATTTGCTAGCAATAAAGAACGGGCCCGACAAGGAGGAGCTCGACGAAATTCTCGCAAGACTCGATGACGGCAGAACGCATCTCTGCTTGGAAGATTTGGAGATAGTCGAGCCAAAGCATCCTGGCTATATCCTCAAATATGCTTCTTGGCTTTCCGAACATATACACAATGATGGGGTTTGGCGGTTTTTCGGCAACTGCGGAGACGAAAAGCGCGTCTCCGCTCTAGATTCGTACTTCGAATCCAATCCCTCACCGGCCGTCAACCTGTATTTTCTCGCACTTGAAGGATATCCTACTTTCGACTATAACCTCGCTTTCCTACGCTGCCTTTTACGCCTTGACAGCTCAATGATTGACCGTTTTTTGGAGTACGTTGCCAACCTCGACTACCGACAAAGGCACGATCTCCTGCGAAGAATCAGCTCGTTTTGGACCGTCCAGGATGATCATGCCTGGAATCTGCTGAAAGCAATGATCGATGAAGCGCTGAGCGAACCACTCGGCAGGCTTGAAATAGCCGTTTTGTTTCCCGTTCATGACGCAAATGCGCTCTCGAGCGATATTTTTTGGGAGCGCTTGGAATATACCATCCGCGAAAGGATCGCCGACGCAAATAGCCTCGATAGAATTAGCTGGGCCTTGTCCGATTGCAATGACGAGACGAGGATTAGGGCTATCACCCTCATTCTGACGCTCGATAAAGACGGGATATCGATCAACCATTTGGATCTCCGTCGATCTTCAATGAGCGGGTCCCCTGAAAAAGGCTTTATTCCAGCAAAGCTCAAGGAGATTGAGGCGATTGACTCGATTGCTGCTCAGCTGCCCGCAGGTGTTGCATATTTAAAACACAGAGAATGGCTGTCAAAAGTGAAGTCATCAATTGAAAGAGACATCGAAGACGAAAAGTGGAGGCTATTCCACGGCAGGCAGTAATCGACTTTAACACCTAGAATTAGGAAAAGCCTCGGGGCTCCTGCCTAGCCCTTCGACCTGCACTGCGTGCAGAAGACGGTCGAGGGCGAACCGTGGTGCAGCTCCATGAGCTCGAGCTGCATCGCCCTGAACAGGTCCTCGGGCTTGTTCAGCAGCCGCTCGTCGATGTTTGTGTCAACGGCCTACTGAATACTGTTCAGTTTTACGCTACCACTGACAGCGAGGTCGAAGTGGCTCGTTGCTATTTCGAAGCCGCGCGCGCGGCGCGGAAGGGCGGCGTGGACCCCGAGGCCACTGCCTACAAGCTCGACAAGATGATTTGGTTGCTCTGCACAAGCGACTTTTACCTCGAAGGGGGTCTAAAGCTCTTTTCAACCAATGCACTTGTTGAATCGAACCTGAGCGCTTATTCGGGGGATGGCATTTAAATCGGAGCCACTTTCAGAAAAGCGGCGCTGCAAACGCATGCCAAAACTGGCAAATTATTATGAAAGGTAATCTTATGGCAAACGCAGAGGAATCAACTAAGGCCGGTCTATCGCGCTTGCAAGACGACGCAAGGCCGACTATTTGCAGCGACTCTCTCGAACTTATTTCGAATATCGCAGAGGTTGGCCTGGACGAAATTCTCCAAAACGAGTTCTTGAAGGACATCCCCGTCATCTCAAGCCTAGTGAGCATCTACAAAATCGGAAACAATATCCACAATGCGCATCTGCTGAAGAAGTATGCGTGTTTCCTCGATGAGTTCAACCGCGACTCTTTTGAAAATGGCTCATGGAACAAGTACAAGCAATACTTTGAAGAGTCAAATAGGAAGCGCGATATTGAGTACCTGCTTATCCTGCTCGAAAGATACATTGAGGAGGACAAAGCGCGGCGACTAGCAAAGATTTATGAGGCCTACCTAGATAAAGAAATTAGCTGGGACGATCTTCGTTTGTTTGCAGAGACTTTGGACAGATTTCTACCTGGAGACTACGAAATGCTTCGAGAAAAGGAAACTTTTCAGACGCTCAGAGGCAGAGATGCAGAAGTTCTTCTTCGATTAACCGGACTGGGATTGCTGATTGAGGATATCCATCGGCAGCAGTGGGACGTAGTAGATACGACGCTCATCTTCGACGATCCCGACGAAATTGAGAAAGAAGAAAGGGTTTATCGTAGGACCGAATTTGGAAACAGGATGGTATCTATACTTGGCTAGCTACTGCAGACAGCAATCTGAGCGCGCTCTTGTCGTCTTGGTTAAACTGCTCGGATCTACCAGTGATTTTTACTGCATTAGGCATTCGTAAAGGGAATCGGTTCTTCACGATTCGCATCCTTTCTAGTGCTGCCTTTATTTAATGATCGAGATATGCTCGGCGACTGCGGTGTTCTGCCCCTTAGGTTACAGACGGTTGTTTCTATTGAGCTTCCAGAGGAAATACATGGGGTTCTCTTTTGCCTTGGCTTCTCGCAAGAAATCTGCGGATTGAGATGCAACGGCCCCTATGCCGGCAGCCCCGAGGAAGGCCATGGCATCAGAAGGTGATGCGATTCCGTATTGCCCCAATGTAAAGCTCGCAATTCCGATAGCGGCTTCAATGCCTGCGGAGGTGACTAATCGGGATCGCTCGTTTTTCATCACTAAAGATATCTTGTGAAGCTCGGGCTCAATTAGGTCGTTCTTCAGGTCAGCTAATGTCGAGGTGTCGATGGGCCTTTCGCTCAGGCCTTTGGACAAGGTATCCCTAAACACAAGAAACGACTCTTCGTTTCTAATGCGGCAATCAAGGATGCTACGCAACGTTGCATTTTCAGCAATGGGGAGGGGGCAAGATAACCGGCGAATGGGTATGGTCTGATCTTTTCGAGGATAAAGGGTGGAAGTTGCGGACTCGAGGAACTCAATCTGAGCTGGACGAGTGGTTAAATACGAGCTATTCGAAAAATAGGGATTGACGAGGGCTTGAAAGCAATCGTCCAACAATGGCAGTAGGATAGTCAAGATGCCGCCTTTCTCCAGCATGTCTCTATCCAATCGCGTTTCGCCTTGGCTTGCATAGAGCGATTCGTATTCAGACGGGATTACCAGGAAATCGACATCCATCTCATCATGGGACCCATATGCATCCATTCCCTCAATCGCTACATACAGATTCCCATCTGGTGCTTGTTTTAAAGTGCACGAGGTAGAGGAACAGAATTGTCGTACGAGTTCATCCCAATAACTCGATATCAATCCTTTTGCTTTTGATTCTCTTTCGATTTGTCGCGCTAGGCAATCTTTGCAAAGAGGAATGTAATTGCTCGAAAATCCGAGTATTCCAGCTTTGACTATGTCTTCGACTCGCATGGTCAAATAGATCCCGAATGCAAGTTCATCGACTGAGACATAATCATCGTGCCCCATTTCGAATGCCGATTCTATAGGGCAATGAATCAGTGTTTTATCTGCATACAATGCTGAGAACTTTGCCAAATGGTAAATGTTTTGCTCTCGACAGGCATAGTCAGTGCAGGGGAATTTGCCTCCTTCAAGGGTGGAGTCAACAGAAAAATTGAACAGGGATTGATTTTCGATTTTTTCGATTGGGATAAGGGGTGCAAGGCCCCTAATAAAGGCGTCGAACCTCCTTTGCCCCAGTTCTTCTAGGTACGCAATTATTTCGGCAAGAGAGCTGTTCTTGAATGCGGCTAGATAAGAATAAAGGTCATCGTATGCATGAGTCGCCATTTCGCTCACCTACACTTTCGGAAAGAGTTTTGCGTCGTTATTTCCGAGGCGTCGTTGGGCTCGCAATCGACTCTAGTGTGCAGCTGCTTCTCGACGTACTCCCTCATGTTCTGCCTCCACATGTAACTAAATGATTTGCTATGTGCCATTATGAATGGTATATAGCAAATCAATTAGTTACATTTAATGGAGCATTGCGAGCGTGGCGCGCGCAAAGAAGAGTCGTTGTATGGAGGCTTCCGGCAACGGCCTTTTGTACGTCCGTGACTGTTGGGTGCTATCGCGGATGACGTCATTGTTGCCTGCACTCTCGATCCAAGGATGTAATTACGGAAGTGCGGGGAAAATCGAGAACCTTCGAGCACAACGCGATTTTTAGCACCAAAACCGCAGTTCGCGGAAGCGAAAACTGGGGCCTGGTTAGCATTTCTTCGATTTTCCCCGCACTTCCGAATTTGACCCCTTGCCGCACCTTGATCACGTCTTCAAGTGGCTGGTTCATCGCTAATGGAGTTTTCTGCGGTGCTTGAATTGCGGTGTTGTGATTAGGGCAAAAGGCTCTTGGCTCCGGGGAGGCTCATCGCACGAAAATTCAAGTTGCTGCTGAAGTAGGGCTTGCTTCGGCAGCGCTAACAATAAGGGCGGCTCTGCTAGTCTCGGGAGACCGCGGCATTCGGCGGGCCTGCCGAATGCCGCGATCAGTAGCGGTCAGTAGCGGTCAGTATATTCTTCGGAGCCGTTTCTCTGGGCTTCGGCGGACTTGCCAACTCGCGCTTGGGCACTACTCAGTAGATTACTCAGCAGTGCCCAGTAGATTACTCAGTAGTGCCCAGCAGGGGGAGGGCAGCAAACGCAATGGGCCTGTTTCCCGGCTAGGACCTGCAGCCTCAAACTTCGCTTGGCATCCTGTAGAACTGGTGCGGGTCTTTCGGGCTTTTCCCTACCCATTCCAACAGGCCTCGCCCGGCAAGGTCTTTCAGAGTCTTCGAGGCCGTTTTCCTACCGACATTGGACTCCCGCGCGAGGTCGGAGGTCGTGATTTTCCCCTGAGCGGCGGCAATTGCCATCGCTGCTCGTTCGCGCTCGCTGAGGAGCGGTCGGTTGTCGGCCGCGGTTCTCCTGAAGGCCGCTTTCTGTAACCCAGGACGCTCGAAGACGACGACGGTGCTGTTGACGGTCTGCTCGAAGCGGAACCTCACGCCGGCTGCCTCGCAGGCCTCCTTGATGCGCGGTATGCCCGTGCCGTACTGCTCGATGACGCCGGCGCGGAACAGGGTGCGCGCGATCGCGGGGTTTCGGAGGCCGAACTCGCTCGCGGTACCGTCTAGGTGCTCTTGCGGCGAGTCGCCCTCGGGGAACAGGCCCGGGCTCACGATCTGGACGGTGTCCATGAACACGTTGACCTCGACGGCGGTGCCGGTGGTGTAGTCGCGGTGGCACAGCGCGTTGGCAACCGCCTCGCGGATGGCCTCGGCCGGGATCTCGGGGATCTCCTTGCGGTACATGCCCGTCTCGCCGATGACGAACTCGCGCCTGATGTTCGACGTCACGAAGTACTCGGCGAAGTCGAGCAGCTTGAGCATGGTGCCGCACTCGCGGCGCAGGTCGAGGATCTTGGCCTTGGTGTTGCCGCCCAGAAGCCCCAGCTTCATCCTGGGGTAGGTGTCGGATCCCTCGCAGAACAGCTCCACCGCGGCGTTTCTTAGGCTGCCGTCGGGCGCGACGAGGTCGAGCCTTGCCAAGGTGTCCTCCACGCCGGCGAACCCGCCGCCCACGCGTCCGGCCCTGCCGCCGCGCGCGACGAAGTCACGCACCGCCTGCTCGTCGGCGTCGGAGACGGGCCTGCCGGACGGCAGCGAGTCCCACGGGCTACGGGCGCGCTCACGCTTGACGACCATGGCGCTCAGCTCCGAGGCCGACAGCGCTTTGTTCGAAGTCCCCACGCGGGTGAAGTAGCGTCCGTCGGCGGAGTAGGGGGCGTCGGCACCTGAGAAGGCAATTTTGATGTATCGCAGCCCATCATCGGCGTCGAGGCACTCGACCGTCGGGAACACCGCGGGCTCGATCTTGTCGGACACCCACGACGTCACCTGGCGCAGCGTTGCGTCGCTGACATCCTGGCCGATGACATCGCCGTTGTCCTTCACGCCGAAGTAGAGCTCGCCGCGGCCGTGCTTGTTCAGCATGGCGCTGATGGCTTGCAGTGCTTCTTTATGCTCGCCAGTGGACTTCTTGAACTCGACGGTCTCGCTCTCGCTGCCCAGGTTCATCCGCGCTGCCTTTCCCGTTCGTTGCTTGTCTCGTTGGATTATACCGTGGTCACCATGGGCGAAAACGTGGAAGCGCGCTTGCTTGCCTCTACCATGTTCTCATGCGCCTTAATGCCCTTTGTGAAGAATCATCCCATTGGGAAACGGGTCCCTATGGAACGATTTTGGTATCAGGCATAGGGGGGCGCTATCGTGGATGTCGTCACCATTGCCTGCGCCCTCGATCCAGAGATGTAATTACAGAAGTGCGGGGAAAAATCGAAAACCTTCGAGCACAACGCGGTTTTTTTGTATCAAAACCGCAGGTCGCGGAAGCCTAAAACGGGGGTCTGGTCAGCATTCCTTTGGTTTTCCCCGCACTTCCGAATTTGGCCTCTCGCCACATCCCGATTACGTCTTAAAGTGGCGCAAAAAGCCGTGTGCTCTGCTTGATTTTGCTCAGGAATTATGCCTGAGGGGTAGTGGATTCGCCTTTCTCCGCCGTGCAGCGGCACGTGTAGGGCTCTCTGGCTCAGGCGCGAGTCGCTTCCCGTCTGAAAAAGTTCTTAAAACAGCTTTAAAGTTGCCTTTGGCCTACATTGACAGCGTACAATACGCATGTTTACCATGGCAAAAGCTAAATTTGGGGAGGGGGAGCGCACGGTGGAAGTGCTGGTTGTTGGCAATACCGCGTATGTCGATGACGACTTTTGTGCCAAGGCGTTTCCCGGTGACCATGTTCAGGTCGTGGCGGCCAACGAGGCGCGCCGCGACGGGTCGTCGCTCCATGCGTCTTGGAAAGAGCTGCTGCAGCACCTGGACCAGGCTTACGAATTCGACCGTGTGGTCTACCTCTCTACCTATCTCACGCCGCATACCGAGGCCGTTGGCGACATCGAGCTGCTGCGCTCCGTCTTTCGAGCTTGCATGGGTCGCCAGATTCAGCTGCTGTTTGTGACTGGTCCCATGGGAGCGGACGGTGCGGTGGACGTTGCGGGGCAAAACGGCAAGGGCATCATTGCCCGTGCGGCCAACGACCTGTGCCGCTACTATGCGGTCCGCGACGGCATTCAGGCCAAGATCTTGCGCGTGCCGTATCTGTACACCGCCTCGCCCACGCTGGAAGACCCGATTTTGACCCCGCTGTTCGAGGCGTGCTCGCAAGGCTCTGCTGTCATGAGGGCTGGGGCGGACTCACCGCTCGGTGCCCTCTGCGCCGAGGAGCTGGCCGTTCTGGTGCGTCGCATCTTCGACAGCTGGGATGCCACATTCGAGGAACTCGAGGTTCCGGATAGCTTTGCCCACACCGTGGGAGACCTGGGCGAGGCGCTCAAGGGCTTGTTCCCGGGGCTCGACATTACCTACGACGGGGACGCCGTCGTCTCCATTGCTCCGAGCGATACCGTCCGCACGCGCTACGGGTGGTTCCAGCGCTATGACGTGCTGCGCGATCTTTCGACCATACACGCCCGCTGGGAGCAGACCCTCGCGGGCAAGCGCCATCCGCTGCGTGCCGCCATCGACCGCATGCGCGGGCGGACACTGCCCATCAAATGCCTGGAGACCGCGCTGGCCTGGGTGCTCTTTGAGGGCCTGGAGCTGGTGTTTTCGCAGTCTGCTCAGCTTAACGTGCTCGACTACCGCCTGCTGTACGTGGTACTGATCGGCACGCTGTATGGGCTCGATTTTGGCCTGGTTGCGGCGCTGCTGGCGTCGGTGGGTTTGGCCGCGAGCTACTTTACTCAGTACGGTTATACCTTCCAGGGTCTCTTTTACGAGCCGCCCAACTGGCTGCCGTTTATTGCGTACTTTGTGGTGGGTGCCGTGTGCGGCTATGTGCAGCTGCGCAACAGCGAAGCCATTAGGGCGGAGCGCGATCAAAACGAGCTCGTGCGTAATCGCAATACGTTCCTCACACAGCTTTACCACGACGCGATCGAGGACAAGCGCGCGTACAGGCGCCAGATTGTGGGTCGCCACGACAGCTTTGGCAAGATCTTTGCCGTGACGCAGGAGCTCGACGTACTCAACCCACGCGACATCTATCGCAAGTGCTGCGAGCTTCTGGGCGAGATCCTCGAGAACGATTCGGTGGCGATCTACCATGTTTCGGGCGGGGCATTTGCACGCCTGGTGGCAGCAAGTCCCGCGATTGCCGAAGATGCCGCACGCTCGCTCACGCTTGAGCAGCTTGCACCTCTTTTGGGCGACGGGGGTCGTTCGAACCTGTGGGTGAACCGTGAGCTGACGCCGGGGTTTCCCATGTTTGGATACGCGATCGAGCGCGACGGGGCACCCGCCGTGTTGATCTTTGTGCGTAGTGCGGCCGAAAACCAAATGACCCTCTATTATCAAAACCTGTTCCGCATCTTGTGCGGGCTGGTCGAAAGCGCGCTGGGCCGTGCCTTTGACTATGAGGCGGTGGCGCAGGATAAACGCTGCGTTGACGGCACTTGCGTGCTCAAGCAGGCGGCCTTTGGCCAAGAGCTCGCGGCGGAGCAGGCGCTGGCAGATAGCAAGATGGGGAGTTTTTTGCTCCTGCGCGTGGTACCGGGCATGGAGCCTGTCGGCGAGCTGGTGGGCGCAATTGGGTCGGCAATCCGCGAGAGCGACGCGGCGGGCTTGGTCGACGGCAACGTGCTCTACCTGCTTATGCGCCAGGCAAAGGCGTGCGATCTTCCCATTATCCGTAAGCGCCTGAGCGCAAAGCATATTGCGGTGGAGCCCGTCGACGGCGAGGGCATCGTGGCGCTGCTGCAGCGCATCGCTTACACCGGTGACGGTGAGGGGAGTGTCGCTTGATCTCGCTTGTCGTTGCTGCCGTCTTGTTGCTGATTCATGCGCTGGTTTGCCTGATGCTGTGGACGCTCATGAAGTTGGGTCTGCTGCCGGTGCGCGGGCACATGCTGGCTGTGATAGTGCTGGTACCGCTGTGGGGCCCGTTGCTGGTGGTTCTGCTATCGGTCCGCAGCGCGGTGTTTGGCGAGGGGCTGAAAGAGTCTGCGCTGGAGTCGCTGCGCTTTAACGACGACCTGCATCGCAGCATCCTGGTTCACGACCGTGACGCCGATGCGGGCGTGGTCCCGCTCGAGGAGGCGCTCATCGTCAACGACCCGGCATACCGGCGCCGCCTAATGCTCTCCATGCTCACCGAGGAGCCCGACGCGTAACTGGCGCAGCTGCAGGCGGCTAAGCTTAACGACGACGTTGAGGTGGCGCACTATGCCGCGACGGTGGTGGCGCAGATTTCCAAGGAGTCCGACCTTAAACTGCAGCAGCTGGAGCGTGCCTTCAAGACGGACCCGAGCGCGCAAAACCTCAACGAATACTGCGATTTTCTTGGTGAATACTTGGGCTCGGGCTTGGCCGAGGGGCGCGTGGCTCAGATTCAGCGCCAACAGCATGCGCGCCTGCTTGCGCGTCGCTGCGAGCGCGAGGATACCCTTGAGCTGCGCATTCGATATGCGACGGCGCTGGCCGATGTCGGACAGATCGACGAGGCGCAGGCCGTGACCGACCAGCTGGTGCTCGACGTGCCCGAGGAGCAGGAGGTTTGGATGCTTTGCCTGCGCCTGGCCGTGATGCGCCGCGACGGTGACGAGGTCCGCCGTGTGATCGATGCGATTGACAAGCAACATGTGTATTTGAGCGTCGACAACCGCGAAAAGTTGGCGTTTTGGCGCGACGGGGAGGAGGCCAGATGAGCGTGGCGCAACATATCCGCGACCGTGCAGGGCGCTTTCGTTGGATGGGACTCCTCGTGGTGTGGGCGGTCTTTATTGTCATGGCCGCCGTGCTGCTGGTGGAGCGTGCCGGCGTGCAGTACAGTGCGGGCCAGCATAAGCTGGGGATGCTTGCCGCCAACGATGCGGTGCCGGCCTCCTCGGCAATCTTTGGCCAAAAGCCCACGTGCCTGGTCATTACCGACTCGGACCAAGATGGCGTCGACGACGTTAAAGACCAGTTCGACCAGATTTTGCTGGACATGAAGATCGCCCATCGCGATGTTGATATTGCCACCGACGGTGCGGACGCGATCCCATCGCTTACGTCGTTTGATCGCGTGATTGTGCTTATGCCCTCGCTTGACGGACTGGGTACGCATCTGACCAATCTAATGAGTTGGGTGAGTGCGGGCGGCTCACTCATGCTGGGCATGCCGCCGGATAACTCGAGCTATCTGCAAGTGATTGCCTCCAAGCTTGGTATTGAATCGGCCGGATATGACTATGTAAAAGCCGAAAGCATTGTGCCGAGCGATGACTTTATGTTGGGCGGAGGAGAGCGCTACGAGCTCTCGGACCCCTTTGATTCGTCGCTTTCGGTATCGCTGCGCGAGACGGCGCACGTATGGGCTATGACCGGCGATGCGGGCACGCCGCTCATTTGGTCTAACGATTGCGGCAGCGGGCGCACCGTGGTGTGCAACATTGGTATCTACGACAAGGTCATGCGTGGGTTCTATGCTTCGGCCATAAGCTTGCTGGGCGATGCCACGGCCTATCCGGTCATCAACAGCGCCGTGTTCTATTTGGACGACTTTCCTAGCCCCGTGCCCTCGGGCGATGGTACTTATATCAAGCGTGACTATGGCCTTTCCATTGCCGATTTTTACACCAAGGTCTGGTGGCCCGATCTGCAAAAGCTCGCGCAAAAATACGGCATTCGCTATACCGGCGTGATGATCGAAAACTACGAGGACGCGGTCAACCAGACCGAGCCCGCGCGCCAACCCGATACCACGCAGTTCCGCTATTTTGGCGGCATGCTGCTGCAGATGGGCGGAGAGCTGGGCTTTCACGGCTACAACCATCAGCCTCTGGCGCTCTGGGATACCGACTATGGCACGCTGTATGACTACAAGACCTGGAAGAACAAGGAAACGCTCGTCGCATCGCTCAACGAGCTTATCGCCTTTCAGGATGAGGTTCTGCCCAACGCTCATGGCTCGGTTTACGTGCCGCCTTCGAATATCCTTTCGGTCCGAGCGCGCAAGCTTATCGGCACCGACGTTCCGCGCATTAAGACCATCGCCAGCACGTATTTTGAGGACGGCACCGACCTGCCGTACGTACAGGAGTTTGGCGTGGCGAGCGATGGCATTGTGGAGCAGCCACGTATTGTTTCGGGCGGCATGGTCGACGATTCCTATATGCGCCTGGCTGCCGTGTCCGAGCTCAACATGCACTACGTGAGTACGCATTTTATGCATCCGGACGACCTGCTGGATCCCGATCGCGGCGCCAGGCAAGGCTGGGAGGTCTACAAGGGCGGCCTGACCGACTACCTGGAGTGGCTTACCAAGTCTGCGCCCGACCTGCGGCACCAGACGGCGTCGGAATGCTCCGGTGCCATCCAGCGCTTTTCGTCCGTGACGGTGAGCGTGGATACCAGCGCGGATGCCTGGACGCTCAGCCTGGGCAATTTCCACGACGAGGCGTGGCTCATGTTCCGCGCCAACAACGGCGAGCCGGGTGCGGTGACGGGTGGCGAACTGACGCACCTTACGGGCAATCTGTATCTGCTTAAGGCAAATGATATGACCGTGACGATCGAACGCAAGGAGGGTGGCGACAAATGAGAATCTGTCTGGTACTCGAGGGTTGCTACCCCTATGTGCACGGCGGCGTGTCCACCTGGATGCACGGCTACATTACGGCCATGCCCGAGCACGAGTTTGTTCTGTGGGTGATCGGCGCGCATGCTGCCGACCGCGGCAAGTTTGTCTACGAGCTGCCCGGCAACGTGGTCGAGGTGCACGAGGTGTTCTTGGACGATGCTCTGCGGCTTTCGGGCGAGCAGTACGAAGCCAGTTTTGACGACCGCGAGCGCGAGGCGCTGCGCCGCCTGGTGTCGCTCTCCAATCCGGACTGGGATGTGCTGTTCGATATCTTCCAGCGCCGTCGCGTGCATCCGCTCTCGTTTTTGCAGAGTCGAACGTTTATGGACATCTTCCGCGACGTGTGCCTGACGGAGTACCCCTACACGCCCTTTGCCGACGCATTCCACACCATGCGCTCTATGCTGCTGCCCGTGCTCTATCTGTTGGGCAGCGAGGTGCCGGTGGCCGATGTGTACCATGCCATCTCGACCGGCTACGGTGGCCTGCTCGCCTGCCTGGGCTCAAGCGTTTCCCATGCGCCAGTGCTGCTGACCGAGCACGGCATCTATACCCGCGAGCGCGAGGAAGAGATCATTCGCGCCGACTGGGTGGTGCCGTCGTTTAAGGACCGCTGGATTCGCTTTTTCTACCTGCTTTCGGAGGAGATCTATCGCCGCGCCTTCCGCGTGACCAGTTTGTTCCATAACGCCCGCAAGACCCAGATCGATATGGGCTGCGATGCGGACAAATGCCTGGTCATCCCCAACGGCATCCAGTTCGACCGCTTTAAGGATATTCCCTTAAAGCCCGATGACGGCTGGGTGGACATTGGCGCGGTGGTGCGCCTGGCGCCTATCAAGGACGTCAAGACTATGATCTATGCCTTCTTTGAGCTGCACGAGCGCCTGCCCAAGGTGCGCCTGCACATTATGGGCGGCGTGGACGACGAAGAGTACGGCGCCGAGTGCCATGCACTCGTCGACACCCTGGGCGTGCGCGACCTGATCTTTACCGGTCGCGTCAATGTGGTCGAGTACATGGAAAAGCTCGACTTTACCATTTTGACGAGCATCTCCGAGGGCCAGCCGCTTAGCGTGCTGGAGTCGCTTGCAGCGCGCCGTCCCTGCGTGACGACTGAGGTGGGCTGCTGTCGCGAGCTTCTCGAAGGCGCCCCGGGCGACGACTTTGGCGTGGCGGGTTTTGTGACGCCGCCCATGTATCGCAAGGGCTTGGCCGATGCCATGGAGCGCATGTGCGCGAGCCGCGCCCGTCGCATTGAGATGGGGGAGCGCGGGCAGCGTCGCGTTGCCACGTACTTCTTGCACGAGCAGATGCTCGCCAACTATCGCGCGCTGTACGACGAGACGGCGTGTGCGTTTAACCTGCCCAGAGAGGGGGAGTAGCCGGTGGCCGGAATCGGTTTTGAGCTCAAGCGCCTGTTTAGGCGCAAGGGTCTGTTTGCCACGATGCGCGCCTATGGCTACGCTGGCATTGTGTGCACGGGCCCCATGCTGCTGGGTGTGCTGCTCCAGGTGGGTATCTTGGTGCTGTGCGGTCTGTGGGGTGTGGGCCGTGCCAACCAAGATCTGCTGGTGTGCATGGTGACCTATACGCTGCTGGCGTCGCTTTTGCTCACGAGTTTTTTCTCTATGCCGGTCACGCGCTTTTTGGCCGATATGCTGTTTGCCGAGCGCGAGGACGAGATTCTGCCTTCGTTTTGGGGCTCCAATGCTGTCATGCTCGTTGCGGGCACGGTGCTCTACGGTGTCTTTCTGCTGTTCTCGGGCGCCACGCTGCTGCAGGGGCTGCTATGCCTGTGGCTGTTCAATATTATGATCGTCAACTGGAACGGCATGAGTTACCTCACGGCCATCAAGGATTACCGCGGTATCCTGTGCGGCTTTGCGGCTGCCATTGGCGTGGCGTACCTGTGCGCCCTGGCCGCGCTGGCGCTGGGACTGCCGCCGGTCGAGGGCCTGTTGGCATCAATTGCTCTCGGCTACGGCGTCATGCTCGCCTGGGACGTGGTGCTGCTGTACCGGTATTTTCCGCAGGGCGATCGCAGCCCCTGGCTCTATTTACGGTGGCTTGATCAGTTTATGCCGTTGGCGCTCACGGGCTTGTTTACCAACCTGGGCCTCTTTGCGCACTTGGTGATAATATGGGCCGGTCCCATTGGCGTGCAGGTCAAGGGCTTGTTTTATGGTGCGCCCTACCACGATGTTCCGGCGCTCATCGCGTTTTTGACGATCCTGGTCACGTCCGTCAACTTTGTGGTCTCGGTCGAGGTCAACTTTTATCCGCGCTACCGCGACTACTACAGCCTATTCAACGACGGTGGCGTGGTGGGCGACATTGTGGTGGCCGAGGAGGAAATGCTTGCCACGCTCAACCGAGAACTGCGCTTTTGTGCGCTCAAGCAACTGTTTGTGACGGCGGCGGTCATCTCGCTCGAGACCACGGTGCTGTCGGCCCTACCGTTGGGCTTTAACAACCTGATGCACGGGTATTTCCGCACGTTATGCGTGGGCTATGGCCTGTATGCCGTGGGCAATACGTTATTGCTCATCTTGCTGTACTTTACCGACTACAAGGGGGCCGTGCTGGCCTCGGGACTGTTTGCCGGTGTGGCCGGGCTGGCGACTGCCGTGTCGTTGCTTTTGCCGCAGCAGTTTTACGGCTTTGGCTTTTTGTTGGGTGCGGCGGTGTTATTTATCGTGGCGCTGCTGCGGCTCGATACCTATACCGCCAACTTGCCGTATCGTATCCTGAGCCAGCAGCCCATTGTGGCTACTGACAAGACGGGCTGGTTTACCGAACTTGGCCGGGTGCTCGACCGTGTTGAGCAACGCTACGAGGATAAGCGCGTGGGCGGTGATCAGCGCAGTGCGTTTTAACGTATGGTGGTTCGCCTGTACCAAAAACATTGGGGAGGTTCTGATGATCGATAAGTTGATGTCTCGCCGCTGCCTGATCGAGGTGGCTGCCGGCGCGCTGTTGCTTTCGGGCTGCTCGTCTCAGGACGAATCCTCGACTAAAAAGGTCAAAAAGCAGGACAAGATTAAAAAGGCCGAGTCCTCGGACGGTATCAAGCACCTGCGCGATAAGGACGAGCTGTACGAGGTCTACGACGACTCGGGCATTGTGACCATGTACCTGACGGTCTCGCGCGGTAACAGCTCCGAGAACACCGATCATAGCTGGGCCGAGATCAATACGTACTCGGTGTATGACTACGCCGACATGGGCGTGACGCGCTATCAGGTAATGGGGCTTTTGCAGGCGGGCGACGAAGACGGCCCGGTGGCCGGCGAGGTTGGCTATGGCGAGGAAGCGCCCAATGCTACCGTGCAGGTGCGTGGCCAGACGTCGAGCGGTTATACGCAGAAGAATTACAAGGTGGAGCTCAAAAAAGGAAAAGGTACCTGGCGCCAGCAGCGTGCGATTGCGCTCAACAAGCACATGGGCGAGGGTATGCGTTTTCGCAACAAGATGGCCTATGACCTTATCCGCGGGATTCCCCAGATGATGGGCCTGCGCACGCAGTTTGTGCATCTGTGGGTGTGCGACCAGACCGAAAAGTCCAACGATACCTTTGAGGACTACGGCCTGTTTACGCAGGTGGAGCAGCTCAACAAGACGGCGCTTAAGGCACATGGCCTGGATAAGAGCGGGCACCTGTACAAGGTGAACAGCTTTGATTTCCATCGCTACGAGGACACCATTAAGCTTGCCGATGATCCCGACTACAACCAGGCAAGCTTTGAAGACATGCTCGAGATTAAGGGCGATACGGACCACACCAAGCTCATCGAGATGCTCGATGCGCTCAACGACGAATCGCAAAAGATCGATGGTGTGCTCGATACTTACTTTGATACCGAGAATTTGGTCTATTGGCTGGCGTTTCAGATCCTGACGGGCAACTGCGATACGCAGAACCGCAACTGCTATCTGTACAGCCCGCTTAACTCCAAGGTCTGGTACATCTTGGATTGGGATAACGACGGCATGCTGCGTAAGCTTGAGCTGAGCCTGACGGGGTTCTCGGATTATGCGAGCTGGGAGCGCGGCGTAAGCAACTACTGGGGCAACGTGCTATTCAATCGTGCGCTGCGCAGCAAGGCGTTCCGCGGTGAGCTCGATCGCGCCGTCAAGGACCTGCGTACGTATTTGACCGAGACGCGCCTGACCAAGATGATCAAGCACTACCGCGAGGTGACTGAATCCCTGGTCTTTGCTTCGTCCGATATCGACAATCTGCCTGTCACCAAGGACCAATACGAGCAGATCGCCGCGGCGATTCCCTCCGAGATCGAGGAGAACTACAAGAGCTTTCGCGAGAGTTTTAAAAAGCCCATGCCGTTCTACATCGGCGTGCCGCAGATCGATAACGGTAAGCTGCGCATTAACTGGGATGCGTCCTACGACTTTAAGGCGCGCGACATTCGCTACACTGTAGAGCTTGCGCGCGACTATGCCATAAGCGACGTTGTCTTTAAGGCCGAGGACGTGCTGCTTCCCGAGGTGACCTGCGATGCGCCCGATGCCGGCCAGTATTTTGTGCGCGTGCGTGCCACCAACTCCGACGGCTTTACGCAAGATGCGTTTGACTACTATGTGACTGACGACGGCAAGCACTACGGCATGAAGTGTTTTTACGTGCAAGACGGCGGTAAGGTCGTGGAGGACACGTATGAGGAGGGCTAGCGCGCTGCTTGAGCGCTTGGCGGCTCCGCCTGTGCGTACCACGCAGGAGCGTTACCGCCACGAGCTCAAATATCTCATTAACGAGGGCGAGCACGCCGCGCTTGCCTGTCGCATGGCGCCGGTGTTTAAGCTGGACAAGCATGCGCGGGCGGGCGGTTACACTATTCGCAGCCTGTATTTTGATGACTACCGAAACTCGGCCTACGAGGAAAAAGACGCCGGCATTCTCATGCGCAAAAAGTATCGCGTGCGCATCTATAACGGCAGCGACAAGGTGATTAAGCTTGAGCGCAAAAAGAAGTACGGCAGCTGGATCTACAAGGAGGACGCGCCGCTTATGCGCGGTGAGTTTGAGCAGATTCTGGCTGGCGACTACGACTTTTTGCTGAGGAGCCCTTATCCGCTCTGTCGCGAGTTCTACATCGAGTGCATCTGCAACATGATGCGCCCGCGGACCATCGTGGACTACGAGCGCGAGCCGTGGGTGATGGACGAGGGCACCGTGCGCATCACGTTTGACATGAACGTGCGTGCCGCGGTGGGTAGCTTCGACATCTTTGATGCGACGCTGCCCGCGCTGCCGGTCCTGGAGCCCGGCAAGCTGGTGATGGAGGTCAAGTTTACGGAGTTTTGCCCACAGCTCGTGCGCGATATGGTGCCGCCGGGCGCGGCCGAACTCACAGCGGTCTCCAAGTACTGCCTGTGTTACGAAATGACCGCCTACCTGCGCGGATTTAACTACTGGGAATCGGATTTTGAGAACCGAGGGGATATTTAGACCATGAGCACCAGGGACTTTTTTAAGAACTCCGTCTTGGAGGCGTTTGGCCAGGTCGACCCTGCCAAGATTGGCCTTTCGCTGCTCGTGGCGCACGCCATGGGCATCCTGATCTATTACGTGTACAAGCGCTTTTTTACCGGCGTGGTGTATTCGCGCAGCTTTGCCGTGACGCTCGTGGGCATGTGCGTGCTTACCTCCATGGTCACGCTCGCGATCTCGACGAACGTGGTCATCTCGCTCGGTATGGTCGGTGCTCTGTCTATCGTCCGCTACCGTACGGCGGTCAAGGACCCGCTCGACCTGCTGTATCTGTTTTGGGCCATTACCACGGGCATTACGGCGGGCGCCGGCATGTATGCGCTCGTGGGGCTCACGGCGGTGGTGATCGTGGTGATGATCGCCGGCTTTGCGAGCCACCAGGACAAGTTGCGCGTGTACATGATGGTCATCCACTACACGGGCCAGACCACCGGCGACGATATCGTGCGTGCATTTGGCCGCACCAAGTTCACCGTTAAGTCCAAGACCATGCGCGGCGACAAGGTCGAGATGGCCGTCGAGGTGTTCTCTGACGGTGTGGATATGCCCTATGCCGACGCCGTCCGCGCGCTCGACGGCGTGGAGGACCTAACGCTCATCCAGTACAACGGCGAGTACCACGGTTAGAACCCTAGCGAGCAAATGGGCGCTCCTGGTCGAGCATACGTCAGCGAGCGGGCGGCTGCCGTGGCGAGGTGCCGCGAAAGAGGAGCGACGCGTACTTCATGTACGCGAGCGACGGTTTGAGCGGCAGATCGTCCGGCAGATACCCGCGCAGCGTCGAGTAGTCCGGCGTTCGTCAGAACGCCGGAACGAACAGGTATTATGGTGAAAGCGATTTCAACGACAGGGGTTCTCGTGGTAAAGATGAAAGATGTGGCCGAGCTGGCCGGCGTTTCGAGCGCCGCCGTCTCGCGCTACCTCAATGGTGGCTACATATCGGCGGATAAGGCCGATCGCATTAAGAAGGCGATTGAGCTGACAGGATACGTGCGGTCCAGCCAGGCTCGCGCGCTGCGCACCGGTTCCACTAAGCTCATCGGCGTCATCGTACCTAAGATTAACTCGGAATCCGTAAGCCGCATTACCGCCGGTATTGGCCAGGTGCTCGGTCGCCGTGGCTACCAGATGCTGCTTGCCAATACCGACAACGCGGCCGATCGCGAGCTCGAGTACCTCGATTTATTCCAAAACCACCCGGTCGATGGCATTGTGCTGGTGGCAACTATGATTACCGACGAGCATCGCCGGGCGATTGAGTCGTGCCGCGTGCCCATCGTGCTGATCGGCCAGAATGTTGAGGGCGTGGCGTGCGTCTATCACGACGATTACGAGGCCGCTTTTGAGCTGGGCCATGCGCTTGCAGGCCGCGTGGACGGCAAGATCGCCTACATTGGAGTTACCGAAGAGGACCGCGCGGCCGGTTATGACCGCCGTCGCGGTTTTGAGGCCGGATTGCGCGCCGCGGGTAACCCGCTCGATGCCGCCTTGATTCGCCTCGGCTCGTTTACGCTCGACTCGGGTTATGGTGCGGCGCGTGAGCTGCTTTCCGTCGCTCCCGAAGTTTCGTTTATCGCATGCGCAACCGACACCATGGCGGCGGGCGCACTGCGTGCCATCGATGAGGTTCGCGGCGTGGGCGAGGGTATACACCGCGTGAGCGGTTTTGGCGACAACGCGTTTTTGCGCGCGCTGACGGGCGGCATTCCCACCGTGCATTACGGCTACCTGACCAGCGGCGTCGAGGCGACCAATATGTTGCTCAACACACTCGATGGCGTGGAGGGGGAGAGCGGTCTAAAGACGCTCAAGCTTGGCCATCATCTTATGAATGTCTAGGCCTTGGACACGTCTGCCTGCCTCTGAGTCGTCTGTTTTTGCCTTAAAACTACCATTCGCCGGCTTTTTCCTACCGTTCACCCTACTGTGAAAACGATTGCAGACATATGAAACTGAAAACGATTACAGTATAAGTGTCAAAGATGGCCGGGTGCAGATGCGCCCGTTGGAGGAAAGGGAAGTCATGGACTACCGCAAATCAGCCCAAGAGGTGCTCGACAACATCGGTGGCGCCGGCAACGTTGTTTCGGCCGCACACTGCGCCACGCGTCTGCGCCTGGTGATTGACGATAATTCCAAGGTTAACAAGGAGGCCATCGAGAACGTCGACGGCGCCAAGGGCGTCTTTGAGGCTCAGGGCCAGCTCCAGATTATTTTTGGCACTGGCACCGTCAACAAGGTCTACGAAGAGTTCATCGCGCTCAGCGGCGTCGAGGCTGCCACCAAGGCCGAGGTCAAGGAGGCCGCGGCACAGCAGCAGAACATCTTTATGCGTGCCATTAAGGTGCTCGGCGACGTCTTTGTCCCCATCATCCCCGCCATCGTGGCTTCGGGTCTGCTGCTGGGCATTATGAGCGCCCTCAACTTTATGGCCTCCAACGGCTTTATCGCGCTCGACACCAATAACTTTATCTACAAGATAGCCGACCTGGTCTCGGGCACGTCCTTTGGCATTCTGCAGATCCTGATCGGTTACTCCGCCGCTAAGGCCTTTGGCGCCAACCCATATCTGGGCGCTGTCGTCGGCGGTGCGTTCATCAACTCCTCGCTGCAGAGCGCCTACACGGTTGCCTCCGAGGGCGTGCAGACCATGGTCACCGTCATCCCTGGTCTGTACAGCTTTGAGTGGGTTGGCTATCAGGGCCATGTGATCCCCATCGTTATCGCCTGCGCCATTCTGGCCTTCCTCGAGAAGCGCCTGCACAAGATCGTTCCCGAGATGTTCGACCTCTTTGTGACTCCTCTCGTCTCGGTGTTCGTGACCGTGCTCGTGACGCTCGTTGCCGTCGGCCCCATCTTTGTCTGGGCCGAGAACGCCATCCTCGGTCTGATCCAGACCCTGCTGACCCTGCCCTTCGGCATTGGTTCCTTTATCGTCGGCCTGTTCTATGCCCCCACGGTCGTTACCGGTATCCACCAGATGTACACCGCCATCGACCTGGGCCAGCTCGCCCAGTACGGCGTGACTTACTGGCTGCCCATCGCTAGCGCTGCCAATATCGCCCAGGGTGGCGCCGCGCTCGCCGTTGCCTTTAAGACCCGCGATGCCAAGATCAAGGGCCTGGCGCTTCCTTCGGCTCTGTCCGCCTTCATGGGCATTACCGAGCCTGCCATCTTTGGTGTGAACCTGCGCTTCTTTAAGCCCTTCATCGCCGGCTGCATCGGCGGCGGTTGCGGTGCCCTGGTCTGCGCGCTCACCTCGCTTGCCGCCTCCGGCACGGGTGTTACCGGTATCTTCGGTATCCTGCTGTGCCTGGCCCAGCCCGTGCAGTACGCGATCATGTTTGCGGTCGCCGCGCTGGTTTCCTTTGCCGTCTCGTTTGTCCTGTACAAGGACGAGCCCAAGGCTTCCGAGCAGGCCTAAGAGCATTTGATTAAGGGAATGCCCGCGGGCTGTATGCTCGCGGGTGTTTCCAGCATCGGGCGCCGATCTCTGGTGCCTTGTAACTTTCGATCCGTTAGGACTTTGATATGTCTAATGCACTTGGTCGCGACCTTGCAAAGCTGGTTGCCGCTGTTGACGCTGCCGCCTCTGAGTGCGGTCATGGCGCGTATGGCCAGCATTTCCACATTATGCCGCCGGCGGGTTGGCTCAATGACCCCAACGGTCTTTGCCAGGCAGATGGCGTGTTCCATGCCTATTTTCAGTATGCGCCGTTTGATGTCGAGGGCGGCGTTAAGGCCTGGGGTCATGCGACGAGCCGCGACCTTATGACGTGGGACTACGTTGGCGCCCCGCTGTTGCCCGACGAGCCGTTCGATTGCCATGGCGTGTATTCGGGCTCCGCGCTTGTCGAGGACGGTCGCATTCGCGTGCTGTACACAGGCAACGTTAAGCTTTCCGATGCAGATGGCACATACGACTACGTCAATACCGGCCGTCGTGCCGATACCGTCTATGTTGAGAGCGTTGATGGCCTTGCCGGTCGGGAGTTCAGCCAAAAGCGCGTGGTGCTGGCGTCCGAGGATTATCCCGAGGATTTGACCTGCCACGTGCGCGACCCCAAGGTGTGGCGTGACGCGGACGGGCGTTATCACATGGTGCTGGGCGCGCGTCGTCGCGTGGATGGACCGCATATCGAGAGCCGTTTTTGTGCGATGCACGGCGAGGGCGCCGGTCGCGATGTGGGCGAGATCTTGGTGTATGGCTCGGCCGATATGCTGAGCTGGGAGCTCGAGAGCCGTGTGTCTACGCCCGAGCGTTTTGGCTTTATGTGGGAGTGCCCGGGATACCTGGAGCTTGAGGCGGATGGCGGCGCACCGGCGAAGTGGTTGTCCTTCTCGCCTCAGGGCCTCGAGGGCGGCCGTTGGGACCTCGGCAACGTATACGCTGCTGGCTACATGCCTGTAACGGGCGACATTACCGGTGGTGACGGTACCTATGAGCTGGGTGAGTTCCGCCTGTGGGACGCCGGTTTTGACTTCTATGCGCCGCAGGAGTTCACGGCCGAGGATGGTCGCCACATTCTGATCGGCTGGATGGGCATGCCCGATGAGCCGACCTATGGCAACGCGCCCACCGTGGCGTGCGGCTGGCAGCACTGCATGACGGTGCCGCGTGAGCTTACAGCTGGTGCTGGCGGCGTGGTGCTGCAGCAGCCGGCGCGCGAGATCGTGCGCCATTATGCTTCGGTGCGTGTGGGGGAGGGCTCGTTGGAGGTTGCCGGCGATACCTGCTTTGACGTTGTTGTTGACGGTGTCGACGGTGCGTTTGCCGCGTCCGTTGATGGCGAGCTGAAGCTGGCGTTTGTGCCCGCCAATGGCGAGCTGCCTGCGCGCTTTGAGATGCGATTTACCGATGAGGGTCGCGCTTCTGCCGGTTGCGGTCGTACCGTGCGCTGGGAGCCCGTCGACGAGGTTCGTAACGTGCGCATTGTTGGCGATGTCTCGTCGGTCGAGGTGTTTGTGAATGATGGCGCGCTCGTGTTTTCGACGCGCATCTATCCCGAGGCCTATGGCGTGACCGTTGACGCTCCGGGTGCGAGCGTGAACTATCACACGCTCAACATCTAGGCGATTCGTCGCATATCGGCGCTATACTGCAGCCGTTGCCCACGATGCGGGGAACACCCGCATCGTGGGTTTTTGCTTATGAAGGGACGGTGTCGTATGGGCGTACAGCAGCTAGAAGAGGCCTGGGCTTTGAGGGCCGGCGCCCGTGAGGCGTTGTTGCTTGCGGCCTCGCATGTGCCGGCGGCGTTGTCGCTGTTGGGGATTGTGCGCCCCGGTGACCGCCTGGTTGCGTTTGCCGATGACTTTGCCGATGCGTTTGCGCGCAGCTTTGATGGCTGTGATGTTGTGCTGGTGGGCTCGCCGTCCGCCGAGGCGTTTGTCGCTGCGTCCGAGGGCTTTGATGCTTCGTTTGATGCCGAGGGGCCGCACCTGTGGTGGTTTGTCAACTCCATCGGCGGGTTTGGACTGCGCGTGCCCGATCTTCGCGCGTTGGGCCGCGCTGCTCGTGAGGCCCACGCGCTGTTTGTGGTGGATAACACGGTGGCGTCGTCTTTTGGCTGCGATCCGCTGCGTTTGGGTGCTGTGCTGTCGCTTGAGGCGTTCGATCGCGTGTGCGCCGGCAAGGCTCCGCGCAAACTCGTTGCCGCTTCGGTGGCGCGCTCGCAGCTCAAACGCCATCGCGTGGATGCTGCGGCTGAGTGCGCGCATGCCCTGCTTGAGGGCCGTGGCTTGGCCAAGCTTGATTTGCCTGCTGACGAGGCCGGTGTGCTGGAACGCGGGCTGGACTCGCTCGATGTCCGCATGCAGGCACACTTCGACCGCGCCCGTGCGCTGGCCGAGTATTTGGCTGCCAATGAGATGGTGCGCGACGTGCGCTATCCTGGGCTGAGCTCGCATCCCGACCATGCGATTGCAACGGGAATCCTCGAGCATGGCTTTGGTCCGGCAGTTGAGTTTGACCTTATCGAGCGTAGTGCGGATGATCTGTTCGATGCTTTGCCGGGGGAGTTCCGCACCTCGCCCGCCGGCGGCGCAACGACGCGCCTTTCGGCTCCACGCGGCAAACAGGGGAGCACCATCCGCCTCTTCGCCGGCACCGACGACCCCTTGATCGTGGCCGCCACCCTAGATAACGCCCTCCGCAAGTAGCTACTTTTTAGTGATGCTGGCGATGAGGTCGTTTGCTTTGGTGGCAATGACGTTGTTGATGTCGGCCTGTAGCTCCTCGTAGACCGCTATGGCTCGCTCGCCGGCGGGGGTGAGGGTGGATCCGCGGGCTCCGTCGCGCTCGATGAGTTTGCATCCCAGCTGCCCTTCGGCCTCGTTCACAATGCGCCAGGCCTTGGAATACGCCATGCCCATGCTTTTAGCGGCTCGGTTGAGCGAGTGTTCGCGGGCGATACCTTGCAGCAGCAAGACGCAGCCGTGGCCGAACACGCCCGGCAAATCCTTGTCGCACGCTTGAATGACCAACTTTGCCGTCGTCTTGTACTCCATACGCTCCACGTCTCCCCGCTAAAGTGTTTGCTGGGCAAACGCAAAGCCTGCGTCAAACCCTCGTGTGCTCTTCTTAAATCATGCATTGTAGCAGTCAAAGTGCGTTAAGATACTTCCCCAGTATTGGGCGCCCAAGGTTGGGCTGGGTCCTACGAGGCCTGCAGCCGACCGGTCGCATGGAAAAAGGAGAAACATGGCTACGTTCTTTCCCGGTGAGTCCCACACGTTTTCGGAGTATCTGCTGGTTCCTGGTTACTCGTCCTCGCAGTGCATCCCCAACAACGTCTCTCTTAAGACGCCGCTAACCCGCTTTAAGCGCGGTGAGAAGCCGGCAATCACCCTGAACATCCCCATGGTTTCCGCCATCATGCAGTCCGTCTCGGGCGTCGACATGGGTGTCGCGCTCGCTACCGAGGGCGGCCTGTCCTTCATTTACGGTTCCCAGAGCGCCGAGTCCGAGGCCGCCATGGTCAAGGCCGTCAAGGATCACAAGGCCGGTTTCGTTCAGTCCGATTCCACGCTGACCCCCGACATGACCATGGAGCAGGTTATTGAGCTCAAGGAGAAGACCGGTCACTCTACTATGCCGGTTACCGACGACGGCACCCCCAAGGGTAAGCTCCTGGGCATCGTCACCAGCCGTGACTATCGCCCCAGCCGCGATGACCACCAGACGAAGGTCTCCGAGTTCATGACCCCGCGTGAGCAGCTCATCGTGGGCGACAAGAACATCAGCCTTAAGGTTGCCAATGACGTCATCTGGGACAACAAGCTCAACGCCCTGCCGATCGTCGACGACAACGATCACCTCATGGGCATTGTGTTCCGCAAGGACTACGACAGCCACAAGACCAACCCCAACGAGCTGCTCGATAACGACAAGCGCTACATGGTCGGCGCCGGTATCAACACCCGCGACTATGCCGAGCGCGTGCCGCTGCTCATCGAGGCCGGTGCCGACGTTCTGTGCATCGACTCCTCCGAGGGCTTCAGCGAGTGGCAGAAGCGCACTATCGAGTGGATCCGCGCCAACTACGGCGAGGACGTCAAGGTCGGTGCCGGTAACGTTGTCGACGCCGAGGGCTTCCGCTTCCTGGCCGACTGCGGTGCCGACTTCATCAAGGTCGGTATCGGCGGCGGTTCCATCTGCATCACCCGCGAGACCAAGGGCATCGGCCGTGGCCAGGCCACCGCGCTGATCGATGTCTGCCGCGCTCGCGACGAGTACTACGAGGAGACCGGCGTCTACGTGCCCGTGTGCTCCGACGGCGGTATCGTCTACGACTACCACATGACGCTCGCCCTTGCCATGGGCGCCGACTTTATGATGCTGGGCCGCTACTTCGCTCGCTTCGACGAGAGCCCGACCGAGCGCGTCAACGTTAACGGTCAGTACATGAAGGAGTACTGGGGCGAGGGTTCTGCGCGTGCCCGCAACTGGCAGCGCTACGACCTGGGCGGCGCCGCGAAGCTCAGCTTCGTCGAGGGCGTCGACTCTTACGTTCCCTACGCCGGTTCCCTCAAGGACGGCGTGGGCGGCACGCTCTACAAGGTCAAGTCCACGATGTGCAACTGTGGTGCCCTCTCGATTCCCGAGCTCCAGGAAAAGGCACGCCTAACGCTGGTCAGCTCTACCTCCATCGTCGAAGGCGGCGCCCACGACGTTGTCGTCAAGGACTCCCAGCAGTCTGTGTCTTATCGATAAGCCCGCACACATAATCGATCTTTCGCCGATTGGTGCCGCCCGCTTCATTTGCGGACGGCACTTTTTCTTTTCTAGTTCGAATAAATCGGCTATCGTTTCATTGTTTGCGTTGCAATGCCTTTTATAGGGGAGATAAGAGATGAAAATTGACGAGCTGGTTCGTGACCATTACGTCGATTTGGGTGACATAGATCGTGACATTTGGCGTTATATCTCAATGCATCGCTACGAGGCCGCTAATTCGACGCTTCTTGATCTAGCGGCCAAGTGCAACGCATCAAAATCTGCCGTTCTACGTTTTGCTCAGCGCCTAGGGTTTCGCGGATTCTCTGAGTTCAAATACGCCCTCAAGGCTGAAGTAGAAGCTGATGCTCGCGATATAGTCGACGCTGCGGTTCTCGATCGTTACACCGCCATTGTCTTAAAATCGCTCAAAGACTTTCTTTCGCGTGATTTCACGCCTGTATTCAGGCTTATCGAGCAGAGCTCAAAGGTGTTTCTTTACGGCACGGGAACGCTCCAACGTGCGGTTGCTCAAGAGATGCGTCGCGTGTTTTTGGCTGGTGACGAATATTTCTACGTCGTGGAAGGCGTTGATGAGACCGCAGCTCTTACGGGCGCTTTGACTCAAGACGATCTTCTCTTCGTCTTTTCTCTAAAAGGACAATCCGATAATGCAACTACGCTTGCGCAAAATCTCAAAGCCAGAAACGTTCCTTTTATTGCGGTGACGAGTTATCTGGATAACGATATCGCTCATCTTGCTGATGAGAGCATCTTGGTTGGTACCGAGAGCCTACCGATTGGTGGCGGACATAGTTACGAAGTTCTCGACGCCTATTTTCTTCTCGTCAGCATCTTGTTCTTGAAGTATTCCGAATACAAACGAGCGCATCGATAGGTTTCCGCAGGTAAACGAGCTGTGGAAATTTCCCAGCTGGTGGGAATTCGTCCCAACCACGGACGATGTACCTATATCGTCTTTCTCAGGTCTTTTTTGGATATTCGCCTCCTACACTTGGCCTCGTTAAGCGAGACCGCGAACGAATGCGAGTCTCGGTGAATCGGGAAGGGACGAAATGGATTCCTTGAAGATCACGGACGTCCGTCCCATCTGCACTGCTCCCGAGGGTATTAACCTTGTTGTGGTGAAGGTGGAGACGAATGACCCGTCCGTCTACGGTGTTGGCTGCGCTACGTTTACGCAGCGTTATGAGGCGGTTGCCCATGCGGTTGACCGCTATCTGAAGCCCTTTTTGCTAGGTAAAGATCCTGCGCGAATTCAGGATATCTGGCAGACTGCACATGTTTCTGGATATTGGCGAAACGGGCCGATCTGGAACAATGCGCTTTCCGGCATTGATATGGCACTTTGGGACATTAAGGGTAAGATGGCCGGCATGCCGCTCTATGACCTTTTTGGTGGTAAATGCCGCGATGCTGTTCCGGCGTATATTCATGCCGATGCACAGACGATAGAGGGCGCAATCGATTTGGTCCAGCAGCGCGTCGATGCGGGCTGGAATCGAATCCGCGTTCAAATCGGTGGCTATGGCGGAAACGTTCCTGTTGAGAATAAGCCTAAAGATGCGCTACCCGGTGCATACTATGATCCCAAAGTGTATATGCGCACGGCTATTGAGGGCTTTACTGCCTTACGTCGCGAGTTTGGTGACGACATTGAGCTGTGCCATGATGTCCATGAGCGTTTGGCGCCTTCTGAGGCAATCCGCTTCGCGCAGCAAATGGACCAATTCGACCTGCTGTTCCTTGAGGACGTGCTCGCTCCCGAGCAAATTGCATGGTTCGATCAGGTGCGCGCTCATACGACTTGCCCGCTTGCCATGGGCGAGCTCATCAATAACCCGCATGAGTGGATGCAGCTTGTTCAGAATCGAAGCGTTGACTATCTTCGCCTCCACATCAGCCAGGCAGGTGGAATCACGCCCGTTCGCAAGATCATTGCTTTCGCTGACGTTAATGGTGTTCGCACAGCTTGGCATGGTCCTGGCGATATGTCCGGTATTGGGCATGCGGTCAACACGCACCTTTCCATTTCCTCACCGAACTTCGGTATCCAAGAGTGGAGCTGCAGCATTAAGGAGAACACGTATCGTGTGTTCCCGGGCATGCCAGTCGTTGAGAACGGCTATGTGTATCTGAACGATCAGCCCGGTATCGGTGTGGATATCGATGAGAATCTCGCAGCAGAGTTTCCTCCCGTCGATAAGGATTTGAGTTGGCTTCTTTGCAGACTTCCGGATGGTTCCGCTGTTCGACCGTAATGCGACCCGGAGTTATTTGTTTTTGAGTTCCTTGAAAGGGGATAGACCATGAAAACTGACGATAAGGCCATTGCCGACGGCATTGTTGATGCAGTTGGAGGCGTAGACAATATCAGGGCCGTGGGTCATTGTTCGACCAGGCTGCGTTTGACGCTTCATGATAAGACCAAGGTCGATGAGAAAACAATCGAAGATATCGAGGGCGTTAAGGGACAATTCTTCGCCGGTGAACAGTATCAGGTGATTTTGGGCACCGGTCTTGTTAACCGTGTTTACAACATTGTCGCGGGCGAGAATCAGGGCGGTGTTAACACCGATATTAAGGCCGACCTGTATGCCGGCATGTCGCTTCCCAAGAAGCTCTCTCGTATTTTGGGCGATATCTTTATTCCCGTTATTCCCGTCCTGGTGGCAACAGGCCTTTTTAGCGGCTTCATTAACTGCATCAACTCGTTTGGCGTTCAGATGGACCCCAACGTTTTGACGATCGCGACCATTCTGATGAAAACTGCTTTTACGTTTCTGCCCGTGCTAATTGCATGGTCGGGCATGAAACAGTTTGGTGGTAGCCCCGTCATCGGCATCGTCCTTGGTCTCATGCTGGTGAACCCGCTTCTTCCTAACCCGAATGATGTGGTTAAGGGCACGGTTGAGGCAATCACTTTCCATCCGTTTGGTCTTGAGTGGAATGTTGTAGGTTATCAGGGCTCGGTGCTTCCCGCTCTTGTCGTTGCGTATATCGCTGCAAAGACCGAGAAGACTCTTAAGAACGTTGTTCCGGATGTTCTGGATCTTATCATCACTCCGTTTACTACGATCCTCGTTGCCGGCTTGCTTGGCATGCTTGTTATTGGCCCCGTTTGTCAGACCGTGGAACACGCTGTTTTGGCTGCCGCGAAGTTCGTTATCGCGTTGCCGTTCGGTCTGGGCGGACTAATTCTTGGCGGAACGCAGCAGGCGATTGTGGTTACCGGTATGCATCACATCTTCCTTGCGCTCGAAACTGACTATCTTGCTACCACCGGTTTCAACCCCTTCAATGCCATGATTTCCGGTGGCATTATGGCCCAGGCTACCGCCGCCTTGGTTACCGGTCTTAAGGTAAAGAACCCTAAAAAGCGTGGCTTCTATATGGCTGCATCGCTGCCCGCATTCCTGGGCATTACCGAGCCGGCAATCTTTGGCGTGAACCTCAAGTTTGGCAAGCCGTTCCTGTTCGCTCTTTGCGGCGGTGCCTGCGCTGGTTGGTGTGGCGCAATGCTTCATGCTGCCAGCACCGGTATGGGCGTTGCTGCTATTCCGGGAATCGTTACCTACCTGTACAGCCAGCAGGCCATCATCAACTACTTTATCATCCATGGTGTTGGCATTGCGGTTTCCGGTCTGCTCACTTGGTTCTTCTTTGACCTTAACAAGGCCGAACAGGCTGAGCTTGAGAACTAGGTTTTGTTTGATCGAACTCAGATGGGTATATCGTTCATTTCATGAGGCTTTGATTGCTCATAACCAATGAAGCGTGCTTTCCCTGTACATACTCTTTTTAGATAAAGCGAGATGCCTGCAAGTCGCAGGCATCTCGCTTGTCGTATTTGCTATCATCAGTCAAGTTAACCTTAGGGTCGGTCGGCTTGGCTTTGTTCGCTACAAGTTCCGCACGCAAAGAAGAGCACTTAATGTGCTCTTCGTCTTGCGCAGGACCTGTCTCTTATACACATCTCCGAGCCCACGAGA
>UQIP01000013.1:0-57184 GCA_900541005.1 uncultured Collinsella sp. | reverse complement strand
GCTGTAGGCATGGCGGGCGGCGCGGGCACCTTCGACGCAAGCCATAAGCTCGGCGGCCTGTGCTTGGGTGCAGTGGACGATGCCGGCTCGGTCGGTAATGTCCTCGCGCGGCAGGTCAAACACAATCGAGCCGTTATCGATGCAGATGACGCGGTCGGCAGCGCGATCGAGGTCGGACGTAATGTGGCTCGAGAGCAGCACGCTGTGCAGGCCGTCGGAAACAAAGGCGAGCAGCTCATCAAGCAGCTCCTCGCGTGCCATGGGATCGAGGCCCGCGGTGGCTTCGTCCAAAACGAGCAGCTTGGCCTTGTGGCTGAGTGCGCAGGCAAGCTGCAGTTTCATGCCCATGCCGCGGGAGAGGTCCTTGACCTTTGTCTTGGGATCGAGGCCAAATCGGTTGATGAATCGGGCGAACGTTTCGCGGTCCCACGTGGGGTACGCCGGGCCTACGAGCGACTCGATCTGGCCCACCTTGAGCGTGGAGGGGAAGGGGCACGTGTCCAGGACAAGACCGATGTGGGAACGCAGGTGGCGCTGCGCTTCACCGGGTGCGTCGGCGCCGCAGTGCTGCCCAAACAGCTGCACCTCGCCGGCATCGAGTTTGATAAGCCCGAGCGCGGCGCGAATGGTCGTCGTCTTGCCGGCGCCATTTGCGCCCACAAAGCCGACAATCTGGCCGGGCTCCACAGCGAGCGTGACATCGCACAGCGAAAAACGATCACTCACATGGCGTGAGATGCCTTTGAGTTCTAAAAGGTTTTGCATGGTATAGCCTTTCTTGCAGATGGCTACTGCATGGTTTCGGGGGCTACCAGGTCGAGCATCTCGTGCAGCTTGTCGCGCGTGACGCCCAGGGCCTCGGCTTGGCTTGCCGCTTTCGCGAGCAGCTCTTCGATATGGCAGAGCTGGTTTTCACGCAAGAGCTCTTGGTTGCCGTCGGCGACAAAACAGCCCTTGCCCTGCACGGTGCAGATAAACCCGAGCTGCTCCAGGTCGGCGTAGGCGCGCTTGGTGGTGATGACGCTCACGCCAAGATCGCTCGCGAGTGCACGGATGCTGGGGAGTTTGGCTCCCGCAGCGAGCGTGCCCGATAGAATCTGAGCTTTGACTTGCGAGGCTATTTGCTCGTAGATGGGCTTGTCGCTCGAATTGGATAGGATAATGTCCACAGCGGCTCCTTAGCTGATGGGCTACACGTGTATATAACCGGTAAGCACAGTATATATACACTATGCACAGTTATGCAAGAGGTAAATAGGGATTGTCCGCTCGTTCATTCATCTCAATCTGTAACATCTGGAACCGGTTTGGACGGCTACCTGTTACAGATTGAGATTTTGCTGGCGGACCCCATTTGGTTGTCTCAATCTGTAACAACTGGAGAAGTTTTTGGCTGCTAGATGTTATGGATTGAGACATTGGCCACCCGTCTATCCTTATATCTCAATCTGTAACAGATGGACCCGTTTTGAGTGGCTAGATGTTACAGATTGAGATCTTTCTGGGACGCCCACCTGTTTGTCTAAATCTGTAACAGGTAGAGGTTCAAAAACCGTCTAGATGTTACAGATCGAGACAAACTGCTGCGGAGTGCCGCCATCGACTGCTACCCTAGGCCCCAACTGATGAATTTGTCCTGATAGGTGCCCTATGGCGGAATTTCGCGGCTACAATAGTGCGGTTACAACGACGTAATGCACTCAATGCAAGAAAGGATCCGCATGGCAAGCCTGTCGGATGAAATCTCGTCGCGCCGCACGTTCGCGATCATCAGCCACCCGGACGCCGGTAAGACCACGCTTACCGAGAAGCTGCTGCTCTATACCGGCAGCATCCAGACCGCCGGCTCGGTCAAGGGCAAGAGCTCGGCCAAGCATGCCGTCTCGGACTGGATGGACATCGAGAAGGAGCGCGGCATTTCCGTTACCTCCTCGGTGCTGCAGTTCACCTACAACGGCGCCTGCGTCAACATCCTCGATACCCCCGGCCACCAGGACTTCTCGGAGGATACCTACCGTACCCTTATGGCCGCCGACGCCGCGGTCATGGTCATCGACGGCGCCAAGGGCGTCGAGGCCCAGACCAAAAAGCTCTTTAAGGTCTGCACGCTGCGCCACATTCCCATCTTCACCTTTGTGAACAAGCTCGACCACGAGGCCCGCGATCCGTTTGAGCTCATGGAAGAGATCGAGAATGTCCTGGGCATCAATACGTATCCCATGAACTGGCCGATCGGCAGCGGCCGCAATTTCCGCGGCGTGTTCGATCGTCAGACCCGTCGCGTTATCGCCTTTGAGGGCGACGGTCACGCCAACGCCACCAAGAAGGTCGCCGAGGTCGAGGCCGAGCTGGGCGATCCTTCCATGGACGAGCTTATTGGCGAGGAAAACCATAAGAACCTGATGGACGACATCGAGCTGCTCGATGGCGCCGGCGACGAGCTCGACTTGGATGCCGTGGCCTGCGGCAAGCTGAGCCCGGCTTTCTTTGGCTCGGCGCTCACCAACTTTGGCGTGGAGCCCTTCCTCAAGGAGTTCCTGCGCCTGGCCCCGACGCCGCGCGCCTATACCGATACGCTCACCAGCGAGCCGGTCGATCCCTGCCGCGACGACTTTAGCGGCTTTGTGTTTAAGATCCAGGCCAACATGGACAAGAACCACCGCGACCGCATCGCCTTTGTGCGCATTTGCTCGGGCAAGTTCGAGCGCGGCATGGACGCCTTCCACGTGCAGGGCAACCGCAAGCTCAAGCTTGCCACGGGTACCTCGATGATGGCCGATGACCGCGCCATCGTGGACGAGGCGTACGCGGGCGATATTGTGGGCCTGTTCGATCCGGGTATCTTTAGCATCGGCGACACCGTGTGCTCCGGCAAGCGCCACGTGCAGTATCCGCAGATCCCGACGTTTGCCCCCGAGATGTTTGCTCGCATTACGCAGGTCGATACGCTCAAGCGCAAACAGTTCGTCAAGGGTATGGAGGAGCTTGCCCAGGAGGGTGCCATCCAGATCTTCCGCGAGCTTGGTGCCGGCATGGAGAGCGTCATCGTGGGCGTGGTCGGCGTGCTGCAGTTTGAGGTACTCGAGCGCCGCCTCAAGGCCGAGTACCGTGTTGAGGTTCGTCGCCAGCCGCTGCCCTATACGGACATCCGCTGGATCCAGAACGACCCCGACACCATCGATATCCCGGGCCTTTCGCTCACGCGCGACACCCTGCGCGTCGAGGACATGCGCGGCGGCAAGCTGCTGCTGTTCACGAGTCCGTGGAACGTGGATTGGGCAACCGACCACAACCCCGACCTTATCCTGTCGGAGTTTGGCAACGTGGCCTTTTAACGCATCGGCGCGGTGACCCTGCGGGGCTGCCGCGCCATTTACTTGCCTGATGCCGTGTGAGCGGCTATCATACCCACCGTTGTCTCAAGACCGGGGCGTCCGAGCAGTTCGGGTCCGATATCCTGCTCGTTAAACCTAAAACCAAAGGAGTACATAATGATCAAGAAGGTCATGGAGGACTACAAGGTCCTGTTGCGGAGCATTCCCGCGGCAACGGTTTCGCTGTTTTTCGTGAGCGTCATCATGATGAACCTGCTGGCCAACAAAGAGCTTATCAGCCTGCCGTATCTGGCACTCGATTGTGGCTTTGTGGTGAGCTGGGTTTCGTTTTTGTGTCAGGACATGATCTGCAAGCGCTTTGGCGCCAAGGCATCCATCAAAATCTCTATCCTCGCGCTGCTGGTTAACCTGGCCGTGAGCCTGTGCTTTTGGGCATGCTCGCTCACGCCCGGTATGTGGGGCGCCTACTACGACACCGGCATGATCGAGGTCAACACCGCCCTTAACGCCACCATCGGCGGCACCTGGTACGTGGTGCTGGGCTCTTCGCTGGCAATGCTCGTTTCTGCCGTGGTTAACTCCACGCTCAACCAGTCGCTCGGCCGTATGCTCAAAAAGAATAACTTTGCGAGCTTCGCCTTCCGTTCCTATGTGTCTACGGGTGTTGGCCAGTTTATCGACAACCTGGTCTTTGCCATTGTGGTGAGCCACACGTTCTTTGGTTGGACCTGGGTGCAGGTCCTTATGTGCTCGCTGACCGGCGCTGTCGCCGAGCTGCTGTGCGAGGTCTTCCTGAGCCCCGTGGGCTACAAGGTCGTGCGCGGCTGGGAGCGCGAGAATGTGGGTTCCGAGTACCTCGAGCGCCACGCAACCGCCTAAGGAGCAAGTATGCGGGTTTTGATCACGGGCGCTTCGGGCGGTATCGGAGCCGCGTGCGTGCAGCGCTTTTTGGACGAGGGCCACGAGGTCGTGGGCTTTGATCTGCTGCCGGCGGCGATCGAACACGAGCGCTACCGCCATCTGATCGTTGATGTCCGCAAGCCGGACGCGTTTCCGGACGACCTTGAACCCCAGGTAATCGTGAACGTTGCCGGTGTGCAGGATTCGGCTGACGACATCGCCGCCAACCTGTGTGGCACCATCAACGTGACCGAGCGCTACGCCTTTGTGGGGGAGGGGCTTGCCGCCAAGCCGGCGCCGGCTATCGAATCCGTGGTCAATGTGGGGTCGGCGAGCGGACATACGGGATCGGAGTTTCCCGCCTATGCCGCCAGCAAGGGCGGCGTTATCGCCTACACCAAAAACCTTGCAAACCGCCTAGCACCGCAGGCCATTGCCAACAGTGTGGACCCGGGTGGCGTTATCACGCCGCTCAACCGTTGCGTGATGGAAGACGAACACCTGTGGAACCAGATTATGGAGCTCACGCCGCTTAAGCGCTGGGCCACCGCCCAAGAAATCGCCGAGTGGATCTACTTTGTGGGCGTGACCAACCGGTTTATGACCGGACAGAGTCTGCTGATCGATGGTGGCGAGGCCGGCCGCACCCAGTTTATCTGGCCCGAGTAACAAAACGCGCCCGATGGCAAGATTGCCGTCGGGCGCGTTTTTGATGTATCGATTTTTAGCCGAGGCAAGTCCAGTTGACGGGGGTCGAGCCGTGCTGTTCGAGTAGCCGATTGGCTGCCGAGAAGGGGCGCGACCCCATAAAGGCGGGGAGTTCTGCCGTGGCACGGTTAGCCGAAAGCGGTGAGGGGTGCGTGGAGGCCAGGCAGAACTTGCCGGTCGCCTTGCCCGCGCCGGTCGCGGCGAGCTTGCCTTCGACCATCTGCTGGGCAAAGCGGCCCCATGCCAAAAAGACTACCGGCTGGGGCAGCTGGCAGCAGCGTTCGATAACGTAGTCGGTGAGCGCGCTCCAGCCCAGCTTGGCGTGCGAGTTCGCGGCATGCTCGCGCACGGTGAGCGTGGTGTTGAGGAGCAGGACGCCCTGTTGTGCCCATGGGGTTAGGTCTCCCGTGGCGGGAATGGGGCAACCCAGATCGGCTTTGAGCTCCTTATAGATGTTGCGCAGGCTCGGCGGCAACTTGGTTTGCGTCGCAGGGACCGAGAACGACAGCCCCATGGCCTGGTTGGGCCCGTGATAGGGGTCTTGACCCAGGATGACAACCTTGACCTGGTCGGCCGGCGTATAGGCGAGGGCATTGAGGATGTCGTCTTGTGCCGGGTAGATGGTCTGCTCGGCACGCAAAAGGGCGATGCGCTCGAGCAGCTGGTTCGTAGTGTCACGTACCGGCTGCGGCGCATCGCCCAACCAAGTTGCTATGTTGCGGTCGCGGGTCGCGGCGTCCATGGGGCTCCTTTACGTCAGATGCTCTGTTGGCATCTATTGTAAAGGCGCACCGGTTGCCTTTATGCCACGGCTGTATGAAGAGTGGGGTCTACGACACGTGCTCGGGCGTTCCTGCCATGCGGGCCTGTCCATGTGCGCGAAGGCGCGGAAGCTCGACGGTTGCCACCATGACGCCGGTGAGGATGAGGGCGGCGCCAAAGAAGGCGATGGGGCTCAGGACCTCGCCGACCAGGAAGAACGAGAAGACGGCAGAGCAGACCGGCTCGAGCGAGAAGGCGAAGCCGGTGGTCTCGGCAGGCACGTGGGGCTGCACGAGTGTTTGGGTGATAAAGCCGTAGGCAGAGCAGATGAGTGCGAGTGCGACGACGACCACGACCTCGCTGGGCGTGCTGGGAAGTGTGAAACCGCCAAAGACGCATGCGGCAATGCCCGAGAACAGGCCGCCAAAGCCCAGCTGCCAAACGCCCAGGGACAGCGGATCGACTTCTTCGACAAACCGCTTGGCGACAATGATGTGTCCGGCGTAGACAAAGGCGGAGAGCAGCATGATGAGCGCGCCCGGATTCAGGCTGGTGAAGTCGGTGCCCGAGAGCAGCAACATGCCGCAGGTGACGATGGCGGTGCCGATGAGCACTTTGCGCTCGGGGGCGCGGCGCAGCAGGGCGGCGTTGGCAAACGGCACGATCACGACCGTCAGGCTCTGCAAAAAGCCGGCAGTGGAGGCAGAGGTGAGGCTGGAGCCCAGGCACATGCAGGTGAGCTCGGTTGCCATGATGGCGCCGATGATGGCGGCGCGAACCATAAGGTCGCGGTTGATGCGGAACGCGCGCTTGTGGAAGAGCAGCAGGCAGACCACAAAGGCGATGATGCAGCGTAGCGCGACGATGCTCGTGGCGTTCATGCTGTCCATGCCGATCTTCATGAGAGGGTACGAAAAGCCCCATGCGACGGGAACGGAAAATGAGAGCGCGATTGCTTTTTTGCGATCCATGGGACTCCTTTTGTTACAGAACGGTTTCGTACAAAGGATTCTGCTCCCAGATGTGGATGTAGTAAAGCGAATGTATCTTCAGTATGATTAAGAAATGCTAAAGTAGGCGCGAAAAGCGCTGACAAAACGTTTTACGGCTGCATTGATGTGGAGGCACGATGACATCGCGGTATCAGATTGTTTGTATGGTGGTCGATCGCGGCAGTCTTAAGGGCGCGGCGGACGAGCTGGGCTATACGCAAAGTGCGGTGAGCCAGGCCGTCAAAGCGCTCGAGCGCGAGCTGGGTACCACGCTTATCGAGCGCGGAAAGCAGGGCGTTACGCTTACGCGCGACGGTAAACAATATCTGCCGTACCTGCGCCAGATCGTGACTGCCGAGGCCGAGCTCGAGGGCAAGCGCCAGGAGCTGCTGGGGCTTTCGTCGACCGATATTCGCATTGCGACGTTTACCAACGTGAGTCGAACCGTGTTGCCGCGCGTGATCCGCGACTTTGGGGCCCTGCATCCGGGCGTGCACTTTACCCTCAAGCAGGGCGATTACACGCGCAACGCCCAGTGGGTGCACGATGGCGTGGTTGACTTTTGCTTTACGGCACGCGGGTTTACCGCTGGTCTCGAGAAGCGCGTGGTCTATCACGACGAGTTGGTAGCATTATTGCCGGCCGCGCATCCACTGACGGCAAAGGAAAAGGTGACACTCGCCGACCTGGCGTCCGAACCGTTTGTGCTGCTGGATGAGGGCGAACAGAGCCTGGTGCTCGATGCATTTGCTGCGCATGGCCTGTCGCCGTATGTGACGAGTGAGGTGACCGACGACTACACCATCATGGCGATGGTGGAGGAGGGCCTAGGCGTGAGCATGCTATATCGCCGTACCGTTGAGGGCATGCGAGCCGATATTCGCGTGCGGCCCATCGTGCACGCCCCCTCGCGCGACGTAGTGGCAGCCTGGCGCAGTTGGGACACCATGCCTATCGCCACGAGGCGCTTTATCGACTACATGAGCTCACATATTGTCAATTAATGACTGGCGTGGCGTTGAGTGCGGTGTTTAGCGGGCTGTCGCTTTGGCTTGGGTGGCGCGATAGGTGCGTGCCGGGTGGCAGAGCAATACCGCTACGACCATAAAGAACGCCGTGGTGCCCAGGCTGATGGGGTAGACCATCATGATGTTCGCAAAGGTGCGGAAGTGCGGGAACACGCAGAACACCCAGTAGAAGCGGATGCCGCAGACGCAGATCATGGTGATGAGGGCGGGCGTGAGCGAGATACCAAAGCCGCGCAGGTAGCCCGACATGTTTTCGTAGAACATGCTAAAGGCGTACGCCGGGAAGATCGAACATACGCGGATATAGCCGATCGAGACGATGTTGGGATCGCTGTTGAACAGCGACAAGATCTCGCGCCCCAGGCCAACAATAACGATAATCGTGGTGAGCGCGACGATACCGCCTTCGACTAGGCAGACCTTGAGCGTCTTGGTGCAACGGTCGATCTGGCGGGCACCGTGGTTTTGTCCCACAAAGGTGGTGCAAGCCTGACTAAAGCTGTTGAGCAGGTTGTAGCACACGTACTCCAGGCTCATGGCGGCGCTCGATGCCGCCATGACCTCGGTGCCCAGGCTGTTGATGGCGGACTGGATGATGATGTTGGCGACGGCAAAGACAGCGCTTTGGATGCCGGCGGGCAGGCCGATCTTAACGATGCGCTTGAGGGCGACGGGGTCGATAGCCAGGTCGCGCGGGGTGACGCGGACGACGGAGTCGGTCTTGAGCAGGCGAATAAAGAGCGTAGCGGCGCTGACGGTGTAGGCGATGGCGGTGGCGATGGCGACGCCCGCGACGCCCCAGTGGAGTACGGGGACAAAGATGAGGTCCAGGCCAATGTTGAGGACGGTGGACACGGCAAGCGCCTGCAGCGGCATGCGGGTGATGCCGACGGAGCGGAAAATCGCGGCCTCAAAGTTGTAGAGCAAAATCGAGGGCATGCTGAGCAAAAAGACACGTAGGTAGAGTGAAGCGAGCGGCATGGTCTCGGCGGGAACGTTGAGCGCGGCGAGCATGGGCTCGGCAAAGACCTCGCCCAGGGCGATGACGACAAAGCCCACGAGCGCCATTAAAATCGAGGTATGGACGGCGCGTTTGACCATGTTCTGATCGTTGCGGCCGATGGCGTTGGCGATGACCACGTTGGAGCCAAGCGACATGCCAATAAACAGGTTGAGCATAAGACTGGTAAGCGGAACATTGGAGCCGACCGCTGCCATGGCGAGGGTTCCCTGGTCGCCCGAGAAGTTACCGATGATGACCGTGGCGATGAGGTTCGACAGCTGCTCCAAGATGCTCGTGGCGGCCACGGGGAAGGCGAACAGGGGGATATTGCGCCACAGCGAGCCGGTGGTCATGTCAATGTGCTTAGATACGGTGTCAGCCATATGCTCTCAATCTCTAATATGCTCTTTCGTGCTTATTTGCGCAGATGATGATACTCCTAATGCAACCAGTCGGCACGTAGGGACGTTCCTTTTCTGCCGGCAGCTGGGGACACTCCTTATCTCTTCTAACTAGTCATTCAAGAACGTCCCCAATGACTAGGCGGGGAAGGCGTGCGACAATGGTGGGCGTTGTGTTGTTTGCGCTAAGGAGTTGCCATGTTGTTGTGTCCCGTTTGCCATGAGCCGTTGGTGGACGACGAGCGTGGTGCTGCATGTGCGGGCGGACACCGGTTTGACCGAGCTCGCGAGGGCTATCTATATCTACTACGTTCGTCCAAGAGCGGCGACTCCATGGGCGATCCCAAGTCGCAGGCACGCAGCCGTCGTGACTTTCTGAACCGTGGATACTATGCGCCGTTGCGCGATGCGATGGTTGAGCTGGTGCGCAAGCAGGTGTCTGGGCGCGCCGCGTCTACGAACGGCCCCATGACGTTGCTCGATATTTGCTGTGGCGAGGGCTACTACACCAGCGCCATGGGCGCGGTGCCGGGCGTGGATGCTTACGGTTTCGACTTGGGCAAAGAGATGGTTCGCCTGGCCGCCAAGCGCGGCGATGCAGCCTATTTCGTAGCCAACATGAAGGATATCCCCGTGGCCGATGGCGCCTTTGATATGGTGACCGAGCTCTTTGCTCCCTTTAACGAGCGCGAATTTGCCCGCGTGCTGGCGCCAGAGGGCTCGCTCTACACCGTGGTGCCGGGCGCCCGTCATCTCTTTGGGCTTAAGGAGGTGCTCTACGACACGCCGTACCTTAACGATGAGAAGCTGCCGAAGACCACCGAGCTCGAGTTAGTCGGAATGCAGCGGGTGTCTGCGAATATTACGCTTCAGACCCAGGCCGACATCGAGGCAGTGTTCCAGATGACGCCGTACTACTACCGTACGCGCCCTTCCGACAAAGAACGCCTGGCAAATTTGGACACCCTTCAAACCGACATCGACTTCATCATCGCCGAGTACCGCCACTAACCTACCAAAAAGGGACAGATTTATTTTTGGCAGGTTTTATCTGGGAAAACGTAAAGGGTCGACCGCGGAGATGCGCGATCGGCCCTTTTTAGTTGCTTGGCTGAAACAGAGGTTATGAGAAGCGGGCGCTTACAGGCGGTCCTTGTTCTCGGCCTTAACGGCGTGCGCCTGCTGAACAAAGAACAGGTCGTACACCACGATGACAAAGGGGACGATATTGACGGAGCTGCCGCCGAGCGCGGGAAGCGTGAGCGCGGCCTGGAGGAGCGTGGCTGCCGCGGCGACGATGCCGAGCTTAAACGCGCCATCCACCTGCGAAGGCTTGTTGGCGCCCTTGATACCCGCAACACCTGCGGCAAGGTCGACAAGGCCCTTGGCGACCAGCACGACCGCGGCGAGCATGGCGTTCGACCCGTACGTGGAATCGAGGTTGCCGGTCGCGATGCCGGCGATTCCAATGACGAGACTGGCGATGCCCAGAACAAAATAAATCAGGGCAAGGATTTTGAGTGTCTTGCGAGCGGCGCTCATAGCTGGTCCTTTCGATGCGGGCGCGGAGAATCTGTCGCACCCAGGTTGCGGCACATATCGTGAAGCACATTGTAGTTCAACGTGACGGCGTGTGTGTCAGAAAGCGCTTCTCGTCTGTGCGGGGCAATCTTTCAAAAAGGAAAGCCAGCTGTAAGGCAAATCGATGGCAGCTCATGTGCGGCGCTGAGATGATGAGGCCGTAACAAGGAGCTGGTCTCAAGGAGGAGCCATGATGTACGGAGCAGGGCAAGTGCGTGAGCCGCGGTCGTTGGGAAGGCGCATGGGTGATTCTGTGATCGCTGCCGTGTGCACGGGATTGATGGCGGTGCTTTGCATTGGGATGCTGTGGGCCCTGTCGCATGTGGGACAATAGCGGACGGTTGGGTGCCGACATGAACGGCGCTCGCGTATTCGTTTTGCTTGTTAAGGAGTACCCATGGGCGTCGTCGATCCCTTTTCTATTGCTCGGGCCGCGGGGCTTGAGCTGACCGGGACGTCCGAGGGCCTCACGCTCACCGACGGCACGATGGAACTGCGTGCCGATTATACTCGCATGCTTCCGCGGCTCAAGCAGGGCCGTCTGCAGCAAGAGCTGCTGGTAAAGGCTGCGCGCGCAAAAGGCATCGAGAGCCCATGGGCGATTGACGCCACGGCAGGATTTGGCGAGGATTCGCTGCTGCTGGCGGCCGCGGGCTTTACCGTCGATCTGTATGAGCAGGATTGCGTGATCGCGGCGCTGCTTCAGGATGCCCTGGATCGCGCGGCAGATGATCCGGCGCTTGCGGCTGCCGTGTCACGCATGCGCTTACATGCGGGCGAGGACAGTATTGCCGGCCTTCGCCATGCAGCTGAGTTGATCGGGCAGGACGAGCTCGCGGCTCCCGACGTGGTGTATCTGGACCCCATGTTTCCCGAGCGCACCAAGAGCGCGGCGGTTAAAAAGAAGTTCCAACTCTTGCACCATCTGGAGCAGCCGTGTGCCGATGAGGAGGCGCTGGTCGAAGCCGCGCTTGCGGTGCGGCCGCGCAAGGTCGTTATCAAACGGCCGGTGAAGGGGCCACTGCTTGCCGGCGTTAAGCCGAGCTATCAGCTTGCGGGCAAGGCCGTTCGCTACGATGTTTTGGTGCCGCCGCGCCCGTAGCTTGCGTACGATGGTTGACGCTCCATCGGTGCCGTGTCGATGCGGGGCCTATTTCCAAGGGTGCGACGTCAGGTGCCAGCCGCCGCAGTATTCGCATTTGTAGCAGGCCAGCCCGCGGCGTCCGCGGTTTTCGCAGTCGGCCATAACGGCCTCGGCCTCGGCACGCGTGTCGTAACGGTTTTTGCGCTCGCACGACTTGTAGCGCCAAGCTTCATCGCGCTCGGCGTCCAGGGCGTCGCGGCGCTCGTCCTCGCGTGCAAACAGGTCGCTCATATCGCCGCCGGTGGCAGCGCCTAAAAACTCGCTTTTGGCCTTTGACCAGGCGGCTCGCTTTTTGCTTCCCATCTGCTTCGTGCCCTTCTCAAAACGTTGGTATCATTGCTCAATCAAAGTGATACCAATAAACGTGAGGTCGCCGCGTGATGATCAGAAAAACCCTCGATACCGACACTCCCGCCGTCATGGCTATCTATGACGTGGCCCGCGCCTTTATGCGCGCGCATGGCAACGCCACGCAGTGGCCCGAGGGCACGCCTTCGGCCGAGCAACTGGCTGCCGATATTGCCGCTGGTGGCAGTTATGTGTGCGAAGTCGACGGTCGCGTGGTGGCGACGTTTGCCTTTTTACCGGGTCCGGACGAATGCTATGACGTCATTGAGGACGGTCAATGGCGCAGCGACACTCCGTACGCCGTGCTGCACCGTGTGGCGTCCGATGGCACCGCGCACGGCATCGCGGCTGCGATGTTTGCCTTTGCCAAGGAGCGCGCCAACCACCTGCGTATCGACACGCATCAGGATAACCTGCCTATGCAGGGTGCGAGTATTAAGGCGGGGTTCGAGCGTGCCGGCGTCGTGTATGTGTCGGACGGCACGCCGCGTGTTGCGTTTGACTGGCTGCGCGAGGCATAAGATCGAGGGCGCGTATCAACAATTCGCGCGAACGAAAATGGCTCCGGGTGGGGCCATTTTCGTTCGCTGCGCTGTTTTGCAAGCCGGCTTTCGCAAGGCGCGAACCTACGAAAATCGCCGCGCGGCAACGCGGGGCGATGAGCTCGGTCGGGGGATAGGGCCCGCTTCGCCCGCCGGCTCGTAAATTGTATCATCCAGTGTGGAGCGTGAACGCCCGTTGCCGCATGCGATGGGCTCGTAATAAGAGGAGAGCCATGTCGAAGCAAGCGGTCGTTGGAATCTTGGCGCATGTCGATGCCGGCAAGACCACGTTGGCCGAAGCCATGCTGTTCAACGCGGGTCGCATCCGCAAGCGCGGCCGCGTGGACGATGGCGATTCGCATCTGGACACTAACGCGATCGAGCGCGAGCGCGGCATTACGATCTTCTCGTCGCAGGCCGTACTCGATCATGGCGATACCCACGTCATGCTCGTGGATGCGCCGGGGCATGTCGATTTTTCTGCCGAGGCGGAGCGCACGCTGCGCGCGCTGGACTACGCGATTGTGGTTGTGGGCGCCAACGACGGCGTGCAAGGGCACACCGAAACCCTGTGGCGCCTGCTTGCGCGCTATGACATCCCGACGTTCATCTATATCAACAAAATCGATTTGGAGAATCCCGGCCGCGATGTTTTGCTGGCACAGCTCGGGCAGCGCCTTTCCGAAGGCTGCCTGGATGCCAACGAACTGCTGGCGGGCGGCGCCGTTCAGGAGGACGCTGCTGCGTTGGACGAGGCGGCGCTCGAGGAGTTTCTTGAAGCGGGCGAGCTTTCTGTCGCAACGCTGTCGCGCATGGTTGCCGAGCGCAAGCTTTTCCCCTGCTTTGCCGGCTCGGCGCTCAAGGACCAAGGCGTGGACGAGCTGCTGGATGGCATATGTGCGCTGATGCGCGAACAGGCATGGCGCCCGGAGTTTGCCGCGCGCGTCTACCGCGTGAGCCGCGGAGATCGCGGCGAGCGCTTGGCATGGGTTAAAGTGACCGGCGGCACGCTGCATGCCAAGCAGATGATTGACGGACGTTCCGGTGCCGAGGTGTGGGAACAGAAGGTCGATCAGGTACGCATCTATAACGGCGAAAAGTATGAGCTTGCCCAAGAAGTTGCTGCTGGCGGTATTTGTGCCGTGACGGGTCTTGCGCACGTTCGCCCAGGGGACTCCCTGGGCGCGGAGCCTGCGGGCGATGCGCCCGTCATTGCGCCAGTCCTTACCTATACGGTGCTTCCGGGCGAACATGATGTCCATACGGTGTTCAAAGCATTGACTGAGCTGGCGGACGAAGATCCCATGCTCGGCGTAAGCTGGAATACGCATCTGGAGCAGATTCACCTGCAGTTGATGGGCGCCGTGCAACTCGAGATCGTGCAGCGGGTGTTGGCCGATCGTTTTGGCCTTTCGGTTGCGTTTGAGTCTGGCGGCATTCTCTATAAGGAGACTATTTCGCAGCCGGTCGAGGGCGTGGGCCACTTTGAGCCACTGCGCCACTATGCCGAGGTGCATCTGCGCCTGGAGCCGTTGCTGGCGGGCTCGGGCGTGCAGTTTGGCACCGTGACCTCGACCGACGAGCTCGATCTTAACTGGCAGCGTCTGGCGCTCACCAACGCCATGGAGCGCGATCATCTGGGTGCGCTGACCGGCTCGCCCATCACCGATGTGCGCATTACGCTCACGGGTGGCCGCGCGCATGCCAAACACACCGAGGGCGGCGATTTTCGCCAGGCCACGTACCGCGCGATTCGCCAGGGGCTCATGCAGGCGCGTGAGGCCGGCGCGGCGGTGCTGTTGGAGCCGTGGTATCGCTTTGAGCTCGAGGTGCCGGGGGAGTGCGTGGGCCGGGCGCTCTCGGATGCCACGCGCATGGGTGCCGAGTACGAGCCGCCGACGATGGCGGGAGACCGGGCGAAGCTTGTGGGTCGCGTGCCGGCATCTGAGGTGCAGGATTACGCGCTGGAGGTGGCTGCCTACACGAGTGGTCGTGGGCATCTGTACCTGGAGTTCGCCGGCTATGCGGCTTGCCATGATGCCGAGTGCGTAATCGAGACGGCCGCCTATGAGCCCGAGGCCGATCTGCCCAACACGCCCGACTCGGTCTTTTGCTCTCACGGCACCGGCTACACGGTCAAATGGTACGACGTACCCGCCGCAGCTCATGTAAAGGTCGATCCCGCCACCTTCCGCCCCTGGCGAGCGGCGGACGCCGAGTTTTTCGGCCATAGGTGATAGAGGGTCAGTCTCTTTGCCGCATCCTGTTGGTATAACTCGGTATAAGTTGGTATAACTGTTACCAGGGTTTGCCAATCTGAGGAGGCCGACATGAATCCAAATCCCTTTAAGCCCACGGCTGGCAAGCGGCCTCCGATACTCATCGGTCGCGAGTCGGTCATCGAGGATTTTGAGGAAGGGCTCGATAACGGCGCCGGAGCGCCGGGTAGGCTCATGCTCATTACGGGAAATCGCGGCTGCGGCAAGACGGTTCTCCTGCGGGAGCTGCAACGTCTAGCCAATGAGCGCGGATGGGCGGTTGTCTCCGATTCCGCTTCGCTTGGCTTATGCGACCGATTGGCCGACGCGCTTCGCTCGAATAAGCCCGTTGTGACGTCAATGGAGTTCGGTCCGTCGTTTGGCCGGATGTCGGTCGAGGCGGCGCGGGCAAAGGGCGAAACGTTGCGAGGGCTGGTCAACGAGCGCCTCAAGAAGCTCGGTCCAGGCAAGGGCATACTGTTTGCGATTGACGAGGCGCAATCGGCGTCTATCGAGGAACTGGCGGCTCTTGCCGTTCTCTATCAGCAGGTGCTCGGAGACCAGGATGCTACGGGCTTGCCCGATAGCGAGCAGCGCGGCCTTGCGCTGGTGTTCGCCGGCTTACCCAGTATGGTTGACGATCTGCTCGAAGAGCCGAGCGTAACGTTTTTACGGCGTGCCCAGCAGCGTACGTTGGGGGCGATATCCTTGCCCAAGGTGCGCGATTCGTATATCCAGACGGTCAAGGACGCTGGTCTTTACGTGGACGCGGGGACGGCGGACCTTGCGGCGCGCAAGAGCATGGGGCATCCCTATATGGTTCAGCTGGTGGGATATTACATGTGGCGCTCTGCCGTCCGGCGTGGCTCGCAGGTCATCGAAAGGTGCGATGTCGAGGCTGGCCATACGGATGCCGTCTCCGAGTTCTACGAAGCGGTCGACGCGCCCCTGTATTACGGGCTGCGCAGTCCACAGCGCCTCTTTATCGAGGCCATGGCGGTTGACGAGGGCAAACCGACGCGCATGGCGGATGTCATTGAGCGCTGCGATCGCACCCAGAGCTGGGCGAGTAAATATCGCGCAAGCCTGATTCGCGAGCGCGTCATCGGGGCTGCCGGATACGGTCTCGTCCGGTTTACCGTGCCCATGCTGGGCGAGTACATCCGCGATCGAGTTTTATGGCATGAGTAGGGTGATAAAGGTGACGGAACAGAAGATGAGCCCGCAGGCTATCGAGGTGCGTGGCGCGCGCGTGCACAACCTCAAAGACATCGATATCGATATTCCACTGGGAAGGCTTGTGGGCATTGCCGGCGTGTCGGGCTCGGGCAAGAGTTCGCTGGCGCTGGGGGTTCTTTATGCCGAGGGCTCGCGTCGCTACTTGGAAGCACTTAGCACCTATACTCGACGTCGCCTGACACAGGCCGAACACGCCCAGGTGGATGAGGTCTTGCACGTGCCGGCGGCGCTCGCATTGCATCAGCGCCCCAGCGTGCCGGGCGTGCGTTCCACTTTTGGCACCATGACCGAGCTCAACAACAGCCTGCGTCTGCTCTTTAGCCGCTGCGCCCATCACGTGTGCCCGCATTGCGGGGCGCGCGTGGAGCCGAGCCTTAACGTGGCTGCGGGCCTGTCGCTCACGTGTCCGATATGCGGCCGCGAGTTCTACGCGCCGAGTGCCGAGGATTTGGCTTTCAATAGCGGTGGTGCGTGCCCTACCTGCGGCGGCACCGGTGTCATGCGCGAGGTGGACGAAGCGAGCCTGGTGCCCGACGAGTCAAAGACTATCAACGAGGGTGCGGTGCTTCCCTGGGGAACGCTCATGTGGGATCTGATGAAGCAGGTGGCAGGCGAGATGGGCGTACGCACCGACGTACCGTTTAACCAGCTCACGCCTCAAGAGCGCGATATCGTGTTCCACGGCCCGGCGGTCAAGAAGCACATTCTCTACGTTCCCAAAAACGGCGAGGGCGCCACGCCGCTCGACTTCACCTATTACAACGCCGTCTATACCGTCGAGAATGCGCTCGCCAAGGTCAAGGACGATAAGGGCTTAAAACGCGTTGCGCGCTTTTTGCGCGAGGGCCCATGCCGCGACTGCAGCGGCACGCGTCTCTCCGAGGCGGCACGCCAGCCCCAGGTGCGCGGTATCAATCTGGCGCAGGCGGCGGCCATGACGCTGGGCGAGGCGATTGAGTGGGTGCGCGGGGTGCCCGCATCCTTGCCGCCCGAGATGCGGCCCATGGCGACGGATATCTGCGATTCGTTTTTGAGCACGGCCCGTCGTCTGGTCGACCTGGGTCTCGATTACCTTTCACTCGATCGCGCCGGTGCCACGCTTTCCACGGGTGAGCGCCAGCGCGTGCAGCTTGCTCGCGTGGTGCGCAATCGATCGACGGGCGTGCTCTATGTGCTGGACGAGCCCTCGATCGGCTTGCATCCTGCCAATGTCGACGGCTTGGTGGGTGTGATGCGCGATCTGGTGGATGACGGCAACACCGTGGTTGTTGTCGACCACGATACGCGCGTACTGGCGGAAGCCGACTATCTGGTCGAGATGGGCCCCGTTGCCGGAGCAGGCGGCGGTAATGTGATTGCCGCTGGCACGGTGGACGAGCTCGAACAATCGCAGGGCAGCCGCATCGCTCCGTTTTTGCGCGCAGAGTCCAAGCGCTTGCGTCCGCAGGTGACTGACGAGGAAATGTTCGACCAGGGGCATATTCGCATGGCAACCGATGCCATCCATACCGTTAAGCCGCTCGAAGTTGATATCCCGCGCGGCCGCCTTGTTGCGGTTACGGGCGTTTCGGGTTCGGGCAAGACGACGTTGGTGCTCGAGACGCTCATCCCGGCGCTTAAGGCGCAGGCAGCCGGCGAGCGCCTGCCAAAACATGTGCGCTGGGTCGATGCCGAAGGCATTGCCCGCGCAAACCTGATTGACGCTACGCCTATCGGCGCCAACGTGCGCTCGACAGTGGCGACTTATGCCGACATTCATGACGAGCTGCGTCGCGCCTTCGCCCGTACGTCCGAGGCCAAAGCAGCCGGCTACAAGGCGGGTGCCTTTAGCTACAACACTGGCGCCTTACGCTGCCCTACGTGCGATGGCACGGGCTCGATATCGCTCGACGTGCAGTTTTTGCCCGACGTCGAGATCGTCTGCCCGGCATGTCGTGGATCACGTTATGCAGACGCGGCTTCGCATATCCATCGCGAGGGCAAGGACGGGAGCTTGCTGACGTTGCCGCAGCTTATGGACATGAGTGTTGACGAGGCCCTCGACGCCACACTGGGGCTCAAGAAAGTCCAGACGCGCTTGCAGACCTTGCACGACCTGGGATTGGGTTATCTCACGCTCGGTGAGCCCACGCCGGCGCTTTCGGGCGGCGAGGCGCAGCGTCTTAAGCTCGCGAGCGAGATGGGACGCGTGCAGGATGATGCCGTATTCGTGTTCGACGAGCCCACGATCGGACTACATCCGCTCGATGTTCAGGTGTTGCTGAGCGTGTTTGACGGCCTCGTTGCCAAGGGCGCCACAGTCGTCGTGATCGAACACGATCTCGACCTTATCCGTAACGCCGATTATGTGATCGACATGGGCCCGGGCGGTGGTGGCGCCGGCGGGCAAATCGTCTGCGCCGGTACGCCAGGCGACACCGCGGCCTGCTCCAAGAGCATTACCGGTCGCTACCTATAGACAATGAGGCAAAGGGACAGCCCCTTTGCCTCATTGATGCCTATTTCACGCACTGAGCGGCGAGATAGTCGCGGAAAAACGGCAATTCAAAAGCGACGATACCGCGCCCGCGTTCTCCGATGATGCCGGCATCTATCATGCGGCGTCGGTAGCGGGAGACCTGCTGCGGCGAACGCTTAAGGCGCTCGACAAGGTCAGCGGTGGTGGACTCTTCCTCGTCATCGAGCATGGCGATGAGGAATCGCTTGTCCTCTGCCGTAAGTTCCCGATAGGTTGCCGCGAGGATTCGGTCGTCCATCTCGTCGCGCGCGATTTTGATTCCCAGGTCAAAGTCGCGTGACGAGATTTCCTTCGAATCGCTTGTGAGATCCCAGGCACGGTAGCCTACAAGTTGCAATAGGAAGGGAAAACCAGAGATCGAGCGAACGGCTCTATCGATTCCCTCAGCATCTGCCAGGCGATCGTTTTCCTGGATTGTGCGAATCAAGGCCTCGCGTACGTCATAGTCGGCAATGCGACCCAGATGATATTGTTGGGCGCGGCGAAGGAACGAGACCGTCTTGTGGTTCAGCAACGTCGAGACGTTGTTGGGAAGTCCCGCCATGAGCAGGGCGACGCGTTTCCCATCGGTCACAAAGTGCTGATACGTCGCTGCGAGCTGAATCATCTCGTCGAGTGTCGGGTCCACCTCGTCAACCGTGACGAGCAGACCGGTGCCCGCCTCGTTGAGCTGGTCGATGATGTCGCTCATGCGATAACGCCAAGTTGAGGCATCGTGAACGCGATTGACCTCGATGCTGCCGAGCGGTGCAATTCCGAGACCGGTGACTTCGAATTGGTTGGACGAGTCGATGAGATGGGCTGCGGCGTGTTTCGTCCCGAACTCGATTTCCTCAAGCATTCCCGGGAGTGCGGTCGTCTTTACGGCTATCCAGCCGTGGGATTCAGCCCTTGTCGCGAGCGACGACATGAGAGCGGTTTTACCGGTTCCACGCGCGCCTGAGAAGATCGAGGTCAATTCTGGGCGCCTGCGCTGGCTCAAGAAGGCGCGGTCCAAATCCCGAATAATCTGTTGTCTGCCAGCGAGATGGGCAGGAACCTCACCAAAACTAGGGGTAAACGGGTTCTCGAGATATTCCACTAGGCCCTCCTTTCACACCGCCGTTTAACTTCATTTTACTTTAGTTAATTCTGATTAAAAGTGAGGGCTCTTTATCTAGAGCATCAATTAGGCGTGTGCGCCATCGGCGCGGCGCTTGAATGTGACAACGAGACTGTTCCTTTGTCACATTTCCGGAAAGCCTGTTTGGCGCAGGGCTTCGTAGAGGACGATGGCGGCGCTGTTGGAGAGGTTGAGTGCGCTGATGCGGTAGTCGTCCGGGTTGACGAAGTTGCCGCAGATGTCCTGTTGAAGGATGGCCTCGTGGCTGTCCTCGGTATGCCCGAGCGATTCCTCGTGGGCTTCCCAGGCCTCGGCGTTATCGAGCGAGTCGCAATCGCGCAGCATCGGGATGCGCTCGCAGCGCTCGGGCGCCGCCGCGAGCAGTGGCTCGGGAATGCCCGAGCTCTCGCTGCCAAAGACCAAGTAGTCGCCGTCGCGGTAGGTGCTTTGCGCATAGGTGCGGCGTGCCTTTTTGGTCAGCAGATGCAGGCGCTCGTCGGCAGGGGAGAGGTCGTTGCGTGCAAGGAAATCCTCCCAGCCGTCATAGGTCGTCACGTCCAAGTTTTGCCAGTAGCCCAGGCCGGCGCGACGCACCGTCTTGTCGTCGAGTGAAAACCCCAGCGGCTCCACCAGATGCAGGCGGGCGCCGGTGACCACGCAGGTGCGGCCGATATTGCCCGTATTGGCTGGAATCTCGGGTGCATACAGCACAATGTTGAACATGAATCTCCTTGGCTTAGAACGAAAAACCACCACGAAGGGCACAGTGTACCTTCGTGGTGGTTTGGCGGTTACGTAGGCGGAAAAATGCCCGCTTGGATAAACCTAGGCGCGGTGCCAGTCAGTCAGACAGGCGTCAAGGGAGGCGATGAGCGCGTCCTTATCCATGTGACGGCCGATGATGCACAGGCTCGTCATGCGGTCGCCCGTCTCGTCGTCCCAAATCTGCATGATTTCGGGGTTCTCGTCGATGATCTTCTGCTTCTCGCCCTCGGGCGCCGAGTCAACGAACAGGCCGTTCTCCATCAGACGCATCTGGTGGCCGGCCTGCTCAAACATGTAGCACATGTCCGGATTGTCGGCCTGCCACAGCGGACCCTTGACGCGGATGACCTCGTCGGGCCACTCCTGCTCAACAAAATCGGTAAACTTCTGCAGGTCAAATGGCTTGCGACGCGAGTACACAAAGGTCTCGATGTCGTACTCGAGCACCTCGGGGTCGTCGTGCTCCTCGGGATGCTCCATGGCCTCGATCCAAGCGGCGGAGTTGTAGGCGCGCATAAAGTCGAAGCGGTCGGTGTCGAGCAGCTCCTCCATGGGGACCTCGCCGTTTTGGGCCTCGACGATCACGGCGTCCTTCTGCAGGCTGCGCACGATGGCCTTGAGCTCGGCGATCTGCTCAGGCGTCACGGTATCGGTCTTGTTGAGGATCAGCGTAGAGCAGAACTCGATCTGCTGGATGAGCAGGCTCTCGATGTCGTCCTCGTCGATATCCTCGGCCAGCAGGTCGCGGCCGCCGTTGAACTCGTCATACATGCGGGCGCAATCGACCACGGCTACGATGTTGTCGAGCGCGAGCTTGGGCTCGCCGCCCACCTTGGCCTCGTCGCAGAAGCTCGAGATGGTGTAGGCGATGGGGATGGGCTCGCAAATGCCCGATGCCTCGATGATGATGTAATCGAAGTTGCCCGAATCGGCGATGCCCTGCAGCTGGTTGGCAAGGTCGTCCGAAAGCGTGCAGCAGATGCAGCCGTTGGTGAGCGGGATGAGGTCGTCGGTCTCGGACAGGCCGCCGTCGGCGATAAGGCTGGCATCGACATTGATCTCGCCGATATCGTTGACGATCACGGCGGCGCGGATGCCGCCGTCGTTAGCGAGGATGTGGTTGAGCAGCGTGGTCTTGCCGGCACCGAGGTATCCGGTAAGCATGATGATCTTCACGGGTTTGTTGGGCATGTGCCCTCCTTTGTTAGACATGGCTTACAGTTGAATCTTATGCCAAACGCCTGCTCTTATACCCACGCGCCGGCAAATAACACAAGCTACTCCCAGGCTCCCCATACATCGGGGCAATAACCGACGGTGGCCTTTTTGCCGTTGCGCACGATGGGTTCGGCCAAGACCTGCTGGTTCTCGAGCAGCTTGTCGAAGCGCTGACTGGGGGTAAGGTGCTGGATGAGCGCGAGCGTTTCCTCGTCCTTGGCTTTGGGGTTGAGCAGCTTGTCGATGCCGCCGACCGCTTGCATCACGCTCGTGAGCTCGCCCTTGCTCATCTCCTTTTCCTTAAGGTCGATAAACTGCACCTTAATGCGGCGCTCCTTAAAATAACGCTGCGCCTTCTTGGTGTCGAAGGACTTCTTGGTGCCAAAAATCTGCACGTTCATGTATTTGTTCCGCCGTTCTACCTGATGAAGTTGGTCGTTGCGCGATCTGCCTCGGGTGCGTTGATGCCGGCGGCCTGTCCTGCCTCGATACAGCGCAGGAGCCAGGCCATGTTTTTGCCGATGTTTCGCATGGTGGCAAGGCCCTCGGCATCCCCATCGGCGTCGCCGGGCACGCGGCCAAACACGTTGTTCCAGTACGTGGAGGCGACCACGGGCATCTGGTTGATGGTGAAGTACTTGTTGAGCACATCGAAGGTGGTCGATGTACCGCCGCGACGGGCGACGGCGACGGCAGCGCCCGGCTTGTGTGCAAAGGCTTTGCCTCCGGCATAGAAGGCGCGATCGAGGGCCGAGAGGATGCGCCCGCTGGGGTGCGCATAGTAGACGGGCGAGCCGAAGACAAAGCCGTCTGCCTGCTCGGCGGCAGCGATGAGCTCGTTCACCACGTCATCGTCAAAGGTGCAGCGACCGCCAAGTTTGCCACACTGGCCGCAACCGATGCAATCGCGAATGGGCTTGGCGCCCAGCTGAAACACCTCGGTATCAATGCCTTCGGCATTGAGTTGCTCAGCGACCTCGGCGAGTGCGCGGGCGGTGTTGCCGTTTGCCTTGGGGCTGCCATTGACCAAAAGAACCTTCATCACAAACTCCCTCTGCTGTCGGTGACTTCTGCGGAGGATTATCGCACGAGAGGGTAGATGGCGTGGGGCGCGATGTGAAACGGCTTGTGTTTCACATCGCGCCCCACGACGCTAGTCCAACTTGGTGCCCGGTACTTGCGGTGCCTCTTTAAGCAACGCTTTGAGCTCGTTCAAAATGGAAACGGGCTGTCGATCGACAGCGTCCAGATGAAGCGTCGCCACACGAATGGGTGGCTGATATTCAAGCGAGCCGATGAGCACGGGAGAACCCAGGAATCGTTCGATTTCGTTTGCGAGCTCGTCGATTGCCTCGGGGCCGAGCTCATCGAAAAGCGCCACGAACATTGGTCCCGTCGAGCGGAACAGGCGACCCTTGCCGCGCGAACAATCCATGAGGCAGGCGGCGCTTTCGGCGAGCACGCGGTCGCCTGCATCGAATCCAAAGCGGGCATTGACTTCGGCGATATCGTCGACCTTAATGGCAATAAAGCCTGCCTTGCGCGGCACGCGACGCATTTCGCCAATGGCGTTGACCAGGGCGTGAATATCGCCCAGGCCGGTCACGGAATCGGTCGTATCTGCCAAGCTTCGGTTGATGATAATGCCCACATACATGTTGGGCTCGGTATCGGTTCCATCCAAGCGGTAGCCCGTGCAGTCGCAAAGCACGTATTTTCCAGTGGCATCCATTACGCGATACTGCATGTAGTGGAAGTGCCACGTGCCGTTTATCACCATGTCGAGCTCGGCGCGTACGTTGTCGCGGTCCTCGGGATGAACGCGGGCAAGCCACATATCGACCGAGTTAAAAGGGTGCTGGGAGGGCAGGTCAAAATCGCGCACGGCGTTGACCGACCATTGCGATTCTCCCGTATCGAGGTTAAGGATGAACGGATAGCGCGTCTCGGAGCTCATGGAGATCGCTTGGAACACTCGGTCGTTGCAGGGAAGCTGATCGACGATTGGGCGTTGCGGCGCATCATTGTCTTTCGGTTGCTGCACACGATGCATAAGCTTATAGCGATACATCTTGCGATCGGCATCCATCGTCATCTGGCGACGCGTGTCGCCGGCAAGTGGATCGACGCGCGAGCAGCCAAAGCTAAAACTGCCGATCATGGGCGCCTTGCCGCCTGAGCTCGCCTCGATCAGCCCGGCACGTACCTGCTCCAAGCGCTGCTCGAGTTCAGCCTCGTTTGCGGAGGGCGAGATGAGCACAAACTCGTCTCCACCGATACGGAACAGCATCTCATCGTGCTCCATGGTTTCGGAGAGCGTGCGGCAGATGCTCAGAATATAGCGATTGCCTTCGGCGTGGCCAAACCTATCATTGCAATGTTTTAGATGGTCGATGTCAATATAGGCGCAGGTAAAGGGGTCGCCTTTGCGCCAGAGCTGCTCGACGTGACGGTCGAATCCGTTGCGGTTGCCCAAGTTGGTGAGCGGGTCGATATGGGCGTTGCTCTCAAGCAGCCGGCGCTCTTGTTGCAGGATGGCATGCGTCTTTTGCAGCTGCTCACCAACGGCGCGTAGCCCAGCGGGCAGCGCGGCAACATCGAGTTCGGCGGTCGAGACGCCATTCGCAAGTCGCTGAAGATAGGCAATAATCGATTGCTCGCCCAGGCGATATGACTCGTTCATGATGGATACCCTCCTTGGACGGAACAGCGGTTTGTATCATATCCCCAATTCGGTTTGAATTGGGGATATAAGTTGGCTAATGGAGGCAAATCCCCCCGCTCGGCGGTGGCGTTTTGCGCGCGAGCGTATCAGTTGTTATTGCCACCATCGAGCAATGCCTCAAAATCCTTCGCCGGCATGGGACGGTAGTAGAGGAAGCCCTGAGCGTAGCGGGCGCCCATTTGTCGTAGCATGTTTGCCTGCTCATTTGTCTCGACGCCTTCAACCACGACGGGCAGATGGAGCGACTGCGCCATCTCGAGCATCGATGACACGATCTGCGCGCTGCGGCCTTGATCGCGGTCGGTGGGCACAAAGGTGCGGTCGAGCTTGATGACGTCGACGTTGACGTTCTTGAGCATCGCGAGCGTGGACTGGCCGGTGCCAAAATCGTCCATGTAGGTCGAGAAGCCACGGGTGTGCAGATCCGCGGTCAGCTTATCCACGGCCTCGGACTCTCCGGTATAGGCGGTCTCGGTGATCTCGATGTGCATGAGTTCGGGCGGCAGGTTGTACTGGGCGGCGAGCGACCCCATATGCTCGGCGACATCGCAGGCAAGAATGTCTACGCGCGACACATTGAGGGAAATCGGAACCACGCGAAGTCCTCGATTGAGGCGCTCGCGGAGCCACATGGCGACGCCCTGCCAAACATATTTGTCGAGCGTCACTACAAAGCCGCTTTCCTCGAGTGCGGGGATAAACGTTGCGGGCGAAATGAGAGAGCCGTCCTTGTCAATCCAGCGGGTGAGTGCTTCGGCGCCAATAATCTCGCCGGTTTCCATATCGACCTGGGGCTGAAGATAGTACGTGATGCGACCATTTGACAGCGCGTACTGGAATTGGGTCAGCGTGCGGTTGAACACGATTTCGCGCTTGTACTCCTCGGGGCAAAAAATGGCAATGCGCTCCTTAAAGTCGTTTTTTGCGCGCCGATTGGTAAACATGGCCTTTGCCTGCGCATCGATGGCGATCTCCTCATTGGAATCGATGGGGTAGACGCCCATGGACGGCCAAAAACCTACGCCGCCATCATGCCTGGCTACTGCCTCGCGAACGCGGTTGTAGATTTGATGGACGGTGATGTGCTTAAAGGGGATGAGTGCGCAAAAGTCATCTTGGCCCCAGTACCCTGCGACGCCCATGTCGGCATTCTCGATGTCCTTGAGGACCGTGCCCACATCGGCAAGCAGGCGGTCGCCTTCGGCCTGTCCATACCATTCGTTAAACAGGCGCATGTGGCCCATGTCGACCGTGGCGATGCACCAAGCGCCGTCGCGCCTTGCCTCGAGAAAAGCGTTGGCGCGCCGCATAAACTCGCTGGGTCGGTAGAGACCGGTGAGCATATCGATGCGTTCGGCGATTGCGCTTTTGCGTTCGACCTCGGGTATAGGGAGGCTGTCGTTGGGGACAAGCCCGCCGGCTGTGCGGAGGCGACGATCGAGTTCGCCTAAAACGGCGGTCGCCTGATGGGTTAAGTGCTCGTAAAATGCCGGGACGACAAGACAGACGGGAGTAATGGTGTCGCCCGCGATTTGCACAGGAGCGAAAACGGCCTCTTTAAGGTGGCGGGTCAGTTGCTCGAATGCCTCGTGGTCCAAATCGTTGCTGAGCACGACAAACTGGACGCTTCGTGAACGGTAGACCCGGCTCCTGCCGCGGGTGATCGACAGCATGCGGCCCGCGTATTCGGCAAGCATGTTGTCGACAGCCTCGGTCCCGTAGAGCTCGTTGAGCTTTGTCGTGCCACGAACGCGCACCGCTATAAGCCCTGTCTTGCAACGGTCAAGGCGGCAGGTATCGATAGCGTTGACCAGCATGCGCTGCGTTCCGAGGCCTGTGGCGGCGTCGACGGTTTCGGCAAGTGAGTGGTTGACGAGCTCGCCGACATAGAGCGAGGGGACATTTCCGTCGCCGTCGATACGAAACCCGCGAGCACGGCAAAGGACGTAGTCGCCGACGGCGTTGCGCACACGATACTGCATGACTCGATGGTGTTTGGAGCCGTTATAGACTTGGTCGATGTCGTCGGTAAAAGCCTCAAGGTCATCGGGATGGACGCGCGTTTTCCAGTAATCGCGGCAGTTGTCTATGTGCTCCGAGGGAAGGCCAAGATCGCGCAAGGCACCTTGTGACCAAAGGGTGCGATGTTTGTCCAAGTTCTCGATAAAGAAATAACGACCTTCGTTGAGCATCGAAAAGGCGTCGAAAACGCGGTCGCTTATTTCGAAGTCGTCGGCGTGGACTTGCGTGATATTGCGTCGATCGAGGTACACGGCATGACGTAGCTTGTAGTCGTACATGCGATGGTCGGCATCGAGTGTCATGCGATTGGGGGCTTCGCCCAGGGCGGGGTCGGCGTGTGCCACTCCGTAGCTAAACGAGTGGGGCATCTCGGAATCGTTGTTTTTGAGCAGGATCGTTCGGCAGTGTTCCAGACGTTCGGCGAGGTCGTCTTCGGTCGCAATCGTAGATAGGATGGCAAACTCGTCGCCGCCTATGCGAAACGCCGCCTCGTCCACTTTCATATACAGTTTGAGATAGAGGCTTACCTGCAAGATATAGCGGTTGCCCTCGTCATGCCCAAAGACGTCGTTGCAGTGCTTGAGATTGTCGATATCGATGAACGCCATGGTAACGGGGGTGTCCTGCTCCCAGAGCTCCTCGAGGGAACGGGCAAAGCCGCCGCGGTTGCCAAGTCCGGTAAGCTGGTCGGTAAAGGCGGTCCTAATCAGATCATCCTGACGCTTGAGAAGGTCGCGGACGGTCTTTTCGAGCGTTTCGGTGTAATTGCTGACAGTATCCATGTTCTAAGCGGCTTTCTGAGGTCGGGCGAATTGCGTCGGGCGAGCTCGTTGTGCACACGCGTTGTTGTTCGGCGCTTTGCGTGTATCCAGGCCCCCGCCTTGCTGCGTTGTTGGGTTAATTTACCGGCTAATGTTCGCTGTTGATAACTGCTGAGTAGTATAAACAACAGTGCAGAATTATATATGGGTGTACATGCTACGGGCGGCTATTATTCGCCAAACCGCAACGCCTGGGTGCGCATGAAAAATGCGACTGGGGCGGTATATGTTGACGGGTATACTTGTCCCGGTTTTAAACGCAGGAACGGAGATGGTCGCATGACACAGCCAAATATGACGCGCACGGTGGGGCTTGCGCTCGAGGGAGGCGGCTACCGCGGTATGTATACGGCGGGCGTGCTCGACGTTTGGATGGAGCACGGTTTGACCTGCGACCATATGGTGGGCGTCTCGGCGGGCGCGGCATTTGGCTACAACTTTAAATCGCGCCAGATCGGCCGCGCCATTCGCTATAACAAGGCCTATTGCGCCGACAAGCGCTATGCGAGCGTGACCAGCTGGCTGCGAACCGGCGATATGTTCAATGCCGACTTTGCTTATCACGAGGTGCCTATCGAGCGCGATCCCATCGACTTGGAGGCGTATCGCGCCTGCCCCATGCGATTTACGTGCGTGTGTACCGATATCGAGACGGGCAAGGCCGTCTACCACGACCTGCCGTATGGCGACGAGCGCGATATCGAGTGGATCCGGGCGTCGTCGGCAATTCCCGTGGCGACGCGTCCTGTCGCCATTGAGGGCCGCAAGTACCTGGATGGCGGCGTGGCTGATTCTATTCCCAGTGCATGGCTGTTTGCTCAGGGGTATGACCGCAATATCGTGGTGCTCACGCAGCCGGCGGGCTTTGTGAAGCGGCCCAACAGCGTGATGCCTATGCTGCGTCGCGTGTTCCGTCACTATCCGGAGTTTGTCGCAGCGCTTGAGCATCGGCATGAGGTCTACAATGCCACGCTCGATGATTTGGCACGTCGTGAGGCCGCCGGCGAGATCTTTGTGGTGCGGCCGAGCGAATCGGTGAAAGTGCCGTCGCTGTGCCGCGAGCCCGATGAGCTCGAGCGCATCTATCAGATTGGTCGTCGCGATGCTGAGGCGACCTTGCCGGCACTGGAGACATATCTGGCAGGGTAGAGGCCGCTGCCGCCATCTCGGCGGAAAGCGCATCCCGGAATGGAGGTCCAAACTGGGATGCGCTTTCCATTGCTGAAGATGTGAGGCTGCGGATCAGCTGCTCGGCTTATGCCTATGCCTGCTGCCAAGTGTCGACGAGCTCCTTGGCCGCGGCGTAGGGGTCATCGGCGCTGCAGACGGCACTCACCACAAAGAAGCCGTCGACGCCGGTGGCCTTGAGCTGCGGCAGGTCGGCCGTCTTGACGCCGCCGCCCACCACGATGGGCACGGGGCTTGCCGCGTGGAGTGCGGCCAGGTCCTCAAAGCTCTTGGTGATGATAGAGCCGTCGGCCGCGCGTCCGCAGTCGCGCTTGGTCTCGGTCTCGTGGAGCGGGCCGATGCCCAGGTAGTCGACCAGGCTCATGTCGGCGGTCTTGACGTACTCGAGCATCTCCTCGCAACGGGCCGAAAGGCCCACAATGGCATCGGGGCCCAGCAGCTTGCGGCAGACCTCGACGGGAATGTCGCTCTGGCCTACGTGCACGCCGTCGACGGCAATGCCCTGCTCGCGCGCGGCGAGTGCACAGTCCAGACGGTCGTCGATTAACAGGGCGACCTGACCGGTCTTGCCAGCCTGTGCGATTGCCTGCGCGGCGTCGCCGGTCAGTGCAATGATCTCGCGGGCGCTTGCCACCTTGGAGCGCACCTGGATACAGGTAAAGCCTGCGTCGAGCGCCTGGGCCACCACATCGCCCACGGGGCGCCCGAGGGTGTTTTCGGGGCCGAGTACCAGATAGGCCGAGATATCAAGGTTGTCGCGGATGCTCATCGTGCTTCCTCCTGCTTCTTGATCTGTGCTTCCATGCGCTCGAGCTTGCCGGTCATGGTGTCGGTAAATCCGGGCCGAATATCGGCTTTGAGCACGACTTCGGTGCGGATTCCCTTGCTCGCCAACACAAAGGTTGCGTCGCGCACGACCTGCATGACCTCGTCCCAGTCGCCCTCGATCTCGGTGAACATCGAGGTGGTGCGGTTGGGAAGGCCGCTCTCGCGTATGACGCGCACGACCTCGGCGACCTCGGCGGACAGCTCGTCGCCGGTGCCGCACGGGGCGATGGCCACGGCGATGAGCGTGTTCATTCCGGCATTGGTTGCGGGCTCGGACATGGCTTACGCCTCCTCGAGCTCGAGCTGGTTGTTGGCGATGTCCTGGGCGCTCGCGCGGTAGAGCTCGTCGATAAAGGCGACCTTAAAGCTTGCCGGGGCGTCGGCGACAGCGGCGGCACGCGTGCCGGCAACGTTGTAGACCGCGGTGCCGCAGATGGCTGCCGTAAACGGGTCGGCGGCGCAGGCATACACGGCCAGCACGCCGCCCTGCGAGCAGCCGCAACCGGTGATCTTGGACATGAGCGGGCTGCCGCCGTGGGACTTGGCCACGGTTGTGCCATCGGTAATCAGGTCGACTTCGCCCGAGACCACAACGGCGCCGCCGGTGTAGCGGGCGAGCGCCACGGCGGCATCGCGGGCAGCGTCTACCGTGTCGGTGGTATCGACACCGCGCACGCGGCTCAGATCGGCCGCCTCGCCCTCAAGACCCCACAGGCCGGCGAGCGCGATGATCTCGGAGGCGTTGCCGCGCACGATGGCGGGCTTGTACTGCTTGAGTTCGTTTACCAACTGGGTGCGCAGGCTACCGATGCCCAGGCCCACCGGATCGAGCACCCAGGGCTTGCCGGCGTCGTGTGCCGCCTTGGCCGCGCGGGGAATTGTCTGCTCGTAGATGGGGAAGAGCGTGCCCATGTTGAGATAGATGGCGCCGCCGCCGGCAACGAGCGCTTCGCCCTCGTCGGGCAGATAGACCATGGCGGCCGATCCGCCCACGGCGAGCTGTGCGTTGGCGACAAAGTCGATCGTCACCGTGTTGGTGATGGAGCCGGCCATCGGATTGGTGGCGCGAATTTCCTCTACGGCCTTGACCATATGTTGCTTAAGCTGTTCCGAATCAATCACTGCACATGCCTCCTTGGCATAGAAAAGGGGCGCTGTGCATAGACAGCGCCCCTGTAAAGGCGGCATGCTCCCTACGCCAGCATTAACTGACAGGTTCAAAGGATTGGGCCCCATGCCCTCTCAGCCTTGTGGTTTGCACCGCCGGCACTCCCGCATCGAATCTGTTGTTCCCTATACTAGCGCACCTGCCAAAAAGGGACAGGTTTATTTTGGCAGGTCGTTACAATAGGTAGGACCGATACGAATGGGGGCCTTATGATTAAACTTGTGCTGACCGACATGGACGATACGCTGATTCCAGCCGGGCATGACGGCGCCAGCGACTACGCCATTGAGGGTATTCATGCCATGCAGGCGGCGGGTCTGCACTTTGGGCCGGTTTCGGGTCGTCAGCCGTCCGCGATGGGCTGGATGTTCAAAAACCGTTCCGAGTGTTTTTCGACCGGTGCGTTCTGTAACGGCCAGGTGATGTTTGTCGACGGCGAAGTAGTCGCTTCGCGCGCAATCGACAACGATGCTCTGATGCGTTTGGCTGACTATCTGGAGCAAGAGACCGACGATACATTTCTAAAAGTCTACAGCCTGGGCGATGACTTTTGGGGCAACGATGCCTATTGCGTGACGAGCAATCCCGAGCGTGTGCGTCGCGCTATGGAGTCGGGCGGCAATGCGTGGCTCAAAGGCGAAGAGGCCCCGTGTCGTCCCGTCGTCGATGGCGCGCCGGTGTTTAAGGCGAATATCTGGAGTGCCCGTTCGCGTGAGGAGCTCGCGGAGCTACGCGAGCGCGTTGCCGTTGAGGTGCCGGAACTCTCGCTTGTGTTTCCCAACAACCGAGTGCGCCTGTTCGACATCCTTCCGGATGGTTGGGACAAGGGCTGCGCTGCGCTGGAGCTGGCGCGCGCCTTGAGCCTGACGCCCGACGAGGTGGCCGTATTTGGCGATTCCGATAACGATCTGCCCATGATCGATGCCGTTCCCAACTCCGTTGCAGTCGCCAATGCCAACGAGGCCGTCACGGCTGCCGCGCGCTGGCATATCGGCGCCGCGGTGGATGATGCGGTCGCCGGAGTCCTGCATCAGATTGCCGCCTGCGCCGCGACGGGGGAGATGCCGCCGTTTATGCGCCTGCCGGGTACTGCCGACGCGAATCTCACTAACAGCTAAGGAGACAGCCATGAAGCTCCAGCAGCTCAGATATGTCGTCAAAGTTGCCGAATGCGGCAGCATTACCGAGGCCTCGCGCCGGCTCTTTGTGTCGCAGCCTTCGATTACCGCGTCGATTCGCGATCTCGAAAACGAGATGGGTGTGCACATCTTTGAGCGCACCAACAAGGGCGTCATTGTGTCCGAGGAAGGCGAGACCTTCTTGGGCTATGCGCGCCAGGTACTCGACCAGGCCGACCTGCTCGAGGGCAAGTACAAGGGCGCATCCGAGCAGGTGCCGCACTTTAGTGTGAGCTGCCAGCATTATTCCTTTGCCGTCAACGCGTTTGTCGACGTGATCCGCGAGTTCGATGCCGCGCGCTACGACTTTACCCTGCGCGAGGAACAGACCCACGAGATTATCGAGGATGTCGCGCACATGAAAAGCGAGCTGGGCATCCTATATCTGTCCGAGCACAACCGCGAGGTCATCGAGCGCATGCTGGTGGCCAACGAGCTCGTGTTCGAAGGACTCTTCTGCGCCACGCCGCATGTCTTCGTCTGCGCCGACCATCCGCTGGCGGACCGCTCCAGCGTGACGCTCGAGGATCTGGAAGACTACCCGTTCCTGTCCTACGAGCAGGGCAGCTACAACTCGTTTTACTATTCCGAGGAGCTGACCTCGACGTTCGAGCGTCGCAAAAATATCCGCGTGCGCGACCGTGCGACGTTGTTCAATTTGGCCATGGGCCTCAACGGCTACACGGTATGCTCGGGCGTGATCAGCCACGAGCTCAACGGCCCCGGCATTATCTCGATTCCGCTCGACGTGGACGAGTACATGGAGATTGGCATCATCACGCGCAAGAACACGACGCTTACGCGCTACGGTCGGGCCTATATCGACGCGATTCGTCAGCATATCTAGGCTGCTGTGCTCCGCACGGTTCAAGTCTCTTTATGACAGTCCAGACTGATATAGGAAACATCTATATCAAACTGTTATAAACGTATATTTTACGATGGTCATATGAGCGCTCATACTCTGTCCCAGTAAAGCAACCAATGCAAAGGGAGATATCTATGAGCACTTCGATTCAACCGAACGCGCCGTTTCGCGCCGATATCGTCGGCAGCTTTCTTCGTCCGCAGGCTGTAAAGGACGCCCGTGCCGCCTATGTCGCGGGTAAACTCGACGCTTCCGGCCTTAAGGCCGTCGAGGACGATGCCATTCGCGATTTGGTGGCCAAGCAGAAGGCCGCCGGCCTGCAGGTGATCACCGATGGCGAGTTCCGCCGCAGCTACTGGCACCTCGATTTTATGTGGGGCCTTAACGGCATTGAGCGCCGCACCTCACGCACGGGTTATATGTTCCATGACGAGGAGACGACGGCCGACACCGCCGTGGTTACCGGTCCCATTAGCGGCGAGAACCACCCGTTCGTCGAGCATTTTAAGTTCGTCAAGGCGCTTGAGGAGGAGGGCCAGGTCGCACGCCAGACCATTCCGGCGCCGATCCAGACGTTCTCTGAGGTCACGCTCGATCGCTGCGATGGCCAGCAGGAGAGCCTGCGCGCTGTCTATAAGACCGATGAGGAACTTGCCGACGCCATTGCAGCCGCTTATCGCACGGTGATCGCCGACCTGTACGCAGCAGGCTGCCGCAACATCCAGTTTGATGACTGCACCTGGGGCATCTACTGCGATACCGATTTTGTCGCCAAAACCGGCATGAGCCCGGTCGACCTGCAAAAGGTAAGCGAGCTGGGCGTGGCGCTCAACAACGCCGCCATCGAGGGCAAGCCCGACGATTTGGTCATCAACACGCACGTGTGCCGCGGCAACTACCACTCCACCTACGCTTTTGAAGGCGGCTACGACCCTATCGCTCCGTATCTGTTCGCACATGAGAATGTCGATGCGTTCTATCTGGAGTTCGACACGCCGCGCGCCGGCGGCTTTGAGCCACTCAAGTACGTCGCTCCCGGCAAGAAGGTCGTGCTGGGCTTGGTAACCACCAAGGCGGCAGAGCTCGAGAACGAGGATGTTATCGTCGAGCGCATCCGCGAAGCCGCTAAGTACGTGCCGCTCGAGAATCTGTACCTGTCGCCCCAGTGCGGCTTTGCCAGCTGCGAGATTGGCAACAAGCTGACCGAGGACGAGCAATGGGCGAAGATCGCGCTGGTCAAGCGCATTGCCGAGCGCGTTTGGAAGTAACGCTAGCGTTTGCAGGTGGCGGCGCGTGCGAGGCATTGCGTATCGCGTACAATGGTTCGGATCGTATCGTTCGGGCAGGTTATCCGATATGCCTGATCGCCCTTCCATTTTTTGAAAGGACTCTCATGTCCCGGTCTTCGACGCCCGCCGTCACCGATGCCATCTACGATGCATCGTCGCTCGGCCGCCCGCGCATGTTTGTGTTGGGTTTGCAACACATGTTTGCGATGTTCGGAGCCACGGTGCTCGTGCCCGTGCTCACCGGCCTTTCCGTTTCGACGACGCTTCTGTTCGCCGGCATCGGCACGCTGCTGTTTCATTTTCTATCGCGCGGTAAGGTGCCCGCGTTCCTGGGCTCGTCGTTTGCCTTTATCGCGGGTTATGCCGCCGTTGCGCCCAACGGCGAGGCCGAGCTTTTGCCCTACGCTTGCCTGGGCGTTGTCTGCGCCGGCCTGCTCTATCCGGTGCTGGCAGCGCTGTTCCGCGCATTTGGCGCCAAGCGTGTCATGCACTTCTTCCCGCCGGTGGTGACCGGCCCCATCGTCATTTCCATCGGCCTGATCTTGGCAAGCTCTGCTATCGCCAACTGCCAGACCAACTGGCTTGTTGCCGTTGTCGCTGTGGCCGTGATCGTCATCTGCAATATTTGGGGCCGCGGCATGGTTAAGATCGTGCCGATTCTGCTGGGCGTCGTGGTGAGCTATGCCGTTGCGGCCGCGTTGGGTGAGGTCGACTTCTCTGGCGTCGCAGCCGCCCCCTGGGTTGGCTTGCCCGTCGTGTGGGACAACACCGTGTTTGCGCTCTTTGGACCGCGGCTCGATAGCGGTCTTGCCACGACGGCCATCATCACCATCATGCCGCTGGCCTTTGCGACCATGATTGAGCACATTGGCGATATCTCCGCCATTGGCTCTACCTGCGAACGCAATTACATTGCCGATCCCGGTCTGCACCGTACCCTGCTCGGCGATGGCCTGGCGACCATCTTGGCATCGCTCTTTGGCGCCCCCGCCAATACGACGTATGGCGAGAACACTGGCGTGCTTGCCCTGACGCGCGTGTTCGACCCGCGCGTGATTCGCATTGCCGCCTGCTGCGCCATCGTGCTTTCGTTCTGCCCCAAGTTTGCTGCCGTGATCGCCGCCATGCCGGCGTGTGTAATCGGCGGCGTGTCGCTCGTGCTCTACGGCATGATCAGTGCCGTGGGCGTTCGCAACCTTATCGAAAACCAGGTTGATTTCCAGAACAACCGCAATGTGCTGGTTGCGGCTTTGGTGCTCGTGCTTTCGCTCGGCATTGCCTACAGTACCGCCGGTGCCATCGTGCTGGAGCTGGGCGGCGTGACGATTTCGCTTTCGGGCCTTGCCGTGGGCTCGCTGGTGGGCATTGCGCTCAACGCCATCCTGCCCGGTAATGACTTTGAGTTCGATACTTCCGAGCTTGAGGAGACTACTGAATAGTAGCTGCGTTCAGCCAAATTAAAAATGGCGTCCATGCGTATGTGCGCGTGGACGCCATTTTTAATGCGTCAGTATCCAGTGGATGCCGCGCGCCATGCGCAGGTCAGTTTGGGCAAAATGATTGCCGGGGTTGAGCTCCAGCGTTGTTGGGATGTCGCGCTCGATAAACAGCTTTTCCATCGCGCGCGTATCGTCGAGTACGTGCCGCATCATGCGGTTGGGCGTCTTGGTTTCCTTTTTACCGAGCGACAGATAGGCGGCGTCGGGCGTAGCCGTCATCGTGCGCTCGCGCGCGTAGTCGATAAAGCCGGGGAACCACAGCGACCCCGATGCACTCGCCACGCGCTCAAAGACATCTGTTTGCCAAAGTGCCCACAGTGCAAAAAGACCCGCCAACGAGTAGCCGGCAACGCCGCGCCAGGCGGGCGGTTGCGGGAGCGATGATTCGGCCTGGGGGATTATCTGCTTCAACAACTCGTCAAGAAAACCAGCAGCCTGTCCGCCAAAGGGCTCGGCATCTCGTATAGTTCCGTCGCATTCCCAGGGGCTCAGCTCGCGATTCCAATCGAGCCCTCCAATGGCGACAAGGGTGAACAGCGGGCAGTCGAGCTCTCGGCAGCGCTCGTAGACTTCACTACCGTTGCCCATAATCACGGGGAGATAGATGACGGGCGCGCCTTCCGCACACTCTGAATAAACGGTTATCTGCTTATGATGCGCTTCCAAGGCAGGCTTCTCTCGGTGTTGTGATATTGACAGCCTCAATTGTCGCACGCTGACACGGGGGCAGACGCTAAAAGAAAGGCGCGGAGCCGCTCGATGCGATTCCGCGCCTTGTTGTTTTGCTTTAGCAGACTATGCCGTTACGCCACGAAGAAGTAGACGAGGAAGGCGAGGGCTGCGATCCACATGAGCGGCTTGATCTTGGAGGCCTCGCCCTTAAAGAGCGCGACGACCACGTAGGCGATAAAGCCCAGGCCAATGCCGGCAGAGATGGAGTAGGTGAAGGGCACGCCGGCGACAATCATGAACGCCGGGAAACCCTGCGACACGTCGGACCAGTCGATCTCGGAGGCCTCGCTCATCATGAGGTAGCCGACGTAGACCAGAGCACCGCAGGTGGCGGCGCTGGAAACGATGGTGACGATGGGGGAGAAGAACGCGGCGAGAATGAACAGCACGCCGGTGGTGACGGAGGTGAGACCCGTGCGGCCACCGTCGGCAGCGCCAGAGGTGGACTCGACGAAGGTGGTGATGGAGGAGACGCCCATGAAACCGCCCACAGCAGCGGCGGCGGAGTCGACGATCAAGATCTCCTTGATATTCTCGACGTTGCCGTCGTCGGTGAGGAACTCGCCCTGCTTGGCCACGGCCATCGCGGTGCCCATGGTGTCGAAGAAGTCGCTCATGAGCAGCGAGAACGAGATGACGAGGAGCGCGGGGTCGGTAAGGACCTTGACGATGGCAGGCACGCCGCCGGCGTCGGCGATGGGGCCACCGATGCTCGAGAAGTCGAGCGGGGCGATGATACCGGTCGGAGCCTGGGTCACACCTAGGGGGATACCGGCGATGACGGCGACGACGATGCCGATGAGCAGCGAGCCGGGGACGTTGCGGCAGGCGAGGGCGACTGTCACCAGGATGGAGATGATGCCGACGATGAAGGTGGGGGAGGTGATGTCGCCCAGGCCGACGAGCGTACCGGCGCCAGCGGTGATGATGCCGGCGTCGCACAGGCCGATCATGGCGATAAACAGGCCCAAGCCAACCGAGATGGCGTGGCGCAGGACCACGGGGATGGCGTCCATGATGGCCTCGCGCAGGCCACAAAGCACGAGCAGCAAGATGACGACGCCCTCAAGGAAGATGACGCTCATGGCCACGTGCCAGTCACCGCCGCAGACGGTGGTGGTGATTCCAGCGATCATCGCGTTGACGCCTAAGCCCGACGCGCAGGCGAGCGGGCGGTTGGCGAAGATGCCCATGCAGATGGTCATGATGCCGGCGCCCAGGCAGGTGGCGCAGGCGAGCGCTCCCGCATCGATGCCAGCGCCCGAGAGCACCGCGGGGTTGACGGCGATGATGTAGGCCATCGCCAGGAATGTTGTCAGTCCAGCGCGAAGTTCGGTCCCGATTGTGGACTTGCGCTCACTGACGTGAAAAAGTTCGTCCATGCATACCCTTTCCTTGTTCGGCCCCGAGTTTAGGCCGATTGACACGAACGCTCCCACTATAGCCCCTTTACGACGCTGTTGTTCCTCGCATGTTGATGTTCGGCGCTTTGTAGCAGACGGACGGTATTTTTCGCATGAAAATGTGTGGGTACCGTATACTTAAGCGGTTACAACGACCCCTATGGAGGAACGTATGATTAAAGAGCTTTGCCACGACGAGGCTATCCTGTCCCAGCGTTGCGAGGTTGCGACCGTCGAGGACGAGTCGGTTGCTCAGGACCTGATCGATACCATCAAGTCGCTCGACGATGCCGGCTGCTTGGCCGCCAACCAGATTGGCGTTACCAAGAAGGTCTGCGTCTATCTGGACGACGCCGGCGAGCCCCACGTGCTCTATAACCCCCGTCTGGTGTTTGGCTTGGGAGCCAGTAAGATGGAGGAGAGCTGCCTGACGCACGAGGAGGTCACCAAGTCCACGCGCTACATCAAGTGCAAGGTCGCTTATGACGTGATCGTCGACGGCAAGATGCGCGAGCGCAAGCAGGACTTTGTGGGCTTCGAGGCGCAGATGATTCAGCATATGATCGATCACTGTCTTGGAAAGTTGGTCTAAGGGGACCAAAGCACCGCACCTTGCCGCTCAATCGTCGCTCGCGTACCTTAAGTACGCTTCGCTCCTCTTTCGTGGCAATCTGCGGCACTTTGACCCCTTAGACGACCTGCGGGGTTAACTTGGTTGAGTTTATCCTGCTTGAATAGCCCGGGCGTGACATTGTTGTCATGTCCGGGCTTTTGTGTTTAGCGCCTTTTTGTTTGGTGACAATAACCTTAGCAGGAACGTAAAGCAAGGAGGCACTATGTGTACGAGCATTCGATTTACCGATAATTCTGGCCACATGTATCTAGGTCGCAACCTCGACTGGAGCTTTGACTACGGCCAACAGGTTCGCGTGATGCCGCGCGGGTTCCACGTCCCGTATTCGTTTATCGACGATGCGTCGGCGGCGCACGCGGTAATCGGCATGTGCATCGATTACGAGAACTACCCTATGTTCTTCGACTGCGGCAACGATGCGGGCCTCGCCGTGGCGGGTCTCAATTTCCCGGGTTATGCCGAGTATGCCGAGGGCCCTGTCGACGGCAAGAACAATATCGCGGCCTATGAGTTTCCCCTGTGGGTGGCAGCGACGTTCTCGACGGTCGATGAGGTCGAGGCCGCGCTGCGCGACACGGTGATTGTCGCCAAATCTGCCGGAGAGGGGCTGGGCGTGTCGCTGCTCCATTGGATTATCGGCGACAGCCAGCGCAGCATCGTGGTCGAGATGATGGCTGACGGCCTGCATGTATACGACGATCCGGTCGACACCCTTGCCAATCAGCCCACCTTCCCGTGGCACATGGAAAACCTCCGCACCTATATCACCGCCACAAGCGATTTTCCGCAGACGGCGACATGGCGTGGCGCCGAGCTTAAGCCCTATGGAGCCGGTGCCGGCATGCGCGGCATTCCGGGCGATTGCTATTCGCCGAGCCGTTTTGTAAAGGCGGCGTACCTCAATGCCAATTACCCGCAAAAGGAGAGCGAGACCGAAAACGTCGTCCGCATGTTCCGCTCGCTCGAGGGCGTGGTGATGATCGAGGGAGCGTCCAGGATGGGCGATGGCAAGTTCGAGAAGACTATCTACACCGGATGCTTTAGCGCGCGCACGGGCAATTATTACTACGCGATGTATGGGGATCCGTCGATTCGCTACGTGAGCCTGATGGATGCCGAGGGCGCGAGCCCCGATAGGCTCGTGGTTCCCGAGCCGCGTCGTTCGTAGCCGTTAGCTTTACTGCAATGCAAAGCGGCCCTGCGTCTCTCGTGAGGCGCAGGGCCGCTTGGTAGATCAGAAGTTGAAGGCAAACATGATGCCGATGACTTTGTCAAGATATATTAAACAAACGGTAGTTTCAATTCATCTTTGGAATAATAGCCGTTCAAAAGCGAATCGATTGGCTCATTTAGATTATATAAAATTCCTTTAGTTTTACTTCCGAGCGGCGCGCCGGGCATCTGGCATCAACGGATTCCCTGTTTAGGCGCTTCGAAGGCACGGACTCCGTTTCGTTAATTTCTGATTAGAACTGCTGAAAATCCAGTCAGAAGCGGGCTGGGGAACGGGGCAATAAAAATGGCTTTCGAAATGAGTCGGCGAAGCTTTTTAACGGCCGGTGGGGCCACAATGCTGGCGGGCACCGCCTCTATGCTTGTTGGCTGCGCGTCTGGAAGCGAAAGCGGCGCGGGAAGCGTGGCTGCCGGCAAGGATGATGCACTGAAGGTTGATAGCGACGGCAAATCGGGTGGCACGGATAGCGACGTTAGCGAATTCTACGAGCACGTTATCTCTGTTTCTGCACTTGCGAAAACATATGCAATCGGAGAGAAGATTGTCGGCGTGGCGATTGAATACGACGTGGATGTCGATGCGTCTTCGGTTGATCCCGGACATGGCGGCATCGGTCAACAGGCTCAGGAAAAGGGGCTGGGATCTTTCTCGGTTTTGGGACGCTCGATTGTCACTGCCTATGTAAACGACAAAGCCGAGCTGAGTGATGAAGGGGGCAAAAGCAAGGGAACGTACGTCATCGTCGAGCTCGATCCAGCAGATGCGGGCGCACAGACGTTGATGTTTCAGATGACACGTGGGTGCGTAGGCTCAAACGGTCCCGTATCCCTTGATAGCGGTTGCGTCAAAATCGCCCAAATAAAGGATCTCAAGGATTCTGCAGGTAAAAAGCTTACAGGCGACGAGACATCCTCCCGATATCTCGTGGCTTCGACTGTTCTCAACTCCGAGGCAGACAAGTTTGTTGCAGGGACCTACGATGACCCCAAAACTGGATTCCATGCTTCGTTTGCCTTGGCACAGCCTGACGACTACGACAAGGCAAAGAAATACCCCATCACGCTCTTCCTGCCGGATGCGGGGGTAACCACCTGCGATGTGAGGGTGAATCTTCGTCAAGGTCTGGGAGCCCTTGCCTGGGCTGATGGGTCACAATTTGTGCTGACGATCGCTGGAACTTGTTGCGATATCGAGACTTGCCTGCATGTAATCGAGGACCTGATCGACCAGGGTTACTCAATCGATCCGGATCGCATTTACGGGACGGGCGAATCTGCCGGGTGCATGGCCCTCATCGAATATGCCTCCAAGCATCCCGATGACAATTCCTTTGCAGCGCTTATGCTCGTTGCCGGGCAAGGCAACATGACTCCGATTGCCAAGACGCCCATGGTGATATTCGTTTCTGAAGACGATTCCAATTCCTATGGCGGTATGACGGATCCCGAGAAGGGTGTCGCGAGTATCGGAATTCCTTATGTTGAGAAGCAGCTGAATTGCGCCTATAACTATGACGGCGAAGGACATACGAGTGGCCTGTGGATTGATTACGACGCAACGGGAGAGAAAAACCCTTCGGGTAACCAGGAAGGAGCCAAGGCGGCTAGCAGCCAGAAGACGCTCGATGAGCTTATGGTCGAGCTCTCGGATGTCTGCTCCTCGGCCTGTAAACAAGCGGTGACCGATGGGGCGCATGTCGTTTTCCTTCATGTAGAGAAGGGAACTCTCGATAGCACTGACAAGACGGTCCAGGGTGGAAACACTCATAACTTTACCTGGCAATACGCTTATGCGATCCCCGAACTCATCGAGTGGGTGAGAGACCAGTCTCTATAGCCTGCTTCTTTTTCGATGGCATTTCAATGTGGGCTAGGGTTATATGACCGATTGGGGCCAGGCGGTTGTCTAGCCCCGGAAATGCCGAATAGCAGTCTACGATTACGCCCATGTAAAGCCTCAAAGGTGCTTTACCTGGCCAAAAACGTAGACAAAAGCGGCCCTGGCAGATCGTGAGGCGCAGGGCCGCTGTCGTTGATTTATGGCGTCGCTAGAAGTTGGCGTCGTTGAGTTGTTCGTTCTCGAGGCCGTCGAGCTGTTGCTGTTCGGGCGTATCGGCGACGCTCTCGAGCAGCTCGGTGGGGTCGACGTTCATGTCCCTACCGGCCTCGTTGCCGTTGACCAAGTCGTCCGAGAAGATGTCGACTTCCATTTCCTCGGCCTCTTCGATCTGAACCTCGAGCGGCACCTGGGTGCGCACGAGCTTAACGGCCGGGCGCATGCGGGCAAACAGCGGTACGTACTCAATGATGATGGCCGAGTTCTCGAGACCGTACCAGCGTGCCGGGCTTCCGCAGGCGCGGCGGACGGCGTACTTGATGGCCATCACGCGGTGGTCATTGCGGTTGATGTCCGTTTCGGGGGCAAGCATCTTGCGCAGCATGCAAAAGCGGAAGTCACCTACGTTGCCGCGCGTCTCGTAGATGGAGTAGGTGTGATGTTGCGGCGGCAGCTCGCCCGATGCCATCAAGTCGCCGACGATCTGACGCAGATAGGCGTTGACGCGCTGGTTGACCTTAAAGCCCAGGTCCAGGCGCACGCGGAACAAAAAGTCCGTGCCAAAGGTCTCGACGGAATACTCGTGCGTATAGGGTTCGTCGGTAACGTGCACGTTGATGAACCAATATGCCTTGGCGCGCTTGGGGTGCTTGTCCAGGATGGAATAGAGCACGTCGCGGTCGAGTGTGAGCGGATCGGGGCTGTTGGTGAGGAACACCAGATTGTCGGCGAGCACGGGGTAGGTCTCGTCGTTGCGCAGGCGGTTGAGCTGATCGATGTACTTGGAGACGGGCAGCAGGATCGTCTGCGTGCGCTCGATGGCGGTGCCGCGGCGCCACACATACATAAGGCCAAACAGCAGCGCGGCCAGGAAGATCATGACGTAGCCGCCGTCAAAGAACATGGTGAGGCACGAGGCGAAGAAGCACAGCTCAATGGCACCAAAGAGCAGGGCGAAGACGCAGGCACCCAGCCTGTGCTTGAGGATGCCGGCGATGTAGCTCGTCAAAAGCGTCGTGGTCATGAGCATAGTCACGGTAATGGCGAGGCCGTAGGCGCTCTCCATGCGCTCGGAGTTCTGGAACAGCAGCACGATGAAGATGCAGCCGACCCACATGATGTTGTTGACGAGTGGAATATAGAGCTGACCCTTGGTGTCGCTGGGGTAGTGGATGCGCAGATGCGGCATAAGGTTGAGGCGCGTTGCCTCCGAAACCAACGAGAACGATCCGGTGATGAGCGCCTGCGAGGCGATGATGGCCGCTACGGCCGAAAGCACGATGGCAAAGGGGCGCAGGGGCTCGGGAAGCATCATATAAAACGGGTTGACGATATTCATTGCGAGCATCTGGGGGTTGGAGTTATTGGCGAGCAGCCAAGCTCCCTGACCCAGATAGTTGAGGATAAGGGCCGCCTTAACAAACGGCCAGGATGCATAGATGTTGGCCTTGCCAACGTGGCCCATGTCCGAGTAGAGGGCCTCGGCGCCGGTCGTCGACAGGAAGACAAAGCCGAGCACCATGATGCCCGAGTGGTTGATGGGCGAGAACAGGAACATGATGCCGCGGATGGGGTTGAGCGCGCGCAGGATGGACAGGTTGCCGAGCATGTTGAACAGGCCGGCGCCTGCCAGGAACAGGAACCACAGCGTCATGAGCGGGCCGAACAGTTTGCCGATCGACGAGGTACCGGCGCGCTGCATGGCAAATAGGCCGCAGATAATGATGATGGTGATGATGATGACGTTGGTCTGGCCGTCGCCCAGCAGCGCGTGGCCCCACTCGATGGTACGCAGGCCCTCGATGGCCGTGGTAACCGTGACGGCGGGGGTGAGGATGCCGTCGGCGAGCAGCGCCGCGCCGCCGATCATGGCAGGTAGGATCAGCCATGGTGCCACTTTTCGCACCAGGCTAAACAGGGCGAAGATGCCGCCTTCGTTGTGGTTGTCGGCCTTCATGGCGATTACCACGTACTTGACCGTGGTCACGAGCGTCATGGTCCAGATGACAAGCGAAAGCGCTCCCAAGATCATGTCTTCGCTGACGGTACCGATGCCGCCGTTGTTGGCGACGATTGATTTCATGGTGTACATGGGGCTCGTGCCGATGTCGCCATAGACGACGCCGAGCGTTACGAGCAGCATGCCAGCGGAGAGGGGAATGGCTCCGTGCCCGCCCTGCCCGTGCTGGCCTTGGAGGTTTGCCTCCAGTTTGTTGTGTGCCACGAGGACTCCCTTAGACATCCGGTTATCTGTCTAGGACAAAAAACTTTATGCCGTCTTTATACATACAAGAGCAGTTTGGCACATCGGGTTATTTTAGACAATAATCCTCAGCTGGGGATTATTTATCTACGCAGGTAGCATTTCAAAGCAGGGGCTTTTAGGCACGTGCTGTCTGGGCGATGCCAGCCTTGGCGTTTGCGCGTTTGCCGGCGAGTTCGCAAAAAATCGCGCCGCCGATGATAAGCGCGGCGCCCATCAGGCGGACTGGTGTTATGGCTTCACCCAAAAGGGCGGCCGAGAACACGACCGCCGAAAGCGGCTCGAGGTAGCCGACGACGGCGACGGTCTGGACGGGCAGCTTGGCGACGGCGCTAAAGTAGAGCAGGCAACCAATGCCGGTGTTGACGACGCCGAGCATAGCGACGGCGCGCCAATCAATACTGGCGGCGACGCCGGCGGACAGGAACGAGGGAGCGCCCTGCGTGATGAGCGTGAGGACCAGTGCGGTCACAAAGGCGGCGCTCACCTGGAGCGCGGAGTTCTCGAGGCCCTCGATGTGCGGCGCACCCTTGCTGGCGATGACCATCAATGCATAGCAGAAGGCCGAGGCGATTCCACAGACGATGCCCGCAATGGGCATATTGCCGCCTAGACCTTGCGCTGCAATGAGAAAAGCACCACAAGCAACGGCGACAAAGCCGGCGATTTTGCCGCCGGTCAGCTTTTCGCCAAAGATGAGCGGGGAGAGCGCCATGACAATGATGGGGCCGCAGTAGTACAGCAGCGAGGATACGCCGACGCCGATCGTCTGGTAGGCGCGGAACAGAAAAATCCAGCTGGCGCCCAGCGCAGCTCCCGAGAGGAGGAGGGCCGCGGCTTCGCGGGGACGAGATGGCGCCTGCAACTTATGGTGTTGGGTAGTGGCGAGGATAGTGACAAGCGAGAGAGCGCCCAAAAACGTGCGCAGCAGCACGATATCGGAGCTCGGCAGTGCGATAGCTGCGGCGATGATGCCGTTAGAGCCAAACAACAGTAATGCTGCTAAGTATGTAAACAGTCCGTTGTTCATGCGCTGACATCCCCTCTATATCCGAACATGTTCACTATGGGTGAACTGGCTTTAGAAGAAAAGCGAATATAATGCATGGAAAACATGACAAAAACTCATGCAAGGGTGGGGGCGTGCCGTGGAGACCAATATCCAAAAGATGCAAGTGCTGCTCGAGACGGTGCGTGCTGGCAGCTTTACGCGTGCTGCAGAGCGGCTGAGCTATTCGCAGTCGGGCGTGAGCCGCATGGTGGGCGACCTTGAGGCAGACTGGGGTTTTAAGGTGCTTGATCGCAGCCGAGAGGGCGTGGTGCTTTCTGCCGACGGGCGGCAGGTCATGCCGGCAGTCGAGGCGTTATGCGAAGAGTTTGGCCGCCTGCAGCGACGGGTGGATGAGATGCGTGGACTCATGCGCGGCAAAATCTGCATCGGTACGTTTTCGAGTGTGGCGACCCACGTGCTGCCGCCGGTGATTGCGCGCTTTCGCGCCGATCATCCGGATGTCGATTACGAGCTGCTGATGGGTGATTACTCCGAGATTGAGCAATGGGTGGCGGAAGGCCGCTGCGACCTGGGCTTTATCCCACGTGAGCCCCGAGAAAACGGCATGGCATCGCGGTCTTTGGTGCGCGACGAGTTGATGGCGGTAGTGCCGGCAGACTCTTTGCTTGCCACGGCGGAGGTCGTTTCTCTTGCCGATTTAGCCAACGAGCAGTTTATTCTGCTGGAACGCGGTACCGATGACGAGATTACGCCGCTGTTCCGTCGGGCGGGGCTGACGGTGTGCTCCAAGCTGTCGACCTGGGATGATTATGCGATTATGGCTATGGTCGAGGACGGCCTGGGCGTGAGCATTCTTCCCGCGCTCATCTTGCGCCGTTGTCAGTTCGATGTTGCCGTGCGTTCGCTCGAGGGACATCCCCATCGGCAGATCAACGCCATATATCGAACGGCCGATGTTTCGCTTGCCGCCGCTCGATTCCTTGAATACCTCTAAACGTGTGCACGTCATTGTCCGTTTTGGGCAAATCTCGGAGTTCGGTACGTTTTCTTATGAAATTGAACTTTCGAATGAGGCGCGGCGCTATACTGCTTGCTAAATTGAACCCTGGTTCAATTCGTGTTCTATAAATTGAACTTCGCCAGCAAGGAGGTTCTAGTGGCCCAAGAGACGTTTAGCGATCGCCTGCGACAGGCTATGTCCGATCGCGACGTTCGTCAGTCGGACGTAATCCGCGCATCGGAGATGCTCGGCAAAAAACTCGGCAAGAGTCAGATGAGCCAATATGTGAGCGGCAAGACGATCCCGCGGCGCGATGTGGCTGAGCTGCTCGCCCGTATTTTGGAGGTCGATGTTACCTGGCTGCTTGCCGGCGACGCCGATCAAGGCGAGGCATCATCACCCCGCAACGATTCCAAGCCCGAACCCCATCCCTCAGCTCAAATTGCAAGGAGCACCACCATGCGCACTTTTTCTAAATCCACCAAGCTCGATAACGTCCTGTATGACGTTCGCGGCCCCGTCGTCGACGAGGCCGCCCGTATGGAGGACGAGGGCGAGCGCATCCTCAAGCTCAATATCGGTAACCCGGCGCCCTTCGGTTTCCGCACGCCCGATGAGGTCATCAAGGACATGCGCCAGCAGCTGCCCGACTGCGAAGGCTATTCCAACTCGCGCGGCCTGTTCTCCGCGCGCAAGGCGATCATGCAGTATTCGCAGATCAAGGGCCTGCCCAACGTTCAGATGGAGCATATCTACACGGGCAACGGCGTGTCCGAGCTCATTCAGCTTTCGATGAACGCGTTGCTCGACAATGGAGACGAAATCCTGATTCCCAGCCCTGACTATCCGCTCTGGACGGCGTGCGCAACCCTTGCCGGCGGTCATCCCGTACATTATTTGTGTGATGAGCAGGCGGATTGGTATCCCGACCTGGAGGATATGGAGTCCAAGATCACGAGCGCGACCAAAGCCCTCGTCATCATCAACCCCAACAACCCCACGGGTTCCGTCTATCCGCGCGAGGTGCTCGAGGGCATCGTCGAGGTTGCACGCAGGCATCAGCTGATGATCTTTGCCGATGAGATCTACGACCGCCTGTGCATGGACGGCTACGAGCACGTCTCGATTGCGTCGCTCGCCCCCGACCTGCCCTGCGTCACCTTTAGCGGTCTGTCCAAGTCGCACATGATCGCGGGCTATCGTATTGGCTGGATGGTGCTTTCGGGCAACCAGCGCTGCATGAGCGACTTCATCATGGGTATCAACATGCTCTCCAACATGCGCCTGTGCTCCAACGTGCCGGCTCAGTCGATCGTTCAGACGGCACTCGGTGGTCATCAGTCCGTTAACGACTACATCCGTCCCGGCGGCCGTGTCTACGAGCAGCGCAACTTTGTGTATGAGGCGCTCAACAAGATTGACGGCATCTCGGTGGTTAAGCCGCGCGCGGCGTTCTACATCTTCCCCAAGATGGATGTGAAGAAGTTCAACATCACCGATGACGAGCAGTTCGCCCTCGACCTGCTGCACGAGAAGAAGATCCTGATCACGCGCGGCGGCGGCTTCAACTGGGCTGAGCCCGACCACTTCCGCATCGTGTACCTGCCGCGCATGGAAGTACTCAAAGAGTCCCTCGAAGACCTCGCCGACTTCTTCGATCACTACCGCCAGGCGTAACGGCAAAGGTAGCCTGTAATGAAACGGTCGGCCCGCAACGGATGCGGGCCGACCGTTTTCTGTCTAAGCCCGTGCTGTTAGCGCTTGTCTCGTTGAGCGGGCGAGGTTCGCGCGTGAGCGGTAAGTTCTATTCCAAAATGGAATACAGTGGGCTTAAGCTGGAATTGATGTCCGGGTACCTGCTTTTCTAGAATGTTTTCAACAAGATGAAAGGCGGTTCCAACCAATGATTATCGATGCAAATTCCTACTGGTTCGACGAGCACATCTTTCATGACGAGACGCTCTGCGAACAGTTTTTGGCCGAGGTACCCCGCGCCTATGACACCGAAGGCTATCTGACCATGAATTCCGCCGGCAAACGACAGATCGTGATCGAGATGCCCGCCGGTTCTCCGGGTCTTAACTACATTGAGGGCGACTACGCCCTCGAGAAGCGCTTGGCCGATATGGATGAGGCGGGGGTCGACAAGGCGATCCTCAAGCTCCCCGGCTGCCACGAGTGGATGTCGCTCGAGATGTGCCGGCGTTTCAACGACGGTATGGCTGCTGACGCGAAGGCGTCAAATGGCCGTCTGATTCCGCTTGTCGCCGTGCCGCCCTTTGGCACCAAAGCGAATTTGGAGGAGCTCGACCGCAGGCTCGACGATGGTTTTGCGGGCGTGCAGCTCTGCGCTCACTACGGCAAGCGCTATCTCGACGACCAGGTCTTCTCGAGCTTTTTCGAGCACCTGAACGAACGCCATGTCACCGTTTACGTGCACCATGTTCCCGTGCCGGTCGAGAACGAGTCGCTTCTCGCGTACGACAACCTTCGCCGCTCTTATGGCCGCTGCGTCGACCAAACTACGGCGATCGGCCGAGAGATCTTTGGTGATTTCTTTGAGCGCTATCCCAATATCAAGATGGTCCACTCCATGCTCGGCGGCGCATACTTTGCGTTCAAGGAGATGCTGCTGCCTCATGGTCCCAAGCGCCCTGATGCTTCTGGCCGTTTTCAGGTCGATACCGAGACCGTTTCCAGGCACCTCGAGAACAACATCTATTTCGACATGTCCCATGCCCAGCCTTGGGGCAAGACACTCCTCGCCTGCGCGGTTGACGTGCTGGGTGCAGACCATATTGTTTTTGGCACGAGCTATCCCGTCAAACGCGAGTGGCTCACCGAGGGTGTCGCCTGCGTTCGCGCTGCAAATCTGAGCGATACAGACAGCGACCTTGTGCTTGGCGGTACGGCGCAGCAACTGTACGGTGTCGAGTGAGCGGCAATCAGAGGGGAGTATCTGCCATGGGCGAAGGAGAGATGAGGGCTGGGGCCGCTCGTGTGGCCATCGATCTTGGGGACGTGTTGCCGTTCGACGGTTTCGACGAACTCCGTCATGAGGTCTTCGTCCGTGCCCTTATCATCGAGGGGACGGGGCGACGCGCCTGCGTCCTTTCGCTTGAGGTCACCTCGATCGCTCCGGCTCTACTCGCCGATCTGCGTGAGGTTGTTGAGGATGCCGCCAATTGCAGCGGTGCTTATTCTTGGGTGGTTCCTACCCACACGTTTTCCATGCCTCACGTCCGCACTCCCGGGCATCTTGCCGACGATGCTACCCGCAATCGCAACGAGCGCTATCGCGCAGCGCTCGTCGCTGCCGCCCGCACGGCTGTCGAGCGCGCTGTTGCGGGCATTCACTCTGCCACGCTCGCCACTGTGGAGGGCGAATGCCCCGTGAACGTTAATCGCGACATTGAGACGCCTGCCGGCTGGTGGTTGGGCTCGAATCCCAGGGGGTTTGCCGACCACACGATGCCCGTACTCGCCATAAGGGATGCCGGGGGCGAGTATGTTGCCGTGCTCGCGACGGCGGACGTTCAGTCCTCCGTGCTCGACGGGTCGCGCGACTCCGAGGGGAGGCGCATGGCGAGCGGAGACCTCTTTGGTTTTGCCGCCATGTCACTCGAGCGCGAGCTGGGCGGCGTTGCCCTGTTGCTGCCAGGCGCCGAGGGCGACCAAGGTCCGGCGGAGCGCGCCATGAACGTCATGTTCGATGCGGCCGGCGTTAAGCAGACGGTCGATGCCCATGAGGACGGATACCGCATGCTGCACCAGCAGGGGCAGGCCTTGGGCAATGCTTTGATCGAGGCCGCTCGCATGGCGCGTGAGGATGACGCTACCGGCATCGATGCCCGCACGGTCGACGTTCTCCTGCCCGCTCAGACACGCGCCGATTTTCACTCTTTGGCTCCGCACCGAACGTATGAGTTTCATGCCGCTGGCGAGCAGCGCACGAGGGTCTATCTGCTCCGGCTGGGAAACGTCGAGCTTGTCGGCGTACAACCCGAGGTCTCGAGTGCATTCGGCGCCACTGTGCGCGCCGCTCGGTCCGGCTCTGTGTTCTTTGCCACGCTCGTCAACGGCGGACAGAAGTACCTACCGGCTCCCGACGCGTACGAAAAAATCACCTATGAGGCTATGAACTCCGGTTTTGCCGCCGGATCCCATGAGCGCCTCGTCGAAATCATCATTGCCGCCTTGAATGCGGCGTGACACAGAAGGAGAACGTGCATGAACATTGGACACGCGCGCCGCAAAATTACCCCACAGGGCGACATCTACCTGATTGGCTACCGCAATCTTCCCAACCGTCTTGAACCTGCGACGGGCGTCCATGATGACGTCTTCGCCAACGCCATCCTCTTCCAGCAAGGCGAACGTGAAGTGTTTCTCTTTAATGCCGATGTCCTCGAGTTCGAGGAAAGCATGGCCGAGGAAGTCAAGACAATGCTCGCCGAGCGCTACGGCATTGACCGTGATTGCGTTCTGCTCTCGGCGACGCACGACCATACTTCAATCGTCGCTTACCACCGCAGCTGGTGGACGGGAAAATTCGACGAGGACTACTACCGCTGGTTCCTCGATACCATTTGCCAATGCTTTGAGGAGTGCCGCGCCAACGCACAGCCCGCGATTTGTCGCTTGGGCAAGCAGGTCATCACCGGTTTCTACGACAACCGCATCATCCCAGGTGAACTCGCCGACAATGAGGTCATTGTCGTATCGTTCTTCGATACCGAAGGCAATCCATTTGCGGGCTTTGTGAACTGGGCGGTGCATTCCGCCTGCGTCGGACCCGACTGCACGGAGCTCACGAGCGAACTCGCCGGTCTTACCGGCAAAAAGCTCGCTCAGAGTCTTGGCTACTATCCGGCCATGGTCGTCGGTGCTGCTGGCGACTGTAGCGACCGCAATTTTCGCCAGGGACGCGGCATTCCCGAGGTCGAGCGTGTTTCGACCGGTCTTGCCGAGGCGATTTCCCAGATCAAGCTCGATCGCGAGGTCGTTCTCGACCGCATCGAGCCTCAGACGTTCTATCACACCGTTGCCCATGACGACTTTTCGCTCACGCTTAAGTGTGCCGTCATCAGTCTGGGCGGCCTGCATCTCTTTGTGTTCCCGAGTGAGCTCGGCAGCGACCTGGGTATTCGCATGAAGCGCGAATGCCCAGTCGAGGGAATAGTTTGCGGTTACACCAACGGCTATTTCGAGTATTTCCTTCCGGCACGCGAGTACGGCCTCTCCTTTGAGACCGAGCGTACTCAGATTCCCCAGGGCGAACCAGAACGTCTGCGTGACAAGTTCTGCCAGACGACGAGACTTCTCGGCGCAGCAGATTCGCGTCTGTAGACCTGATTGCGTGACATGGGCCAATGAGGCTCGCTGCCATGTGATCGGCATCTTCCATCTTCTCTGCCGTTTCCCATCCCGGGCGTACGTGCGTCCGCGGATTTCAAAGGGGGAAGCGGGTTCCTTGCCCTCCCACGTCGACTACGGAGGCATGAAATCGATGCTATACCCCGCTCAGAAAAAGGAGAATTCCATGAAATACCAGAAGCTTTGCGATGAAATCATCACAAAGGTCGGTGGTCGAGACAATGTGTTAGACGTGAGCCACTGCATTACGCGTCTCCGCTTCCACCTCAAGGATGAATCGCTCGCCCAGACCAATGAGCTTAAGGCGACGAAGGGTGTCGTTGACGTCATCCAGGCCGGCGGACAGTATCAGGTCGTGATTGGTGCCACTATCGAGGCCGTCTACAACGACCTTGTTCAGATTGGCGGGTTCGACTCCAAACCCGCACTCGATATCGACGAGGGCGACGACGTCAAAAAGGGCGATCCATTCTCGCGTCTGCTTGCCATCATCTCCGAGATTCTGCAGCCGGTTCTTGGTGTGCTTATGGCCGGTGGCTTCATCAAGTCGATGCTTGCGCTCTGTACGGTTGCCGGTTGGCTCGCTAAGGACAGCAATACGTATGTGACGCTCTCGGCAATCGGAGATTCGGTCTTCTATTACTTTCCGCTAATCATTGGCTGGACGTCGGCCAAGAAGTTCGGACTTAAGCCCGTTATGGGAATGGCGCTCGGCGGTATCCTCGTCTATCCGACGCTCGTTGCCCTTATGGGCGGAGATCCGCTCTACACGCTCGGCGCCGGTACGGTCTTCGAGTCCAATGTCTACGGTGATATTTTTGGCATCCCGCTGATCATGCAGAATTACTCATCGACGATTCTGCCTGCGATCTTTATCGTCTGGATTGCCTCCAAGGTGCACAAGGCCCTTTCTAACGCGCTGCCCGCGCTTGTGAGCTCGTTCTTCTCCAACATCCTGACGCTCCTCATTTGCGGCATCCTTGGCCTGCTTGTGGTCGGTCCGGTCATGACGGTCCTCTCCAATATCGTTGCCCAGATCATCTTGATGCTCATCAACTTCCAGCCCGCCATCGCCGGCTTCGTCATCGGCACGTTCTGGAGCCTGCTTGTCATGTTCGGCCTGCACTGGGGTATCATCCCGCTGTGGTTTCTCGATGTCGCAACCTACGGCTATGACCTCATTAACCCGCTCGTGTATGCAGGCGGTTGTGCCATCGCCGGCGCTGTGCTTGGCATGATCATCCGAACCAAGGACTCCGAGGAAAATGCTGCCGTCAACATTCCCGCCCTTGTCTCTTCGATTTTCGGTGTCAACGAGCCTGCGCTTTACGCCATCTTGCTGCCGCGTAAGCGCCTTATGTGGGCAACCTTTATTTCCGCTGGTGTAGGCGGCGCCATCGCCGGCCTCATGGGTGCCAAACTCTATGCCTTCGGTGCCTCCGGCCCGCTCGGTTTCCCGAGCTTTATTAACCCTGCCGGCATCGACACGGGCTTTATCGGCCTTGTCATCTCCGGTGTGGTCGCTTTCGTTCTGGCTCTTGTCGCCGCTATGGTGATCGGTACCAGGAAGGACGAGGGCGGTAAGGCGCTCAACATCTCGGTGGACTAGTCTTTTTGCGCACTTTGATTAAATATGCCTCGGACGGCGACGTGCCGCCCGAGGCATATTTGTGTTTCGTGCCGCTGCCAGCGTGTTTGCGGACATAAGTCTGCCGTTGTGGGGCAGCGGGATTATGACGGTCGTGCCGGGATGGAAGACGCACGGTCGCCCTGCAGGAGCTGACGGTAGGGGAGGAAGCCAATGAACGAGACGACCGCCTGCGAGTGCGCGGCGTTTCGCTTGAGGTAGAGCCTGACCTCGGAGGTCGTCGCGGGCTCGAGCGGCACCAGGGCTACCTTTCCGCTGGCGAGCGATTCCGCCGGCTTGCGCATGAGGAATGAGACGCCGGCGCCGCGCGCGACAAGGGAGATGATGTTCTCGGCTCGTTTGCCGGTGAACGTAACACGTGGGCCAAATTCAGCTTCGCGACAAAGGGAAAGGACGAGCTCGCTTACGAACGAGCCTTGGGGAAGCATGAGGAAATTCTCGTCGATAAGGTCGTCTATCTCGACGGCGTCACGTTCGGCGAGCGGATGGTCGAGCGGAAGGACGGCCACGAGCCGGTCGGTCGTAAAGGGAATCTTTTTGAACTCCGGCTCGATGGCGCCGCCGTCACGGATGAAGGCCAGGTCAATGTCCTCGTGCAGGAGCATGCGCTTGAGTGTGTCGCCCTCGCCCTCGATGAGCTCGACAGAATATGAGGGGTTCGCCTGCTGAAAATCGATGACGGCGTCCGTGATTCCATAAGGGGCCATAATGGGGATAGAACCGACGGTGAGGTGCTCGAGCGGCTCACCTGCGCCTATTTGAATGGCGGCAAGATAGCGGTGCTGAAGCGTCGCAATTTTTTGCGCATAGGGGAGGAGCGCTTCACCTTGCGCGGTGAGTGTTACGTGGCGCTGGCTTCGATCGATGAGCTTGCAGCCGAGTTCGTGCTCCATTGCCATGATGTGCTTGGAGAGGGTTGATTGCGACATGAAAAGCAGTTCCGCTGCATCAAGAAACGTGCGTGACTGCGCTAAGATGGCGAATTCGCCAAAGCGGCTGATATCCATAGGGAGGCCTCCGGTACCCTCATTTTGGCAGGTGGCCTAAACCACGACGCCATTGCAGTGGTCGATTTCGTGCTGGATGATCTCGGCGGTGTAGCCCGAGAAGATTTTGATGCGGTGGACGAAGTTCTCGTCCAAATACTCAACCTTAATGCGGCGATAGCGGGTACAGGGACGCTCGCCGATCAGCGAGAGACATCCTTCGCTCGTCTGATAGGCATTGACCTGCTCAAGAATTTGAGGGTTGTACATCAGGAGTGTCCTGTTGCCGTCCTTTACGCAGATGATGCGTTTGCGCACGCCGATCATGTTGGCGGCGAGGCCCACGCACTCGCGCTCATGCTCGTGGAGTGTATCTAGGAGATCCTGCCCGGTCGCGGCATCGTCGGGTCCCGCCTCTTCGGAAGGCAGACGCAAAAAGAACTCGGATTTCATGATGGGCTTAATCATGGCGGGCTCCTCATGTCTTATGCTTTCGTGGACTTTTAATAATAGCGCGGAAGGAAAGCTGTGCGTCCGCGTTACAATCTTTCGATGTTGGACCATGTTGCCAGATTCGTCGTGTACGGCGTCTGGCGTAAGTCTAGGGCTCATTTTTCGCCCTGGACCGTTCCTCTGGGGCGATGCGACTGTCGTTCCAAGAGGAAGGAAATGCATGGGGAGCAAATCTCAGCAACAAGTTCAAGTAACGCCATCGGCCTCTGCGGCGATTCTCGTCGTAATGTATATTGCAGCCTTTGTTGCCGCGTTTAACGAGAACATCATTAACGTGGCGTTGCACGACATTATGGCAGCCTTTTCGGTGAGTGCCACCACGGCACAGTGGCTCGTCTCGGGCTACATGATCGTGACGTCGATCTTTACGGCCATCATGGCCTTCCTGTCCGGCCGTTTCTCGACGCGCAAGCTGCTGTTTTTCGCATGCGGATGCATGGTCGCCGGCGAAGTCCTGTGCCTGTTCGCTCCGTCATTTAGCGTTTTGCTGCCAAGCCGTATTTTGCAGGCTGCAGGATCGGGCATTTTGTTCCCGCTCATGATGAACGTGGTGCTGTCTTGCGCTCCGCGCGAGAAGCTCGGTCTGTATCTGAGCCTGGGCGGTGCCTGCATTACGCTGGGGCCGGCGTTTGGACCCGTGATCAGCGGTCTTATGTGCACGTTGTTTGGCTGGAGGGCGGTGTTCGTAGTGCCGCTGGTGGGCGGCATTGTGGTCGCTGCGGCGGGCGTAAAGCTTGTTCAGAATGTCGGAGAGCGTTCGAACGCCACGCTTGATATTCTGTCGGTTGTTTTGCTCGCCGCCGGCATTACGGCATTTGTGTATTCCGTAGGCGAGTTCTCGACCAATCTGATTGCCGGCATCGTGACGCTCTTCGCCGCCATTGTGCTGCTCGGCCTGTTTGCGGCCCGCCAGCTTAAGCTCGAGCACCCGGTGCTTAACGTGCGTCCCATGGCGAGCGTTCGTTTTTGGCCTGCGTGCCTGCTCGTGGTGGTGTCGATGATGACGACGTTCTCGATGAGCGTGTTGTTGCCGCTCTATTTTGAGGGCGCATACGGCATGACCGCACTTGTTGCGGGCCTGCTCATTTTGCCGGCAATTGCCTGCAACGCCGTGACCTCGATTGTGGGCGGACGCGTGATGGACGCCCGTGGCGCATGGCCGCTGCTGCCGGTCGGCTTTGCCCTGATTGCCGTGGGGCAGACTGCAATCTCGATGACGGCGGCAGGCATGAACATCGGCGTCGTCGTGGCGCTGACCGTTGTGGTGTATGCCGGAGTCGGTTTGGTGCTGAGCCCCTCGCAGACGGCCGGCTTGGAGACGCTTCCTGCCGCTGAGCATCCTCACGGAACGGCATTGCTCAACACGTGGAACATGATTGCCGCATCGTTTGGCCCGTCGCTGTTTATCGGCTTGCTCTCGAGTTCTGCGGCGACTGCCGGCACCGCTGGCGCTGCGACGGACGTTGCCCAGGCGATTGGATTTGCAACTGCCGTGCGTGTGGCGGCTGTAATTGCCGTGGTCGGATTCGCGGTGTCGCTGGTGTACGCTCGTCGCGAGTCGCACATGTCGCATTAATGTGTGCACATAGATTCTGCAGCTAGATTGGATGGCGACACCATAAACTAATGGACGTTTTGCCGAGAGGCATGAATGTTTAAAGCGCAAAGAGTGCGCGACGGGCCCCGCGAATGGGGCGATGATGCCCGAGAGGGCCAAGAAGGAGTCTCATGTCCGAGAACGAAGAGATCATGAACGAGACCGAGAACGAGACCATGACTGCCGAGGTCGAGGCAGTCGAGACCGTGGAGACCGAAGCTGCCGAGGTTGAGGCTGCTGACGAGGTTTCCGCCGAGGAGGAGGCCGGGGTTGTCGAGGCCGCCGTTGATTACGATGACGAAGAACTGATGGACAAGATGCAGAAGGCCGCCCGCCTGCTGCGTAGCCGTCGCTTTGCTATTTCCAAGGAGGAGGAGGCCAAGGCCGAGCGCATGGCGAACATCGAGCGCGCCATCAAGCTCCTTGACCTCAAGCCAAAGATGGAGCAGAAGGAAATGTCCGACCTGCTGGGCATGCGCCTTCGTGAGCTCGATGGCCTGATGGCCGAGGCCGAGGCTGCCGATCTGGTCGGCCGCATCGACGACGCCGAGGGCGATATGCGCAAGATCGTTGTCTTCGCTGCCGAGGATGCCGCTGAGGGCCTGGTCGAGCTTGCCAACAAGAAGGAGAAGCTCCTGCCCGAGCTTTCTTACGAGGAGGCCACCGAGCTGATGGCCGCTCTCGATAAGGTCATCGCTCCGCTCGTCGCCATGGGCCTGGACGAGGACCGCGGTCCTCGCGGCGGCCGTGACGATCGCGGTGGCCGTGGCGGCGACCGTGGCGGTCGCGGCGGCTTTGGCGATCGCGGTGGCCGTGGCGGTGACCGTGGCGGTCGCGGTGGCGATCGTGGCGGCCGTGGCGGCTTTGGTGACCGTGGCGGCGACCGTGGCGGTCGCGGCGGCTTTGGCGGCAACCGTGGTGGCTATGGCGATCGCGGCGGCAACCGTGGCGGCTTCGGCGGCAACCGTGGTAACGACCGCGGCGGTCGCGGTGGCGATCGTGGCGGCCGCAACGGCGGCGGCTTCCGCGGCAACCGTTTTTAGTTACGGCGTTTTACCAAACGCCGTAACGGGCCGACGTTGCGCGGGCCGCATTTGGACAATCTGACGTTCAACTTCAAGGGCGCGACCAGAAGGTCAGCGCCCTTTCGTTTCACGTCGCCTTGCCTCAAATGCGACCCGCTCGCTGACTTATGCTCAACCTATGGCGTCATCTCGCCCCAAAAGGGCCTCCCTCGCTCTGGCGGGCTTTCGCTCATATGACCCAATCCGCTGTCAAGAGCCACAATGGCCCCGCCGACC
>UQIP01000012.1:0-61107 GCA_900541005.1 uncultured Collinsella sp. | reverse complement strand
AGCGTGTCGGTGCCGCTCCCCTTTTGCTGAGAGGCATCCGAGCCGCTAAAGAACGGCAGGCCCGCACCGGGACGACCAGCGCCAGCGCCAGCGAGCGGACGCTTCTTGTCCTGATCCTTGGCAGTGAGCTTTTCGATGGCCTTTTTGATGGAGGCGGACGACACGCCCAGGCGCATGAGGATGTCCATGGCCATGCCGTTGCCCTCTTCGACGATGCCGATCAGCAAGTGCTCGGTCGAAACGTAGGTCTGGTTGTTCTCGCGTGCCACGCGGAAGGAGCGCTCCATCACGCTGATGACGAGCGGCGTAAAGGCGAGCTTGGCCGCCTCGGTCTCCTCGCTGGGCTCGGGAACCGTGGTCTGGACCTCTTTGAGGGTATCCATGATGTCATCGTAGGAGATATCGAGCGAGCGCAGTGCCTCGGCGGCAATACCCTCGTCCTCCTTAGCGAGCGCAAGCAGCAGGTGCTCGGTGCCCACCTTATTTGAGTGCAGATCGAGCGCCTCTTGCTTGGCCATGGACATGACCTTGCGCGCGCGATCGGTAAAACGGTCTAACATGCTAGTTCCTCTTAGACGAGCTAGTTTTTCAAACGCAAAGCGCCACTCGTGGCGGCGCTTTGGTCTCTTTACCCATATGGAGTATATGTTAACCGTTGGGGCCTTTCCCACCCGTAGCCGCGCGACAACGTCTACAAAAAAGGAATCGCCGGGTGCGGTGGGCGCTCTAGGCTAGAGGCTGTTGCCTAGCAGGCAGGCTCGGCGTCCACGCTCTCGGCAACGTCATTGACGGCATCGGCAACGGGAGCGCCAGGCATGCGCACGAGTTCCATATGCCGCTCTTCAAAGACGGTTCCCATGGGGAAGGCGCGGCGGAAGACAAAGCGAGCAACCGGACCAGCCACTAGCAGGTTCCAAGGCAGGGCCATGATAAAGTTGCGCGGAATGTTGACGAGCCACATCATCGGCAGCGCCTGCAAATTGGCAAGCGGGCCGCCGGGCATATGGAACAGGCCTTCGCACGCGCCGTAGAGCGACATGATGATAACCATGGGAACAACCATGCAGGAGCTGACGGCGAGCGTCATGGCAAGCGGCGAGCTCTTGCCCGGCGTGACCAGGAATTTAAAGGCGAAGCCCTTAGCAAGGGGGCTGGCAACAAACCAGTCGCAGCACATGGCAAAAACGTAGGCAACGGGGAAGCCGAGCCACGCGGCGGCAACAACCTCGCCGTTGATGGCCCCATGCTGCAGGGCGACGTTGTAGATGCTCATCCAGAGCACCATGCAAAAGCACATGATAAAGGTGAACAGCAGGCTCTCTCGTTTGTTGATAGGCATAAAGGGCATGGTCCTTTCTGTGTTACGCCGCGGCACCACGCAACAAAAACGGGCGGGCGAGATGGAGCTGTTGGGACTTCATCTCGCCCGCCCGCGATACGTGCGTCTGCGACTACTTATGTGGTGGAACTACCCTAACACGAACGGCGCGCGCTTCGTAAGCGTTGAGTTTATGAAGATGCAGGGCACCAATAATCCCCCGACCCCATAAGTTGCGGTGGAATACGGACTGTTTTGACCCTTTAAGCAGCAATTCAGTCTCTATTTCACCGCAACTCATTTGGTGCAAAGTGACCTGTCCTCCTTGCACCAATTAGCTGGTGTGGCGCCAGCGAGGGTCGGTGAGTGTACGTGCCACACCCAGACCAACGGGCAAAAACGCCACGATGAGCACTGCACGCACAAACCAACCGAGCATATTGACCGTATCGAAGGTGCACATGTAGTACATCGAGCGATACAGATACAGGCCCGGCACCATAATGACAATTGATGGCACCGTGAGGGCGATACGTGGGTAGGTGAGCTTGACTTCGGCCAAGCTTGCCAGCAGCCCCGATACCAGCGCGCCGATAAACGCTGCCGCCTCGGGAGGCATTCCCGCGCTGAGGCCCAGGAAGGGAAGCATCGTCGGCGCATCGACGAGCGTAAGGCGCAAGGTATTGGACACGGCGCCGATCAGCCCAGCTGCCGCGGCCATCTTTACCGGGCTGTTGAACATCACCGAGAAGCCGAATACGCCAACGAAGCTCATCACCACGCGCAGGAGCGTAAGAGCAAGCGGCGAAAGGCCGAGCGGGGCAAAATCATCCGGTGCCAGCCCCACACATTCGGCAACCATCCAACCTACGAGGGTCGCCATCACAATAATCGACACAGCATACGAAAGACGTTCAATGCCGCTTCGCATATCGAGCTTAGCGATGTCGAGGCCTGCCGTAATGAGGGGAAAGCCGGGAATCACAAAGAGCATGGCGCCGATATAGCCTTCTTGGTGCGACATTGCCCCCGGTACGACCTGGCCAAGGCCGAGCAATGCCAGCAGATACGAAACGCAAGCGAGCGCAACGCCCGTCGTCAGCGCGCTAAACTGGCCAAGACCCTGCTTGAGAATATGGGAGCGAGCAAAGTTGCCGACACCAGCGCCTACGAATGCGCAGGCCATCTCGATAGGGCCGCCGCCGAGCAAAAAGACGAAGGCGCCGCAAGCACAGGCTGCCGCAAGGCCCTGTTGCCAGGGAGAGTAATCAGGCTTTGAGCTCTCAACGGTCCTGAGCATCTCGTGATACTCGTGTACCGTGAAGCGACGACCATAGGTCTCGATTTCCTTGAGGAAACTCTCCATCATCCAAATGCGATGGGTATTGACTCCCGTTGTGGGCAGGCTGACAACCTCGTTAAAGCAGTGGCCATCTTCGATGCAAGTGCACTCAAACGACAGAAGACTCAGGTCGACGTGAATCGTGACGCCGAGTACGGCAGCAACACGATTCATGGTATCGCGCACGCGCCAGGCACCTGTTCCGCTTGCCAGCATAAGCATGCCGGTGCGGCAGATGATGGATGACTTATCGGTGAGCGGCGCATCGACGGCAAGCTCATCGCCTGCCGTCACGATCTGGTGCCAGTCAGTTTTCATATGGAGCGCGCCGGCACGAACGCCGTGGTGCATGGGGGCTCTCGAAAGCAGCGAGTCAAGGCGCGAAGGCTGTGGGGGCTCCGCTGATCCGACCTCGTCCTCGTCGGGCTCTTCATCAACAAGGTCGAAAGTATCGAGCGCCGCCGGCTCGCGACGGTCGATCAATTCCTCGTCCTCATCGTCAAAGTAATTGAACTGATCGAGCATGTCCTCTTCGATTGCGCGCTCGCTCGCGTCGTCCATATAGACGCTCCCTTCCTGCCGACTAACCCCCATCCTAGGCAGCAACGGCTAAAGGAAACATAAAAGAGACGGCTGTCATGCGAACCATGCGCGCAATAGCCAATGACTACATCTAGACCAAGGTAACGCCGATGTTTTGGCAACGACAGCGAAAGCCCGCCAGAGCGAGCAAGGTGCCTTGAAACAAGGCGGCATAGACCTTTTGGTCATGCCGCTGAAGTTGAAAGGCAGATTGCCGCTCTGGCGGGCTTGCAGCGTCGAGTGGTTACGGCGTTTGGTAAAACGCCGTAACCCCCTAGTACATCTTTGCGCCGGCGGGGATGGAGGCGTCGAGCTGGATCAGGTTGAGGCGCTCCTCACCATCCTCCTCGTGGATGGCACTGATGAGCATGCCGCAGCTGGGGATGCCCATCATCTTGCGCGGAGGCAGGTTGGTGATGGCGAGCAAGGTCTTGCCGACCAGGTCCTCGGGCTCGTAATAAGCGTGAATACCGGAGAGGATGGTGCGGTCGGTACCGGTACCGTCGTCGAGCGTAAAGTTCAGCAGCTTCTTGGACTTCTTGACGGCCTCGCATGCCTTGACCTTCACAGCGCGGAAATCGCTCTTGGAGAAGGTATCAAAGTCGACGAACTCCTCAAACAGCGGCTCAACGGCGATCTTGGAGTAATCGAGCGTGGGCTTAAGCGACTTAACGAATGGGCTCGCGGCGTTGCCGGCCTCTGCAGCCTTGGCGGCAGCGGCACCGGACTGGAAACCCTTCTCGGGCTTCATGTGCGGGAACAGCAGGACGTCGCGGATAGAAGCCTGGTTAGTAAGCAGCATGACCACGCGGTCGATACCAATGCCAATGCCGCCCGCGGGAGGCATACCGTACTCGAGGGCGCGCACGTAGTCCTCGTCATACTCCATAGCCTCATCGTCGCCGCCGGCCTTCTCGGCCATCTGGGCAGCAAAGCGCTCAGCCTGGTCGACCGGGTCGTTGAGCTCGGAGAATGCGTTGGCGTACTCGTGGCCGGCGATGACCAGCTCAAAGCGGTGAGTCAAACGCGGGTCGTCCTCAAAACGCTTAGCGAGCGGGCTGACCTCGATGGGGTAATCGCACACGAAGGTCGGGTTGACGATGGTGTCCTCGCCCAGCTCATCGTAAATCTCGGCGATGATCTTGCCGGCAGTCCACTCGGGCTTGATCTCCAGGCCCTTCTCGCGCGCGGCGGCAGCAAGCTCCTCGACCGGCGTGTCGATGGTGACCTGCTTGCCGAGCACGTCGGAGACGATGTCGGTCATGGGACGGCTGGCCCACTCACCAGAAAGGTCGATGGTCTGGCCCTGGTACTCGATGACCTCGGGGTTGCCGATGGCCTTGTTAGCCGCCTTAATGACACCCTGGGCGAGCGCCTTCATGCCCTCGAGGTCTGAGAAGGCACGGTAGGCCTCCATCGTGGTGAACTCGGGGTTGTGGGTAAGGTCCATGCCCTCGTTACGGAAGATGCGGCCGATCTCGAACACGCGCTCAAAACCACCGACGATGCAGCGCTTGAGATGGAGCTCGGTGGCAATACGCAGGTAGCACTCCTGATCGAGCGCGTTGAAGTGGGTAATGAACGGCTTGGCAGTAGCGCCGCCCTGGATGGTCTGCAGGATGGGGGTCTCGACCTCCATGTAGCCGTCGGACTCCATAAAGCGACGGAAGGTGGAGAGAATCTGCGAACGCTTACGGAAGGTCTCGCGAACGTCGTCGTTGGCGATCAGGTCGACATAGCGCTGGCGATAGCGGGTCTCCTTGTCGGAAAGACCGTGGAACTTCTCGGGCAGTGGACGAACGGCCTTGGAAAGCAGGGTCGCGCTCTTAGGGGCAACGGAAAGCTGGCCGCGCTGGGTGCGCACGACCACGCCGGTCACGCCCAGGATGTCGCCCAGGTCGAGGGCCTTGAGCGTATTCCAGGCAGCCTCGTCCATGTCGTTGATGCGGCAGAACAGTTGAATCTCGGCAGTCGCATCGCGCACGACGATGAACATGATCTTGCCCTGACCGCGCTTGGCGACCACACGGCCGGCGATCTTCACGACATCCTCGGTGTCCTCACCATCGGCAAGATCGGCGTACTTAGTCTCGATATCGGCGACGTAGTCCTCAAGCTCAGAGTGCTCGGGATAGGGGTTCTGGCCCGCCTCGAACAGGGCGGCGCGCTTGGCCAGGCGGGTGGCGCGCTCGTCGTTGAGCGTCGATGCCTGATCGGCGGCGTTCTGGTTCTCTGCCATAAGTTAGCTCCTCAAACTAAAACGCTCCCCAGGATTCGGTCCCAGGGAGCGAAAACATACCTTTACGCGGGACCGTGGTCTAGCGTGCGATCTTGGCGATGGTGTAGACGCGAGTCTTGCCGGAAGGCGTAACGACCTCGACGGAGTCGCCCTCGCCGTGACCGATGATGGCGTGACCGACCGGAGACTCGTTGGAAATCTTGTGCTCGAGCGAGTTGGTCTCGGTGGTACCAACGAGCGTGACTTCCATGACCTCGCCGTTGGGATCAATCAGCGAAACGGTGGAACCGATGGAGACGGTCAGGTCGCCCGTGGTGGCAGCAACCTGAGCGTTGGCGAGGATGGCCTGGATCTCGGCGATACGAGCGGCGTTCTGGGCCTGCTTGTCCTTAGCGGCGTCGTACTCGGAGTTCTCCGAAAGGTCGCCGAACGCGCGGGCTTCCTTGATGTCCTCGACGATCTCCTTGGCGTAATCGCCCTCACGCCAAGCGAGCTCCTCGACGAGCTTCTGGCGGCCCTCAGCGGTCAGTACGATCTGGCTTGCGTCCATACGGATATCTCCCCAACTCTGATCAAACAATCAACTGTCAACAAAACGAAAAAGACCGGCTAGCCTGCGGGCAAGCCGGTCAGGTGCTCACCCCAAAGGGATGGGACTACTCTGCGTCCGCGTCGCTGTCCTCTGCCTGCTTCTTCTTGGCAGCAGCGAGCTTGGCCTCGAGTTCAGCGATCTCCTTGTCCTCCTCGGACTGCTCGACCACGACCTCCTCGGCCTGCTTGGTCTCGGCCTTATCGTCGCCCTCCATACCCTCACGGATATTCTTGACGGTAGAGCCGAGGGACTTGCCGAGCTTCGGCAGGTTCTTGGGCCCGAAGATAATCAGGACAACGACGAGAATAATGATGAGCTCAGGAGCCCTCAGTCCAAACATGTAGACCTCCACAATACAGCGAGACAAGCTCGAATGAGTATACCGCGGGTATCGCGGTATCACAACACTAGCTAAAAAAAGGGACCGCAAGAAGCGGTCCCTCCTCATGCTCTGGTCGGGTTGACTGGATTTGAACCAGCGACCCCTGCGTCCCGAACGCAGTGCTCTACCAAACTGAGCCACAACCCGTTAGCTCGACTATAGTAACAAAGATTTTCGCCGCGTGCTAGAGAAATTTTTATTTCTTTGGCGCGTCGATTTGAACCGTGTTGGAAATAAGCTCGGTCGCGCAGGCCCACCAGCCATTTTGCTGGGCAGCATCGGCAAGCCTTTCGGCCGTGGCAGCGGTGTCGCAAATGGCAAACGAGCAGGCACCCGATCCGCACACATCTACAGCAACGGTTCCGTCCTGTTTACGCAGCCAGTCGAGGACCGTTTGAATCTGCGACTCCATCTGTGCGGAAATGACACCAAGGTTGTTATGGATGAGTGCATATGCCGTCTCGGCATCACCAGCACGCAAGGCAGAAGCTATCGCGCCGGGCTTGTCCGCAGGCACCGGGGCCTCGTCAAAACGTCGATAGGCTTCAATTGTCGAAACGCTTGCCTCGCGCGGCTTGACCAGCACGACGGGCGTCGCGGGCAGCGCGGGGTACTCAGTTGCCAGCACGTCTCCCCCACCTACGTAGAACGCAGGACTCGCGTGCAAAAAGAACGGGACGTCAGCACCAATGCCCCGCGCAATATCGTCGAGCGCTGGGTCGGTGCGATCAATGCCCCAGAGCTCCGCCAAGGCGACAATGACCGCGGCCGCATCCGTCGAGGGGCCGCCCAAGCCGGCGCACAATGGAATGCGCTTCTCAATCGTCACGCAGATGTTTGCCTCGCGACCATAATGCTCGGCCATAGCAACCGCAGCCCGATACGCCGTATTCTTTTGCATGGGAAAATCTGATGCTGGAACCGTCTGGACGGTCAGCGCCTGCGCCGGCGTGACCGTCACGGTATCGGAAAGACCGACGGCTGCCATCAGGGAATCGACCCTGTGGTAGCCGCGGTCATCGCGCTCGGTATGAACCCCCAGGTAGAGGTTGATCTTTGCCGGCGCGGAAAGAGTCAGGGACCAATCGGTCACCGTTAATGCTCCTCGAGCTGATTGCCGAGCGGGGTAAAGATATGCTCGCCGCTCTCGGGGTCGAACAGCTCGACCTGGCCGGTGAGGACATCGATGTACTGGTAGGACTGACGCGACTTGCGGCCGCGACGCTCGTCAACCTCGACAATGAAGACGGCCGGGTGGACGCTCTTGATGGTGCCCATGCGCTCGACGACGCGGGTACGGCCCATGTTGGCCTTCACCTTGACGCGATCGCCCACCATATCGGTCAGCTTCTCGTGGATGTCGTCGACGTGATTGACTTCCATCTCTTCCATGAACAGGGCCTCCAGAAGGTGCAATTCAAAAAGGGGATAATACCCCTAAGATAGACAAAACTCTAATACTATAGCACCCTGTTGTGGCCATACGCAAGTAGCTAAAAAAGCCCCGTCCCAAAATTGGCTACTTACAGACTATCGGTGTCCAAGACGATGGTGAATGGGCCGTCGTTGACCAGGTCGACCTTCATGTCGGCGCCAAAGATACCGTGCGCCACATGTTCGACATCTTGACGAACGAGCGTCAGGAAGTACTCGTAGAGCTCGTTGGCAACATCGGGTGCGCCGGCATCCGTAAACGACGGACGGCGACCGTGGCGGCAGTCAGCGAACAGCGTGAACTGCGACACCACGAGCACCTCGCCGTCGACATCGGCAAGCGCCAAGTTGGTCTTGCCGTTCTCGTCCTCGTTGATACGCAGCCCGCGGAGCTTGCCCCACAGCTTGTCGGCCTCGGCACGCGTATCGCCATGGCCCACACCCAGCAGCACCAGGTAGCCGCGTCCAATGCGGCCCACGCACTCGCCGTCGACCGTCACGCCGGCGTTGAGCACGCGCTGCACCACCGCACGCATGGCCTACTCCTCGCCCGTCAGCTTGGCGGACAGATGCTCGAGCGCGTGGAAACGATGGCTGATGGCGTTCTTCTCGTCAGCCGTCAGCTCGGCCATGGTCTTGCCCGGCGTGTCGACCGGCAGGAACAGCGGGTCATAGCCAAAACCATGGTCGCCGCGGCCCTCGTGCGCGATAACGCCCTCGCAGGCGCCCTCGCCATAGGTAACCAGACCGTCCGTGTCGATGAGCGCGACGACGCTCATAAAGCGCGCGGTGCGGTCCTCATCTGCCACGCCTTCCAGGTTAACGAGAAGCTTGGCGTTGTTGGCGGCATCGTCGCCGTGCACGCCCGCATAGCGCGCGCTATACACACCGGGCTCACCGTCCAGCGCGTCGACGACCAAGCCCGAATCGTCGGCAATGGCCATAAGGCCCGTCTCCTCAACCGCAGCCTGCGCCTTGATGATGGCGTTCTCCAAAAACGTCGTGCCGTTTTCCTCGGGGTCCTCAAAATCGCCCAGCTGGCCGAGCGCCACAAAGCGAACCTCGGGCATGACCTTGCCCAAAATGGCCTCGATCTCGGTGAGCTTATGAGCGTTTCCGGTTGCCACGACGATGGTCGCCGCCGGGTCGAGGGTGTCGATGTCGATCTTCTCAAGTGCCATAACTGGCCTCCTTGTCTCTATAGCAATGCCGCGCCGAGGGCGACGAGGGCCTCCGCCTCTCCCCTCTCAATCAACGGCAGTCTTGTGTCTAGACGTCTCCGCAGATAAAACCTACCAAAATAAACCTGTCCCTTTTGGCAGGTTAGGCGATGGCTTGGCGCTGAAGCTCGATGAGCTCGGCGATACCCTTGTCGCCCAGGTCGAGCAGGGCGTTGAGGCGTTTGCGGTCAAAGGGCGCCTGCTCGCCGGTGCCCTGGAGCTCGATCATCTCGCCGGTGTCGGTGGCGACGAGGTTCATGTCGACCTCGGCATGGCTGTCCTCGGAATAATCGAGGTCAAGCAGCGTATTGCCGTCGACAACGCCCATGGAGATGGCAGCCACCTGGCCGATAAGCGGGATGCGCTCGATCTTGCCCGCCTCGACCCACATGGCGAGGGCGTCGTGCAGCGCCACCCAAGCGCCGGTGATGCTCGCTGTACGCGTGCCGCCATCGGCCTGAATCACATCGCAGTCGACGGTAACGGTGTACTCGCCGAGCGCCTTCATGTTGACGACGGTACGCAGGCTGCGGCCAATGAGGCGCTCGATCTCCATAGAGCGGCCCTTGCGGTTGGCGTGCTCGCGCTTGCAGCGCTTGCCGGTCGACGCCGGCAGCATGGCGTATTCCGCGGTCACCCAGCCGGCCTTAGCTCCCTTTCGCCAGCCCGGCACGCCCTCCTCGATAGTGGCGGCGCACAGCACGCGCGTGTCACCGAACTCGGCCAAACACGAGCCGTGGGCGTGCTTCATGACGCCACGGGTGAGCTTAACGGGGCGCAACTCGTTGGCGGCGCGACCGTTGGCGCGGTTGACCTGCATGTACTCCATAGAAATATCCTTTCGGCAAAATATGTGGCGAAGGCTTTGGCGGCTGCCTCACATCTATTTCAGCTCATCGATATCGATATGTTCGATGCTCTTGAGCGGCTGACCAAAGATAAAGCTGCCCGCCACCGCAAACTCGGCAATGTTATCGGCCGTCGTGGCAAAACGATGCTGCGGCTCGGCGGCGTCGCCCGCCAGCTGCTCGCGGCGCGTGAGGATATCGGTCAGCTCGCGTGTGGTCTCCTCGGCGGAACTCACGACGCGCACCCCAGGCCCCAGCGCATGGCGGATAGGTCCCACCAACAGCGGGAAATGCGTACAGCCGAGCACCACGGTATCGATACCGTGGTCGCGCAGCGGCTCAACCGTGGCACCCACCAGCGCACGCACGGCAGGCGTATCGAAGATGTCCTCGTTCTCAAGCCACTGTTCCTGCAGATGTGCACCCGAGGCGAGCTCGTGTTCGACAACCTCGACAAAGCTCGAGGCAGGACAGCCGTATACATCGACGCCGGCATCCAGGTCCTGAATGGCGCGCGTGTAGGCGCCCGAGCGAATGGTGAGGTTGGTGGCGAGCACGCCCACGCGACGCGAGCGGGTGCTGTTGATCGCCGCACGGGCACCCGGCGCGATCACACCGATGACGGGAACGTCGAGCACCTGCTGGGCCAGACGCAAGGCCGCAGCGGTCGCCGTGTTGCAAGCGATGACCATAATCTTGACGTCGTGCTTCGAAAGCCAACGACCCGCCTGCAACGCAAACGAGCGCACCTCATCCTCGGTACGCGTGCCGTAAGGACAGCGCTTGGTGTCGCCAAAGTAGTAGACGGACTCGTGCGGCAGCGCCGTCGCGATGGCGCGCGCAACCGTCAGACCGCCCAAACCAGAATCGAACACGCCAATCGGGCGCGTGTCACCTGCCGAATTCTCGATATCGGACATTACCTCACCAGTCTCTCTCGAAAAGACATGTCCAAGTGCGGCGACGCCGCGCTACGAACGCGCCGCGACCAGCAGCTCTGCCGTCGCCGCCCAACCGTCGACAATTTTGCCGCGCGTAACGAAAGCGTTCTCGCAAGCAGCCAGGAACTCGGGCGCGCCGGCGCTCGTCAGGCCATTCTCGACCAGGCAGAACGTGCCCACGTGATCGGCCATGTAGAAGTCGGACTCGGAGTCGCCGAGCGCCAACGTCTCCTCGCGCTCGATCCCCAGGTGCTCGCAGAAGCGCGCAATGGCGACGCCTTTGTTGAGGCCTGCGGGGTTGATGTTGAATGCGCGACCGTCCTCGACGCGATCGAGCTCGAGCGTCGTCGGCTTGGACAGATGCGTCAGGTGACCGTTACAGGCCCACACCAGGCCGCAGCCGGCCTCGTCCAGGATGGCCTGAACCTCATCGTCGGGCACATCGCCGCGCATGCCGACGGTGACCTCACGGTATTTGTAGCCGGTCGACATGTCGTTGTGATACTCGATCTTGTGCGGCCAGCGGGCGAGGATCTTCTCGCACACGCCGGTCTGCTCGATCACCTGGTGCGGCGTGAGGCCGCAAGAGGAGTCGTAGGGCATGTCGCCGGTCAGATACTCCCAATCGTTGGCCTTGAGGTCGTACATGACCAGGCCGCCCATCTCGCCGATGTAGGAGTTGAGGCCGAGCACGCGCGCGTCCTCGTGGATCATGGTACGGTTGCGGCCCGAGGTGGGAACCACCTGAATACCAGCGCGAGCGAGCGCCACGACGGCCTCGACGAGTTTGGTCGAGGGGTTGCCGTCGTTGTCGCGTAGCACGCACGAGCCGGGTGCGAGCATCGTGGCATCCAGGTCGGTAAAGACGTACTTGACCTTGGCCAAGCGCTCGCGCATCTCGCCCGAAAGCTCGGCAACGGTCGGCAGGGTATTGTGGGACATGGTTACTCCGTTTACGTAGAAGGGTTTGGACTTGGACGGCATGTTTTGATTGAGGGAACACGCTTATGGCGACAGCGCACTCAGGGCGCCGCCGCCATCATGATTCATTAGTCAAACTGGGTAACATCGATCAGGCGATTGGCCAGCGAAAGGTCGCTCTCGATGGGTACGAACTCGTCGCCCACGTGCATGAGCTCCTCGTCACCCTTTGCCAACAGCAAGACAATGGTGGGAGCATCGGGGTTGACGTACTCCTCGCGCGCCGCCTTGAACGCCGCATGCACAGCGGCTTCGCGGTCGAGGATGATCCTGTTCGGCGTATCGTCGGGAACATGTTCGGCAAGCTCGCGACAGACCTTCATCGGGTCCTCGTGAGCCGGGTCCTCGTTGGCAAAGATCATCAGGTCGGAATATGGTGCGGCCTCGCGCGGAAGCTGCTCGCGGCGCTCCTGCGCCTTGCCGCCGGCAGCGCCAAACACTGCGATGACCGGGCTGGCGGGAAACGCGCGCTTGACCGACGAGAAAAGCGAGCGGAACGAAAGCTGGTTGTGCGCGTAGTCGACGACGCAGATCACGCGGCCGTCCTTCGACTCCACGACCTCCATACGGCCCGGCACACGCAGTTTGGAGAGGCCCTTCTTGATAGCCTCGATACCGATGCCGATCTCGCGCGCGGCGGCGATAGCGACCAGCGCGTTCTCCACGTTAAAGTCTCCCGCGATACCCAGCAGGACCTTCTCCCCCGCCTCGGACTCGTCGGCGCACAGGCCATGCAAGTTGAACTCGATGCTAAAGCCGACCATGCGTACGTCGCTCGCCCACAGGCTTGCCTCGGGATGCTCGACGCCAACGGTCACCAAGCGCTCGGCCGTCGACGCTGCCTCCAGCACACGGTCGACCTCTTCGGTGCCCAGATTCACCACGGCGGTCTTTGCCTGGTCAAAGATCCTGAGTTTGCTCTCAAAATAATCCTCAAACGTGGGGTGTTCGATCGGCGAGATGTGGTCGCGGCCGATGTTGAGGAAGCACGCCACGTCAAACGGCAGATTCTCGACGCGTTGGTACTTGAGCGCCTGGCTCGAAACCTCCATGACCATGGACTGGCGACCGGACGTGCGACAGTTGGCGATATGGCGCCAGACCTCGGGGGCCTCGGGCGTAGTATTGGTGCTCTCGTAGCACTCGATACCATCGTCGGTACTCACCGAGCCGATCATGCCGCAGGACTCGCCCGCCGCCTTGATGATGGACTGGAGCATAAAAGCGGCCGTGGTCTTTCCCTTGGTGCCGGTGATGCCCACGATCTTGACGTCGTGGTCGGGACGGTCGTAGACCTCCGGCGGCAACAGGGCCATGGCCGTGCGAACGCTATCAACAACCAGCATCGCAGCACCGCTCTCCTGCGCCAGCGGCTCCAGAGACTCGACCAGTGACTCCTCGCACACAAATGCGACGGCGCCCGCATCGAGCGCCATGCTCAAAAACGCGGGCTTAAAGGCAGCACCTTTACAGAAGAACACGTCACCTGCCGAGACCGCGCGCGAATCAAACGAGCAACCGGTCACGGCACGCTCGTCAACCTGCTCTGATGCGCGCAGCTCGCCGCACACATCGAGAAGCTTGGCAAGCGTATCGACCGTGGTCACGGTCGCGGAATCCGAATGGTGCATCTTTCGCCTTTCTCAGCCATTTGGCAGGGACGGTTTTCATAGTAACTGAAACGTGCTCGCGCAAAAACGGCTCCCGAAGGAGCCGTTACGCGCAGGCGTTCGTAAGCCGAGGCTAGGCAGCCTGAACAGCGGGCTGGTCCTCGTCGATAAAGAAGCGCTTGTACCACACCAAGAACACGAGCGGCGTATAGATCTTGCGCTGGAAATCGCCCTTGCCCGCAAAGTGCAGATCGAGCAGGTGCATGAGCTCGTCGGTATCGAAGAACTCGCTTGCCCACGGCGCGGTGAAGTACTCCTTGACATAGTCGTACCACTTTTGCTCGCGCAGCCAGTAGACAATCGGCACCGGGAAGCCCACCTTGGGACGGGTGGCCCACTCATCGGGCAGCGACTTGTTGGCAGCGTGGCGGAGTACCTGTTTGTTGCCGTTCTCGTTGATGCGGTAGCGGTCGGGAATGTGCTCGGCGAACTCCATGACTTTGCGGTCCAGGAAGGGCACGCGCAGCTCCAGCGAGTGCGCCATGCACATCTTGTCGGCCTTGAGCAGAATGTCGCCCGGGAGCCACATGTTCATGTCCAGGTACTGCTTCTTGACCAGCTCGGGCTGACCCTTCACGCGCGCATAGATGGGAGCAGCGAGCTCAAAGGCGCCATCGCCGGTGTTGTACTCGGGCTTGAGCACGCCGTCGACCTCGCGCTCCGGCCATACCAGAGCCTGTCCCAGGAACGACTTCTCGGGGATCTCGGCACCCTTGACCAGGAAGTTATGTCCCTTGAAGTACGGCATATGCAGCGCCAGATTACCGAGCGCGCGACGGATAGGCAGCGGCACCATCTTTTTGTACTTGCGCACCGGGACCGTGTCCTCGTAGTAGGCGTAGCCGCCAAAGAGCTCGTCGGCGCCTTCGCCCGAAAGCACCACGGTGACGTCCTTGCGGGCCATCTCGGCCAAGAACCACAGCGGCACGGAAGACAGGTTGGACTGCGGTTCGTCCATGTGATACTGGATGTCCTCGAGCGCACCGAAGAACTCGTCGGCGGTAATCATCTTGCGAACGTTTTCGACGCCGAGCTTATCGGAAAGCTCCTTGGCGTAGTTGGTCTCGTTAAAGTTCTTGTAGTCAAAGCCCACCGAGAAGGTCTTGTCGGGCATGAGGCAAGCGGCGATGTAGCTAGAGTCGACGCCACCGGAGAGGAACGACGCGACCTTGACGTCGGCGATGCGATGGGCCTCGACGCTCTCGTGCACGACCTCGTCCAGCTCATCGACGTACTCCTCGAACGGCTTCTCGACGGCAGAGTAATCGCAATCCCAGTAGCGCTCGATGTTCATCTTGCCGGTCGGGATATCGACGGTAAAGTAGTGCGCCGGCGGCAGCTTGTAGACACCCTCGAAGAAGGTCTCCTCGGTTGCCGAATACTGCAGCGTCATGTACGGACGCAGGGCCTTTTTGTTGACCGCCTTGTGGAAATGCGGGTAGTCCAGGAAGCTCTTGATCTCGGAACCAAAGAGCACGCCCGGAGCGCCGTCGCCCGCATCGGCCATGGGATAGTAGTAGAGCGGCTTGATGCCAAAGATGTCGCGGGCGCCAAAAAGCTTGTTCTTCTTTTTGTCCCAGATGACGAAGGCGTACATACCGCGCAGGCGATCGAGAACGGCCTCGCCCCACTCCTCGTAGCCGTGCAGGAGGCTCTCGGTGTCGGCGCCGCAGTGGAACTTGTAGCCCTTGGCCTCGAGCTCGGAACGGAGTTCTTGGAAGTTGTAGATCTCGCCGTTGAAGACAATGACGACGCTACCGTCCTCGTTGGCCATGGGTTGGGCGCCAGCCTCGGTCAGGTCGAGGATCGACAGGCGGCGGAAGCCCAGGGCAACGCGGCCGTCAATAAACTGACCGCCCATGTCGGGACCGCGATGGACGATGCGGTCCATCATCTTGGTGAGCACCTCGGATTGGTTATCCGTCCCACCGACAAAACCAACAAAACCGCACATATACTATCCCCTCTGCTGTTGCTGGGCATCAAATCGAATCAGTAGCTTTTGAGTATACCCGAGGGCGTAAAGAGGGGCGGAATGTTCAGGCAATCTCAACTGAATCAGCTCCGCGCCGACACGCGCCAGTTACCTTTAATGGATATGAGATGAATGAGGCGATTGTTTTGCTATACTCTCTCCGCACGGGCGATTGGCGCAACGGTTAGCGCAGGTGCTTTACACGCACAAGGCTGGGGGTTCGAATCCCTCATCGCCCACCACCGAATTGGAAACGGTCCTCGCAAGGGGACCGTTTTTGTTTGGGCCCGGTGCATGGGATTCGGACCCGCCAGGGTGCGGAGCTGAGGAAACGCGAAGCGTTTTCCAGCGCAGCACGCGAGGGCCGTAGGCCCGAAGCGAAAGCGGGCGGCGTCAGCCGCACGCGACACCCCTCATCGCCCACCATTGAGTTGGAAACGGTCCTCGAAAGGGGACCGTTTTTGTTTGGGCCCATTTCATGGGATTCGAACCCGCCAGCACGTCTGTCACAAAGGCCGTGGCCAAATAATGGCAAAAATGAGTACTGCTACTTTGCTTGCAACATATAAAAAGATAGCGTTTGCGTAAGTTACGCAACATATGTCCATTATAAGGACTAACAGTTAGATCACAATCGTGCATTCATCGCCATTTCGACTTGCTATCTGGCCTTATTAGTCCAAAATTGCTGCTACCAAATCGGTAGCAGTACTCATATTTAATGTTTTTTGGCCAGCAGGTCTCCCTGCCTTAGCAAATCTAAGGCAAAACGGGTTCCAGACCGCTGAATCATGCCGCATAGGGCACGTCCGCAGTCCGGAACCCGGTCCAAATTGAGTTATTGCGCCGCGTTAGCCCAAGACACCCGACAGAATCTCGATCAGGCTGTCCACGTCGGCTTCCTCGCAGACGAGTGGCGGCAGGAAACGCAGCGTATGGGCACCCGTAGCGTTGATTACGGCACCAGCCCCCAATGCACGGGCCACAACGTCGTGTGCATCACCCGCAGTATCGTCAAGATCGCAGCCGAGCATCAGGCCACGGCCACGCGCCTCTACCACATGCGGAAGCTTAGCCAGCGCCTGCTCCATATAGGCACCCACCTTGGCAGCATGCTCGGCATAATCGCCACGCACAAGCGCGGAGAGCGTCGCGGCACACGCCGCGATGGCCAAGCAGCTACCGCCAAAGGTCGAGCCGTGGTCGCCCGGCTTAAACACGTCGGCAATCTCCTTCTTCGCCACGACGGCACCCATGGGCACGCCATCAGCAATGCCCTTGGCAAGGCTCATGATGTCGGGCTCCACGCCATAGGTTTGGAACGCAAATGGCTTGCCGGAGCGGAAGATGCCGCACTGGACCTCGTCGGCGATAAGCACGGCGCCCACTTCGTGTGCCAGGTCGCGCGCTGCCGCCATAAACTCCTCGGTCATGGGGTGCACACCGCTCTCACCCTGGATCGGCTCGAGCATCACGGCGCAAATCTCGCTTCCCAGCTGCTTAAAGATCGCACGCAGTTCATCTACATCGTTGGGCGTGCAGGCCACAAAGCCACCCGGCAGCGGGCGGAAGCTGTCCTGCAGCCAATCCTGCATGGTCGCGGCAATGGTCTCGAGCGTACGTCCGTGGAAGCCACCGCGCATGCACACGATGGTGTTGCCGCCGTTACCGGCACGCTTGGCGTACAGGCGAGCAAGCTTCATCGAACCCTCATTGGCCTCGGCGCCAGAGTTGGCAAAGAACGTCTCCCATACCTGCTCGCCCGCCGTCGGAGCACCGAGCGCAGCTGCCGTGGTCTCATCGCCGGCAGTAATGGCATCGGCAATCACACGTGCACTGTCCACGTCGTCGTTAGCGAGCTTGGACAGCAGCGCCGCGACCTGACCACGCTGCTCGATGTAGAAGTAGTTAGACACATGCAGAAGCTTTTTGGTCTGAGCCTCGAGCGCCGAAAGCACTGCAGAATTACCGTGGCCTAGGCTACACACACCAATACCAGCGAGAAAGTCAAGATACTCACGACCATCGTCACCGATGAGCTTCATACCGTGACCTTCGACAAACTCAACCGGCGAGCGGCCAAAGGTATGCATAACGTAGTTGGATTCGAGCGATTGTTGAGCAGCAAGTGACATGGGATGCCTTTCATCGAGCGCCGGGCGGCGCGGGCTGTGGGTGTACGGATGCGGCGCCAAGACGTTAAACCGTCTGAAGCTTCTCGACCTCGTCAAGGTTCTCGGTCAGACGCGCAGCAAACGTCGAAAGCGGATGCGGATGCGTATCGAACTCGTAAGCCGTCTCGGTGGAATGGATCACGGTGCCGACGCCGGCATCGGTCAGCAGCTCCAGGAGCAGCGAATGCGGCGTCGTGCCATTGATGATGTGGGCACGAAATACGCCGCCAGTAAGCGCATCGACGGCCGCACGCAGCTTGGGAATCATGCCCTTATCGACCTCGCCGCCGTAGAGCATTTCGTTAACCTCGTCGAGCGTTAGGTTGGAGATAAGCGAGTCCTTGTCGCTAAAGTCCTTGTACAGACCATCGACATCGGTCAAAAAGATTGCCTTATGCGCGTGGAGCGCCGCGGCAACGGCACCGGCGGCGGTATCGGCGTTGATGTTGAAGAAACCGCCGTCCTCCCCCGCCGCGACGGTAGCGATGACGGGGATGTACTCGCTATCGAGTAAGCGCTCGATATAGTCGGTGTTGACGTGCGTCACTTTGCCCACGCGACCGAGCTCGGGGTCGAGCGGCTCGGCGATGAGCGTGCCGGCATCGCTGCCCGACACGCCCACGGCCAGGTTGCCGTGGTGGTTGATGGCAGCAACCAGCTCCTGGTTAACCTTGCCGCCCAGCACCTCGCGCACGATATCCATAGTCGCCGGCGTGGTCACGCGCTGGCCGTTCTTAAACTCGACGGGAATATCGTAATGGCTCAGCGCCTCGTTGATAGCCTTGCCGCCGCCGTGCACGATAACGGGGCGCATGCCGATGATCTTGAGCAAAACGATGTCGCTCATCACGTCGCGGCGCAGCTGCTCATCAACCATGGCGGCTCCGCCATATTTGATAACAACCGTCTTGCCGGTCAGGTTCTTAATCCACGGCAGCGCTTCGAACAGCAGCTGCGCGGTTGCTTCGTTGGATTCGCTCGAACGACAATCGCGTGCGAATTTCATAATCTGCCTCGTCTTTCGTATCGTTATCGCGCCGTGCTCCGCTGTCCGCAATCGCGGCAAGATGCGCAGCGTGCCCGGAATCTAGGAACGGTAGTCGCCGTTGATGGAGATGTACTCATGCGTGAGGTCGCAGGTCCACACAGTCGTTGCCGCGTCGCCTGCGCCCAGGTCGGCCGAGATCACGATCTCGGGCGCCTCGAAACGTCGCAGAGCCTCGTCCTCGTCAAAGGGAACAGTCAGACCGTCGTGACAGACAGGCATGCCCATCATGTCAATGGAAACGTCTTCCTGATTAAACTTCACGCCGCACTTACCGAGTGCCATAGCAACACGGCCCCAGTTGCAGTCGTGGCCGGCGATGCAGGTCTTAACGAGCGGCGAGTTGGCAACGGCACGGGCGGCGATATCGGCCTCCTCGTCGTTCACGGCGCCGGTAACGTTGACCGTAACAAGCTTGGATGCGCCCTCACCATCGGCGGCGATATTGCGCGCCAGGCTCTCGCACACCTCGTGCACGGCAAATGCCAACTCGTCGAAGGCATCGGAGCCCTCGACGATAGGCTCGGCATCTGCGGCAGCGGCGCCGGAGGCAAGCATGATGCAGGTGTCGTTGGTCGAGGTGTCGGAATCGACCGTTACCTTGTTAAAGGTCTGCTTGACGGTCGAGAGCAGCAGGGCGTGGAGCGCCGCCGGCTCGACGGGGGCATCGGTAGTGATGACCGCGATCATGGTGGCCATGTTGGGCATGATCATGCCCGAGCCCTTGCACATACCGCCCACCGTATAGGCATTGCCTGTGTGTCCCGCAGCCTCGCTGACGTAGGACACGGCGTACTCCTTGGAGTGCGTGTCGGTCGTCATGATGGCGCGAGCGGCATCGGCGCCACCGTGGGCGGAAAGTACCTCGTAGGCAGCAGGAATGGCGGTCTCAAACGTGTCGATCGGCAGAATCTGGCCAATCACACCCGTGGAGGCAACCAGAATCTGCTGGGGCTCGCAGCCGATGACCTGCGATGCGATGCTGCATGTCTCGCGCGCGCATGCAAGGCCGGTCTCACCCGTGGCGGCGTTGGCATTGCCAGAGTTGATTGAAACACCGGCGATAATGCCATAGCCCTTGTCCGCACCGCCCAGGTTGGCACGGCTCACCTGCACGGGCGCCGCACAAAAGCGGTTGGTCGTAAACACGCCGGCGCCGGGACAGGGTTTATCAGGCACGACGAGCGCGTAATCCAGACGCTCGGGGTTCTTGCGGAACCCAGCGTGGATGCCTGCAGCCTTAAAACCAGCCGCAGCCGTAACGCCGCCCTCGACGGCGCGAATCTTGATATCAATCAGGTCGGTGTTCATCGTCCCTACGACTCCTTATATCAAACAAAAAAGCGGGCATCGGCTGGCACGCCATACCGGTCGCAACTACTAGACCAGCTTAAAAGTGGCGCCCAACTCGATACCCGACTACCAAATCGCTAACAATCGAATGTGCTACACCGGGCACGCCACTGTGAGCAAGCCTCGTCGCTCGTCAAAGCCAAAAACGATGTTGGCGCACTGGACCGCCTGGCCCGCAGCACCCTTGCACAAATTGTCGATGGCGCCCGTCGCCACCAGCACGCCTGCGCGCTTGTTGAGCGCGAGGCCAATCTGGGCGGCGTTGGTGCCGACGACCGAAGCCGTCTTGGGCTGCTGGTCGGCGTCGAGCACGCGCACAAAGGTGCGACCGGCATAGAACTGCTTGTAATAGTCGACAACGTCCTCAAGAGCCAGGGAGTCGATGGCCTGCGGCGTGAGCGGCAGCGTCACCGTGGAGAGCAGGCCACGCTTGAGCGGTGCCAGATGCGGGGTAAAGACGATGCGATCGGTCAGGCCAAGGATTTGCTCAATCTCGGGCGTATGACGATGCTTGCCTACGCCATAGGCCTCCAAGTTCTCGTCGGCGCTGCAAAAATGCGTACGAGCGTTGCAGGACTTGCCGGCACCCGTTACACCGCTGATGGCATCGACAATCACGGGACCGTTCTCGGCCACCCAGCCCGCACGCACGGCAGGAGCGGCAGCAAGGCTCGTTGCGGTGGGATAGCAACCGGCGCAGGCGACCAGCACGGGTTTGCCGTCGGCATGGCTGGAAGCAGCGGTCTCTAAGTCCTGGCAGAACAGCTCGGGGAGGCCGAAAGCACGCGTCTTGAGCAGCTCGGGGCTCGTATGCGCGGCGGCATACCACGCCTCGAACACGGCCGGATCGCTCAGACGGTAGTCGGCAGACAAATCGAAGCAGGAAACGCCTGCGGCAAGCAGCGCGGGCACCTGTGCCATGGCAGCCGTGTGCGGCACGGCAAGAAAAACCGCATCGCAGCTCTTAAGCTCGGGGGCGTCATGCGTGGTGAAAACCAGATCGCTCACGCCAGCAAAGCTCGGATACACCGCGGACAGCGGCTGGCCGGCATCGGCGTTGGACGTAATGGCAACAAGTTCAAACTCGGGATGGCCGAGCACGAGGCGAATGAGCTCGGCTCCGGCATATCCAGCCGCGCCGACGATTCCAACCTTCAATGACATATCAGACTCCTTGTCTGCGATTTATGCACCGATGCGCATTTCGCAGTGGTCGTTATGAAGTGGGTTGAAACTTTAGCACCAAAAGATGCATGAACACGTAAATGGCTTGCATATTCATGCATTGAAACAATCCCGACACATTCGCTTGAAAGAATTGACAAATAAATGCGGGCCCCATATTACCCAGTGCGCCTTACGGTGACGTTGCAATGTGGGACCCGCTACATGCGAGAATTTGAATTGTCGAAGCTTGCTGGGAGACTCGTTTAGAGCTTGACCGGCACCCATTCGTCATGGTTGCAGATAAAAGCCTCGGGATCCTCGACGCTAAAGAAGACGAGCGTGGGATCGCCTGCGCCCTCGTAGTGCTCGCCTAGGCGCTCCAGGTGCCTCCAGCCTGCCTCGCGCATATCGGGAGCGGCCTGGTCATCCAGACCCGCATGCCCGCGCAAGATAAGCCAGCCATGGCCCGGCCACCAACTCGTGGCCTCAAAGCGTTGGTTTTGCAGCAGCTCCTGCCACACATCCTTGGTGCGCGCCGTCACAAACCACAGCTTGCCGTCCTGGATCTGCGCAAACGAAAACGGACGCACATGCGGCTGCCCGTCCACGCTCGTCGCCAAGTACCACGCCGGCACCGACGTCAGATACTCCAACACCGTATTCAATCCGTCCATGTGTCCTCCTGTATTAGCCAGTTTGAGAGCCTGGTTTGTGTGAGCTAGAGCTCCAGGCGCTCCTCGCTGCCGTCGATATCACAGAAGCGGGCGGCAATGTTGCGGACCGAAAAGAAAGCAAGGCGGCCGTCGTTGGCGCTCTCGTGTTCCTCGCCGATGCCCACCATGTGCTTAAAACCCGCTTGACGCACCTTGTCGCTCGCAACTGCGTCGTCCTCAAGTGCGGCCTCGCCGGTCAACACGATCCAACATTCCCCCGGCTTCCAGCCCGAGAGCTCAAACTTGGAATTCGCGCTGAGCTCGGCCCACACATCCTTGTCGCGCGACGTGCAAAACCACAGTTTACCGTCATCGACCATGGCAAACGAAAACGGTCTCACGCGGGGCTGATGTCCATCGGCCACATCGGTCGTGGCCAGATACCACGCCGGAATGCGCCTGAGATACGAACAGGCGCGCTCAAGCTGAGCCGTGCGGTCGTTGTCGGTCATAGGGACCTCTTTCTTGCGCTCGAATCGCGCCTAAACAAGTTGAAGATTGATGACGATGACGCAGATGAGCAGCAACGCCGTCACCACCGCCGCGAACGCATCGCCGCGGCCAAATGCAAGCGCATGCAGGCGCGTGCGGCCCTGCTCGCCATGATAGCAGCGTGCATCCATGGCAGCAGACAGCGTCTCGGCATGGCGGAACACGCCGGTGAACAGCGGAATCGCCACACTGCCGAGCATGCGTACGCCACCGAGCGGACCGCCCGTCACGCGCGCGCCGCGGCTTGCTTGTGCATCGGCCGTCTGCTTCATCTCAGTGGCAAACTGCGGCATAAAGCGTAGCGCGATACCCATGATCATGCCGAGCTCGTGCGCAGGAAGTCCCACACGCGCAAACGGCGCGAGCAGGCGCTCAAAGCCCGCGGTGAGATCGAGCGTCGGCGTGGTGAGTGTAATGGCGCTCATGCTGGCCATCATCAACGTCAGGCGGCACGCCATAAAGACGGCAGAACGCAGCGAGCCCTCGCTTATCTGCAAAAATCCGAGCTGCCACAGGATGCGCCCATTCTGATCGGTAAACAAGTTGAGCACCGCGACCACGACGACGATTGCCAGCAGCGGCGCCATCGACGACAGAACGCGACGAACCGGCACCCGAGACACGGCATAGATCAGCACGACGAAAATTGCGACAGGGGCCAGTCCGCGGAAGCTGCTGACTGTGAGCGTCGTGATCAGAAACACAAAGCCCAAGAGCAACTTGGTTCGCGGGTCCAGGCGGTGAATTGCACTATCGCTGGGATAGTAACTACCAAACGAAAACGCCTCCATCAGCAGCCCTCCTCTCGCGCGACCGTCTTGGATTTAGCAATGTCCGCGACGTTAGAAGGACCGCCCGAGCGACCGATTAGCAGGTCCACCAACTCATCTGCCAGCGACTCAACCGTATAGAGGCCGTCAAAGCGCAGCGGCACGCCTGCCTTCGCAAGCGTCAGCGCCATGCGCTGGGCAGCGGGAACACCCAAGCCGATTGATTTAAGCTCATCCGCATGCGCAAAAACCTGAGTGGGCGTGCCCTCGGCAAACACCGCGCCCTCGTTCATCACGACAATACGGTCGCAGCAATTGGCCAGGTCATCCATGCTGTGCGAAACCATGACAACGGTCAGGCCATCGCGGTGAAGTCGATCGATGAGCCCTAGGAAATCCCTGCGCGCAGCCGGATCGAGCCCCGCCATGGGTTCATCGAGCACCAGGACTTCGGGCTCCATGGCGAGCACGCCGGCGAATGCCACGCGCCGTTGCTGACCGCCCGAAAGCTCAAAGGGACTCTTGTCGCCGACCGTGGAAAGGTCGAGGCCCACGCGCAAGAGCGATGACTCGACACGACGGTCGACTTCATCTTGCGGCAAGCCAAGGTTATGCGGACCAAACGCCACGTCCTGCGCCACGGTTTCGGCAAACAGCTGACGCTCAGGATATTGAAACACCACGCCGACCTTGGCCTTAACCGCGGCGGCGTCTTTCTTGTTTGACAGATCGAGCCCCAGCGCGCGAACGGATCCCTCCTGGGGGCGAATCAAACCGTTGAGATGCTGGACCAGCGTCGACTTACCCGAACCGGTATGACCTGCCAAGCCCAGGAACTCGCCGCGACGCACCGTCAGCGATACATCGCGCAGCGCCCACGGGCTGCTTGGGTCGTTTCCCCAGAGAGCCTGTTTGCTCGATTTGCCCGCAGTGGCCGAGCGCTTATGCCAGCGGCGGCGCTCGCGCGGACTGAGCGAATAGCTAAACGAAAGGTGCGAAATCTCGATAACGGGCTCCAGCGCGTCTGCGCCATCGAGCGCAGAGGAAACGTTGTCGGGAATACGAGGATCGAATGCGAAAGGCCGCCCGGCGATGCCTGTCCTACTCCGCTCGGCATAAGCCTGCGCTATACCGGCGACCATATCCGCCTCGCGCACCTGCGCATAAACGGGCACGCCCTTCGCACGAAGCGCCACGCCCAAACGGCACGACTCCGGCATATCAAGGTTGAGCTGCGCGAGTTCGTCCGCCTGCGTCAAGATCTCCTCGGGCGTGCCCAACATGGCAACGCGGCCCGCTTGGAAGACAGCAACGCGATCGGCCTCGGCAGCCTCTTCCATAAAGTGCGTAATCATCACGATGGTCATGCCACGATCGTGGAGCGCACGGCAAGCCTTCATGAGGCCCTTGCGCCCACGCGGATCGAGCATCGAGGAAGCCTCATCCAAGATGAGCACGCGCGGTTCCATGGCAAGTACGCCGGCAAGCGCCACGCGCTGCTTTTGTCCGCCCGAGAGCGCATGGGTCTCGTGGCGCTCAAAGCCCACCAGGCCCACGCCCTTCAGCGCCTCGCGTACGCGCTGCGCAATTTGCGCCGATGGCACGCCAAGGTTTTCGGGACCGAACGCAACGTCATCTTCGACAAGCGTTGCCACCAGCTGGTCGTCGGGATTCTGGAACACCATGCCCGCGGTCGAGCGAATGTCGTAGACCAGCTCGGGGTCGGACGTATCCATGCCGTTGATACGTACCGTGCCCGCATCGGGCTGCAGCAGCGCATTCAGGTGCTTGGCAAACGTCGACTTGCCCGACCCATTGCCACCGAGGATGCAGAAAAACTCACCGTCCTCGATGTTCAGATCGACACCGTCGAGTGCTTTCGCAACGCCGTCGTAGCTAAATGAGATGCCCCGACACTCAATCATGCGCGGCCTTTGACCTGGCCCTTTTTAGGCGTGATGAGGTTGGAGACCGCCTTGTACACCGCAAGCGTCAATACCGAATTAAGCACGGTCTTGATAAGGTTGAACGGCAGCACGGCAGGAATCATGAGCGGGGCGATCACATCGACCGAGCCATACCAGAACCATACGCCAATGGTAAGGTTCGCGACCATGGACAGCACCGTAGCGACAATGACGCCGAGCACCAGACCAATCACGGCACCCTTGTAGGTGTGCATCTTTTGGTAGACGATCGCCGCAGGCAGAATATAGCCCAGCGTAGCGACCAGGTTCATAAGCGCGCCGACCCAGTCACCCGTAGTGAGTGCATGGATAACGATCGCCATGGCGGCAACAGCAGTACCGGCACCGGGGCCATACGCAAACCCGCACACCATCGCCGGCACCAGCGACGGGTCATACGTCAAAAACGGCGCCGAGGGAAGAATGGGTAGCTGTACATACATAAACAACGCGCTCAAGGCACACATCAACGCCATGGTAACGAGCTGTTTGGTGCTCCACCTATTCGTGTTCTCAAAATGGATATGCTGCGACTGTTCAGACATAAGATCACCTGCCTCTTTCATCCGGACTCTAACCGTTGGTACTGGGATCTCACCAGTTCAGCCGGCATGCGAACCAACACACGCACGGGTCGCGGACTCATCGGCTCGGCCGCAGACGCCTCGCCTGCGCCACGGCACCCCTTTGGCACCGCCCGATTTACCGCCAGTGGGGAATTTCACCCCGCCCTGAAACAGCACTTGCAAGTGTAGCACCAGTAGGCTTTCGCGCAAGTATGCCAAGGGTAATTTGTGGCGGGGGAAACGCTCTAGAAATGCGGCCGGGACAGAGCGGCGCGACAATAACGTACCCGCCCATCCCAAAGTGCTGCGTTTTTCGCGGCAAAGCCGCGAAACAGCAAAAGGGAAAAGCCACCGCAACAACCACGTTCCCCATCCATCCCAAAGTAGCGCGCCTTTCGCGCAAAGCGCGAAACAGCGAAGGGGACACGTATCCCTATCAACCACATCCCTCTCCGCCCGCCGATCTCAAGGCCGTAAACGCAGGGAATCCGGGGGCGGGACGGGGGCTTCTCTCCGGAACATTCAGGACGCAAAGAGGCTCCGCAGCGCGAAGCGCGATGCGGAGCCTCTTTGCATGTCCGAGGACGTTCCGGAGAGAAGCCCCCGTCACGCCCCCGGATTCCCGGTGGGAGTTCTAGACCTTGTCGGCCTTAGTACATACCGCCGCCCTGCTGACCAGCGGTAGCAGCAGCGATTGCGTCCTCAAGCTGAGTGTTCTTGGGCACATCGGAGACGGTGGCCTCGGTGATGAGGATCAGGCTGGCGACAGAAGCAGCGTTCTGCAGGGTGACGCGGCTGACCTTGACGGGGTCGAGGACGCCCATCTCGATCATGTCGCCCCACTCGCCGTTGGCAGAGTTGAGACCCTGGCCGGCGGGCAGCTCGGCGACCTTGTCGACCACGACAGCGCCCTCAAAGCCAGCGTTCTTGGCGATGGTGGCGACCGGAGCGGTCAGAGCCTTCTTGACGATGTCGACGCCGATCTTCTCCTCGGGGTCATCGATCTCGACGGCATCGAGCGCAGGAGCAGCGTCCATGAAGGCGACGCCGCCGCCAGCGACAATGCCCTCCTCGACAGCAGCGCGGGTTGCCTGCAGGGCGTCCTCGACGCGGTGCTTAATCTCCTTGAGCTCGGACTCGGTAGCAGCGCCGACCTTGATGACGGCAACGCCACCGGAGAGCTTGGCCAGGCGCTCCTGGAGCTTCTCGCGGTCGAAATCAGAGGTGGTGTTCTCCATCTCGCCCTTGATCTGAGCGATACGGGCGTCGATGGCCTCCTTGGAGCCAGCGCCACCGACGACGACGGTGTTGTCCTTGGAGATGGTGACGGACTTAGCGGTACCGAGCATATCGGCGGTGATGTCAGCGACCTTCACGCCCAGCTCGTCCAGAGCAGCCTGACCACCGGTGAGGACGGCGATATCCTCGAGGATGCGCTTGCGGCGATCGCCGTAGCCCGGAGCCTTGACGGCGCAGACGTTGAGGGCGCCGCGGATCTTGTTGAGGACCAGGGTAGGCAGAGCCTCGCCGTCGATGTCCTCAGCGATGATGAGCAGGCCACGGCCGGCGCGCTGGACAGCCTCGAGAACGGGCATGATGTCCTGGACGCTGGAGATCTTCTGGTCGGTGATGAGGATGTACGGATCCTTCATCACGGCCTCCATGCGGTCGTTATCCGTGACGAAGTAAGCGGAGACGTAGCCCTTGTCGAACTGCATGCCCTCGACGGTGTCGATGGTGATGTCGAACGTCTGGGAATCCTCGACGGTGATGACGCCGTCCTTGCCCACGACCTCCATGGCCTCGGCGATCTTCTCGCCGACCTCGGGGTCACCGGCAGAGATGGTACCGACGGAAGCGATCTGCTCCTTGGTCTCGACCGGCTTGGCCTGCTTCTTCATCTCGGCGACGGCGGCGTTGACGGCCTTGTCGATGCCGCGACGGATGGCCAGCGGGTTAGCGCCAGCGGCGACGTTGCGCAGACCGTCGTTGACGATGGCCTGAGCGAGCAGGGTTGCGGTGGTGGTGCCGTCACCCACGGTGTCGTTGGTCTTGGTAGCGACCTCCTTCACCAGCTGAGCACCCATGTTCTCGATGTTATCCTCGAGCTCGATCTCCTTGGCGACGGAAACGCCGTCGTTGGTGATGGTCGGGGCACCGAACGTGCGCTGCAGCGCAACGTAGCGACCCTTGGGGCCCATGGTAACGGTAACGGCGTCGGCCAGAGTGTTGACGCCCTTGGCAAGCTTAGCGCGGGCATCGGTGTTGAACGTAATGTTCTTTGCCATGGTAGGTAATCCTCCAAAAGAAATGTGACTCGCGCCGCCGCTTCCGAGTCCTATGCGGCGGGCGCGTTCAAAGACGAATCAGAGATTCTGACGAGACTAGGCCTCGACGACAGCGTAGATGTCGTCGGCGCGCATCAGCAGATACTTCTCGCCGTCGACCTTGACCTCGTTGCCACCGAACTTACCGTAGATGACAACGTCGCCAACCTTGACGTCCATGGGGATGCGCTCACCCTTGTCGTTGACCTTGCCGGCGCCCACGGCAACGATGGTGCCGCGCTGCGGCTTCTCCTGAGCGTTGCTGGCGATATACAGACCAGAAGCGGTCTTCTGCTCGGCCTCGTCGGGCTTGACCAGAACACGATCTGCAAGCGGCTTCAAAGACGACATGCTTGTCTCCTCCTTTTTGGGCCGCGTGGTTATGCCACGCGAATTAACCCTTTTTGTTTGCGTACGCGTTGAATGGTACCCACGAATGGCGGGTTATACAACACGGAGTCAAAAAATCTTATTTTTTGGCACTTAGATTTTCTGAATGCCGGGGGATAACTTAGCGATGCCTCCCGTGTGGCTCCGGAGGGGCGGGGCGTAAGGTTTCCTGCTCGGGCAGTCCTGCTCGCACGAAGGCCGCACTAAGTGGCCTTCGGCTCGTGCGGAACTCGCGACAAACTTCATGCCCTCCGGTCCGCCCCGGGAGCTAGGTTAACTAATTCGGGCCCGGCATTCAGAAAAGTCAGTGCAGCAAAATGGCGATGCGGATAGCGACATGGGCATGGTTTTCGTTGCGCGCACGGGTCCCCTGGGGAGCACCGTGCATTTTTGGGAGTATTCAGCAAGCCAGGACGGCTGCATACACGCCGGACACACCATATTGGTCCCAAGGACGCCTTCGACCGGCGATTTGAGTCGGCAGGCAAACCCCGCCAGGACAAAAAGGCATGCTTCGCGCCGTACCGGAGCCCAAAATGACGTCAATCTCCGCAACGTTACTCATCCGCAGCGGCACCGGCAGAGCTCGCGGTGCTGAATACTCCGTTTTTTGCACGGCACGGGCGGGGGTACATCAGGATCAGGAAGGACATCCCAGCCTTTTTATGCAATCTGTAATGGGAAGTATGCAAAACACCAAGAGATAGCATTGCTGGTGTCCAAATTGAGCGCGGGGCAGCAGCACCTCCGCCCCGCACCCAAATCCAACAGAGCAGGGACGCTCATGGCGGATCCCCACCAAAACGCAAACGCGGCTCGAGCGCTATCCCAAAAAGGCTGCCCGAGCCGCGCTTAACGGTACGGCATGAATACTTAGCGCTCGTAAATCAAGTTACCTGCCAGGTAGGTGGTCTGAACCTTGGTAGCCTGGAGCTCTTGGGGGTCGATGGTGAGCGGGTTTTGGTCCAGGACTACCAGGTCGGCATACTTGCCGGGCTCCAAGCTGCCGAGGTTTTGCTCGTCGCCCGCTGCATAGGCGCTGCCCAGGGTGTAGTTGCGCAGGGCTGTTGCTGCATCGATGCGCTCGCTCGGTAACCAGCCGCCCTCGGGCCAGTGGCTTTTGGGATCCTGGCGCGTGATAGCCGTGTAGAGCACGTTCATGCTTGTAACAGCTGTGATGGGGCTATCGGTGCCGAAGGCTTGGCGGATGCCGCGCTGCTTATAGGTCGCAAACGGCCACATGATGCGGCTGCGTTCCAGGCCCAGATCGCGCTCGGGGCCGCCCGGGTCGAGTGTAATGTGACAGGGCTGGCTCGAGGCAACGACGTTAAGCTTGCGTAGACGATCGATGTCCTCGGGCAAGAGGTTCTCCAGGTGCTCGAGCGTGTTATGGCCGTGCTGGGGCAGGCCGTACAGGTCGGCGGCCTCCTCGAAGATATCCAGCGCGGCATGAATCGCACCGTCACCAATGACGTGGATGCGCACGGTGTGACCGCGCTCCGCGGCCGCCAGAACCAGTTTGCGCATGCGCTCAGCCGGAACCGTCAGACGGCCCTGATCGCCCGGGAAGCGCGGGTTGGTATAGGGCTCGGTGAGATAGGCCGTGTGTTCGCTCGACACACCGTCGAAGAACTGCTTAAAGCCTGGCGCCGAGAGCAGCGCGTTGTTCGCGTAACGTGCCTGCAGCTCTTCCAGGCGCGACTGGTCATCCAGCAGCGTGGGGAACAGATGGGCTCGGATGCCCAACTTGCCGGCTGCCTGCAGCTTGTCATAGACGTCGTCGCGGATAAAATCGCAGCCCGGCATGGGCATGAGCGACATATCGCATATCGAGGTGATGCCCTGCTCGGCCATCCGCCTCATTTGATCGGCGTAAGCGCTTGCGATGCGATCCTCGCCCAGCCACTCAAGGCAGCGCGGTAGCAGCTGCATGGCAGCCGCCTCGTGAGCAATACCCGTGAGCTCGCCGTTTGCGTCCTTGTCGTAGCTACCGCCCGCTGGTGGCTCGCTGTCGCGCGTGACGCCGAGTGCATCGAGTGCGCGGGTGTTGAGCCACAGCGTGTGCCCGTCGCCCGAATACATAACACAGGGACGATCGGGGAATGCCACATCGAGCGACGCCTTGGTAGGATGCTCGGGCGGGTCCCAACGGTAGTCGCGCCAGCCCTGCGTCACAACCCAAGCGTCGTCGGGCAGGTCCTGGGAAAACTCGAGCGCATGTTGCACCAGCGCCGCCTCGGACGTGCCCATATCCATGAGCATGTACGGCGAGGAACCGACCGAGGTATGGAAGAAGTGCAGATGAGCGTCATGGAAACCGGGGCAGACAAACTGCTCGCCGTAGTCGATAACCGACGTAGCGGCAGGAGCGGCGGCGATCACGTCATCGGGCGCACCGACTGCGACGATACGGTCGCCTGCGATGGCAATCGCCAGCTCGCGGGTGGTATCGATGCCGTCTTGCGCGGTAAAGACGTTCTTGGAGCGGATAATCCGATCGATATGTTGCATGGGCATCCCCATCTCTGGCAGGAAATTCAACACCCCCGAGTGTACTCCCCCGCCCTTGTAACAAAACCCCAAGCGGCAAACGGCAACTTTACCAGCCCTAGCGGCAGGTGGCATACTGGAGAGAGCCTGTACGATTTTGCGATCAACCCAGCAAGGAGCAAATCGACCATGACGAAGACCAAGGCACAGCAGATTATGGCGGCGACCGAGGCTCGCGCGGCTGACGACGTCACCGCGGCCATCCAAGATATCGCTACCGAGTTTGAACCCTACATCATCAAGCAGCGCCGGCACTTCCATAAGCACCCGGAGCTGAGCCTTGCCGAGGAGCGCACGACCTCCGACATCGCCAACCAGCTCGACGCCATGAATATCCCCTACGAGCGTCCGCTCAAGACCGGCTTGGTGGCGACCCTTCGCGGCACCGCGCCCGACGCCTATCGCGAGGACGGCACGCCGCGCCGCCGTATCCTGCTGCGCGCGGATATCGACGCCCTGCCCGTCACCGAGCAGACCGGCGAGGAGTTCGCCAGCGTCAACGAGGGCTGCATGCACGCCTGCGGCCACGACTGCCATATCGCCATGATGCTCGGAACGCTGCAAATCCTGCGCCATATGACCGACGACATCCACGGCGAAGTTCGCATCGTATTCCAGCCCAGCGAGGAAAACGGCCAGGGCGCCAAGCTCATGATCGGCACGGGTGTGCTCGACGGCGTCGATGGCGCCTACGCCGCGCACATTTGGAGTGAGGTCGACGCCGGCACCGTGAGCTGCGAGCCCGGTCCGCGCATGGCCAATACCGACTGGTTCCGCATCGACGTCCGCGGCACCTCGTGCCATGGCGCCATGCCCCAGCGCGGCCACGACGCCGTCATGGTTGCCGCCGAAATTGTCAACGCCCTGCAAACCATCGTTTCGCGCGAAATCAGCCCCTACGAGCCGGCCGTCATCACCGTCGGCGAGCTGCACGGCGGCACCGCGCGCAACGTTATCGCCGGCACGGCCTACCTCGCCGGCACAGTGCGCACCTACGGCGATTCGACCCACGAGGAAATGCCGGAGCTTATGCGCCGCATCGTGGAGCATACCGCGGCAGCTCTGGGCGCCGAGGCAGAGCTCACCGACTACACCATCGCCAACTACAAGGTCGAAAACGACGCCGCCTCGAGCGAGCGCTGCCGTCAGGCTGTAATCAAGTGCCTGGGCCCCACCGGCCAAGGCCATTATCGCGGCACGCTCTCGGGCGAGGATTTTTCGGAGTACCTGCGTCGCGTACCGGGCGTGCTCGCCTTTGTAGGTACGCGCAACCCCAAGATTGGCGCCACGTACGCCCAGCATTCCTGCTTCTACAAGATTGATGAGAGCGTGTTGGCAAAGGGCTCCATGGTGGCCGCCCAATATGCCATCGACTTTTTGGCCGAGCCCACGCAAGAGGAGCTCGACGGCCCCGCGATTACCGCGGTCGCCGAAACCAACCCCGATCTGGCCGCCAAGTTGCGCTCTGCCAAGGCGACGACCGCCGAGGCTCGCGACGCCATCCATGATGCCCGAACGGCTCGCCATGCCGCGATCAAGGGCATCCACGACGCACGCGCTGCTGCACGCCGTGAGGAGAAGCACGACGAGTAATCGATTCGCTGGCATCTCGCAGTCATAGCCACATCGCGATGTCAAAGCGGGGGCGGACGTTTCGACACGTCCGCCCCCGCTCATTCTTCAAGCGCTATTTCTACTATTTCTACCCCGTCCCCAAATGGCAGACGGCATGGCTACTCGTCCTGAGGTTCCTCGTCGGAGCTTGGCTCGGACGCCGACTCAGGCGCAGGCGCAGGCTCAGGCTCAGATGCCGTCTCAGACTCGGGCGCCGGTTCAGGCTCGGGCGCCGGCTCAGGCTCGATCGCGGGAGCGGGTGCAGATGCCGGCGAAGCATCCGGAGCGCTGTAACCCGAAGCAGCGGACTTCTTCTCGAAGGGCAACACAAAAGTCAGGACGTCGTCCTTATCCTCATCGGCCCACTCGCTTGCATAGCGTGCGGCCCAATAGCCAACGGCACGGTGCTTGAGCATCTTGCCAAAGACCGTAAGAAATACGGTGACGAAAGCGACCAGCACCAAGAACAGCGCGAGCGTGACGCCACCGCCGGTAACAATTGCCTCAATACCCGTAGGACGATAGTAGTAGCTATACATACCGACAGAGGCAATGGCGCCAAAGACGACCGTCAAGATCCATGTGACAACGTTGGCGACCAGGCCCGTCAAAAACTCGGGAAGGAACGAAGCACAGAACAGCTTGGTCTTGTTGTGCTTAAACGCCGCCCAGACCTTATCGAGCGAAAACGCGCTCTCGACACGCCCGGTCACCGCAAAGTGCATCACGGCGATGTCGGCGAACATCTTAAAGAAGACACCCAGAATCGCCGAGGCAATTAGCGCCAGAACAAGCAGGCCAAGCGAGCCAAACAGCGCAGCCTCGAGCGCATAAGAGCCGTAATAAGAATACGAGCCCGCAGCGCCAATTACCACGCCCTCCACCAGCGAAAGCGCTACACCGATAACGGGAATGGCAGCGATAACCTCGAGCACGACCGAAATAACGCTCGAAAAGACTCCGAGACCAAACGACGTGGAACGCATCAGCGGACGATCCATGCCGTCATCGATCTTAAGCGACAGATCGCGACCCCACTCGATGCCAAAGCCGGAACCGCACACGCTCGCAATGCAAGCTGCCAAAAAGCCGATGGCAGCCGCAATGCCGCCAATAACGGGAATAAACAACACGAGCACCGACACAACGCAAATCAGCGCCGGCAAAAACGCGATTTGGCATACACGCTGAAGCACACCCGGAGTCTTGGTCATATCTTGGAACGCCTGAGCCACACAGCCCTTTGGCGCATTCGCCACGGGCGGTTGCGGAACAAACTGCTGAGGCTGAGGTTGACCCTGAGGGGCGGAAGCTGCAGCACCAGCATTAGGAGCACCACACACGCCGCAGAACTTGTCGTTATCGCCCATAGGGGCGCCACACTGCGAGCAGAACATCGAAATCATCCCTTCGTATCTAGAGCGAATCACCTGGATCGCAAACGATGTCTTTGGCATCATTATCGCCCAATGTGAGGACAAATACCCCAAGATGACCGATTTGCAACGCAGCCGGCTTTATTCAATGATTCGAAGGGTACGACCGGGCTAGTTCGTGCCGCGGAAGCCCTTGCCGACGATTTCGGAGCTATCGACGATGGTGATGAAGGCGCCAGGGTCAATCTCGCGGGCATAGCGGCGCAGTTGCACTGCCTCGCGACGGCTCAGCACGCTCATGATCACCGTGACGCACTTGCCCGAGAAGGCGCCGTAGCCACGGCTGATCGTTGCCGTGCGGTTGAGATGCTTGACGATAAACTCCTCGACCTTAAGGGGCTCGGAGCAAATGATCGTGCAGACCTTACGAAGGTGAATGCTCTCGATAGCCTTGTCGACCACGAGCGTCTTGGCAAACAGACCGAGCACGCAGTACAGGCCGACGCGCGGGCCATACAGGAAAGCCGCGATGGTCACGATGCCGATATCGACCAGCAACAGGGCACGGCCAATCTCAAGCGTCGTGCGGCGCTTGAGGATCATGGCAAGAATGTCCGTGCCGCCCGTCGAGGCGCCAATATCAAAGACAATAGCGCTGCCGAGCGCCGGCAGGATCACGGCAAAGCACAGGTCGAGCCACATATCACCCGTCAGAGAGACATCGGTCGGAATAAAGAGCTCAAACAGCGAAACATAGGCGGACAGCGCAAACGAGGCGAAGACGCTCCACAGGATTGCCTTGCGCTCCAAAAAGATAAAGCCCAGAACGACGAGAACCGCGTTGATAATCCACATAAAGACGCCGACGGGCAGGGTCGGGAACAGCGTGGACAGAATGACCGACACGCCCGAGGTGCCGCCAAAAGCAAAGTGATTAGGGGTTTTAAACGCAACGATGGCAAAGGCCGTAAGAATCAGGCCCAGATTGAGCTCGGCAAAAAAGCGCGGGAAGCCCGGCTCCTGGCTGCGCTTTTGGCCGGCACGCTCGCCGCGCTCGATATCGGTGCGATCAACCACGCGCTCCATCGGCACCACGGGAGGACGATGCATCTCCTCGGCAGCACGCGATGCCGCCTCTGCCGCGGCGGCCTCAATCGCCCATGCCTTGCTTTCTGTTTCGTGCTCGTCAGCCATTACGGCAACCCCTCGTTAACAATTTGGAAACAATGCGCCCATTAGGGTAACGCGGAACGCGACGATTGCAACCCCTAGTTAGACGAGCGGTATGCCTACATCGGGGGGCATACAAATAACGGCCGGCCACGCTTTTGCTTGCGCGGTCGGCCGTTTAACGTTTTCGCAGATAAAACCTGCCAAAACAAACCTGTCCCTTTTTGGAAGGTTATTCGTGCTGGCTGGTGCGGTGCTCGTACTCCTCGGGGGTGATGACGTCCTCGATACGCAGGTTGACGCCCGCCACCTCAAGGCCGGTCATCGCGGCAAGGCGCTCGGTGACACGTGCCTTGACATCGTCGAAGATCGCGGGCGCATAGGCGCCGTACTCGATGATGACGGAGATGTTGACGACCACGCGATTGTCATCGGTGACCTCGACCGTCACGCCCTTGGTCAGATTCTCGGCACCAAACTGCTCCTGCACAAAGTGCATGAGGTTACCCTTCATGCCCAAAACGTGCGGAACCTCGCGGGTGGCCATGGCAACGATCTTCTCGATCACACCGTTGGAATAGGTCAGCGAGTCCTCGGACTCGTCTGTTTCCTCATCATCCTCGTCCGCGTCATCGGCGGACTCGGCCTCGACGAGCGCCTCATCCTCGAGCGTCACATCCTCGGCTTCGGCGACGGCCGCCTCGTTCTCCTCGAGCTCGGTATCGGCCACATCGACCTTCGTATTAAAAGCCATGGTTCCTCCTTATGCCTGCCGCGGATGCGACAGTCGAATACGTATTAGCGGCCGCTAAACAGACGGCCGAAGAAGTTGACGATACCGTTCTCGCCGTCGCGAATCTGGCCGATCACGGCGCCGATCAGCACAAAGAATGCGATGACGAGCGTGTCCCACAGGCCGAGCGTGAGCACCAGCACGGCGAGCACAAAACCAGCGACGGCTCCAAGCGTGGTGTTGGGATGACGGACGGCATAGCTCCAGATGGCTGCCCCCGTACCCTTGATGAGACCCATGGCCTCATCAAAATCATCGGCGACCGCGTCATGCGACTCGGTACCCTCCACCTTGGGATCGACGGCCTCGCCTGCCGGCACGGCGCTCTGATCGATAGTCAGACGCGGGGTGCGGACGGTCTTGTCTTGATTGGTATCACTCACCGGAAACCTCCACGGTCTGGACGGTAGTCTTGGACGGCAAAAAACGAACGCGTGCGATCGTACCCGGCGTGCCGAGCATGGTGTCGCAGGCCTCCTCGATACGTTGCTGCATCGCAGTAGCCAGAGACGCCACGTCCTTATCGTCAAGCGCGATGGCGTCGACCTTAAAACAGACGCGCGATTCGTCGGAGCCCTGTACGCGCGCCTCGACGCGCTCGATCATCACGCGGTCGTCGCGCTCGGCAGCAACCCTGGCGCACGAAGAAAGCGCCGCGAGCGTGACCTCGATATTGCGCTCCCCCGCCGGATGCACGCAGGACGGCTCACGACGAGCAAACATCAGGCGGAAGAAGCTTACCAGCACGCCGATCGCCACAACTCCGCCGCATGCCGTCACGACAATGCGCGGCATGGGGTCGCGCATCAGCAGCATAAAGCGATACGTATACGGCCCCCAAAACTGGCAGACAAGCGTACCCAGCGCCACGATGGCGGCGGCAAGATACACAATCGCTAGGGCTCGTTTGAGTACGCGCACGTGGCGCTCCCTTCAAATCTCGGCTCTCGAAATGCAAAACGGTTCGCATCATTATAAAAGAGCCGGGTCCGGTGCTCTACGCACGCGGATCCGGCTCATCTATTCCACGAGGCTTGCATGCTCGCTTCATTATGCCCAGATATGCACGGCTTAACCCGTGCGGGCGCTACTCCTCCTCGAGGGCAGCGATGACCTCGTCGGTCATGTCCATGGTGCTGTAAACATCCTGGACGTCGTCGAGCTCCTCAAGACGGTCGATGAGGCGCTGAACCTTCTTGGCATCGGCGCCAGAAACCTCGGTCGGGGTGGTCGGGACCATGGTGGTCTCGGAGCCCTTGACCTGGACGCCCTGCTCCTCGAGCGCCTTGGAGACAGCCATAACGTCGTTGGCAGCAGTCCAGACGATCCACTCCTCGCCGGCGTCCTCGTAGTCCTCGCCACCGGCCTCGGCGATGGCCATCATGAACTCATCCTCGTCACCGGCAGCACCGTTGGCGATCATGGTCTCCTTCTTGGCGTTCTCGTCCAGGATCTCCTTGGCGACGACGATCTGGCCCTTGCGCTCAAACTGGAAGGCGACGGAGCCGGAGGTGCCCAGGTTGCCACCAGCGTGGGAGAAGGCGGAACGGACATCAGCGGCGGTACGGTTGCGGTTGTCGGTCAGGCAGTCGACGTAGACGGCGACACCGGCGGGACCGTAGCCCTCGTACACGATGTTCTCGTAGACGGCGGCGTCAGCACCCGAACCAAAAGCCTTGTCGATAGCGGACTTGATCTTGTCCTTAGGCATGGACTGAGCCTTGGCCTTGGCAACGGCAGCGGCGAGGCTGGCGTTGTTCTCGGGCAGCGGGTCACCGCCGAGACGGGCAGCAACGGTGATGTTGCGGCTGAGCTTGGAGAAGAGGGCGGAACGCTTGGCGTCCTGCGCGCCCTTACGATGCTTGGTTGTGGCCCACTTAGAGTGTCCGGACATACGTGTCTCCTATCGGTTTCGACCTAAAGCCCAGCGCAGATGCTCGGGCAATATAAACAAACGTCGTTATGATATACCTACTGGCCTGCGAGATAAACCCCAAAATGGAGGCGTCGTGATGATGGCCCCTTTGGCGCAAAGAAACCTGACCCCAATGCACCAAGTTAGAACCAGAGGAAGTCGCTGCGGGTGACGGTGGCGCCGATGGCAAAGGGCATGCAGGCGATAACCGGATACAGGTAGCGCATGTAGGTTGAGCCGTTGCACGGGCCAATCAGGCACACGGCGAGCACACCCAACAGCGGCACCCAGATCGCCAGCGCACGCCATGAATGACGACGCAGCAGGTAGACCACCACGGCGATCATGATCCACACATAGGTGGCCGAGCTCATGGTGAGCGAGATAAAGGGAACACGCTGCACCGCCACACGGTACAAATTGATCAGGTGGTCGCACCAGCGCACCACGTTGCTGTCAACCGGATGGAAGTCGAAGTACTTGAGGTTATCGGGCTTTGCCATGATCTCGGCACTGCGCGCCGTGCTGTAGACCCACGCATCGCGGGCACTCGGATAAAAGTAGCCGTAGTAGTTATTGATGAGCGCCGAGATATAGCACTCGGGATCCTTTTTGAACATCTGAGCCCACACCTCAAAATAGGCCTTGATGTCCTCCTGCGAGGCGTACTCGTTAAAGCAATTTTTAACGGCGTCCGACTTATCCGGGTTGTAACGGCGGCCCAGATTCTCGTACTTGAGCACCCGGTCGATCACGGCGCGTTCCTCATCGGCCACCAAGCCGTCGCAAGGAGCCTCCACGATGGTGCCGTCCTCCTTAACCGTAGGGTTGACGCCCGAGTTGAGGCCGTCGTGCTTTTGGACGAAACGAGCCGTCTGCTGGAACGGAATCGAAAGGATTTCGCGCTTGGAACCAGGCGTGATGTCGTGCGCCGGCATAAAGACCTTGGTGAAGTACATATTAGAGGCAAGGCAGAGCGCGAGCACCGCGAGAACGCCAACCCAGCGGAAGCGCGGGATGGCGCCCGAAGGCGCAGCACCAGTCTGCTTGGCTGCACGACGAGCCACATGCACGTCCCATACGCAAAACGCCGCCGCGATTACGCATGCCGCCAGGGGAAACACCAGGCCGCCGTTGCGCAGAAACGTGGAACCCATGGCGCCCAGAGCGAGCAGCAGCCAGTCGTGGCGCGCAAAGAGCACGGGGGCTTTCTCGCCCGCTCGCTCGACATTGGCATCACGACGGGGCAAGCCACATGCCACGAGCTTAACGGTCTGTACCAGCAGCACCAAGAACGCATCGGCAAAGAGCACGTCTTTGGTGAGCAGCGCCGCGTAGTTAGAGAACATCGGCATAAACGCAAAGAACAGCAGGATCGCACCGCGAACCGGCAGGCTCACGCCCAGTTTGCGCAGCGATGAAATGGAATAGGCCATGCAGGCGGCCGTAATGACAAATTGAGCGCAGGTATAGATGATGAGGCCCGCGTTAGCGCTGTTGAACATCGAAAGCCCCAGCTGAACGCACGAGCCGATAATGGCCGTGTGCACTACGGGATGATGCCCGTTGAGCAACACATTAGGATTGAGCAGACGCAAGTAGTCGCTCGTGCCGTTGGGATAGTTGAACCACTGGCGAATCTGCGCGCCCGTATCTCCCATAAAAAGGCCAGGCAGCGAAGCGATGAGCGTGGGCGCCCAGGCGATCATAAGCACCAGGAAGGGCCCGGCAAAGGGATGGACCGAGAGCACGGCGTGAGTCACACGCCATACGCGGCCAAAGTGCACCTCGGAAAACGGAATGCGCCGAGTGCTCAGCCAATCTAGACACTCAAAGGCAAGGTAGAAGGCAACGACCGCCAAGAGCATCCAGCCCGCGCCGCCAATCCAGGCGCAGATGATGCGAGCTTTGTCGCCAAGGACAATCTCGGCCGAGTCGGTGAGGTCGTAGCTGCGGCCGAACACCATGCAGATGGCGAAGAACAGCGACGGCAGAATGATCGATGGACGCCAGGTGTCGCCACGGCCAAAGAACACGTAGCGAAACGGCAAGGTGAGCAGGCAGGCAAGTGCAAGCAGCATGACCGCGTCGGTATGGCCGGCAAACGAGAGGAGCACCTCGTAGCACACGTACAGCATGCCCGAGGCTTTGGGGTCAATCGCCAAGACTGCGTTGCTCGACACCGGGGAGGGGTCGATGGAAAACGCCGTGGTCGCCAACAGCGCGAGCAAAAATGCGATGAGCGTCTGCTTGGCGGGGTAGCGCTTAAACCAGACGATGCGGGCAGCGTCGCGCGCAGCCGTTGTGGAGAGATCGGAATCCTTCACAGTCCAAAGAGCCTTTCTAGAAACCTGCAAAAAAGGGACAGGTTTATTTTGGCAGGTTTTATCTGGGGAAACGTTACGGTTCTGTCATCGTTGCCCAGCAAACCACCACAAAGGTGCCTGTTCACTTTTTGGTGGTTAAGCGTCGAGGTAGATGCGCTGGGGCTGGTTGCGGCGACGAGCAAAGATGATGAGCGCCAGGCCCGCGATTACGAGCGGCAGGCTCAGCAGCTGACCCATGGTGATGACGCCGCCCAGCAGATAGCCCAGCTGGGCATCGGGCACGCGCACAAACTCAATGAGGAAGCGGACGATGCCGTAACCCATCACAAAGACGCCCATAAACGTGCCTTGGGGCAGTAGCGGCTTTTTGCGGCTGAGCACCTGCAGAATGCAAAAGAGCACAATACCCTCGAGGAATGCCTCGTAGAGCTGGGAGGGATGGCGCGGCATATCGCCCGCGGTGCCGCCAAAGATCACGCCCCAGGGCAGATCGGTCGGCTTGCCCCACAGCTCGCCGTTGACAAAGTTGGCACAACGGCCCAGGCACAAGGCCAGCGGCGCGCCTATGACGGCAAGGTCTGCCAAAGTCCATGCGTCGAGCTTATACATGCGGCATACGATGATGCCGCCGATAATGCCGCCCACCAAACCGCCGTGGAAGCTCATGCCGCCCTCGTTGGTGGCAAAGATCTCGAGCGGGTGCGCCCAGTAGTAGCCATCACCGTAAAAGACGACGTAGAACAGGCGCGCACCGATAATGAGGCCAAAAACCACGCCGACCACGACACTCGTCAGGTCATCAATCGTGATGTTAAAACCCCAGCGACGCTGCGTGCGGTACATGACAACCGCCGTGAGCAGGGCGCCGACCACATAGGCCAGACCATACCAGTAAATCGTGATAGGCCCCGCCGAAATCGCGACGGGATCAAGCATATGGTAGAAGTCGTTGAGCATGTCGACCCTCCTACTCCCTACATACAAATGCGGCCGCGGGCCTTGCGCTCGCAGCCGCATATTTGGGCGTAACGTCTATGCGGAGTATGCCGTCCGCAGCTTTCGCAGCTTAGAACGGCGCGTACTCGTCGTACAGGTCCTCGGCCTCGCCGGAGGCATTGACCTGCTCAACTCGGGTAACGCCGGGCACATGCTCCTTCAGGATGCGCTCAATACCCATGGACAGGGTCAGCGAGCTCATGGGGCAGCCGGCGCAAGCGCCCTGCAGCTCCAGTTTGACGACGCCCTCGTCGTCAACGCCCACATACTCCATATCGCCGCCATCGGCCTGCAGGTTGGGGCGAATCTCTTCAAGAACCTTCTTAAGCAGCTCTTCGTTAACAGCCACAGGGGCTCCTTTCTCACAATTACGCGGGCGCGCCCGCGGACAGAAGCTATGTTACTACAGCCGTGTACCCGCTCACGAGCCGTCCATGCGCGCAGACGCGACTTTCACGAGTAGTCAATTTGGGACGGGGCTCTTTGAGCTGCGTTCGTCGTCAGATAGCGACAACGCATATTACTGTCGAGCCTGTCCCCCGGTACCAATCTGGACATCGACGATGACCTGGCGGTAGCTGATGCCACAGGAGTCGAGGATGCGGCGGCTGATGCGTCCGTCATCGGTGTCGGCGTACTTGTTGTCCAGGTAGACGACCTCGCCCACGCCCACCTGAGCCAAAATCTTGGCGCAGTCGTGGCACGGGAACAGCGTGACGTAGACCGTGGAACCCTCGAGGTCCTTGAGCGAGCCACGGTAGTTGAGCACGGCGTTGGCCTCGGCATGGACCACGTAGTTATGCTTGTCCTGCAGCGGGTCGTCGCTCGTACCCCACGGGAAAAAGTCGTCGTTGAGCGCCGAAGGCGTACCGTTGTAGCCCACCGAAAGGATGCGGTGGTTGGTGTTGGCGATGCACGCACCCACCTGCGTGTTGGGGTCCTTGCTGCGGCGCTGCGCGGCGATGGCCACGCTCATAAAGAACTCGTCCCAGCTAATGACGTCCAGGCGCTTGCCTGACGAAGTTTGATGAAGATCGTCCGACATGACAGACACCTCCGTAATCGCAATAGTTTGACCCATTGTAGCAGGTGAAAGGTGGGGGCGTTTGTCCCACCGGCGCCCTCACTTTTACACGCGGCGGGGCTTTTGGTTGATGCGGTAGAGCTCGGCGAGACCCCGCAGCGTCAGTGCGTCATCTACCGTCAGGCTGTGGCCAACCAACGCCGCGAGCGCCTCGGCATCGTCGCCGGTAATGACGATGGGCACGCTGTCCTCCCCCGCGGCCTTGGTCGCGCGCATCTCGGCGAGCACCATGTCGAGCATGCCGTCGATGCGGGCCACCTCGCCCAAGACCACGCCCGAGCGCATGGCTTCGCGCGTGTTGCGGCCGATGACATGCGTGGGTGCCGAGGGCTCAACCTGGGGTAGGCGCGCCGCAGCGGCCGAGAGCGAGCGGGCGCCGAGCGCCAGACCCGGCGCGATAACGCCGCCCACAAAGGTACCGCACGCGTCGATGACCTCGATATTGGTCGTTGTGCCCAGGTCGATCACGATGCACGGAGAGCCGTAGACGGCACGGGCCGCCACGGCGTCGGCGATGCGGTCGGGGCCGATCTCGGCCGGGTCGTCGTAGTGGACGGGCATGCCGGTCTTGAGGCCCGGCCCCACGGTGAGCACGCGCCCCGTGCAGGTACGGGAAAGAGCCGCCTTCCACGGGCGCTCGAGCGCCGGCACCACGCAGCTCAGCACGGCCGCCGTGGGCACGAGCGCGCCGGGCATGCCCGCATCAGCCGCCAGCGCGGCCATGACTTGAGCGAGACGCATACGCGCTTCGTCGGCCGTAATACGGGCCGGCGTCGTGATCTCGCACGTCGCAAGCGGGCATTCCTGCGCCGCGGCCGAATCCTCGGCAAACAGACCAAAGCGAATGAACGTGTTACCCACGTCGACCGTCAATATATATGCGCACCCATTAAGCATCGTCGGCGCTCCTTTCGTCTGCCCAGCAGTATATCGCCTACCTAAACCAGTCATCCCAAAATGACTAGCTTACGGCTATACTGGTGCGCGGTCGCGCGCGAGCTCACGCGGCGGCCCTTGGTAACCCGACTTCCCGCGCCGTATCCGTAGCGGCGCTCCCGGGGGAAGCGGATATACGCAAAGGAGTTCTATATGAGCAATCCCTCGAACCGCGCCTCGATGCGCGGGCAACTCACGCTGCGCGGCGTCGTCATCGGCGTCCTTGGCTGCGTAATCATCACGGCAAGCTCGGCCTACACCGCCCTCAAGATGGGCGCACTCCCCTGGCCGATCGTCTTCGCTGCCGTCATCTCGCTGTTCTTCCTTAAGCTCATGGGCAACGCCAGCCTCAACGAGGCAAACGTCACCCACACCATCATGTCCGCAGGCGCCATGGTCGCCGGCGGCCTGGCGTTTACCATCCCGGGCGCCTGGATGCTGGGCTATGCCGACCAGATCAGCTGGCTCGACATGTTTATCGTGGCACTCGCCGGCACCATCCTGGGCCTGCTGGCCACGGCACTCATCCACCGTCACTTTATCGTGGATGCCGCGCTGGAGTTCCCCACCGGCAACGCCGCAGCTCAGACCCTGCGCGCGACCGAGGCCGGCGGCAAGACCGGCAAGCAGCTCTTTGGCTCCATGGCCATCGCCGGCATCTATAGCGTGCTGCGCGACGCCCTGGGCGTGGTGCCCAGCATGCTATGCACGCTCAACATCCCCGGCGTGACCTTTGGTATCTACAACTCGCCCATGCTGCTCTCCGTCGGCTTCCTCGTGGGCTTCGCCCCGGTCGCCTTCTGGTTTGCCGGCGCCCTGCTGGGCAACTTTGGCATCATCGTGGGTGGCACCGCTGCTGGTCTGTTCGACGTTGTGACTGCGCAGGGCATCGTCAAGTCCCTGGGCATGGGCCTCATGATGGGCTTTGGCGTCGCCGTCGTCCTCAAAGACATCCTGCCGCAGGTCGCCGGCATCGTCCGCGGTCTTGCCGCCGACAGCTCCACCGACACCGACGAGCAGTCGCTCATCTCGGGCTCCCTTAAGCTCGACGCCGGCATCATCGGCCTGGGCGCTGCCGCCATCGCCGTGATCATCGCCATCGTGCTTAACCTTGGCCCCGTTCCGGCCGTCATCGTGACGCTATTCACCTTTGTCACCACCATCATGAGCGCACAGAGCTGCGGCCAGACGGGCATCGACCCCATGGAGATCTTTGGCCTCATCGTTATGCTCATCGTGGCTGCCTTCGCACAGATCGCTCAGGTCAAGCTGTTCTTTATCGCCGGCATCGTTGCCGTGGCGTGCGGCCTTGCGGGCGACGTCATGAACGACTTTAAGGCCGGCGCCGTGCTGGGCACCAACCCGCGTGCGCAGTGGATCGGCCAAGCCATCGGCGGCATCGTGGGCGCCCTGGTCGCCGCAGCCGTCATGGTCGCGCTCGTCACCGCCTACGGCCCGGACGCCTTTGGCCCCGACAAGAGCTTTGTTGCCGCGCAGGCAAGCGTCGTCGCCACCATGGTCTCGGGCATCCCGAGCGTGCCGTGGTTCGTTGGCGGCTTTATCGCCGGCATCGTCATGTACTGGCTCGGCATTCCGGCCATGATGATCGGCCTGGGCGTGTACCTGCCGTTCTACATGTCACTCACGGCATTCCTGGGCTCCTGCGTCAAACTCGCCTACGACAAGTGGTCCGCCCACCGCGACGCCACCGCTGGTCTTTCTGACGAGGAGAGGGCTGCCAAGGACGCCGCCTTCCAGGAACAGGGCCTGGTTGTCGCCAGCGGCCTGCTCGGCGGCGAGTCCATCGTCGGCGTTATCCTGGCGTTTGTCTCCGTGGGTCTGAGCCTGCTGGGCTAAGTCGAGCAGCTGCTCGACAGCAACCATATTGCCTACGATTTGCCCGGTCGGCAGCTTTCGCGGCTACCGACCGGGCTTTTTGATATCGAAACAAAGAAAGGCCGGCGCGCTGCGTTTAACAGCGCGCCGGCCTTATCGGTTAAGCTATCGAAGCGTTCCTGCTATGAACCGAAGTTCGTTGCAGAATCTACGCTCGAAACGCTACATCTGCTTGCGACGACGATCGCTCAGCGTCACACCAGCGGCCACGAGGGTGATACCGCCAATGACGAACACCTCGCCCGCAAGAGCGGAGTCATCGCCAGTCTGGACGAGCGCGGCCGACGTGGCCTTCTTCTTGGCGACAGGAGCCTTTGCAGCAGCCTGTGCAACCTGAGGCTTGGCCTGCGGCTCAGCCTTGGGATGATACTTGTCGTACTCGGCCTGCGCGGCAGCCAGGGCATCCTTGGCCTCGCCAAGCTCAGCCAGCGCGGCGGCATAGGCGTCGTTGGCATCGGACAGCTTGGCATCGGCATCGCTCAGAGCAGCCTTGAGACCAGCGGCGGCATCGACGGCAGCCTTATAGCGAGCGTAGGCAGCGTTCAGCTTGACCAGCTTCTCGTTGCCCGTCGTGCCCGCGGCAAGGGATGCCTTGTGATCGACAGCCTCAAGATCGGCCTTGAGTGCCTCATCGCTGGCAAGCTCGGCCTTGGCCTTGACGATCTCGAAGTTCGCATCGACGACGGCTTCGTTGGCGGCCTCGAGCTGCTTCTGGGCATCGGCGACACTGGCCACGGCAGCGTCATAGGCGGTCTTGGCGTCGTCGACCGCCTTCTGAGCGCCGGCGAAGCGCTCGAAGGCCTTGTTTGCACCGGCCAGCTCGCCCTCGGCAGCCTTGACCTTCGCCTGTGCGTCGGACAGGGCCTGCGTCTTGGCGGCAACTGCCTGCTTGGCGTCCGAAAGAGCGGTCGCGGCCTGGACATCTGCGGCCTGGGCCTTGTCTACACCAGCCTGGGCGGCATCGTCGGCCTTCTTTGCCTCGTCAAGCGAGCCCTGCTTATTCGCAAGGTCCGCCTGGGCGGCATCGCGCTTGGCAGCAAGGTCCTTGACCGAAGCCGTGGCGTTGCCATACGCCTCATTGGCCTGGTCGGATTTTGCCTTGGCGGCATCGCGGGCGCTGCGAGCCTTCGCCTTGTGAGCGGTGGCCTCGGCTGCCTTAGTCTGGCTGTCGGCGAGCGTGGCATTTGCCTTATCGAGAGCTGCCTTGGCAGTAGCCGCCTCGGACTTGGCGGCATCGAGGTTCTGCTTGAGGGACTCGATGTCGATTCCGCCGAGCGCATCCTTCGCGGCGTCGTATGCCGTCTTCGCGGCGGCGGTGCCGGACTTAGCCTTCTCGTACTCGCCCTTGGCGGTGTTCATGTTCACATCGGCTGCGGTGAAAGCGTCCTGGGCGGCATCCTGCCCGTTTACAGCTGCGAAGTAAGCTTCCCTAGTAGTTCCAAAGTTCTTCTGCGCCTCGGCGAGCTTTGCCTGAAGCTCCTTGAGTTGCGCCTTCTGCTCCTGCGTGCCGCCTGCGTTGTAGGCGGAATCGATGTAGTCGTTCAGGAGCTTCTTGAACTCGGAGACAGTGAAATCAGCCTCACTGTCAAAAGAGCTGTAATCGAAGATTGTTACCTCGGAATCGGTGTTCTTACCGCTACCGGTCGCGATGCCAATAGCCTTCGTGCCGGCATCGATGATGTTGAGATAGTGCCCGCACTCATGGTAGATGCTGCTGTAGTGCTGGTAGATATAGTAGGAATCATATCGATGGTTTCCAAGGTCACTATTCTTCTCGACGTACTTATCGAATGCCTCTTTTTCCTGAGTGTAGAGACCGGTGTAGGGCCAGCCTAGGGTGTCCTCAGTCTCGCCGCCGGTATATGCACCGCCTCCACCGGCAAGATTTTCACCGTTATCCCAGTAGCAGCCCGAGTGTCCCCAGATGTTCGATGAATATGATGCATTAAGGGCGGCTGCCACAGTCATGCGGAGGCTGACGCTGAGCGCCGACTGACCGTTCGCCTTGCGGAGGTTGTTCTGGGTGTCGAGATATGTCAAGGCGTTGCGCATCTGCTTCAGGGAGAGCGGGTTGGTGTCACGAGACATGTCATGATCGACGTACTGGTCATACCATTCGGCCTTGTCAGCGGCACCGGTCAGCATCGATACGGCTTCCTGGGCGTTCTTTTTCTGCGTGGCTGTGAACTGGCTGCCGCCGATGATGTAGTTCATGAAGCCGAACATACCCTGACTGATGACTTCCTGGTCAACGGTCATGTTGGACTTTAGGTCTGCAATCTGCTGCTCAAGAGCCTCAACCTGGGCATTAGCAGCGTCATAAGCCTTTTCCGCGGCGTTCGAAGCGGCGCAGGCTGCCTCCCACTCGCTGCGCTTCTGCTTGCGAACTTCGACAAGCTTATCGTACGCGGTCTTCTTGTCTGCCTCGGTCTGCTGTGCCTTCTCGTATGCGGCCTTGGCGGCGTCACGCTTACTGGCCGCGTCCTTGTACTCCTTGTTTGCCGCATCGTATGCAGACTGGGCAGATGCCACGGCGGCATTGGCGGCGTTGGCCTTCTCCTGTGCGGCGGTGGCGGCAGTCTGCGCGGCCTGCAGGTTCGCCTGTGCGGTGGCGTCGGCATCCGTCGCGGCATTGAGCTCCGTCTGCGCGGTCTTGAGCTCACCAGCAGCAGCGATCTTGGCGGCCTCAAGCGCACTCAGGTCAACACCCGTACCCGAGACGGCAGCATCGAGCGCGGCCTGCGCCTGGTTGAACTTCTGCTGGGCGTTATCGCGCGCGGTGGTTGCGGCTGCGAGCGCAGCGGCAGTCTCCTGCTTCTTGGCCTGGGCGGAAGTCAGAGCGGCCTCAGTGTCCTTCTTTTCCTGCTGAGCGCTGGCCTCGGCAGCCTTGGCCTGGTCCAGATTGGCCTGTGCAGCAGTAACGGCCTTATTGGCGTCATCGAGCTTTGCCTGCGCGTCCTCGACGGCCTTCTTGGCGGCCTCGTACTCGTCCATACCCATGGCCTCGAGCTTGGCCTGGGCATCGTCGAGGGCCTTCTTGGCCTCATCCTGCTTTGCCTTGGCGTCCTTGAGCGCCTGGGTCTTATCCTCGACACTCTTGTTGGCCTGTTCGAGCTGATCGTTCAGGTCGCCCAGCTTCTTCTGCTGCTGCTCGGTCTTTTCGACGGCTGCCTTAAGCTCGTCGATCTTCTCCTGAAGCGCGGCGACTTCTGCTGCGTTCTGCTCGATTTCGTTGTCGCTTACTGCCTGCGAGGCCTGATCCTTTTGCTGCTGAGCCTGCTTTTGAGACTGACCCGCCGCGTCGGCCTTCTTCTGGGCGGCATCGTAGGCGGCCTGAGCGTCCTTGAGCTGCTTTGCCGACTCCTCGGCCAGCTGGGCAGCCGTCTTTACGACCGCTTGGTTACCGGCGGCAACGGTATTCTCTACAGAACTACCCCCCCCCTGAACAGAATCGCCGTTATCGGTTGACGGTGCGGCGATTGCCGCCAGCGGCGACATGAGCGGCTGAGCGATGAGGCCCGCCGTCAAAACGGTTGCGACGGCGCGGTTGGCAACGCCCTTGACGTTGACGGCCTTGGCCCGAGGCTCAAAGTGTTGTGGACTGTAGTTTGCCATGGCTTTCTCCCTTTGACACGGATGTATCCATACGTATCAAACGGTAGCTGTCGATTTTTGAATTCTGTTGCGCAACATTGGCGACCAGCGTTTTTTTTGAAATTCGTGCTCCTGTGCTTCACAATTTCGTCACATTTGAAGGAGCTGGTGCATCATATTTTCGCGGGATGGAATTGAGCCTGTGATTTGCATTTGCTCCCGCGTCATCCGCCCTATCGGATTCCGCATCCAACAGACACCCCGCCCGCCACGGTGTAGAGTTAAGACAACGGGCGCGTTGCGCGGCCCGTGCTAGAACGAGGTGGACATGGAACTCGACAAACAACAGCTCAAGCGACTGCGCGAGCGCCATCATCGGCGCCATGGCATCCGCCCCGCCCACAGCGAGGCCATGGAGAACGCAAGCCGCTTTCTAAAGCAGGCATTCAACATCCGCGAGGGTCGCGCACCCCACCACGTGATCCGCAAGCGCTTTGTAAACGGGGCGCGTCTGACCGGCTCGCACCTGTGCATTCTCATCATCGCCATGCTCATCGCAAGCATCGGCCTCGATATCGACTCGGACATTGCCATCGTGGGCGCCATGCTCATCTGCCCGCTCATGGGCTCGGTTCTTGCCATGGCATATGGCATCGCCACGCTCGACCGCGAGATTACCGTCGAAGCCGTCGCCGGCCTTGCGCTGCAAATGGCCTTTTGCCTGGTCACATCCACGTTATACTTTAAGCTCTCGCCCCTTGGCACCACCACGGCCGCCATCATCGACAACTCGACACCGACTGTGTGGGACCTTGCCGTCGCGCTCGCGGGCGGCTTTGCGGGCGGGCTGGGCAACTCGCGCGATCAGGAACCCGCCACGCTCATCGCCGGCGTGGCCGTGGCGACCGCGCTCATGCCACCCCTGTGCGCGGCGGGCTACGGCATCGCCATCGCAAGCGGGCCGCTATTTCTCTCAGCGCTTTACGAGTTTGGCATCAACGTGGTCTTTATCGCACTGGCCGCCGAAGCCGTGCTGCTTCTTTTGCGCGTGCCGCTCAAGCGCGACCTGAACGGCGACGGTATTGTGACCGCCGAGGAAAACGCCGAGGTCAACGAGCTGTCACGCAAAGTGCGCCGCCGCATCATCGTGGGAACGGTCATCTTTGCCATCCCCTGCATCGTTATGACCGCAGGCTCCATTGGATCGGCGCAGGCCGGCGTGCAGGACGGCTACGGCGTCACCGAGACCACGCGCGAGCTTGCCGCGGTGCTGCCGGGCTTTAAGGATTACACCGTCGCCGTCGAAACCTCGACCACCGAAGGCGACGAGGAGGGCATCGTCGAGCGCGAGATTGTCGCCCATGTGACGACAAGCGAGGCGCTCGGGGCGCACGACCGCCACGTCGCCCGCAAGCTCATCGACCTCAATGTGCCCGAACTCGATCGCGTGGAGTTCGATGTGAAGTGATGCAGAGCGCGGGATGAATGCTCGCACGGACGCAAGTTACGACGAGGCGCAGGCGCGATACGGACACGAGCAAATAGCGGGGTGCAGTTCACACCCGCGCCCCGCTCGCTTTTTTATTGCCGTGAATCAACTGTCCGAATCGACCTCGCCAGACTCCACCGTAAACGCCGGATCGGTGCTCACAAGATAAAATCGGGTCACTTTGCTATCTCTAAATAGATAGAGCTGGCCCTGCCCGCGTCGGCGTGACATATACGCCACGTGGACCGTACCGAATTCTTCGCCGTTTTCCTTCTTTAATATCAGGATGTTGGGGTCATCCGTACGCTTAAACTGCCCGTCTACGCAGCTGCCGTCTTTGTCGACCAGTTGCCACCGATGGTTATCCTCTTCAAGAAAGGCCAGGGTTTCCCGACTCGTCTTGTCGTCCCGATAGTAACCGTCAATGGCAAACCCTTCGGAAGCGCATTCCTGCATATAGGACGTTTCTCGGCTTATAGCAAACAGCCCTGTAGCGCCCAGGAGCACAGCCAGGCAGACCACTGCAAGGGTTATCGAAATAGCACGGCGGCCCATGTTAGACCAACCGATAGTTGTTTAACGGAGCGCGAAACATACCTGGAACCTCCGATATCAGGGGGGAACGTCGCCAGCAGGCTGGCGACAACTATATGTTTCTGACATCAAACCATATGGCTGCTACTCGCGGAGGGGATATCGGCGAGCGGCGTGTTTTCATACTCCATTGGTCAAACCTAAGCGCGGCCCTACAGCTCGTACTTGTACACGCGGTAGATGTACTTCTCGGCTTCCATTTCATAGGTGGCGATGGGCAGTCCATAGCGGTCGTACTCGGCAAAGGTCTTGGCCATGCCCGATGCCACGAGCATGCTGTTCGAATTGCCGACGCGCTGCACACTGCTAACGTAGCCCGAGAACGGCACCGCGATCTGGTCTTCGAGCCCGTAGGTGCGCGCCATCTCGTCCACCGTAAAGATGCGCCCAAACGAATGCGAGCCGCGGCTGTAGTCGGTCACCACCGCGGCGCCCAGCTGACCCCAGTCGAACTTGGGATAGCGCTCGGTCGCACCAAAGTTGTTGTCGTATAGCAGCACCTGGTAGCAACCAGTCGCTGCCGTGTCAGAACTCGGCAGATACGTCACGCTGTGCTGGCCTGCATTGAGCGAGAAATCGCCCTGGGCCTGCAGCAGCTTGTCCTCAAAGCCCGAGCCGGCCCATTGCCACTCCTTTCTATTTCTGGGTCCATCTTCTCACTGTTGGCGGCCGGAAATGATCCGTTTTCCTCCGACCCCGAGGGATCATTTTTAGTACTTGAAGAAGCCCTCGCCCGAGCTTTCGCCCAGCTTGCCTTCGTCGAGCATTTTCTTGAGGACGGACGCCATGGCCTTAAAGTTGTAGGGCATCATCATCTTTTTGAGCAGTGGGCTCACCAAACCCGGCACCTTCTGATACTGCATGACGATGTTGTAGGCCGTCTGGATGCCCACCGTGTCGAACACGCGGAACGGACCTTTGGGCGCGCCGGTGCCGCGCGTCCACGCGAGGTCGATGCTCTTGGGGTCACTCACACCCGAGACATACAGGTCGAGGCCCGAAAGCAGCCACGGTACCAACATGGAGTTGAGCAGATAACCGTTCTTTTCCTTGTTGACGGGCAACGCCAGCATACGGATGTCGTTGGCAAAGTCGACGAGTTCATCGAAGTAGCGCTTGTCGGTCTGGTCCTGTGCCATGACCTCGGTCATGTTGTTCTTCCAGATAGAGTTGGCAAAGTGCAGCGACAGGTACTTCTCGGGGCGGCCAGTGTACTTGGCAAAGGTACTCGGCAGTAACGTGGAGGAGTTGGTCACGACGACGGTCTTTTGCGGAAGGACCGGGGCGAGCTTCTTGTAGAAGTCAATCTTTGCCTGGGTATCCTCAGCCATAGACTCGATGACCAAATCGGCGTCGGCCACTGCCTTGGCAAGATCGAGCTCCAGCTTGAGTGTGGAGTAGGCGCGCTCAACGGCGGCGAGTGCCGCCTCTTTGTCGAAGGGCTGGCCACTATCGGCGATACCGGCGCACCACTCACCCGTGCCGTCCGCCATGCCCTCGATAGCCGCGATGTACTCCTCGCGCACATGATCGATCTTGGGCTGGGTGCGGCCGATGCTGCCCTCGCTGCGCAGCCAAATCGTCACATCGAAGCCACAGTAGGCAGCCTGAAAGGCAATCTGGCTTCCCAGCACGCCGCCACCGGCAACACAAACGGTCTTGTAGCTCATAGGAACGGTCCTCTCTTGCGTAATTCCATAGATGTGTATTTATTCAACCGTAAGGAGGACGCGCGCTGGGGGTGGGTTCTATAAACGGACGGTAATTTGCGGCGAACGGCAACATCTGTTCATTATCTCAGGGTTCCATGTCCAGCAAAAACGGGTAGTAGCCGGCACGGCTACCACCCGTTTGCCTCATATCTAGCCCAAAGCAGGCCAACTACTTCTTAATGCCGCGTCCCAGACGCTTGGCGACCGATGCAACGGCCTCCTCGCTGGCCGGTCCGCAGCTCACGCAGCCATCATGGGCACGCATCTGGCCGGTGACCTCGTCCATCGCGAGCGGCGCCACCTTCTCGAGCTTAAAGCCCTTGCCGGCGCGCATGTTTTCCTTGGCAACGCTGATCATGAGCTTAATACGGTTGAGCTGGTTGACCTCGGACGCACCAGGATCATAGTCCACCGCAACGATGTTGCTCTCGGGATGTTGACGGCGCAGCTCCTTGATCACGGCCTTGCCCACCACATGGTTGGGCAGGCACGCGAAGGGTTGCGTGCAGATGATGTTGGGCGCGCCATGATCAATCAGGTCGAGCATCTCGGCCGTGAGCAGCCAGCCCTCGCCCATGTTGTTGCACACCGAAAGCACCGTGCGGGCCTTGTCGGCCATGGTGCCGATGCGCTCGGGCGCCTCAAAGCGGCGGGACTTTTCGAGCATCTCCTCCACCGGCGTGCGCATCCAGTCCACGAGCTTGATGAGCGCCTGCATACCAGCGCGCGTAGTGGCAGAGCTTCCCAGCTCGTCCTTCTGCAGCTCGGCATTGCTCATGGAGTACAGGAAGAAGTCGAGCAGGCCCGGCACCACGGCCTCGCAGCCCTCGCGCTCGATGACATCGACCACGTGGTTGTTGGCTGTGGGGTGGAACTTGACCAAGATCTCACCGACCACGCCCACGCGCGGCTTGGTACCCTCACCCACGAGCGGCATGGTATCGAACGCGCGGATGGCCTCGCGGCACAGCTTGGTGTAGTTGTGGCGGTTGAACTTGGGCGCCAGCTTGCGGGCGCGCGCCATGTACTCCTCGTAGAGTGCGTTGGCGGCACCGGGCGTGGCCTCGTACGGGCGGCAGCGATAGAGCATCTGCATCATCACGTCGCCAAAGAGTACCGCGTAGACTGCCTGCTTAAGCAGCGCCGGCGTAATCTTAAAGCCGGGGTTGTCCTCGCCCAGCGCCACGGCCGAAAGCGAGATCACCGGGATCTCGGGGTGGCCGCTCTCACGCAGGGCCTTGCGGATGAGTGCGATGTAGTTGGTGGCGCGGCAGCCACCGCCGGTCTGGCTGATGACCACAGCCGTCTTGGACAGGTCGTATCGACCGCTCTCGATGGCCTCCATAATCTGGCCCGTCACCAGGATCGACGGATAGCAGATGTCGTTGTTCACGTAGCGCAGGCCGGCCTCGACGGCATCGTGATCGGTCGAGGGCAGCAGCTCCAAGTTGTAGCCAGCACCACGGAACACCTCTTTGACCAGGTCAAAGTGGATCGGCGCCATCTGCGGGCACAGGATGGTGTAGCCCTCGTCGCGCATCTGCTCGGTAAAGGGCACCTTGGGCCACGCGGTCGAAGCACTCTCGCGCTGCGCCTCGAACGTGTACTTACGGCTCGCGAACGCGGGGGCATCCGTGGAGGGCGCCACCGGCGCGGCGTCGCCCTGCTCGTAGGCCTCGCCCGCTGCCGTGGCCTCGGCCAAGCGCTCGGCCTCCTGGTCCTTAAGCGCGGCCATGAGCGAGCGGATGCGGATGCGCGCGGCACCCAGGTTGGACACCTCGTCGATCTTGAGCACGGTGTAGATCTTGCCGCTGGCCTCCAGGATCTCCTGCACCTGGTCGGTAGTCAGGGCATCGAGACCGCAGCCGAAAGAGTTGAGCTGGATCAGGTCCAGGTCGTTGCGCATCGTCACAAAACGGGCGACGGCGTACAGGCGGCTGTGGTACATCCACTGGTCGACGACGCGAATCGGACGCTCGGGCTTCACCAGATGCGCGAGCGAATCCTCGGTAAAGACCGCAAAGCCAAAGCTCGAGATAAGCTCGGGCAGGGCATGGTTGATCTCGGGGTCGTTATGGTAGGGACGACCGGCGAGCACGATGCCGTGACCGCCGTGGTCCTCGACCCACTTAAGAGCCTCCTCGCCCATAGTCTGGATGTCCTCGTGGAAACGCGCATCGGCCTCAAAGGCAGCGTTGACGGCGGCATCGACCTCGGAGCGCGTGATCTTGGGTCCACGCACGCGACCGCGACCGGCTTGCGCATCGGCCACACGGTCGACGGCGAGCACCTGGTACAGGCGGCGCTTGAGCTCGGTCTTGTCGTGATAGGGCACAAACGGGTACAGGAACTCGATGTTCTGCTCGCGGATCTCGTCGATATTGAGTGCCAACGCCGTGGGGTAGCTCATGACGATGGGGCAGTTGTAGCAGTTGCCAGCGGTCGGATCCTCCTTGCGCTCCCAGCGCACGCACGGCATCCAGATGAAGTCGACGTCACGGTCGATGAGGTTCATCACGTGGCCGTGGCTCATCTTGGCCGGATAGCACACGCTCTCGGACGGCATGGACTCGATGCCCGCCTGGTAGGTCTTCTTGCTCGACTGGTCGGACAACTGCACGCTAAAGCCCAAGCGCGTAAAGAACGCGTGCCAGAAGGGGTAGTTCTCGTACATGTTGAGCGCGCGCGGGATGCCGACGGTACCACGCGGGGCCTCATCGGGGCTCAGCACCTCGCGGTTAAAGAGCAGATCGTTTTTCTTTTTGAAGAGGTTGGGGGCCTCGGTCTTTTGCTTTTTGTGGCCGGCGCCCTTCTCGCAGCGGTTGCCGGTGATAAAGCGCCTGCCGCCGCCAAAGTCGTTGACGGTAAGCTGGCAGTTGTTGGAGCACCGGCCGCAGCGGACATGCTTTTGCGTCACGGTGAGGTGCGCGATGTCCTCGGCCGAAAGGATGGTCGAGGTGCCGTCGGCGCCAGCGCGATCGCGGGCGAGCAAGGCCGCACCATAGGCGCCCATGCAGCCGGCGATGTCAGGACGCACGGCATGAACGCCGGTGAGCTGCTCAAACGCGCGCAGCGTGGCATCGGACATAAAGGTGCCGCCCTGAACGATCACCTGGCTGCCGATCTCCTTGGGGTCGCGCAGCTTAATGACCTTGAACAGGGCGTTCTTGATGACGGAATAGGACAGGCCGGCCGCAATGTCGCCCACCGTGGCGCCTTCCTTTTGCGCCTGCTTAACACGCGAGTTCATAAAGACCGTGCAGCGACTGCCCAGGTCGACCGGGGCCTTGGCATGGATAGCGGCATCGGCGAACGCGCGCACGTCCATGTTCATAGAGACGGCGAAGCTCTCGATAAAGCTGCCGCAGCCCGACGAGCAGGCCTCGTTGAGCATGATGTGCTCGATGACGCCGTCCTTGACGCGCAGGCACTTCATGTCCTGGCCGCCAATGTCCAGAATAAACTCGACACCCGGCAGGAATGCCTTGGCGCCGCGCAGGTGCGCGACGGTCTCAATCTCGCCGGAGTCGGCCTTGAGGGCCTCGATGAGCAGTGCCTCGCCGTAGCCCGTGGTGGTCACGTGGCCGATGGTGCAGCCTGCAGGGATATGGTTGTAGAAATCGGCCATGATGACCTTGGCCGTGCCCAGGATGTCGCCGTTGTTGTTGCCGTACCAAGTGTGCAACAGCTGGCCGTCCTCGCCCACGAGCGCGGCTTTCATGGTGGTAGAACCGGCGTCGATGCCAATGAACACGCGACCGGCGTAGCCTTCGAGCTTGCCCTTGGGGACGACCTCGGTGTCGTGGCGGGTTTTGAACTCGGCAAAATCCTCGTCGGTGGCAAAGAGCGGATCCAGACGCTCGACCTCGGCACCCTGCGTGTCGCCCAGGGCATCGATGGCCTCGATGAGCTGCGGGAACGTGCTGAGCTTGTTGGACTCGTGTGCCATGGCGGCGCCGCTCGCCACAAACAGGTGGGCGTTTTGGGGCACAATGCGGTGCTCCTCGTCCAGGTTGAGCGTGAGGTAGAAGCGGTGGCGCAGCTCGGAGAGGTACTGCAGCGGGCCGCCCAGGAAGGCAACGTTGCCGCGGATGGGACGGCCACACGCCAGGCCCGAAATGGTCTGGGTCACGACAGCTTGGAAGATGGAGGCCGCCACGTCCTCGGGGCGGGCGCCCTCGTTGAGCAGCGGCTGGACGTCGGTCTTGGCAAAAACGCCGCAGCGGCTGGCGATGGGATAGATGGTGGTGGCGTTGGCCGCGAGTTCGTTAAGGCCGCTGGCGTCGGTGTGCAGCAGGGTTGCCATCTGGTCGATGAACGCGCCCGTACCGCCGGCACAGGTGCCGTTCATGCGCTGCTCGATGCCGTTGTCGAAGTAGATGATCTTGGCGTCCTCGCCGCCCAGCTCGATGGCGACATCGGTGGCCGGGATGAGGGTCTCGACGGCGCGCTTGCTGGCGATGACCTCCTGGACAAACTCCAAGTCGAGCCACTGGGACAGCAACAGGCCGCCCGAGCCGGTAATGGCGCAGGTCATTTGGGCCGTCGGCAGCACGGTCGCAGCGCCCTCGAACAGGTCGCGGGCGCAGGCGCGGACGTCGGTGTGGTGGCGCTGGTACTTGGCGTAGACGATCTGGTTGTCGTCGTTGAGCACGGCGAGCTTAACGGTGGTGGAGCCCACGTCGATGCCCAGGTGCAGGTTGCCGTGGGCGTTGTCGGGGTTGAAGATCGCGCCTTCGGGGGCGTGGGCGGCGGTGGCGACTGCGGGCTCGGTGGCAGTGGCGAGCTCGCTAGCGACGGACGTCTCCCCTGCCGCGTTCTTGGCATCGGCAACTGCCTCGGCAACTTTCTCGGCGGCCGCGGTCGCGGCCTTCTGCGCGGCGTCCACCACGGCGGGCGCGGCCTCGCGTGCGGCAGCGACCATGCGGTCCTTGATGCCCTCGACGAGTTTGCTCATCTGTCTCTCCTCTTAGTTGTTGGACTCGACGGCTGCGGCGGTGTCGGCCGCGTCCTCGAGCTGCAAATTCAATAACTTCATGCCGTATTCCGGCACGTTGATATCGATGGGTTGGCCATACAGATCACCAGGGCGCACAAAAGCGAGCACCGTCATAATGCGCGCCATGGCCTCGGGCGATTCGGTGAGTCCACGCTCAAACCAGCGCTGAATCATGCCGACCTCGGCACTCACGACGTAGGTGACGTAGTAGTCAAAGAACGTGCCCAGCGCCAGGCCCAAAATGCCCGTCTGCGCACGCGGCACCACAGCCTCACGAGCGGTGTCGATGATCCTTTTAATGAAGGCCTGGTCGCCGCCCGGACCCAACAGCGCACCGATTAAGTCGCGGTTGGCCGCAAGATAACGCAGCAGCTCAACCGAACCGGGCGCCGGCTCGAGCTCATCTATGTTGTGATAGAGATCGGGCAGCTGAGCTGCGGTGATGAGCTCAATGCGCTCACGGATCTCGGCCAGCAAGCCGTCCTCGATTTGATTGATAAAGTCAGGGATATCGCGGTAGTGCGAATAGAACGTGCGGCGCGTAAGGCCGGCGCGCTCGGTGAGCGACGCGACATTAATGCGCGAAAGGTCGCCGCTTTCGGCAAGCTCGCTGGCAAGTGCCTGGCGAAGGGCACGCTGCGAGCGAAGGGACCGGCGATCGCATTTCTCGAGCTGGGACAAACGTCCTCCTTGTTACTCAGCCTGTGCGCTATTGCACAGTGCGAGTATTATTGCACACCGTGTGCACCAACACGTAAAGGCAATATTTTTGATGTGACAAAGGGCAGCCCCTTTGTCACATTCAGCGACCGCCTAGGTTGTGCCAGTTGTGCCTGGCTTTTGGAGCGGCATTGCCAATTGTTCAAAATGTCATTCGTGGGTAGAATAGTGTCGACGGCAGCCCAAGTTCTGGAAAGCTGGGCAGCGCCGTTGTTTGCATTAGGGGGTCAACGCCTTAGCGGCGGCGACCCCTTCTGTTGCGCTTCGAACGCTGCTTGAGTGCCTCGGAAAGGCCGACAAGCGCCGTGAAGAACGAGACCAGAGCGGTCAGAAGTCTCACGAAATCAATCAAATCGGTCATGGGCATCACCTCCCATCAGATGGAGGGCGCTGCCCGGCACATGGAACTGCCGTCAACGATACCGATTCTACCAGAGCCTAGTTATATATACGAATATATGTTCGTATTCCAAGCACACAGACCCCTGTGACAAAGGGGCTGCCCCTTTGTCACATTATTCGATGACGGTGCGGGAATTCTGCTTGCGCATGGTGGCGAGCATGTGTTTGGGGACGGCGTGGACCATGCAGCTGCCGATGGTCGCGCTCGCGGCGGCCTTGGCTGCATCGCTTGCGTTTTTGGTCGCGTAGCTGTGACGGAAACGCTTGAGCATGGCGATATCGTTGCCGCCGTCGCCGTAGACCGCGACCTCGTCCTCGGCAATACCGTAGTAGCCCGCCAGCCAGGCCACGCTCTCGCCCTTGTTGCACGCTACGTCCGTGATCTCAAACATCACCGGGTCAAACGGCGCGTTGACCACGCGGTCCGAGCGCTCGGCCAAATATGCCTTAAGGTCGCGCTCCAGCTCGGGCGAGGTCACGCGGCAGTTGATCTTGCACACATCGTGGCGCAAGATGTCACCGATCGACTGATTGAAATACTGCTCCTCGTGATAGCCGCCACGCGCGCGCATGCCGCGCATCACAATACGTTTGATGGGGCTGTCCTTTTTAAAGCCCGCCTGATGCATCTCGAACGAACCGCTCGAGTACATGCCATCGGGCGTGGAGCAATCAAAGCAAATGTCCGGGAACGCCTTGAGCAGCTCCTCGGTAATCTGCGGATCGATAGTCCAGGTCTTGAGCACCTCGCCATGGCTGTCGCGCACGATGGAGCCGTTAGAGCAGCAGGCATCGAGCGCCAGCCCCGTAAAGCCATGCTCGCCGATTGGCAACGTCGAGCGTCCGGTCGCGGGAACCACATGCAGGCCAGCCTCGGTCAGCTCGCGAATGGCACGGCGGATGGTCCCATCCGCCTCATGCAGGGCGTTCAGCAGCGTTCCGTCTAAGTCACTCGCAAACATCTTGATCATGGGCATGCCTCTCCTTCGTCTGCACGATATTGTAGACGAAGGAGAGGCATGCCTAAACAATGCCGTCCCGGCGCGGCGTGCCACTGCCTCCACAAATTCACGGTGCCTCAGCGCGTTAAGACAATCGCCACAAGCGACTTTTCAGCCGATAAAACAGCGCCGTCGTCAACGTCAGCACCGCCAACATTCCTGCGAATACAATCGCCGGAGCCCATCGATCATATGCGAGCCCGTACGTCAATTGGCCGATAGGTGTTGCGCAGGAAAGGACCATGTAAACGACCGAAAGCACTTTTCCGCAGAGCTCAGTCGGCGCTGCCCGCTGAACAAACGCGATGATTTCAACCGACGCAATGGCTGCCCACACCATGACCCATGCCGAACCAACCGCAAACACGGTGAACACGCATACATCTGCGCCGAGCAGCAGCGTAACAATAATCAGTACGACTCCAAAACAGATCATCGCAACATATCGACATATGCCGTTGAGAGAAAAACGATGCGGCCAAATGCCGACCAAGCCACTGCCGGCAAGACCACCCAAGCCCATAGCAACCTCAACTATCCCAACGCAGGACGATTGCATGCCGAGATGCTTTGTAACAATAATGGGAGCGCCAATCGTTAGCCCAACCAACGCAAGGTTCAAAACGGCCGCAAGCAAAATCACAGCGACCAATGATGCATTTTTCAACAGATACCGAATCGACTCCCGAAAATCGCTTCGGCATGTCGTATGAGTCGCGCCGGCTCCCATCGTTTCAGATGAGGCATTTTGCTTGAGTGCACCTCTAAACAGCAGAGTTGACATCGCAAACGCCACCGACGCGGTTGCGCAAAGAGTATCGATACCAAAGCACCCATAGACTGCCGTCCCAACTACAGGCCCCAAGATATTACTCATCATGGTTATCTGCGAGACCAACGCAGTGGCACGCTCAACCTTTTCTTGGCCCGTCATGCGCACCGTCTCAATTTGAAGCATCGGTTTCAGCAGCGATTGGATGCCATATTGGACGCAAAGCATTGCTGCCACGACAACCGCAAGAGGCAGCGAACGCTTCACGGGGATAAACAGCAGTGATGTAGCCATCAGAACAATGCCGAGTACCACAAGAACCCCGCGACGTCTTCCCCAATCCGCCAAGATCCCGCCAACCGGAGTCGCGAGCACGCCTGGTATGAACGCTATCGCCGCGACGGCGCCATATAACGTTGACGAACCGCTGCAATCGAACAAGTAGAGCGGACACGCAAAGCACAGTGCTGACAACATTGAATACGCACACAGCTGTGCAACAAGAAGGCCAAATAGTCTGATAGATCGCACTGTTTTTGGCGCCAACGAAACGCTAATTCTTCGCATCCCAGCCATAAGCCTGCCCCCAAATACATACCGATAGTATGTATTTAATGACTTGAAGGCTTATAGGACAAAATGTGTGTCCCGATAGAACATCCGTTTCCATCCATTAATC
>UQIP01000011.1:0-61151 GCA_900541005.1 uncultured Collinsella sp. | reverse complement strand
CGGCAATACGCTTGAGGATCCTTAAAAGAAAGTCCAGTTTATCCTTCCCACTCCAAGTCCGGACCGCCCCGCGGTCCAACTTTCTGTCCGCACCCCCTAATAGAACTTTCTTTCACCCCTTTTTCACCCCTCGACCGTCTATTTACCTCTATCCATACAGAAACAGGCCAGACGATTTATACCGTCTGACCTGCATTTTCTTCTGGTGCCCCCGGTGCGATTCGAACGCACGACACCCGCTTTAGGAGAGCGGTGCTCTATCCCCTGAGCTACGGAGGCATGTTGTACTAGTGTAGCAGATTTACTGCATCGCCATACGTCGCATGACTAGACTTCGAAGTTGCGGTGGAATAGTTCCTCTCTGAAGCATCTAAAGCCGTATTTAGAAACTATTTCACCGCAACTTATGAGGAGCTAGTTGCCTTTGTGGAAGAGGTTTTTGATGACGGAGGGGATGCTCTTGGCGCCCTTGGCCGTCACATCGATAAAGTCGGGCGAACGCACGAGCTTATTCTCGTCGATGTACTTGCGGACCGCGCGAAGCGTCTCTTTGTCGTCACGCGTCGAAAACGTAAAGTGACCGTTGTCCTTGGTGAAGATGGCAAAACGCGTGATCTTCTTGGTGCCGCGCAAAACCTCGGCGGCAATATAGTCGACCTCGTCCCACGGGATTTGAATATAATCCTCGGGATTGCGCTCGTTATAGTACTCAAACGCCTTATTGCCCACCATCACGTTACCGTGGCTGGTAAGCCCCATCAGGCAGGTTGCCGGCGTTGCCAGATCGACCGTGCTGTTCTGAGATTGCGCCATACGCGCCTCGCCCTCCAATAAAAACAATCGGACCGCATCCAGTGTACCCACCGGGTGCGGTCCGTTTCAATGGCTCAAAAGCCCTTACCTAGCAACTCTCGGTCTTAAGCCGAAGCGTGCTTACATGAAGCCGCAGAAGCGACCGATGATGCCGACGGCGAAGAGAGCCAGGATGATGACGATCGGGCTGACCTTCTTCTTGAGGAGCTTGCAGACCAGCAGGGTCAGGCACACGGCGGCAAGGCCGGGGATGAGCTGATCGAGGTTGGCCTGAAGCGTGGTGACCTTCATCTGATCAAGGGCTGTAGCACCGACGGAGTTGTACATCGTCAGCGCTTCCTTGATACCCTCGGAACCGGAGGGCAGGCTAGCCCAGTCGATAAAGGCGCCAGCAGACTGCTTGACCGTGGAGACGATCGGGGTGAAGGAAATGGACACCCAGCGCTCGACCAGGGCACCGATGATGAACATACCCAGGATGGAAGCGCCCTCGGTGACCTTGCCCATCAGACCACCGGAGAGGTCCTTGGCGATGGAGGAGCCGACCTTGTAGCCAAACTCCTGCGTGTACCACAGGAAAGCGTAACGGATGATGTTCCACGCGAAGAAGAACAGCAGCGGACCGACGATGCTGCCGGACATGGCCAGGGAAGCGCCCAGAGCGCCCAGAATCGGGCGAAGGGTGAACCAGAAGACGGGGTCACCGACGCCGGCGAGCGGGCCCATCATACCGACCTTGACGCCCTGGATGGCGACGTCATCGATCGGAGCACCGTTGGCGCGCTCCTCCTCGAGGGCGAGGGTAACGCCAATGACGGGGGCGGAAACATAGGGGTGGGTGTTATAGAACTCCAGGTGGCGCTTAAGAGCGGCAATCTGGTCATCCTTGCTGGTGTAGAGCTTCTTGATCGCAGGGATCATTGCGAAGCACCAGCCGCCGTTCTGCATACGCTCGTAGTTCCACGAGCCCTGAAGGAACTGATGACGGAAGCAAACCTTCTTGCGGTCAGCCTTGGTGAGCTGAATCTTGTTCTCTGCCATATGTATCACTCCCCTCCTACTCGTAATCGTTCAGAATGTCGCCGAGCGGGTCGCCGGAGCCACCGCCCGTGCCGCCACCCTGCTTGGCCAGATCCTTAAGGCCAAGGTAGATGAGGGCAAGGGAGATGCCGATGAGGCCAAGGGCGATCAGCGTGAGCTGAGGGATGGCAGCAAGGACAAAGCCGAGGATGAAGAACGGCCAGGTCTCCTTGGTGGCCATCATGTTGATGACCATGGCGTAACCGACGGAAGCGACCATGCCGCCGCCGACAGCCATGCCGCCGGACAGCCAGTCGGGCATAGCGTTAAGCGCGTTGGTAACGGCCTCGGCCGGGATGATGCACAGAAGTACTGCCGGGATGGCGATACGAAGGCCCTGCATGAGGATGGCAGCGTACTGCCAGCGCTCGATGCCGGAGAAGTCGCCCTTCTCGGCGCAACCGTCCATGGCGTGAGCGATAGCGGTAGCAATGGTACGGCAGATCATGGTCAGGAACAGACCAGCGACCGACAGCGGGACGGCGACGGCGATGGCCGCGGTAACGGCCTTGGCCGAATCAGTGGCGCCGCCGTTGAGGGCGAGCACCATGATGATCGAAGAAGCGACCGAGGCCAGAGCGGCGTCAGGCGCGACGGCGGCGCCGACGTTAGCCCAGCCAAGGGCCATCATCTGGAGCGAACCGCCCAGGAGGATGCCCTCCTGAAGGTGACCGGTTACGAGACCGATAAGCGTGCATGCCACGAGCGGCTGATGGAACTGGAACTCATCCAGAATGCCTTCCATACCGGCAAGCAACGCGACAATCGCAACAAGCAGAATAGTGATTGCAGACATGTATCGGACCCTCCTTTACTATGCTTGAGCGGCCAGTTCGGCCTTAGCTTTCTTCAACATGGCGTCGAGATCCTCGGAAGCATCCGAAGGAACCTTGCGGACCTCGAACTTGACGCCCTTGGCCTTGAGGGCCTCGAGGGTCTTAACGTCGTCATCGCCCATAGCGACGGCGTTGGTGACGACGACCTTGCCCTTGGAGTGAGCCATGGAACCGATGTTGACTTCCTTGATGTCGACGCCGGCCTCGATGGCCTTGAGCAGATCCTGCGGGTTCTCGAAGAGCAGCATGGCCTTGGTGTCACCAAAACGCGTGTCCTTGACGACCTCGGCCATCTTCTTGATGGGCACGACGTTGGCATGGACTCCCGGAGGGGCAGCCTGCTCGATCATCGTCTTGCGAAGCTCGTCGTGAGCAACGCCGTCGGAAACCACGATGATGCGGTTGGGGTTAATCTGCTTGGTCCACGTGGTGGCCACCTGACCATGCAGCAGACGGGTGTCGATACGGACGTGGGCGATCTTGATGTGCCCGTCGCCGATGACCGTTCCCGGAGGGATGGCGCCTGCAGGAGCAGCGGCGGCCGTAGCCGGCTTCTTCTCCTCGGGCTCCAGAGACTCGGGCTTGACGCGCACGCCAGCCTTAGCCTCAGTCACGAGATGTTTTGCGATCGCATGTGCAGTGTTCTTTGCGTCAAAGCGCTGCGAATATGCCTCGATGAGCATAGGCAGGTTGACACCGGTGACGATAGCCCAGGAATCGTGGCCCTCGATGAGCCCGCTGATCTGGTTGAACGGCGTGCCGCCCCACAGATCAACGAGGAAGAGCACCTGCTCCTGGTCCTCGAAGGAAGCGACTGCTTCCTCGACCTTGGCACGGAAGTCGTCGGGGCCCATGCTCGGCTCGAGCGAGACCACGGCAACAGACGGCTGATCGCCAAAGACCATCGAGCCCGTCTGCTTGATTCCAGCTGCCAAGTCCCCGTGGCTAGCAAGAACAATACTTACCATCACATAACCTCCTTTTTGTCTACGTATTTCCTACACGACATGAAAGGAGTATACCTGTTTGGATTGTGGAATTATAGCTAAATCCGCAAAAGGTTGGATTATTTGTTTAAACGTCTAGGTTTGTTACAAGTTGATTACGTTACTGCTTTTTGACTCATTACACGACAAGGCGTCGCTCATCAAGCTATGTATTTTATAGATACAAGCAAGCTGTTCATTAATATCGATATTAAGCAAGTGCGAATGTGCTCGTACTGTCACTATTTTGTTTAAACAGACATGGCTTGACTATTTGCACGACTTATGCTCAACAAAACTACTCAAAAAAGTTGCGGTGAAATAGTTCTTGTTTAAGAGCCAGAAGGCTGGATTTAGGAACTATTTCACCGCAACTTATAGGGGATCCTAGACGATGTGGAGTGGGTTGGCGGCGTCGACGGCATCGGGCGCGTCGGAAGGGCCGTCGGGGGCAGCGCCTGCCGGATCCTCTTCGGGGGTCTCGATCTGTTTGATCATTACCTCTTGGCCCTGCAGCAAATAGGTCTCGCCGCTACCGCAATGGGGACAGGCCTTGCCGTGCTCGACCGTCGCGTAGTCGCAGCCACACGCCTCGCAATGTGTCACGGCCTCAACGGGCTCCACGATAAGCTCCGCACCCTCGGTGATGGGCTTTTTATCTGCCGCCCAGCGCCAAGCGTCGAGTAGCAAGTCGGGAACGACGCCCGAGACCTCGCCCAGCAGCAGCGTGACGCTCGAAACGCGACGCACGCCATTGGCGCGCGCCACGTTCTCGACATCGCGAATGATGTGATAGACGATTCCCAATTCATGCAAGGCGAAACCCTTTCTGCAGAGGTTGATTCGATGCAAACTCAAAGCAAGGGGACGACGAGATCTAGTCTGCGCCGTCCCCTTACCCGCCATGGCTACCTATTTACGACCAAATTTAATCTTGATGGCACGCTTTAGAGCGTACTTGCCGAGGCTTGGGAGCTTTTGCTCGTATTTGACCATCGTGGAGCACTCGGGGCGGTCGCGATCCAGATGGATGGCGTCGAACGCGCACTTGGTGGTGCACAGGCCGCAGCCGATGCACTTGTTGGGGTCGACGATCGAGGCACCGCAACCCAGGCAACGGGCGGTCTCGGCGCGCACCTGCTCTTCGGTAAAGGTCTCGACGTACTCGCTAAACGGCGCAGCCTTCTCGCGCTCGCGGTCCACGTGGGCAACCTCGCGGCTCGCGTTGTCGTAGCTCTCGAGCACAACGTCGTCGCGGTCGAGCGCGGTGTAGCGGCGCTGATTGCGGCCGATGGTGAGCGTGGAGCCCGGCTGCACAAAGCGATGGATGGACACCGCGGCCTCGTGGCCGGCGGCGATAGCGTCGATGGCAAAGCTGGGGCCAGTGTAGACGTCACCACCCACAAAGATGTCGGGTTCGGCGGTCTGGTAAGTCTGGGGATCGGCAAGGGCGCCCTGGCCGCGGCCGAGCTCCACCTTGGAGCCAGCCAGCAGGTCGCCCCACACAATGGACTGGCCAATCGACATGACGACACGGTCGGCATCGACACGGCGCAGATCGTTCTCGTCGTACTCGGGCGCAAAACGGCCCTCGTCGTCAAAGACACGCGTGCAGCGCTTGAAGGTGATACCGCACACACGACCGGCCTCGTCCAGGTGAATCTCCTTGGGGCCCCAGCCGCAGCTGATGTGAGCGCCGTCCTCAACGGCCTCGCGACGTTCTTCCTCGCTGGCGGGCATCTGGACCTCGCTCTCCAGGCAGAACATCTCAACGTGCCCAGAGCCCAGACGGCAGGCGTTGCGGGCAACGTCGATGGCCACGTTGCCGCCGCCCACCACAATGGTGCGGCCGGACAGGGTATCGATCTTGCCGCTGTTAACCTCGCGAAGGAAGTCGACGGCCACGGTCACGTCCACGGCATCCTCGCCCGGAATACCGGCAAGGCGGCCGCCCTGGCAGCCGATGGCCACGTAAAAGGCCTTAAAGCCCTGCGCGCGCAGCTCGTCGAGCGTCACATCACGACCGACCTCCACGCCATAGCGGAACTCGGCACCCATCAGGCGAATGATCTCGACCTCGGCCTCAATGACGTCCTTCTGCAGCTTAAAGCTGGGAATGCCGTAGGTGAGCATGCCGCCCGGGCGCTCGTTTTTCTCGAAGACGACGGGCTTGTAGCCCTTCTCGGCCAGATAGAAAGCGCAGGACAGGCCGGCCGGACCGGCACCGATGATGGCGATCTTCTGATCAAAGCCGCCAGCGCGCGTCGGCGTCACCACGGGCGGGACGTAGCGGGTCGCGGCATCCAGATCGCGCTGGGCGATGAACTTCTTGACCTCGTCGATGGCCACGGCGGCGTCCACACGGCCGCGGGTGCAGGCGTCCTCGCAGCGGCGGTTGCACACACGGCCGCAGATAGCGGGCAGCGGGTTCTCGCGCTTAATGAGTGCCAGCGCCTCGTCATAGCGACCCTGAGCCGCGAGCTTCAAATAGCCCTGAACGGCAACGTGCGCGGGGCAGGCCGTCTTGCAGGGAGCGGTGCCGGACTCATGCGTCTCGATGCGGTTGTCGTTGCGGTAGTTGGGCGACCACTTGGTGTGATCCCACTTGGTGGCGTCGGGCAGCTCCTGGCGCGGATACTCGGGCACCTGTCCGCCCGCCTTTTTGCTGCAGAGCTTTTGACCCAGCTTAGCGGCACCGGCCGGGCACACCTCAACGCAGCGACCGCAGGCCACGCACTTGTCCTTCTCGACCTTGGCGACATAGGCCGAGCGCGACAGGTTGGGCGTGTTGAACAGCTGCGAGGTGCGCAGGGCGTAGCACACGTTGACGTTGCAGTTGCAGATGGCGAAGATCTTGTTCTCGCCGTCGATGTTGGTGATCTGGTGCACAAAGCCGTTGTCCTCGGCCTGGCGCAGGATGTCGTAGACCTCGTCGCGCGTCACGTAATGGCCGCGATCGGTCTCGACCACGTAGTCGGCCATATCGCCCACGGCGATGCACCAATCGGCCGGGTCGTCGGCGCAGCCCTCACCCATCACGCGACGGCTCGCGCGGCAGCTGCAGGTGCTGGCGGCATACTTACCCTCGTATTTGTCGAGCCAATGCTCGATATGCTCAATAGGCACCGAGGTGCTCGCGGCGTCAATGGCCTTCTCGACCGGAATGACGTGCATGCCGATACCGGCGCCTCCGGGCGGCACCATCGGCGTAGCCTTGGACAGCGGGCCCTTGGACGCCTGTTCAAAGAACTTGGCGTAGACCGGATGCTCCTCGAGCTGGCTCACGCGCATGTTGAGAAACTCAGCAGAACCCGGCACCAGCATGGGCAGCACCCACTGCTTGGCGCGCTCGGGGTTTTCCCAGTTGTACTCGAGCAGGCCCGTGTAGCTCATATCGTCGAGCATCTTCTCGATATCGGCCTCGGGCATGCCGGTGAGCTTGACCATCTCGGGCAGCGTATAGGGACGGCGCATCTTCATCTTGCAGAGCACTTCGGCCTGCTCGTCGGTCGCGGCCTCGGCAAACGACCAGTACTCGTAGCCCAGCAGCTCGTCGCGATGCAGCAGACGGTTGGTGCAGTGCTCGCACAGCTTGACGATGGCCTCGCGCGGATGCTCCGGCAGCGGCGGCACGAGCTCCGAACCGATGTCGGGCTCGGTGTAGCTAATCCCCGGTCCGTTGAGAATCATGGTTGTCCCTTCTCTTGCCACAGCCCGGCGAGACCGCGGCGCCCCTCTTTTTTTGCAGGCCGGGCATGCCCCCATGCCGTTCACCCGCCATTGTTGACATTGTGTCAAAAATAGTATTGACGAACCGTCAACAATATTCAAGACTGTTAGGCGAACGGTCAGGCAAAAGAGGATGAAAGGCGGCAAAACATGGGCAACAACACAGCAGATACCTCTGTAGTCGATGCCGTCCCCGCATCCGATAGCGCGGCAAAGCGCTTGACGGGCGACGAACGCCGTCGCGAGATCCTCGATGCCGTGCGCACCGTGAGCTCTGAGCTGGGCGTGTCGCATCTATCCGTCTCGGCCGTGACCAAGCGAGCCGGCTGCACGCGCTCGCTGTTCTACCACTACTTCGCCGACATGGACGCCGCCGTCACCGCTGTTATGGACGAGGCGATCGACGACTTTATCTCCGAACTCGAGCGGTGGAACGCCGACCGCACCGTCGGTGATATCGAGGGCGCGCTCGACACCGTCGCCCCGCTCTTTAAGCGCCTGGTCGCCAGCGGCCACGAGCTGCCGAGCACGCTTACCTCGAGCAGCGGCGCGCTCTACGGCGGCTTTTTGCACAACGTGGTCCAGCGCGTGGCGCAGTATATCTGCGACACCACCGTAGTGGATTTTGTCGCCCATCATGAGCTACGCATCGACCATGTCTACGAGACGTTCTACACCCTCATCATGGGCCTTTTGATGTATATCCGCACGCACCCCGATGTGCCCGACGAAACGGTCAAGGAAATCATCGCCTCGACACTCCACATCGAGGGCTATACCGCCAAGTATCCGGAGCGCAAGCCCCAGAACTGACGACATTTGGCCAAACTGCCCGCGATCAGAAGAGGGGCCGCGGGCGTGTGAAAGGAGAGCAGCATGCTGTTCGATGTTTGGGGTAGCGATACCCTTATCCACTGGGCCGGCTGGGCCATGGTCTTTATTGGCCTGATCGTGCTCAACGAAGTCGGCCGCCGCACCAAGCTGGGCGCGGCAATCATCTTTGGCGTGGCTCCGCTGGCCATGACCATCTACTGCGTCGCCATCGCCGTGGGCGTTTCGCAAGGCGCCGAGTGGGCGCTCACCAACCCCACCCATGTGTACCAGAACAGCTGGTTCCACTACGCCAAGGTATACGCGGCGCTCGCCGGTTGCTGGGGCTTCATTGCCATTAAGTACCAGTGGGGAAAGATCGGCAAGGCGCATTGGTTCCGCGCATGGCCGTTTGTGATCGTCGCCATCAACATCATGATCGCCGTCGTATCCGACTTTGAGAGCGCCTATCACTTCTTTGTCCTGGGCGAGTCCACCTGGGTCACCTCCGAAGGTGCTACGCAGCTGGCCGGCTGGAACAACGTGTTCAACGGCATCGCCGGTCTCATCAACATCTTCTGCATGACCGGTTGGTGGAGCGTCTACGCCTCCGAGGATCAGACCGATATGCTGTGGCCCGACATGACCTGGGTCTACATCATCGCCTACGATATCTGGAACTTCTGCTACACCTACAACTGCCTGCCCACCCACTCCTGGTTCTGCGGCTTTGCGCTGCTGCTGGCGCCCACCGTCGCCGCCTTTATCTGGAACAAGGGCGGCTGGATCCAGAACCGCGCCTTTACGCTGGCTATTTGGTGCATGTTTGCCCAGGTATTCCCCTACTTCCAGGAGGAGTCCATCTTTGTGACCCACTCCACGCTCGACCCCGGCGCCGCTACCGCGGTCTCGATCGCCGCACTGGTCGCCAACGTCGCCGCGATCATCTACATCGCCTACCGCGCCAAGAAGCTCGGCCGCAATCCCTACAAGCAGGATGTCTTTGAGGGCACCAGCGATTGGGAGAAGGCTACCGCTCGCCGCGCCAAGGTGGATTACGCACACGCCGAGTAACGCGCCCGGCGCAGACATCGCTTGAGCACGAAGCAGCATAGCCGGCTCCGCGCAACTCAACGCATTGTAGAGCCCCCGGAATGTGATTCGTTCGCGTTCCGGGGGCCTTTTGCCGCCGCGAGGATGCGGCCGAACGATGCGCTCAGGTTAAATCGGATCTTATATTTCGCACGCGCTTTATATGGCTCCATTTTTGGGTACAGTGTTGTCCCGATATTGAGCTTGGGGGATGTATGAATGATGAGACGATGGGCCAAGAGGATGCGGCCCAAGATGCAGAAGCTTGCGCTGAGGCCTTGGAGAGCTTAGACCGGATTTCACTCGATGAGATTGCGTTTGACGATTCGGGCGTTGATGTGCAGGATGAGCCGGAAACCGAGGCGCAATCCGATAATCAGGATGCAGGCGACGTTGAGCCTGCCGAGGATGAGGCAGATCACGAAGGCACCGAAAGCGAGGCCGGCAACCAGCCCGAATCCGACACGGGCGAGGAAACCGTCTTGCTCGACAGCTTGCCGGCCGAGGATTCGCTGACTCGCGAGCTTCCTGGCCTGGGTTCCGCACCAGCCGTGGACGAGACCATCGCCATGGGCGATATACCCCTGCCGTCCGTTCCCTCGGCACGCGAGGCCGAGGTCCGCCATCGCAAGATGTCGCCCAAGCGCCGCAATCTGATGGTCGCCGGTGTCGTGGCCGTCGCGCTCGTCGCCGGCGGTGCAGGCTATGCTGCCTGGAACGGATATCAGCAAGAGCAGGCTGCCGCTGTCGCCGCCAATGCCCACACGATGATGTCGGTGCAGATTGGCATGCATGCCGCGGGCCTCGACTGTTCCACTGGCTCCAAGATTCCCGTACAGGTGAGCGGTCAGGATTCTGACGGCTCCTCCGTGAGCGAAACGCTCTATGTTGACGAGCACGGCCGCGGCATCAAACTGCTGCCCGGCGATTACACGCTCTCCATCGCTGCCTCCCCCATCGCGGCCGACGGCACCATCTATACCGTCCCGACCACCAAGACGCAGGTCACCGTTAAGAGCGATGGACAGGATTTAAGTGCCCAGGCCACCTTTAAGCTCAAGGTGCCTTCGGCCGACACGGTGACTGACGACCAGATCGATGCCGCCGCCAAGTATGCCGAGGAGGGCGGTGCGAGCTCCGCCGCGGCTGCCAAAGTGCTCCAGCAGGCAGCAACCGCGCGGCGCGACGCCGCCGTCAATGCCGTGAGCGCGCAAAAGGCACAGGCGTCCCGTGATGCTGACGCTCGCCACAAGGCAACCGACCTCTACCAGCTCGATATTCCCGTCGAGTGGTACGGCAAGGTCGCAACTTGGCAAAACGGAAGCACGCTATGCATCTATCTGGGCGACGACGCCAATACGCCGCTCGTGACGCTCGTCGCGGTGCGCGAGGGCGAGAGCTTTACGCCCGATGAAGGCGATACGGTTTTGGGTGCGGCCAATCTAGGCAACGGTTATACCGTCTACGCCAGCGGCCCCGTCTATCCGTACGTGGTGCCCCAGACCATCAACGGGCGGACGCAGAATCCCGTGTCGACCTACCCCATGGATACGGCCATTGAGCTTGTCGAGCTGACGACCGGCAACCGCTATACGTATAGCCAGATCAAGAACGACCTGGTGGGTAAAGACGGCAAGGCCGATGGTGCCACTAAGCTCGAAACCGACTACCTCGCGCAGATCCTGCTGCCGAGTATCAAAGCCCAGGACTAGCCTGGCGCAGCAAGGTGCTCCCCAACCGTGATGAAGGAGCCAGGAGGTCCTGACCCCACAGGCCCATAGATGATTAGGCAAGGAGCCACTTCCATGCGGGCATAACGTGTACCACACCGTGCTCGCATGGAATATCGGTCTGTTCATCCATGGTAACGATTGCCGACTCGCCAAGATCAAACTGGGCCATCGAGGCATCAAGCGCGGCGATTTCGCGCTCGCGCGTTTTCTCACTTGCCATATCCGCACTCACCTGAATCAGGCTATAAGCCCGCATGAGAAGCGCATCCCCAGCCACAAAGTCCACCTCATGGCTTTTGCTCTTCTCTTTGATTAGCAGGCGGCAGACCGAGCCGGTCCTCACCGCGGGAGTCCTTCTTCTTAGCGCATTGAACACTGCGGTCTCGAGCCTCTGGCCCTGGTCCAATGCCGATGCGGGAGAGAATGCTCCAAACATCGCAGGGTCGACAGCGTAGACCTTAGACGCAGACCGCATGTTATTTGCCAGTGAACGCGTGAACTCCGGCACAGAAAATAACAGGTAGGCGTCCTCATAATACTCAAGTAAGTCGCTGAGCGAATTACGACTGACGGGTATCTGTCTGCTCTTGAACTCGTTGTACACTTTGTTCACTGACAGCTCTCGTCCCGAAGATGCCATACACCGCGTCAAGAACAGCGATGCCAGGCGAGGGTTCTTGACGTCGTAACGTTCAACGACGTCCATGGCGACCGTTCGCGAAGCATATTCCTGTAGCAGCTGAATCGCGTCTGCAGGCGTCTGCTCAAGTGTCGCGATGAATCCCCCTCGTTCAAGATACCCGATCAGATGATGTCGAAGCAGCGCTGCATCGCTCGGGGAAAAGGTCGCATCTGACTCGAGAACGCTCCCCGTCTTATATCGAACGTATTCCGAAAAACTCAACGGAAAAAGCTCTCGCACAAGAGAACGACCCCTGAACTCGCTCTTAAGTTCTGAGGACAGCATCTTAGAAGAAGATCCCGTCACATAGACGGTCGCTTTCTCCGTATCGACTACACGCCGCAGAAACGCACCCCATTCGGGAATTTCCTGGATCTCGTCAAAGAAAATGTAAGCGCCCTCGGTTCGAGCAACAGGATACAGCGCATAGAACGTGTCGAGCACGTCCGCCAGCAGCGATGGCTCATACGGGCGCAAGCGCTCATCCTCAAAATTGAAGTAGAGCATCCGGTCAAGCTCGACGCCCCGGCTCTGAAGCCGCCGCATCTCCTGATACAGGCGATACGTCTTTCCACAACGGCGGGCCCCCACAATCACATTTACGATGTTGTCGCGCTTTGGCTCCTGTGGGTTTCCTAGATCAAGGTCTCGCTCAAAGACCTGCGGAACCCCCTGCTGTTCAAAGTCCTTTATTTTCTGGGCGATCAAGTCGTTGAATGCCATGATTCTCCAATCTTGCTCTCTAGCTAATCAAAATTATAGCGATTCTTGATTAATTAGAGATCAAGATTATGTCTGACTTGATTAACACTTAAGCAAGTTTTTTCACTATTACTGCTCGAAGGATGCCGAGTGGCTGAGAGGGCAACCAAGCTCGAATGCGACTCCCTGGACAGTCGATTTGGGACGGGACTTTTTTGACTACCCCGTCCCAGGAAATCATCGCCAAATTAGCTACTTGATGCAACTAGCGCCAGGGGTCGGCTTCGAACAGCGGCTCGCGCTCGGGGCGGCGATCGCTGTAGGGATCGTAGCCGTCATCGTCCTCGTTCTCGGCACGGATGTAGGGGTCGCGCGGCTTGGGCGCCGGCTTAGGCACAGGCTTGGGTGCGGCGGGTGCGGCATCGGTCGCCGGCGCGCTTGTCTTGATCTCGTCTTTCATCTGCATAGCTCCTCGCATCGCATCCGTTCAATATCATCGATTGTCGCACGAAAAAGGGCGGCGGACCCAATTGGATCCGCCGCCCTTGGCGTTTAGAGACGGCTGGTAGATTTTAAGGCATGGCCCAAAACCTACTCGGCGTCGGGGACCTCGTAGGTGGCCGCCGGCGTGTTGTCGCACACGACGGTAAAGCCGCCGTCCTTGTCGGCATCGACCGTCACCTGATCGCCCTCGCGCACCGTGCCGTCGATGATAGCGGCGGCGATGGCATCCACGACCTCGCGCTGAACCAGACGCTTGAGCGGACGGGCGCCAAAGACCGGGTCCAGGCCGCCCACGGCGAGCATCTGCTTGGCCGCCGGGGTGATGGCAAGCGTCATGCGCTCCTTGGCCAGACGCGCGCGGACGTCGGCGAGCTGGATGTCGACGATCTTCTCGATCTGCGCCATACCGAGCGGATGGAACACCACGATATCGTCGATACGGTTGAGGAACTCGGGGCGGAAGGTCTGAGCCATGGCAGCGTCGACCTGATGGCGCATCTCCTCCTCGTCCTTACCGGACAGATCGGCGATGGCCTTGGAGCCCACGTTGGACGTCATGATGATAATCGTGTTCTTGAAGGACACCTGGCGACCCTGGCCATCGGTCAGACGACCGTCATCAAGTACCTGCAGCAGCACGTTAAAGACATCCGGATGAGCCTTCTCCATCTCGTCGAGCAAGATCACAGAGTACGGACGACGGCGCACGGCCTCGGTGAGCTGACCGCCCTCGTCGTAGCCCACGTATCCCGGGGGCGCACCAATCAGACGCTGGACGCTGAACTTCTCCATATACTCGGACATGTCGATACGCACGAGCGCGCGCTCGTCATCGAACAGGCACTCGGCCAGCGCCTTGGCGAGCTCGGTCTTGCCCACGCCGGTGGGGCCCAGGAAGAAGAAGCTGCCGATGGGCTTGTCCGGATCGGAGAGACCCGCACGGCTGCGGCGCACGGCCGCGGCGACAGCGGAGACCGCCTCGTCCTGGCCGATGACGCGCTTATGCAGCTCGCCCTCCAGGCCCTTCAGCTTGTCGAGCTCGCCCTGCATCATCTTGGAGACGGGCACACCGGTCCAAGCGCTCACGACCTCGGCGATCTCATCGGAGGTCACCTGCTCGTTCAGGCCCTCGCCGTCCTGCTGCTTTTGCGCCTCGAGCGCGGCCTCGGAATCCTGAATCTGCTGCTGCAAGCCCGGGATCACGGAGTAGCGCAGCTCGGACGCACGGCCCAGGTCGCCATTGCGCGTCGCGCGCTCCTCTTCGCTCTTGGCCTCATCGAGCTGGCCCTTGAGCTCCTGCACGTGGTCGATGGCGTTCTTCTGGTTGAGCCAGCCGGCCTTTTGCACGTTGAGCTTTTCCTGAACCTCGGCAATCTCCTGGCGCAAGGCCTCCAGACGCTCCTTGGAAGCGTCGTCGGTCTCCTTCATGAGTGCCTGCTCCTCGATCTGCAGCTGGGTGAGCTGACGCGTGGTGGCATCGATCTCGACCGGCATGCTGTCGAGCTCCATGCGCAGGCGGCTTGCCGCCTCATCGACCAGGTCGATGGCCTTGTCGGGCAGGAAACGGTCGGCGATGTAGCGATCGGAGAGGTCGGCAGCTGCCACGAGCGCGCTATCGGTGATATGCACGCCGTGGAAGATCTCGTACTTCTCCTTCAAGCCACGCAGGATCGAAATGGTGTCCTCGACGGTGGGCTCGCTCACCATAACGGTCTGGAAACGACGGGCGAGCGCCGCGTCCTTCTCGATGTACTTGCGGTATTCGTCGAGCGTGGTCGCGCCGATCGCATGCAGGTCGCCACGGGCGAGCGCCGGCTTGAGGATGTTGCCTGCGTCCATGGAGCCCTCGGTGGCACCCGCGCCCACAATGGTGTGAAGCTCATCGATGAACAGGATGACCTTACCTTCGGATTTTTGCACTTCTTTGAGCACGGCCTTTAAGCGGTCCTCGAACTCACCACGGTACTTGGCGCCGGCGACCAACGCGCTCATGTCGAGCTCGATGAGGTCGCGGTCGCGCAGGGTGCTCGGCACATCGCCGGCCACGATACGCTGGGCGATGCCCTCGACGATAGCCGTTTTACCGACGCCCGGCTCACCGATGAGCACGGGGTTGTTCTTGGTGCGGCGGGACAGAACCTGAATGGTACGGCGGATCTCGTCGGTACGGCCGATGACCGGGTCGAGCTTACCGGCGCGGGCAAGATCGCAGATGTTGCGACCGTACTGCTCCAACGCCTCAAACTGGGTCTTGTCCTCGGCAGACGTCACGCGGTCATCGCCACGCAGCTCCTCGTAGACCTGCTCGATGCGCTCCTTGGTCACGCCAGCGTCACGCAGTACACGACCAGCCTCGCCCTTGTCCTCGGCAAGCGCCATCAGCAGATGCTCGGTCACCACAAAGCTGTCGCCCATCTTGGTGGCCTTCTTCTCGGCCTTTTCGATGACGCGGACGAGCTCGTTGGACAGGCCCATCTGCTGACCCTCGCCCGAAACCTTGGGCGCGCGGTCGACGGCATCCTGCGTGGAGCGTGCGAGCTGGGCCGGATCAGCGCCGATGCGCTCGATGATCACGGAGATATTGCGCTCGCCGGCACCGAGCAGGGCAGACAGCAGGTGAATCGGCTCCACCGCGCCGGCCTGCGCATCGGCAGCCGTGCTCATGGCGGTCTGCAACGCCTCGCGCGACGTCATTGCTAGCTTATCGATTCTCATGGAATCACCTCTCTTGGGGCGGCCGCCCTACGGGGCGGCTTCACGTTGTTCGAGAAGTATTGTTGCCAGCTTTGTGCGATCTTATACATAAATCTAAGTCTCTATATATAAGATTTTCTGAGTGTTCCCACGACATGCAAACCACCACAAAGGGGACAGACACCTTTGTGGTGGTCGCGGTCTCTACTCCTTCGCCGGACCCGTACTTCCCGATTCGACGGTCCAGGGCATCTCATCCTCGAACAGCCATGTACGGGCAGACCCACTATCGCGTGCAGCCTGCGGGTCAGGCAAGCAGGTCTGTTTATAGGCATCTTGGATACACTGGCCCATAAAATCGTTGAGCTCGGTCTGGTCGCCCTCCATGACATAGGCGACATCGCCGTCCATGATGTAGATGCCCGGACCCTCATTGTCCTCGTAGCCCGGATCGTACGAGACATCACATAACTTTGCGCCGTTTGCAGTGTCCAGCTCGATGGAAGAGTGGCATCCGCCAACCATGTCGTTCGCTTTTGCCCGATAGGACGCATATCCATACCAGCGCTTAAAGATTTTGCCCTTGAGCAGCCCGGACGCCCTGTCGATCAGACCAGAATCCGTGGTATAGCGCATAGCCCCAAGCTGAATGCGTGGATAATTACTAATGCCCAGCGCAGCCGGTTGCTCATCAAAATCAACGGTAATGGTCTCAGGCTTGTCGTCGCCGGTCAGAAGTTCGACAGATTGAGTCACAGGCTTGACCACCGGCTCCGTCACCGCAGCAGGTAGAAATGCCATACCGACAGCGCCCGCGCCAACCACAGCGATCGCAAGCGCCAAGACAATCAATCCAATACGGGCAGGACTTCTCACAGCAAAGCACCTCACAATGCAAACCCGCGCCATTTGTCCTAATGATACCGCCGGCTAACACTATCACCAAAAGAAGCCGCGCGCTCCCCACCACCACAAAGGGGACAGGCACCTTTGTGGTGGTTTTCGACGCTAACGGTCGACCATCTCACGCCATGAGATTAAACTTGAATTGTTCTCTGAACATATCCATTTCTGCCTATCCTCAACAGCTCTTTGTCTCGAGGAGCGCATATGAAGCCGTCTCATTCCACCGGTCGCAACGTCATCGCCATTCTCGCCATACCCATCGTGATGCTCTTCCTTATCGTCATCACGCCCTTTTCTTTTGGTATCGCCTCGCCCTTCGATCTTTGCGGGATGATCGACGCCGGCTCGCGTGCCACCTCGCTCTCCTTTGTCTGCCGTGGCGTGTTCTACGAATATGCAATTCCCACCGGAAGTTGGCAGTCCAAGTTACCGTTGCTCGGCAAGGTCGACGGATGCTCTCCTTATTTCTGCCTCGAACCTCAGACAATGAATTATCTGATCGACGACCAGCCCCTTGACTCCATCACCCTCGCCTACGACTACGCACCAAACACCGATGAGCGCCACATGAACCAAGTCCTCGACAAGCTGCTTGGACAGTGCGGGCTCACCGCGGAAGCCGGTCGAACCATCTATAGCAACCAGAAATTAAAGCGAACAGAACTCCGCCGTGTCGGAAAAATCAAAGGGCGAAACGGGGCCGCCTACTGGGATGCCTGGGCAACACGCGACAAGGGCGAATTCGGACACAGCACCTATATGGTCACTGTCTACACCAAAGACGGAATTAAGGACAATGTTGACGATTTCGCGTCATCCAAACTCGGCATCCCCAAAACAACCAAACCCGCCAGCCCAGATGAAATTCTGTAGAGGTGCCCATTAACATGCCGCTCAACGATCACAACAACATCGAGCTCGTCCCCACCGCCACAAAGGTGCCTGTCCCCTTTGTGGCGGTTTTCGACAAAAAGAAGCCGCCCCGATAACAGAGGCGGCATCAAGCAAGCCTATTTATTAGCGTCCCTCAAGACCCAACGAAAACGCAGCGATGGAATCGAGAACCGACAATAGCCCGTTCGCACAGATAGAGGCGGAGATTCAAGGTCAGAGTCCGGCTTAAACGGCTTAGCTATCGCACGTCACAACGTTCTCGTCGTCCTCCCTATCGTATTTATAGTGCTTACTGTGAAAATAGTGAGTTTAGTGAGAATAGTATCGCTCAAGACTCGTGAACTGAATTATTGACCTCTCGCCCAGAATGAGTGGGGCAAATATTCCTATTAGAGGTCAAATCGAAGCCCAATAGGGCCTTTTCGCCCCGTCATTTCGACCGATCGCTTTCTTTTGAATATTGTCGTAAGCTGGTATCACTTATCTTAATGAATGCATACTGTTTGCGAGGTACCCGCCGTGAAACGCTCCACCTATATCGGCCTGCTCGTCTTAGCGTTTGCGATTACCGCAGTCGGCGTAGGAATTATCTATCTCGCATTTCTCCCTGCCTCGGCAACGCAGGCGGCGGTTGAAACCGTAAGCTACCCCATCGAAATCCTCACCGATATCGTCAAACCCGATTCGATCACCGTCGATTTCGACGGTACGCCCGCAGCGCTTGGGGTCAGTAACTATCCCCGAATCGAACTTGGAGCCACGCGCTATACCCAAGATGAGCAGCTTATCGGTAAGGCAACCAGTTTACTCAAAGGCAAGACGTTTAAGCGGTGGTACGGCGCCGCAACATATCGAGCCAAGAACGGCCAAATGGTTGGCGGGTATCATTCGACCCTTGAGCTCGATGCGGCAAACGGGAGCAAATTGTGCAACGTCTCATACGACCCCGGCTGCGTGGACAATGAAGGACCGGGGGTCTATATCTCGGATGGCGACGTAATCTACGTCATGGAGGGCGACCAGACGGCAGTCGTCGATTTTATGGATCGGTGTACCGAGGATGCCTACGAACAAACCTGCGAGCCCGATCCGCAGACAGCGCGCAACAGTGGCTCGGCACGCACTTGGCTATTTGACGATGAAATAACCTGGACCCCATCGAAATAAGGACCCGCCGGGCAGGCACCTTTGTGGTGGTTTCGGCTCCGATGTTCCACTGTCTCGATCTGTAACATCTAGCGGCCCTTTTCGATCCTAGATGTTACAGATTGAGATGAAATGATCGGCGGCGATCGTTTGTCTCAATCTGTAACAACCGCTCGTCAAATAGGGGCCCAGATGTTACAGGTCGAGACAAACGGAACCACCGCAAAGGCGCCTACCCCTTCATGGTGGTTTTCGACAAAAGAAGCCGCCCCGATAACAGAGGCGGCATCAAGCAAGTCTATTTATTAGCGTCCCTCAAGACCCAACGAGAACGCAGAAATGTAGCCCGGGGCTTACCCTTTCCCGAACGCGACCCTCGCGAAGCGCGTGAGCGGGCGGGAAAGGGTAAGCCCCGGGCGGACAATTAAGTGCGTTACTCGGCAGCGGCCTTGAACTTGTTGTAGTTGATCAGGCAGCCGGCCTTGACGATGGCACGCTCCTCTGCCGTCATATCGGCAATGTAGAGCTCAATCTGCTCGACCGCACCGTCGGCGCGCACCACGTAGGCGGCGATGTCCTTTAGGTCACCGTCGAGCGCGGCACGGATACCCGGCACAAAGACATAGTCGCCCACCTCAAAGCTGGGCTCGGCCTCCATCTGGAAGGGCACCATACCCCAGTTCATCACGTTGGAGCGATAGCGCTTGGTGGCGTACTCGTGGACGATGTTGGCCAGACCGCCGATCACGCGCTGACAGCTCGCGGCCTGCTCGCGGGCGGAACCGTCACCGGGCTTCTTGGCATAGAGCATGGAGCCGTACTCAGTCGCCTTGGCATCGGCCGCGACACCCGCGCCGACCAGCGCCTCAAACACGCCCGCAAGCTCGGCATCGAGTGCCGCCAGATCGCCTGCTGCCTCGCCGGCAACGCGGCGCTTCTCCACGGCGTCGACCTCCTTGGAGCGACCCACGTAGGCCGGATCGCGACGGCTGAGCGTAAACTCGGCCAGGCCCAGCGGGTTGGAGCGGAAGGAGCTCGTCTCGCCCGAAGGAATGAGCTCGTCGGTCGTGGTGACCGGATCCATGATCTTGGAGCACGCCTTGAGCAGGATATCGTCGCCGAGCGGCTCCATCGCGGGCCACGGCTTGATGTTGGGACCCTCGACCAGCTCGTCGGCAGGCTCCGCCTTGCCAAAGCCCCAGTACACGCGCTTTTTGTACGGCGCGTCGTCAAAGGTGTACTCGCAGGCCTCGTCCCAAGTCTCCTCGGGCAGGTCGGTCGCCGGCGTCAGGACGCCGCCGTTGGCAGCCGTCGCCGCAATGGAGCGGGCGTCCATCAGGGCCACGGCGCTCAGCTGGCCATTGCCCGGCTTGGAACCCTCGCGGTTGGGGAAGTTGCGCGTAGTGTGGCGGATCGAAAGGCCGTTGTTGGCGGGCGTGTCGCCGGCGCCGAAGCACGGGCCGCAGAACGCCGTGCGCACGATCGCGCCGGCCTCCATGAGGTCGTAGATGTAGCCGCGGCGTGTAAGCTCGAGTGCCACGGGCTGGCTCGTGGGATAGACCGACAGCGAGAACTCGCCGCAGCCGGTGTTGGCGCCCTTGAGCACGCGGGCAGCCTGGACCACGGAGTCGTAGTTGCCGCCCGAGCAGCCGGCGATAACGCCCTGCTGCACGTGCAGCTTGCCGTCGACGATCTTGTCGAGCAGGCTAAAGTGCGTCTTGCCCTCGCCGATCTTGGCAGCCTCGAGCTCCACCTCGTGCAGGATGTCCTCGAGGTTCTCGTTGAGCTCGTCGATCTCAAAGCCATTGGAAGGATGGAACGGCAGCGCGATCATGGGCTTGATGCTCGACAGGTCGACCTCGACGCAACCGTCGTAGTAGGCAACATCGGCGGGTTTGAGCTCGCGGTAGTCGTCGCCGCGGCCGTGCATGGCCAAAAACGCGCGCGTGTCCTCGTCGGTGGCCCAGATGCTCGACAGGCAGGTGGTCTCGGTGGTCATGACGTCGACGCCGTTGCGGTAGTCGGTCGTCATGCTCGCGATGCCCGGGCCCACAAACTCCATGACCTTGTTCTTAACGTAGCCCTTGGCAAAGACCGCCTTGATGATGGCGAGCGCCACATCGTGCGGGCCGACGCCGGAACGCGGGGCACCCGTGAGGTAGATGGCCACGACGCCGGGATAGGCGACATCGTAGGTGTCGCACAGCAGCTGCTTTGCCAGCTCGCCGCCGCCCTCGCCAACGGCCATGGTGCCCAGAGCGCCGTAGCGGGTGTGCGAGTCGGAACCCAGAATCATCTTGCCGCAACCGGCGAAGTTCTCACGCATAAAGGAGTGGATGACGGCGATGTGCGGCGGAACGAAGATGCCGCCGTACTTCTTAGCAGCGGAAAGGCCAAAGACGTGGTCGTCCTCGTTGATGGTGCCGCCCACGGCGCACAGCGAGTTATGGCAGTTGGTGAGCACGTAGGGCAGCGGGAACTGCTCCATGCCCGAGGCACGCGCCGTTTGGATGATGCCGACAAAGGTGATGTCGTGGCTCGCCATGGCGTCGAAGCGGATCTTGAGCGCCTCGGGATCTCCGGACGTATTGTGTGCCTGGAGGATCGAATACGCGATGGTGCCACGCTTGGCATCCTCGGGCGTCTGCGTAATACCGCGCTCGGCAGCCTCGGCCGCAGGCACAACCTCGCTGCCGCCGCGCAGGTAGATGCCGTCCTCGTACAGCTTGACCATACTGTCTCCCACTCTGCCCGAAAGGCTCGGGCGCATAGCATACATTCATTCAATATCGTGCCATAGAACAGTTGCGAGTGGGTTGCGAATCTGCACGTTCACTTTATCTCGGTAAAGTAAAGGACGAGCCCCTTGCATCACTCTCCTAACAAGGAGTGTCCCAAAGTGCCGGCACAAAAGGAACGTCCCCAAGTGCCAAATGCCGCAAGAATGTCCCCTTTGACTAGTCATTTAAGAACGTCCCCAATGACTACCCTGCCGTATCCGGAGCAAGGCAACGCCGCAGGTAGAGGACGGACAGCGAGCGACGTCCAGAGCGAACAAGTTGGCATGAAAAAGGCAAGGCATAGACCTTCTGGTCATGCCTTGCCTTTTGAATGACAAATTGTCGCTCTGGACGTCGAGCAGCGTCGGCCCGTTACGCGGTTTGGTAAAACCGCGTAACTACAAATCCCCGCCGGCGCCCAGCAGCTTGCGCATGACTTGCTCGGGGTTAACTGAGCCGTCGCGCGGGGCCAGGGCGGTGATCTTCTTTTGCATCTTGTACTCGTGCAGCTCGTCCTCGAGCTGGCGTACGCGGGCGCGGAGCTTCTCGTTCTCGCGTTCGCGCTCCTCGGCACGCTCCTTCATATCGAGGATGCGCACCACGCCGGCGAGGTTGATGCCCTCGTCGGTCAGTTGGTTGATGAGCTCCAGGCGCTCGATATCGGCACGCGAATACAGACGCGTGTTGCCGCCCGAGCGCTGGGGATTCACCAAGCCTTTGGACTCGTAGACGCGCAGAGTCTGCGGGTGCATGCCGGTCAGCTCGGCCGCCACGCTGATCATGTACAGCGGTTTGTTCCTATTGTCCTCGGCCATGCTACCTGACCCCTTTCCGTCTCGTTATCGTCCATCATAAGCCCGTGGGCGCGGGCGTGCGCCGCGACCGCCCTAGTACGTCGCCTTGTAACGGTTGACCTTCTCGCGATAGTCGCGTGTGTCGGTCTCGCGCAGCTTGGTCATGGCATCGCGCTCGTCATCGGATAGGTTCGTGGGGACCTGCACCTTGATCTCGACGAGCAGCGCGCCTGTGCGGCCACGGTGCTTAACGTCGGGCGCCCCCATTTCCTTAAAGCGGAACTTCTTGCCCGTCTGGGTACCCGCGGGCACCTTCAGACGAACCGTCGCACCGCCGGGCGTCGGCACGTCCACCGTGCAGCCGAGCGCCGCCTCGTAGACCGAGACCGGTACCTCCATGGTCACGTCGGCACCTTTGCGCTTAAACAGCGGGTGCTCCTCCACATGCGTGGTCACGACCAGGTCGCCGCGCTCGCCACCCGCAACGCCATACTCGCCGCGACGCTTGTAGCGCAGCTTGCCGCCGTCGACCGCACCCGCAGGCACCGAGACCGTAATGGTCTGCTGCTCACCTGTCGAGGGAATGCGATAGGTGACCTTGTGCGTCACACCGCGAAACGCGTCCTCGGCCGTCACATCGACGGTCAGCGACAGGTCGCCGCCCTTGCGAGCACGGCTGCGGCCAGCGCCGGCACCGGCAGCGCCCGCAGCCCCGGCAAAGCCCGAGCCCCAATCGCTGCCCCAGGCGCCGTTGCCGCTAAAGATGCTGTCGAAGATGTCGCCCCAGCCGCTGGCACCCGCGCCGGCACCGTAGCCGCCGCCATACGCGCCGCCCGCGCCCGGCATACCGCCAAACATGAGCATCTGGTCGTACTCTTTGCGCTTCTTCTCGTCCGAAAGCGTCTCATAGGCCTCGCTGATCTCCTTAAACTTGGCCTCGTCGCCGCCGGCATCGGGGTGATATTTTTGCGCGAGCTTGCGAAACGCGCTCTTGATCTCTTTGTCGGAGGCGCTCTTGGATACGCCCAGGATGTCATAGAAGGTTTTGCCTGCAGCCATCGTAGCTCCTCTCCTGTTACGTCCGCCGCCCATGCAGACGACGGTTCATGCTTTCATATGGCACTAGGCCAGAAAGGGCCCCGGGTGTTGCCCCGGGGCCCTTCTCAATTACTCCTCGGTGCTCTCGGCCGTATCGGCCGTAGCATCCTCGGGCGCCGCTTCGGGCTCCGGTGCGGGGCGCTTCTCGCCACCGTAGGTCACCGTCACCATCGCGGAACGCAGGATGCGATCCGCCATGCGGTAGCCCTTCTGGTACACATCGTTGACGGTCTCGTCGTACTGCGACGCGTCCTCGACGCGACCCACGGCCTGGTGCTCGAGCGGATCGAACGCCTCGCCCTTGGGGTCGATTGGCTCAACGCCCTCGTGCGCGAACACGTCGAGCAGCTTGGCATGTACCGCGTCAACGCCATCGACGAACTGCTTAAAGTCGTCGGAAAGCTCTTGACTGCGGGCATGGTCAATCGCGCGCTCGATATCGTCGATCACCGGCAACAGCGCGGTGACAAGCTTCTCGGTCGCGCGCTCGCGCTCGGCGATACGCTCATTGGCGGTGCGGCGACGGAAGTTCTCCCAGTCGGCCTGCAGACGGGCGGTGCGCTCGGTGGCGTCCTTTGCCTTGTCCTCTGCGGCCTTCTGAGCCTCTGCCGCAGCATCGAGCTCGCTGCGCACGTCGGCGAGCTCCTTTTGGGCCTGCTCGAACTTGAGCTTAAAGTCGTTGTCGGCGGCTTCCTCACCGGCGCGGATAGCGGCTTCCACCATCTCGTCCTCGGTCATCGTCGCCTCCTTGTTGGAATCCTCTACCTGGTTCTCGGCAGCCTCGGCGGCCGCGGCCTCGTTGGCCTCGGTATCGTCGACGGCCTCTACGGGAATCTTCACGTCCTTCTCCTCAGAGTCAACGGGGGCGGCGCCAGCGGCAGCCGCCTCCGTGCGAGCTTTACGGGCGGACATGATTACTTGTCCTCGTCGTCCACAACCTCGTAGTCGGCATCGACGACGTCATCGTCGGCAGGCTGGGCGCCGGCGGCACCGTCGGTCTGCTGCTGAGCGTCGGCGTAGACAACCTGGGCCAGCTCATAGGCCACGGACTGCAGGGACTCGCCGGCGGCCTTGATGGCCTCGACGTCAGAGCCCTCGAGCGCCTTCTTGGCGTCGGCGATAGCGGCCTCGGCCTTGGACTTCACGTCAGCGGAAACCTTGTCGCCCAGCTCGTTGAGGGTCTGCTCGGTGGAGTAGCACAGGCTGTCGGTCTGGTTGCGGACCTCGACCTCTTCCTTCTGCTTCTTGTCCTCCTCGGCATGAGCCTCGGCGTCCTTGACCATACGATCGACTTCGTCGTCGGACAGAGCAGTGGAGCCGGAGATGGTGATCTGCTGCTCCTTGCCGGTGCCCTTGTCCTTAGCGGAGACCTTGACGATACCGTTGGCGTCGATGTCGAAGGTGACCTCGATCTGCGGCACGCCGCGGCGGGCAGCCGGGATACCGGTCAGCTGGAACTTACCGAGCGACTTGTTGTCGCGGGCAAGCTCACGCTCGCCCTGGAGCACGTTGATCTCGACGCTGGTCTGGTTGTCGGCAGCGGTGGAGTAGACCTCGGTCTTGGAGGTCGGGATCGTGGTGTTGCGGTCGATCATCTTGGTCATGATGCCGCCCATGGTCTCGACGCCCAGCGACAGCGGGGTAACGTCGAGCAGCAGGATGCCCTCGACGTCGCCGGTGAGCACGCCGCCCTGGACGGCAGCGCCGTCGGCAACGACCTCGTCGGGGTTCACGGACATGTTGGGCTGCTTGCCGGTCATAGTCTTGACGAGCTCCTGGACGGCGGGCATACGGGTGGAGCCGCCGACGAGGATGACCTCGGTCAGATCGGAGAGCTTAAGCTTGGCGTCGCGCAGGGCGTTGGTGACAGGCTGCTTGCAGCGCTCGAGCAGGTCGCGGGTGATCTTCTCGAACTCGGCGCGGGTCAGCGTGTAGTTGAGGTGCAGCGGGCCGGACTGGTTCATGGTAATGAACGGCAGGTTGATGGTGGTCTGCTGGGCGGCGGAGAGCTCCTTCTTGGCGTTCTCGGCGGCCTCCTTCAGACGCTGCAGGGCCATGGGGTCCTGACGCAGGTCGACACCGTTCTCCTGCTGGAACTTATCGGCCATCCAGTCGATGACGCGCTGATCCCAGTCGTCGCCGCCCAGGTGGTTGTCGCCCGAGGTGGACAGAACCTCAAACACGCCGTCGGCGAGGTCGAGGATGGAGACGTCGAAGGTGCCGCCGCCCAGGTCGAAGACCAGGATGCGCTGGTCGGTGCCCTGCTTGTCCAGGCCATAGGCAAGAGCAGCAGCGGTCGGCTCGTTGACGATACGCTTGACGTTGAGGCCGGCGATCTTACCGGCGTCCTTGGTGGCCTGACGCTGGGCGTCGTTGAAGTAGGCCGGGACGGTGATGACGGCGTCGGTGACGGTCTCGCCCAGATACTTCTCGGCGTCGGCCTTCATCTTGGCGAGCGTCATGGCGCTCACCTGCTCAGCGGTGTAATCCTTGCCCTCGATGTCGACGACGGCACGGCCACCCTGGCCCTCCTTGACCTCATACGGCACGGTCTTGATCTCGGAGGTGCACTCGGAGTACTTGCGGCCCATGAAGCGCTTGATGGAGAACACGGTGTTCTTGGGGTTGGTGACAGCCTGGTTCTTAGCGGCCTTACCCACGACGCGGTCGCCGTCGGCACGGAAGCCCACGACGGACGGGGTGGTGCGGTCGCCCTCGGCGTTCACGATAATGGTCGGAGAACCGCCCTCGAGAACGGCCATTGCGGAGTTAGTAGTACCAAGGTCGATACCAAGAATCTTACTCATTAGAAATTCCCTCTCTCTTTTGCGTTCGCGCCGCCTCGACGATCTGTCGCGCGGCGCTTCGGCTTGTCTTTCAGGATGTAGTGTATCCCCTTATGGGCCGGAATATACAAAATCTAAGTCAATTCATATAAGATTTCTTATTGCTGAGAGTTTAGGTTCTTAAATGCGCAGGTAGACGCACTGTTTGAGTTCTCGGCAAATCTATCGAGATCTATGTAGAGATGGCTGAGGTTTGCGTCCGGGGGTGCCTGGGGGCCGTCTTGCGGAAAGCTCATCCCGGTTTGAGCGTGGATTCCGGGTCGCAGTTTCCGTCTGAAGGCTCAACCGGAAACCGTATCCCGTTTTGAGAGCTGATACCGGCTCGCATTTTCCGCTAGCGGGCCTAACCGGAAACTGCAACCCGTTTTTCGACAAAATAATGGGATGCGGTTTCCGCAAGCACGCTCAATCGCCCTATATTTCAAGTCACCTTTAGCTAACATTTATGCAGCTCAACGGCCCCACCTGCGCGTTTTTTAGTAAACCTTGGCATACTCGGCGAACGGTATGAAGATGCCGGCCAGAGGGTATTGCAAACGGTCGCTCCCGTGGTATGTTTTTGCCCGAATCAAACCGGCGCGCATCGCCTGTAGCGTCGGTCAACAGAGAGGAAACTACCATGGCTCATCCCGTAATTGATGCCGACGAGTGCATCGCTTGTGGCGTTTGCGTCGACTCCTGCCCCGCTGGCGTTCTGGAGCTCCAGGACGTCGCTACCGTCGCTGACGAGGACTCCTGCGTCGCCTGTGGCGCTTGCCAGGACGCTTGCCCCGCTGGCGCGATCACCGAGATCGTCGAGGAGTAACAACTCCCCCACTTGCACACTCAAAAGTACACCGTGCACAAAAAAAGGAGGCTTCCGCATCGCCGCGGAGGCCTCCTTTTGCATATGTGGGCAGCTAATTTGGAGCGGGACCCTTGGCAGTTGCGGTGGAATAGTTCCTGTTTTATGTCTTGGATGCCGATTTTAGGAACTATTTCACCGCAACTTATAGATGCGGCGTCGACTAGGACAAATCGTCTTCGTAGGGCATCAGGTCTGCTAGGTAGCCTTTTTCCTTGAGCATCGCCTCGATCTCGTCGAGGGTCTGTTCGTCCTCCGCCGCAATGCGATGGAAGTGATAGCCGCTCGTCACCGTTAGCAGCGGAAAGCTCTTGCCACTCTCGATATCGCGCAGATAGCGCTCAACATCGCGACGATTGCGGATGTCCAGGTCGGCCGTGATCTTACCGTACACGCGGTGATTGACGATCACATTGAGCACGGCGCCTCCGGCGTCGACGATACTCGTGAGCTCATCGCCTGCCTGCTCCACGCCGTGGCGAACCTTGACCAAGCGCGTGGGCACAGCGGGGCTGCTGGGGGCCTCCTGCAGCACGTAGCCGCGGTTGGTCGCCACGATATCGTGCCCATCGGCGCGCAGCAGGGCGATGTCCTGCACCACGATCTGGCGGCTCACACCCACCTCACGAGCAAGTGCGCTGCCGGAGACGGGGCCCTTGGCTCGCTCGAGCACGCCCATGATGGCACGGCGACGCTCGCGGGCGTCCATTATTTACCGTCCAGCAGACGCAGGTGCTTAAGCGAGAGGTCGAGAATCGGCGCAGAGTGCGTCAATGCCCCCGAGCTAATAAAGTCAACGCCCAGGTCGGCGAGTGCGCGGATATTGCTGGCATCCACATTGCCCGAGCACTCGGTCTTGGCGCGACCGGCGATAAGCTCTATGGCGGCGGCCATGTCGTCATGGGTCATGTTGTCGAACATGATGATATCGGCACCGGCCTCCACGGCCTCGCGCACCATGTCCAGGTTCTCGCACTCGATCTCGACCGTCGTGGTAAACGACGCATGAGCGCGCGCCATCTCGATCGCGCGTGCCACGCCACCGGCGGCGTCGATGTGGTTGTCCTTGAGCATGACAGCCGTCGACAGGTTATAGCGGTGGTTGCTGCCACCGCCGATCTCGACTGCCGCCTTTTCAAACACACGCATGCCCGGTGTGGTCTTGCGCGTGTCGACAAGCACGGTCTTGGTGCCCTCGAGCGCAGCCGCCATCCGATGCGTGTAAGTAGCGATGCCGCTCATGCGCTGCAGGTAGTTGAGCGCCACGCGCTCGCCCGAAAGCAACACGCGCGCGTCGCCGCGCACCTGGCCCACGTGGTCGCCGGCATGCACCTCGTCGCCATCCGAGACATCGAACAACACGGAGCTCTGCGGATCCAGCAGCTCAAAGGTGCGGGCGAATACGTCCAGGCCGGCGATAATGCCGTCGGCCTTGGCGATAAGCTCCACCGTGGCGGGACGCGCCGTGGGGCACACGCTCGCCGTGCTCACGTCCTCAAACGTGATGTCCTCGCGCAGGGCCTGCAGAATCAGATCATCGACGACGAGCTTCATGGTAATGGGATTCATGGTCTACTCCTCCACGGCCTGCGTGCCGGCGGCACGGGCCAAATCATCGATTGCCAGGGTGTCGGCGCTCAGGGCGCGATGACGGCCATCGAGCGCGGGATCGCCTGCCTGCTCCACGGCCAGCGACTCGCCGGTGCGCATGTACCACGCGGCGCGACGACCCCAGACCAGCGCCTCGAGTAGGCTGTTTGATGCAAGGCGATTCTTGCCGTGAACGCCGTTACAGGCCGTCTCGCCCGCGGCGTAGAGCTCGGGCATCGAGGTGCGGCCGTCCTTATCGACCCATACGCCGCCCATAAAGTAGTGCTGCGTGGGCGTAACGGGGATGGGCTCGTCCAAGATATCGCGGCCGTCCTCCAGGCAGCGTGCGCGGATGTTGGCAAAGTGCCCGGTCACCACATCGCGCTCGACGGGGGCAAAGCTCAGCCACTCGTGCTCGGTGCCATCCTGCTTCATCTGCTCGCGAATGGCAGCAGCGACCACATCACGCGGCTGAAGCTCGTCGGTAAAGCGCTCGCCGGCGGCGTTGAGCAAAATCGCGCCCTCGCCGCGGCAGCTCTCGCTGATCAGGAAGGTGCGGCCCGGCTGCGGCGAAAACAGCCCCGTGGGGTGAATCTGCACGTAGTCCAGGTGCTCCATCTTAATGCCATGCTCCTGAGCAATGTAGCAGGCATCGCCCGTGAGCTGCGGGTAGTTGGTCGAATGGTCGTATACGCCGCCGATACCGCCCGTCGCCCACAGCGTGTGGCAGGCATGGATCTTAAACGGCTCGCCGGCATACACGCCCTCGGCGGCATTTGCCAACTCGTCGGCGGGACGAACCGAGCTGCCCTCGTCCACGGGAACGGCGACGACGCCGGCACACACCGTGGCGCCGTCACGCTCGCCCGTCAGGATGTCGGTCATGGCCACGTGCTCCAAAATCTGCACGTTATCCAGCTTGCGAACGGCCTGGAGCAGCTTGGTCGTGATCTCCTTGCCCGTAATGTCGGCATGGAAGGCGATGCGCGGGCGGCTGTGCGCGCCCTCGCGGGTAAAGTCGAGGCTGCCGTCGGCCTTGCGCTCAAAATCCACGCCCATCGCTAGCAAGTCGTTGATGACCGAGCGGCTCGAGCGGATCATGATGTCGACGCTCTCGCGGCGGTTCTCGTAGTGGCCGGCGTGCATGGTGTCCTCAAAGAAGGCATCGTAGTCCGAGCCCTCGGGCAGTACGCAGATGCCGCCCTGCGCGAGCATCGAATCGCACTCGTCGACAGCACCCTTGGAGAGCATGATCACGCGCGTGCTCGTCGGCAGATTGAGAGCCGCGTACAGGCCCGCCACGCCGCAACCGGCGATGACGACGTCACACTCCATGTCGGGGTATTGTTTGGTTTCCACAGGAATCCTCTCCCTTGTAATGTGACATAAGGGACCACCCCTCATGTCGCATCGTTTTAGCGCGCCGCGTACTCGAGCATGCGGTCGAGCGTGAGCTTGGCCTGGTCGGCGGCCTCGTCCGACACGCCAATCTGTACCTCGCCCTCGCCCGTCTCCAGGCAGTGCACGAGCTTTTCGAGCGTGATGAGATCCATGTTGACGCAGGTGGGCTGCACCGCAGGGAAGTAGAACTTCTTGCCGGTGCCCTGGCAGCGGCGCTCGAGTTCGTAGAGCACGCCGCGGACCGTCACGATGATGAACTCGTTGGCGTCCGACTCCTCGGCATACTTGATGATGCCGGCGGTGGAGCCGATGTAGTCGGCCTCGGCCAGCACGTCGGCCTTGCACTCGGGGTGCACCAGCACGAGCGCGTCGGGGTGCGCCTCCTGCGCGTCGACGATCTGCTCGACGGTGATGATGTGATGGCGCGGGCAGTAGCCGTTGTTGAGGATGACGTGCTTTTGCGGCACCTGCTCGGCTACGAAGCGGCCCAGGTTTTGGTCGGGAATGAACAGGACATGCTGCTGCGGCAGCTCGGACACGATCTTAACGGCGTTGGAGCTGGTGACGCACACGTCGCTCCAGCTCTTGATCTCGACCGTGGAGTTGACGTAGCAGACCACGGCAAGGTCGTCACCGTACTCGGCGCGGGCGGCGTCGACCGTCTCGCGCTTGACCATGTGCGCCATGGGACAGTCCGCGCCCGGCTCGGGCAGCAGCACGGTCTTAGTGGGATTGAGCAGCTTGGCGCTCTCGCCCATAAACTCCACGCCACACAGCACGATGGTCTGCTGCGGCAGGCTCTTGGCAAGCTTTGCCAGGTAAAAGCTGTCGCCGACGTAATCAGCCACGGCCTGTACCTCGGGCGCCACGTAATAGTGCGCTAGGATCACCGCGTCACGTTGGGTTTTTAGTTGTTGAATGGCCTCGACAAGCTCTGCGGGCACCAGTGCCGCGCGCTCCGTTGCCGTCGTTGCCGATGCTAGGCCGGCCGCGATATCGCGTGCAAGCTCCGACGCATCCATGTTCGCGCTCTGTGCCATCAAGGCCCCTCTCTTTTGGCGAATCTTGGGGCTTTAGTATGACACCTAGGTTTACAGCTGACAAGACAGCTGTAAACCTAGGTGTAAAGTTGAAATAAAGATTCAATCATGCGGCAGGTCCATTTTCGAACTGGCAAGCTGAGGATAGCCGAGCTCTCGATAGCGCAGGAGGCATCTTTCGCCACCGCAATACCGCTCGGCGCGAGTTGCGCGACGTGGGGCGCAAATGGGACACGCCTCCGCGAGCGGTCCGCACCCAATGTGGCAAAATCGAACTACTAAGGGGGCTCAGAATGCTCAAGATTATTGCCTGCGACGACGACGTCGCTTTTCTAGATAGACTGCACCGGATGATCGACCGTTGGTCGAGCGAGACGGGCACGGCGGTCGATGTTGCGCTCGTCACGCGCGGCGAGGACCTGCTGGCCCGCCATGCCGCATCGCGCGCCGACATCATCTTGCTCGATATGATCATGCCGCTCGTCAACGGCATGGACACCGCGCGCGAATTGCGCCAGGCCGATACCGCCGTGCGTCTGGTGTTTCTCACCTCATCGCCCGAGTTTGCACTGGAGTCCTACGAGGTCCGCGCCTTCGATTATCTGCTCAAGCCCGTGGCTTACGAACGCCTAGCGCAGTTGCTCGACGAGCTTTCGAGCATGCGCCCGGCGGCAACCGACGAGCTCGTGATCAAAACTTCCTTTGGCTACCACGCCCTGCGCCTGTCCGACATCGAATATGCCGAGGCGCGCAACAAGCACGTGGTCTTCCACCTGCGCGACGGACGCGATATCGAGGCACTTGAGTCGTTCCGCAGCGTCGAAGACCGTTTGGCGCAAAATGCCACCTTCTTTAAATGCCACCGCAGCTACCAGGTCAACCTGCGCAATATCGATCACTTTGACCGCACGGACATCGTCATGCGCTCGGGCGCGTGCATCCCGCTTTCGCGCAGCTGCAAGCAGGGATTCCAAGACGCCTACTTTGCGGTGCGCTTTGAGGGTGGGAGACACTGATGGTCTCCACGGTCGAAATGATCCTTTGGGCAATCCACCACGCCACGACGCTGCTCTTTGGCGTCTTTGCCTCGGCGGCGCTGTGCGGTGTCGAGATCAACCGGCGTCATGCGCTTGAACTGGTGCTGGTCGGTGCCGTAACTGGATGCGCATTTGGCCTCGCCAATGCCGTCGGCGGCGAGCTTTTCGCCCGCCAGGTATATCCACTCGTCGTGCATCTGCCGCTCGTCATCTATTTGTGCGCGCGCTACCGCCTGAGCCCGCTGCTTGCCGTACTCGGCATTACGAGTGCCTATCTGAGCTGCCAGTTCAGCAATTGGATGGGCATTGCCGCATTTGCCGCAACCGATTCTCAGATCGCGTACTATCTGGCGCGCATCGCGACCACACTCGCCGTCTTTGCCGTCCTGTTGCATTGGGCCGGCGACATCGGTCCGCGCTTGGCGATTAAAAGCACCACCGAGCTGGGCATCCTTTTAATCCTGCCGCTCGTCTATTACGTCTTTGACTATGCCACCAACGTCTACACCACGCTGTTCCACTCGGGCTCGGTGGTGACGGTTGAGTTTTTGGCATTTGCGCTCTGTGCCTTCTATCTTATGTTTCTTGCCGTTTACCTGCGCGAATACGAAGAAAAGGAAACCGCCGAGCGAGAGCGCTGGATGCTCGAAACCCGCGACAGCGCCGCCATCAAAGAGCTCGAGGCTTGGCGTCAATCTGGGCGCGAGCTGTCGATTCTTCGCCACGATATGCGCCACTTCCTACGCGGCCTGGCCGCTTTAATTGAGGAGGGCCACACCGACGAGGCGCTCAAACGCATCGATGAACTCTGCGAAGTCGGCGATCGCACCGCCGTACGCCGCTTCTGCGCCAACGAGACCGTAAACATCGCGCTTTCGTCATTTAACTCGGATATCAATAGAAACGGCATTACCGCCAACCTGCGCGCCGCCGTACCCGAAACCATCCACGTAGGTGACGCCGACCTGTTTAGCGTGCTCTCAAATGCCTTGGAAAACGCTATCACCGCTGCAAGCGCCGCACCCCAAGGAAAGCGATTCGTCGACTTTGACCTGCGATTAGAGGACGGCCAGCTGCTGCTGTTAGTTTCCAACACGTTTGACCGCGCGCCGCGCATGGTCGACGGCATGCCCGTAGCCGGGCACACCGGACACGGCTTTGGAACCAAGAGCATTAAGCTTGCCGTCGAACGCATGAACGGCAACTGCCAGTTCCGCATTAACGGCGATCGGTTTGAGCTGCGCGCTGTGATGTAGAAGTGCGGCGCCGATCTCGAGGCGTGCCTTGCCCGCCAGACAATCGCTCGCCGGCGCTAATCCGCTACAGCGGAGCGGCCGCCGGGGTCAGCTGCTTGATGTATGCCCACATGCGCTGCTTGGCGGCTTTGTCAGTTAGCGCCGCCTCAAAACCGTCGAGCGCGAGCACGCGGCGACCCTGCACATGGGCGACCAAGCCGGGCTTGAGCATGGCGGTGTCGAAGTCATCGATCGCCACGAGCATATCGGCGTAGGTCTCGCGCATGGCGTCAGCCGCGTTGTTGTCGAGCAGTAGCACCGCCTCGGGATCCAAAGCCTCAAGCGCCTCGCGGAACAGCTCGCACGGCAGAGTCTCGCCCACCGCGACCGCTCCGTCACCCACGCCGGCGACGCTTGCCAGCACGCAAAAATCCTCGGGCGCGTAGCCGATGGCCCCAAGCGCCTTGCGCAACGCCGTGCCATCCGGGCCGGCAGCAAGCTCGCCACCCGAACGCTCGGCGTCGTCCAAATCGCCTTTGACCAGAACGATCGGCGAGCACGCGTTGCCCGCGATACGCACGCCACGGACCGCAAGCGATGTGAGCTCCTGCTCGGCCGCCTGGGCGATGGCTTCTTTTTTCTGGCTTTGTGACGTGGACATGCGCTCTCCAATCGTTTGCGTGCCCACCATTATATAAAAGAGCTGCCCGCGAGTGGTTGCTTTGCGGGCGGCTGGGTATAAGCACGGTCGTACTGAGTTTTACGCGGCCGAGCCGCGTCGCATTATGGAGGTCACCATGGCTGGCATTAATCAGATTACCCCCGAGAACTTCGATTCCATCGTTAACGACAGCCTGCCCGTGCTGGTTGATTTTTGGGCACCGTGGTGCGGTCCCTGTCGATCCCTCTCGCCCATCGTTGACGAGGTTGCCGATGAGCTGGCGGGCAAGCTTGCCGTTGCCAAATGCAATGTCGACGACAACCAGGACCTGGCCATGAAGTATGGCGTCATGAGCATCCCCACGCTGATTGTGTTTAAGAACGGCGAGGAGATTGACCGCTCGGTTGGCGCTCTACCCAAGGCGAGGCTGCAGGCGCTGCTGGAGAAGCATCTGTAATACGCTTGTTACTTACTCGCCGTCTATGAGCGCTTTTGCACCGCTCGCCGGACTTCTGGATGCACCGAGTGCAACCACGGATAGTATGGTAGTCACAAACAGCCCCCAGTGAACGGGTGCGGGTCGCACAGACTCGTACCCGTTTTCTTATGCAACTGCGCGCAGAGCGGGCGTAGTAAAATCTGAACCACTGAACTGCCCCATACAAAAGGAGATTTCCCATGCATGATGTTGGAATGAACATGAGTCAGCTTGCCATGAGCGTCAAACAGGTCGACGACACCATCGAGCTCGCTCATGAGTGGAGCCATCAGCTGCTGCATGCGACCGAGAATTTTGACATGGAGCGCATCGGCGCCAAGCTCGAGGCCGCCATGGCCGCGCTGCACGAGGCGCATGACGCGCTCGAGGGCTACGAGGAAGCCATCGAGGCCGACCACAACTCCGTCGGCTCCGTGAAGCTGGTGTAACGTGGCCGAACATGAGCACGGCTGCGGGTACGAGCACGAGCATCCGCACGGGGCGGACGGTGACGCAGGCTGCCACTGTAGTGGCTCCGGCTCCGAGCTGGTCCGCTTTTCGGTTACCGCACCGGACGACCTGCTGCGCCGTTTTGACGAACAGATCGCGCGCCGCGGCGACGTGGCCAACCGCTCCGAGGCCGTGCGCGACCTGATTCGCGCCTCGATCGCCAAAGAGCAGATGCGCACGCCCGATGAGCATGTTATCGGGTCGCTCACCATGATCTACGACCACCATACCGGCGACCTGACGCGCCGTCTGGACGAAGTGCAGCACGACTACACCGACGAGATCGTATCGACCATGCACGTACATCTGGATCACCACAACTGCTTGGAGATCCTGGCGCTCAAGGGTCGTGGCGAGCGCGTCTACGAACTAGCCGACCGCCTGCTGGGCCTGCGCGGCGTTAAGCACGGCGAGCTCACGTGCGCCGCCACCAAGCAGAGCCTGGGGCTGTAGCGGGATTTCCCGCAGCGCACCTGCCAAATAGGGACAGGTTTGTTTTGGCAGGTTTAGAAGTTTTACCCACCAAAATAAACCTGTCCCTTTTTGGTCGGTTTTGATGAGGGGTGTCGCATGCGGCATGTGCATATTCATGTGACGGGCATTGTGCAGGGCGTTGGCATGCGACCGTTTGTGTATCGCGAGGCCATGGCACATGGCATTTGTGGATGGGTGCTCAATGCGGGCGACGGCGTGCATATCGAGGCGCACGCTCCGGCCGATGCGCTCGATGCTTTTGTTGCCGCGCTTTCTGAGCATGCACCTGCAGCAGCCCGCATAGAGTATGTCGAGGTTGTGGACCTGGCAGCCAACGGTTGGGATGCCGCCGATGAACAGGGCTTTCGCATCGTAGCATCGCAGGACCAGACCGCGCACACGACGCTCGTCTCGCCCGATATCGCCACCTGTGACGATTGCCTGCGCGAATTGTTCGATCCCGCCGACCGACGCTATCACTACCCCTTTATCAACTGCACTAACTGCGGCCCACGCTTTACCATCATCCGATCGCTGCCTTATGACCGAGCGGCCACATCGATGGACCGTTTCCCCATGTGTCCCAAGTGCGCCGCGGAGTATGCCGACCCACTCGACCGGCGTTTTCACGCGCAACCCGATGCCTGCTTTGATTGCGGGCCGCATATTACGTGGCGCGAGGCTGTAAACGGCGATGCGTGCGGGAATTCGTCCGCGACACCGACCGTCGGCACCACACGCGAGGCCAGCGACGCTATCATCGAGCGCTGCGTTGAGCTGCTGGCCAGCGGTGGCATCGTCGCCATCAAGGGCCTGGGCGGATTCCATCTAGCCTGTGACGCTGCCAACGAGCAAGCGGTGGCCGAGTTGCGCCGTCGCAAACGCCGCAGCAACAAACCACTTGCCGTCATGGTGCGCAGTCTTGCCGATGCCGAGCGCCTGTGTCATATCGACGATGCTGAACGCGATCTGCTCGCCGGCAGCATCCGCCCCATTGTGCTGCTGCGCCGGCGCACTGTTGACGAGGGCAACGGCAGTTCCCCCGACGCCCTCGCTCTCGCGCCATCTGTCGCGCACGACTTGCCCGAGCTCGGCGTCATGCTCCCCTATACGCCGCTTCAACATCTGTTGCTTGCCGCGGCAGAAGCCTGCGGTATGCACGCGCTCGTCATGACCAGCGGAAACCTGAGCGAAGAACCCATCGAGACCGACGACGACCTTGCCTGGGAACACCTCGTTGCCGCCGGCATCGCCGACGCGCTGCTCGGTAACGACCGCGCGATCCTCTCGCGCTACGACGACTCTGTAGTGCGCGTGGTCGACGGCGCCATTATGCCCGTTCGCCGCGCTCGCGGATATGCACCCCAGCCACTGCCGTTGCCGGCGCTCGACGGCGCTCCGTCCTGCGTGCTCGCCTGCGGGCCACAACAAAAGGCCACGATTGCGCTCACGCGTGAAGGGACGAACGGCGAGGCGACCTGTTTTGTGTCGCAGCATATCGGCGATGTTGAAAACGGCGGGACCTTCGATGCCTGGAACGCCGCGCGCACGCGCTTGGAAGATCTCTTTGACTTGGCGCCCGCCGCCTTGGCCTGCGATGTACACCCCAGCTATCTATCGGGCCAGTGGGCGCGCGAGCAGGCGCGAAAATGCAATCTGCCGCTCGTCGAGGTGCAGCACCATCATGCGCATATCGCGAGCGTAATGGCCGAGGCCATCGCCGCGGGCCAGCTTACAACCGACGCGCGCGTCCTTGGCATCGCCTTTGACGGCACCGGCGCCGGCACCGATGGGACCATTTGGGGCGGCGAGTTTCTTGTCGCCGGCCTTGGCGGCTTTGAGCGCGCCGCGCATTTGCGCACCTGGGCGCTCCCCGGCGGGGCGGCCTCCGTGCGCGACGCCCGCCGCAACGCCTTTGCCCTGCTCAGTGAGCTCGGCCTGCTCGAGCACCCAGGTGCCGCTCGACTTTTGGACAGCCTCGACGAGCAAACGCGCAGCGTGACAGCCACCATGATCGAGCGCGACATCAACAGCCCGCGTACCAGCAGCATGGGGCGTCTCTTTGATGCCGCAGCAGCAATTCTGGGCATCTGCGACAAGGCAACCTACGAGGGCGAACCCGCCATCGAGCTTGAGGCCGCCGCCTGGCGCGCGCTCGACAACGAAATCGCCCATTTTCCCGACGACAACGCCGGCTATTTCGCATCTGGCCCATCGTGGCTAGACGGCCCCTATGTTCTGGACCAGAAAGCACTCTTTGAGGCACTTTTGGGAGGAATTGAAGCCGGAGCGCCCGCCGACAGGCTCGCACTCGACTTCCATGTCGCCGTCGCGCGCTCCTCGGCGCGCATCGCCAGCGATATCTGCGTGCACGAGGGCATCGATACCGTCGCGCTCTCGGGCGGCGTGTTCATGAACCGACTTTTGCTTCAGTTCCTCACCCGCAAGCTTAAAGACGCAGGCCTTACGGTCTTGATTCCCCAAACCGTGCCCGTTAACGACGGCTGCATCGCCTACGGTCAGGCGGCAGTCGCACGCACTCGCCTCGCACAGGTCGCACCGCAATAGGCTGTTCGGCCAGCCCGCAAGCCGCCGTCTCACAGGTGTAGCGCGTTTGCCCGCAGCGCCCGCGAGCGCTACCATCAACTGATGGATTATTGAGCGCCCGTCCAGCGCAAAGCGTATAAAAGGGGAACAATATGTGCCTTGCCGTTCCCGGTAAAGTAGTCAAACGCGACGACGACCTCAAGGCCACCGTCGACATGATGGGCATCGAGCGCCCCGTGTCGCTGCGACTCGTGCCGACGGCGCAGGTTGGCGACTATATTCTCGTACACGCCGGCTTTGGCATCCAGATCGTCGACGAGCAGGAAGCACAGGAAACGCTCGAGCTTGTTAATGCCATGTCCGAGCTGGTCGAAGAAGACCAGCTTGCCACCAACCCGGCGGAGGCTTACTAGTGGCGCCCGAACAACCGGCTCGCTCCGGTATCGACTTCTCGGCATTCCGCAATCCCAAGCTGGCTCGCGAGCTCATCGAGCGCATTCATGAGCTTGTCGGCGACCGCGCCATCAACCTTATGGAAGTCTGCGGCACGCATACCGTGAGCATCGGGCGCTATGGCTTTCGCTCCATTATGCCGGCCGGGCTCAAGCTGCTGAGCGGCCCGGGCTGCCCCGTCTGCGTCACCGCCAACCGCGACATCGACCACGCAATCGCGCTCGCCAACATAGACGGCGCCATCATCACCACCTTTGGCGACATGATGCGCGTGCCCGGATCATCCACCTCGCTCGCTGCGCAAAAAGCGGCAGGGCGTGACATTCGCATCGTCTACTCCCCGCTCGACGCGCTCGACATTGCCGAGCAAAACCCCGATCGCCCGGTCATTTTTATGGGCGTGGGCTTTGAGACCACAACGCCCACCATCGCCGCCGCCATCTTGGAGGCCGAAGCGCGCGGGCTTTTGAACTTCTCGGTCTATTGCGCCCACAAGACCACGCCGCCGGCGCTGCGCGCCATCGCCAACGATCCCGAGACCGCCATCGACGGCTTTATCCTGCCGGGACACGTCGCCACCATCACGGGCTTAGCCCCCTTTGGCTTTTTGGTCGACGAGTTCAATACCCCGGGCGTGGTCACAGGATTTGAACCGGTCGATATCCTGCAGGGCATCTGTATGCTGGTCCAGATGGTTGTCGAGGACAGGCCCGCAATCGACAACGCCTACCGTCGCGGCGTCAATGCCGACGGCAATCCCGTGGCGCGCCAGCTGGTCGAGCAGGTATTTGAGCCGTGCGATACCACATGGCGCGGGCTGGGGCTGATTGCCAACTCGGGTCTTTCCATCCGCCCCGAGTTCTCGCGCTTTGATGCCCGTGCTCGCTTTGACGTGCCCGTTGAGGCGACGGTCGAGCCGCGCGGGTGCCGCTGCGGCGACGTGCTGCGCGGGGCCATTGCGCCGAGCAGCTGCCCGCTCTTTGGCCGCACCTGCACGCCCGAGCACCCCGTCGGCCCGTGCATGGTGAGCTCCGAGGGCAGCTGCGCGGCGTACTACCGCTACCGCGACTAGCCCGGACACACCCACACACCGGCACCACCCACGATTGGAGTTTTCGATATGTCCCGTACTGCCACCGATAGCACCGTCCTGTTGGGCCACGGCTCTGGCGGTCAGATGATGAAACGCATCATCGATGAGGTCTTTCTGGATGCATTTGGGTCGCCCGAGCTGCTCGAAGGCAACGACGCCGGCGTCGCCGCGCTGCCCGCGAGCGGGCGCATAGCCATGTCGACTGACAGCTTTGTAGTCTCGCCGCAGTTCTTCCCCGGTGGCAACATCGGCCGCCTCGCCGTGTGCGGAACCGTTAACGACGTCGCGACCTCGGGCGCCAACGTGCGCTACCTGTCGTGTGGCTTTATCCTCGAAGAGGGCTATCCCATGGATAAGCTCCACCAGATTGTGCAGACGATGGCCGAGACAGCACGTGAGGCGGGCGTGTCCATAATCACGGGCGACACCAAGGTGGTCGAGCGCGGCGGGGCCGACGGCGTCTACATCAATACCGCCGGCGTGGGCGAGGTTCCCACGGGCGTGGCGCTCAGCGGCGCCAACTGCCAGCCCGGCGACGTTATCCTGGTGTCGGGCACACTGGGTGACCACGGTATCGCCATCATGAGCCAACGCGAGGGCCTGGCGTTTTCGAGCACGATCGAAAGCGATGCCGCGCCGCTCAACCACCTGATTGCCGACGTTCTGGCCGCAGCGCCCGGCACGCGTTGCTTTCGCGACCCCACGCGCGGTGGCCTGGCGTCCACACTCAACGAGTTTGCCCAGGCCAGCAATGTTGCCATGGAGGTCGACGAAGATGCCGTGCCCGTGCGTCCCGACGTGCAGGCCGCCTGCGAGATGCTCGGCTACGATGTGCTGCAGGTGGCAAACGAGGGCAAGATGGTTGCCGTCGTGCCGGCCGAGCAAGCCGATGCCGCGCTAGCCGCCATGCGCGCCGCCCGCTACGGCGAGAATGCCGCCATCATCGGTCGCGTGCTGCCACTTGCCGAGGATGCCCGTCCCGCCGTGCGCGTGCGCACCGGCTGGGGCTCGACCCGCATCCTCGACATGCTCGTGGGAGAGCAGCTGCCGAGGATTTGCTAGCGACAAAGGCTCAGGGCTATTAAAGATATTCAGATTCCAAACATGCCCGGCACGCATGCCCAGTATCATGGGGTGCGTTTTGGAACCCAATGACGGGAGCTTTCATGGCAGCAGCTTTTTCCCATGTGATCTTTGACCTGGACGGCACCATCCTCAACACGCTCGAGGACCTGGCGGCCGCCGGCAACCATACCTGCGAGATGCACGGCTGGCCCACGTTTGCCGTCGACGAGTACCGCTACAAGGTGGGAAACGGCATGCTCAAGCTCGTCGAACGCTTTATGCCTGCCGAATATGCGGGCGACGGTCGCATGTTTGAGCAGACGCTTGCCGAGTTTAGGGCTTACTACGGCGAGCACAAGGAGGACCACACCGCCCCCTATGCCGGTACAATCGAGATGCTCGACCGCCTACGCGCCGCGGGCGTTCAGCTTGCCGTGCTCACCAACAAGGACCACGTCTCGGCGGCTCCGCTTATCGAGAAGTATTTTGGTTCCGAGCGCTTTGCGCTGGTACAGGGCCGTGTCGATGCGTTTCCGCCCAAGCCCGAAGCACCCGTTACGCTACATGTGATGGAAAAGCTGGGCGCCAATCCGGCAACCACGCTCTATGTGGGCGATTCCAATGTCGATATCCTGACCGGCCACAACGCCGGCCTTAAGAGCGCGGGCGTCAGCTGGGGCTTCCGCGGCCGCGCAGAGCTGGAAGCCGCCGGCGCCGGCTACGTGGTGGACACCCAGGCAGAGCTCGCGGCGCTGATTCTGGGCGAGTAACGCTGGTGCTGCTCAACCCAGCCGTCGCAATACCGTTGCGCGGAAAGTAGTCGTTGGGGACGTTCTTAAACGACTAGTCAAACAAGAACGTCACCAACGACTAGTCATTTAAGAACATCCCCAATGACTGCCATGACAACGCCGATGTTTTGGCAACGACAGCGAGCGGTCACCAGAGCGAACAAATTGGCATGAAAAGAGGGCGGCATTGACCTTCTGGTCATGCCGTCCTCTTTGAATGACAAGTTGTCGCTCTGGTGACCGCGCAGCGTCGAGCAGTTGCGGCGTTTGGTAAAACGCCGCAACGAACTAGCTCAGCATTGCATCCATCATCTCGGAGTTGACGGAGTCGTCGGCAGACCACTCACCGTCGTCGTTGCAGGTGTACTTGAAGATAACCGTGGTCTTCCTGGGCTCGGTGGCCTTGGTCACATCGACCATAACCTGACCGGCCATCTTGTACAGCTCGTCATCGGAAGGAACCGTGTCAAGCGCGGCAACCTTCTCCTGATACTGGGTGGAGAAGTCCTCGACGATCTTGTTCATGGACTTGCAGGTGATGGAGACCTCGGCGGTCGCGACACCCTTGTCTTCGTCGACCGTCACGTCGCCGATCTTGTAGTCAAAGCCCTCGAGATAGGTCTTGGCATACTCCTTGGGATCGATACCCAGCTGCTCGAACTCGTCGCCCGAAGCCTCCTCCAGACCAGAGAGGAAGTCGTCGCCACCGTTCTTGACCTCGTCAAACTGCGTCGTAAGATCCTCGGTGATGAGCTCCTCAACCGAAGGACCTCCACAGCCGGAAAGCACGACCACGCATGCAACCAAGACGGCCATGAGGGGCGCAAGCAGCAGCTTCTTTTTCATGTTGTTCCTCCCAATGAGCGGCACCGCGCTTCCCGGACGCGGCACACGTTGTAATAAGTAAGCCCATACTATCCACTTATGAACACCCTCGGCAACGCGAAGGCGTGGTCGGTTCGTTTTAGCGTCCGAACGGTTTGCAAGCCCGCCCAACGTGCAATAAAACGCTTCCCCACGGTGCAATAAAAAAGGTGGCCGGAAAACCCGACCACCCTTGCACATCCTTTGGACGCCGCAGTTTACTTGCGGACGACCTTGACGATGGCGTCACCGGCGGCGACGGCGGACTCTGCCTCAACGGTGAGCTCGACATCGGCAAACTCGGCGGTGTTGGACACGGCCACGACGACGCAGTCCTTGTAACCGGCAGCGGCGATCTTGGCGCGGTCGATCTTGAGTATGGGCTGGCCAGCCTTCACAACGTCGTCGGCCTTGACGAAGCCCTCGAAGCCATCGCCGTTCATGTTGACGGTATCGACGCCAACGTGCACCAGAACCTCGATGCCGCTATCGGACTGCAGACCCACGGCGTGACCCATGGTGACGGTCACCTTACCGTCGCAGGGAGCGTAGACCAGATCGTCCTCGGGCCACACGGCACAGCCCTTGCCCAGAACCTCGCCACCAAAGACGGGATCGGGCACGTCGGCCATCTTGATGACCTTGCCCTTGACGGGCGAGCACAGCACGTCGGCGCCAGCAGAAGCAGAGATGGAGGCCGGAGCAGCGGCAGCCGCGGGCTCAGCCTTCTTCTTGAACATGTCAAACAGACCCATATGTTTTCTCCTCTTGATTAAGCGCAACGTTGTGCGCATGCCTACGGTAATTATAGTGCCAAATGGTTCAAATGCTAAGGTGGGGACTCGAATCGCGAGCCCTTCCCGGTAGTGTTCGTGGGGCGAGCATCTCCTTTGCATCGCGGGTCGATAAGCCGAGTATCGCCTGCACACGGGACGGGCAGAAGCGGGCGCACCAAACCCGATACTTCTTTTCGCTCTCGAGTCCTGCCGCCGCCCCATTACAGTTTGAGCCGTCCGAAAGGGCGGCTCTTTTCCGTTGCACGGTTATACGATTGAGCCGTGCCGGTGCTCGCTGGCCGACCGCCCCGGACGGCCGTCAGCCCCTGCCCCGTAGAGGGCCCGGGACGTGTTGCCGCCGGGGCGGGAGGGGCCGCGGGGAACGACTGATAGAGATGTGCCGGGCCCGGACCGGGCCACGGCGGGGTAATGTGGGTGTCGCTTCCGCGGCTAACGGCCGGCTCAAGGGAGAGGATACACCATGCCTGCAGCAGAGACGCCCGTGGCCTACCTGGGGATCGACGTCGGGAAGAGCTCGCACAGCGCGTGCGCGCTCGATGCGGGAGGGGGCGTCGCCTTCAGGGCCGAGCTGGCAAACAGGCCCGACGACATCGACCGGCTGCTCGAGCGGGCCGGCTCCGGCGCGCTGGTCGTCGTCGACCAGAAGCGAAACATCGGCGCACTGGTCCTCGCGCGCGCCCATGCGCACGGGAACCCCTGCGCCTACCTGCCCGGATATGCCGAGAAGCAGGCCCGCGGGATGTTCCCCGGCATCGCGAAGACCGACGCCATCGACGCCGAGGTGATCGCGCGCACCGCGCTCGGCGTGCCCCGCGCCCTCAGGCCGGCGCCCGAGGAGCCCGAGGGGACCGCCTCGCTGCGGATCCTGTCGTCGCAGCGCGAGTTTGCGTCGTCCGCCAGGACCCGCGCGAAGAACAGGCTGCGCGCGACCCTGCTCGAGGCCGACCCCGCGCTCGAGGGCGCGGTCGACCCGTCGAGCCGCTGGCAGGTGTCGATGCTGGCCGAGTTCGGCGGGGCCGCCGGGTGCTCGGCCGCCGGCTGGCGCAGGTTCTCGAACGCCGCCAGGCGCGCGGGCGCCCCCGCGGCGGGGGCCAGGAGGCTCTGGGAGGCGCTGCTGGCCTCGTCGCGCTCGGGAAGGCGGCTCCCGGCCGGCGAGGGCGTCGCGGTCCGGATACTCGCCCGGGAGATAGCCTCCCTCGACGCCGACATCGAGGAACTCGACTCGCTCGTGGCCGACTCGCTGGCGGGCGACGAGGTCTACGAGTGCCTCCTCACGGTGCCCGGGATCGGCCCCAAGACCGCCGCGGCGCTGGTGACGTCGATCGACATATCCGCGTTCAGGGGGCACGACGAGCTCGCGAGCTATTGCGGCGTGGCGCCGTCAGACAGGCGCTCCGGGAGCAGCATCAGGTCGACGTCGCCTCAGCACGGCGGGAACAGGCGGCTCAAGAACCTGCTCATATTCAGCTGCAACTCCCTCATCGGCACGGACAACAGGTTCGGGAGGTACTACGGGGAGTGCAGGGCGAGGGGGATGAGGCACAGCAAGGCGCTGAAGGCGGTCGCGAGGAAGAGGCTCAAGGTCATCTACGCGATCATGCGCGACGCCGTCCCGTACGCGGCCTAGCGGGCGGCGGGATCAACCGAAGAGGAAACCAAGCGGGGGCGCCAGATGCCCGGATGCGTCATGCCGAAATGGCGCGAAGCACGCGGTTGACAAAACTATAGAGACACGTCCCTGACACTTCCTGATACCGACCGAAACGTGCCAAAATAAACCCGTCCCTTTTTGGTAGGTTTGGCGAGTGTGGATTTTCGGACGCTTAACTAACGAGCGTGGATAATCTCCCACTTTGACTTTGAGGCCGTCACCGAGCCAAAAACGGGAGATTATCCACGTTCATTTTGGATGACCCCCTTGTACCAAGCCGAGCTCCATGGTCAAGTAATAACGACTTCTCATCATTAGATTGTTTACATGAATTCTAATAACTATTTAATCCTTAAACTCGTTATTAGAATTGATATGATTAGCCTAATAACGAGTTTCCGGCACTAAAGATATGGAGGGCGCGATGCAAATCGAGGAGAACGGCCAGGGAACGCTCCGCAATAATCTATCGGGGAAATTGGCTTACTATTCGTTTTTTCCAACGCCCTTGCAATCATTGAGGCAGCTAAACCTCACCGAGGAAACCTATCGCACGCTTTCCGCATGCTCACGAAAGCTTGGAGAGCTTGAAGGCATGCTCTACTTTGTTCCCAACGCCGACATGTATCTGACAATGTACGTGCGCAAAGAAGCACTCCTTTCTTCGCAAATTGAGGGAACCCAGTGCACGTTTGACGACCTACTTAGTCCATCGCAAACACAACTCCATCATAAAGATGTCGCAGACGTCGTGAATTACGTCCGTGCTGTCGACCGCGGCGTAGAACTGCTCAAAAAGATGCCCTTGTGCACGAGACTTCTTAGGCAAGTTCATGCGGTCTTGCTGGACGGAGTGCGCGGAACGGAGAAGAATCTAGGCGAACTGCGCTCCTCACAAAACTGGATTGGCCCCTCAGGCTGCACCATTGCAACCGCATCGTTTGTCCCTCCAAACATTGAAGATTTGAGTAACACGCTCCAGGACCTCGAACGCTTTATCAATGAGCCTCAAGTCGAAATGGATCCGATTGTGCGGGCGGCGCTCGTCCATTACCAATTTGAAATTGCCCATCCATTCCTAGACGGAAACGGTCGCCTGGGCAGGCTTCTCATTACACTTATGCTCATCAATGATGGCGTTCTTCATTCTTGCTTGTTCTATCCATCGTTCCAGTTCAAGAAAAATCGAAGCGAGTACTACCGGCAACTCACATCCGTAAGGGAGAGAGGCACTTACGAGGAATGGATAGAGTTTTTCTGCAACAGTCTTCTCGAGAGTGCGGAGGACTCGGTAGGGTCTTTAAAAAACCTTGTTGACCTCCATAACCGTTCCACAGCAACCATTACCGAAAATCTCGGAAGGACTGCTGCAAACGGGCAAAGGCTGTTGGGCATTCTTGAAGAGCACCCCATCGTCGACACCGCATTCATCGCTGCCCAACTCGATATCGGCAGGAGTACCGCGAGCTCGCTCGTCAAATCATTTGAAGAATTGGGTATCCTCCGTCCGCTCGACGAGTCAAGACAGAGATACCGGCAGTACGGGTATGAAGAGTATCTTTCGATTCTCAGGGAAGACGCCGAGCCGATTAGATAGGCATCGCAACCCAGGCAAATTAAAGCGAGCGTGGATAATCTCCCACTTTGAGCCTGCACACAGGCCAAAAACGGGAGATTATCCACGCTCATTCCTGAGTAGTCATTTATGAACGTCCCCAATGACTAGTCCGGCAACGCCGATGTTTCGGCAACGACAGCGAGCGAGCCGCATTCGGAGCAAGACGACGCCGCAGGTAGAGAACGGACAGCGAGCGGGTCGCATTTGAGACAAGGTGACGTGAAACGAAAGGGCGCTGACCTTCTGGTCGCGCCCTTGAAGTTGAACGTCAGATTGTCCAAATGCGGCCCGTGCAGCGTCGAGCTGTTACGGCGTTTGGCAAAACGCCGTAACTACTCCTGAGCTCCGTACTGCTCGTAGTAGGCATCGATGGCAGTCTTGAGCTCGTCGTCAATGACGACCTTGCCGTCGATCTCGTGGTTGTAGAGGGTCTCGACGACCTCGGCCATGGAGACGATGCTCGCGACGGGGAAACCGTACTTGGCCTCAATCTCCTTCTGAGCGGTAGTCACGCCGCCCTTGCCGACCTCCATGCGGTTGAGGGACACGATCAGGCCCTTAATCTCGACGTCGGCAGCGGCCTTAACCTTGGGATAGGTCTCGTCGATGGACTTGCCGCTGGTGGTGACGTCCTCGACCATGACCACGCGGTCGCCGTCCTGGGGCTCATAACCCAGCAGGTTGCCCTTATCGGCGCCGTGGTCCTTGGCCTCCTTGCGGTCGCAGCAGTACTTGACCTCCTTGCCGTACAGCTCGTGGTAGGCAATCGCGGTCACGACGGCCAGCGGAATACCCTTGTAGGCCGGTCCAAACAGCACGTCAAAGTCGTCGCCAAAGTTATCGTGGATGGCCTGGGCGTAATACTCGCCCAGCTTCTTGAGCTGATAGCCCGTCACGTAGGCGCCGGCGTTCATAAAGAACGGAGACTGGCGTCCGCTCTTGAGCGTAAAGCTGCCGAACTTAAGGACGTCGGACTCGACCATAAACTTGATGAACTCTTGCTTGTAAGCCTCCATGCGGGCTCCTCTCGTAATCGCGTACGTGCCCTTCAGTTTAGCGCAGGCGAGGCGTCGATGCGGGCGGCTTTGGAGCCACGTAATTCTGTAAAAGCTTCGTCAGAGACGATGGTTTTCCGAACAATGGGGTTGACACGATAAACCCCCTCGTCAAGAATACGGGCGAATTAAAGCGGGTACGAGATACCCAATGCGCGCAGCGCCCGGCCTTAAGGAGGTGTGCCATGGAAGGCAGCCATAGTCGAAAAACCTGCATGTCGCCCTCGGCACGCCGCGAGGATTCCGTATTCGTATAAGCGCCACCGGCAGATCGCCAAAACCACCACAAAGGTGCCTGTCCCCTTTGTGGTGGTTCGTGAGCACGACGTGAGCGACATCTAGGTTTTTTGCAACTCAATACGACACGTACGCTAACTCCCTTCAACAAGGAGGACCCTATGCTGATGCTCAAAACCGCCACGGTACTCGAAGCTATCTCCAAGCGCCGCCGCACGACGCGCGCCGACGGTCACACCGGCCTTGCCAAGAACACCATATTCGCCGCCACCCATAGCACCGAGGACGCCCTCGTGCTGCTCGACGCCACGGCAAACGGCCTCACCGCCGAGCAGGCAACCGAGCGCCTGGACGCCTCCGGCCCCAACACCATCGAGGCGCCGACCAAGACGCTCGCCCGCCGCATCGCCGACGCGTTCATCGACCCCTTCGCCGGCATCCTCGCCGCGCTCGCTCTGATCTCGCTCTACATCGACGTGCTCGCCGTGCCCGAGCCGCAGCGCGACCCCTCCACGGTCATCGTCATCGGCATCATGCTGCTGGTATCAGGCGGCATGAAGTTTATCCAAGAAGCCCGCAGCGGCAATGCGGCAGAGGCCCTCAAGGACCTGGTCTCCAACACCTGCACCGCCCTGCGCGACGGCGAGCTCATCGAGATCCCCTTTGAAGAGCTCGTCCCCGGCGATGTGATCCGCCTCTCTGCCGGCGATATGGTTCCGGCAGACGCCCGCATCATCACCGCGCGCGACCTGTTTGTGATCGAATCCGCACTCACCGGCGAGAGCGAGGCCGTCGAGAAGACCGCTGCCATCACCGTCGTCGAGGGTGCCGACGGCTCCGCGCTGCCGCTCTCTGCCTGCAAGAACATCGTCTTTACCGGCACCTCCGTGCAAAACGGCGCTGCCATGGCGCTTGTCGTTGCCACCGGTTCGGACACCTACCTGGGCGGCATCGCCAAGATGCTCAACGGGCGCGGCGAGAAGAGCGCGTTTGACCGCGGCGTCTCGAGCGTCTCCATGTTGCTCGTACGCCTCATGCTCGCTATGGCGCCGGCCGTCTTTGCCATCAACGCCGCCACCAAGGGCAACGTCATCGACGCGCTGCTGTTCGCCACGAGCGTAGCCGTGGGCATTACGCCGCAGATGCTCCCCGTCATCGTGACCACGAGCCTGTCGCAGGGCGCCAAGGACCTCGCCCGTCGCCAGGTTATCGTCAAGGAACTGCCGGCGATCCAAAACCTGGGTGCCATGGACGTCCTGTGCTGTGACAAGACCGGCACCCTCACCGAAGACCGCATCGTGCTCGAGCGCTACCTCAACACCGATGGCGACGAGGACACGCGTGTGCTGCGCCATGCGTTTTTGAACAGCTTCTTCCAGACCGGTCTCAAAAACCTTATCGACCTGGCCGTAATCGACCGTGCCGATGTGACGTCCTCGACCGTCGTGCCCGATTCCATGTTGGGCCAGACTCTGCGCAACCGTTATACCAAGGTCGACGAGGTTCCCTTCGATTTCTCGCGCCGCCGCCTGAGCGTAGTTGTCGCCGACGCCCAAGGCAAAACCCAGATGGTTACCAAGGGCGCTGCCGAGGAAATGCTCGAGATCTGCTCCTTTGTCGAGATCGATGGCATCGCTCAGCCGCTCACCGACGAGAAGCTCGCCCAGATTCGCAAGCAGGTCGCCGGACTTAACGCCGAGGGCCTACGCGTAATTGCCGTGGCGCAGAAGACCAATCCGCGCTGCGTGGGCGAGTTTGGAATCGCCGACGAGTGCGACATGGTGCTGATGGGCTTTTTGGCCTTCCTCGATCCGCCCAAAGCAAGTGCCGCGGGCGCCGTCGCCACCCTCGAGGCCAAGGGCGTGGCGGTCAAGGTCCTAACCGGCGACAACGACCGCGTCGCCGCCACCGTCTGCGAGCAGATTGGTATCGATGCGAGCAACGTCTTGCTCGGCTCCGAGATCGATGCGCTCGATGACGCCGAACTTGCCGAGCGCGCCGAGAAAACCAACCTCTTCGCCAAGCTCTCGCCGCTGCAGAAGGCGCGCCTGGTACGTGTCATGCGCGAGATGCTCGGCCACACCGTGGGCTTTATGGGCGACGGCATCAACGACGCCGCCGCCATGCGTGCGAGCGATTGCGGCATCTCGGTCGATTCGGCCGTCGATATTGCCAAGGAATCCGCCGATATCATCTTGCTTCAGAAGGACCTGGGCGTGCTCGAGCGCGGCATCATCGAAGGCCGCCGCACTTACGGCAACCTGCTCAAGTACCTCAAGACCACGGTGAGCTCCAACTTTGGCAATGTGCTATCCGTGACCGTCGCGAGCCTATTCTTGCCGTTTTTGCCCATGAGCGCCCTGCAGCTGGTACTGCTGTCGCTGGTCTACGAGATCGTGTGCATCGCGCTGCCGTGGGACACCGTCGATGACGCCTGGACTGCCCGCCCGCGTGCCTGGGACGCCGCGTCCATCAAGGGCTTTATGCTCGAGCTGGGCCCCGTGAGCTCGCTGTTTGACATCGTGACCTTCGCCGCGCTCTTCTTTGTCGTGTGCCCCGCCGCCGTGGACTCAAGCTGGCCCGAGCTTGCCGCCGCGGGCGACGTCGCGGGTATGGCGACCTTTGCTGCGCTCTTCCAGAGCGGCTGGTTTGTCGAGTCCATGTGGTCGCAGACACTCGTGGTCCACATGCTGCGCTCCCCGCATCTGCCGAGCCCGCGCGACCACGCCGCGCCCGCACTGTGCGTTCTTACCGTGCTGGGCCTGGCGCTCGTCACATGGCTGCCGGCAAGCCCCATCGCCGATGCGCTCGGCCTCATGGCACTGCCCGCGAGCTTTTTCGCGCTGCTCGTCGGCATCGTCACCGCCTACATCGCGCTCACTCAGCTGGCAAAGCGCCGCTACATTGCACGCCACGGCGAGCTGCTGTAGCAAGCAGACGGAAAACACCCTGCCAGTTGCCGTTGCCACTACCACAGCTGCCAACGCCTCTGCCGCTGCCGTTGCCTCTGCCGCTGCCGCTGCCGCAATCTATCCCCTCATCAATTGCGGTGAAATAGTTCCTGTTTAAAGCCGCGTGACTTTAATTTAGGGACTATTCCACCGCAACTTATTGGGAAATTAGCTAGTCCTTGGGCGTCCAGGACCAGAAGAAGTTGATGAGGGCCACACGCGAGGCGGTACCGGCCTTTTTGTTGATCGAGGAAATGTGACGATAGAGCGTGGAGCGCGAAAGGAAGAGCGTTGTGGCGATGTCCTGAACGCTCTGGTCCGAAGCGACCAAGACCTCAAGAATATCGCGCTCGCGCTCTGTAAGCCCAAAGGTGGCGACGAAAGCATCGAGGCGCTCATCGGACGTGAGCTCCGCTGCCTCCACGGGCTCGGGGTCGAAGCATGTGGGCGCAAGATCCCCACCAAGATCGTCGGTGGCAAGCGGCAGGCCATCCTGCATCACGGCATCATCGGCTCGTTGCCCCAACTGCCCCAGCAGCGTAATCGCAATGCCCACAAACATCACGAGCGCCGCACCGACCGCAGCCAGCACGTTTTGACTCGAGATAATCGCCACCGCCGGCGCCGTCACGAGCATCGAGCACACGTTGTTGACGACGCGACCCATGCACGGCCAAAAATATGACCAGCGCGCATAGAGCGAGACGGCGGCATATTTTGTGGTAAAGAACACCACGAAAAAGCCCGAGCCCAGATAAAAAATGATCGTGGCAGCGAGCTCGTTGCCACCATTGCCGTCGACGATGAGCACAAAGAACGAAAGCGTGGACAGTATGGCGGCACGCGACCAACGAGCTCACGACAAGCAGCAGGCGCGGCCAATCGCCCAAATCGACGGCTCCGACAGCATGCAAGGTCGTGAAGCCCGCGTTGAGAGCGGCGAATACGCTGGAAAGATACGCCGTCGCCACGGTCAGGCGAACTACGGCGCGACGGAATGCCGCCTTTGCCTCGGGATCGTCATGCCACTTGGCGCCATATTCCAGAGCATCTACCGAAAGCCCGGCAGCACTGGGTTCAAAGTTGGGGTCGGACTCGTCGCGCAGCTTGGCGCGTCGGGCACCGTGGAGCAACGCCACCTGCGCGATCGCACAGACGACCAGAACAGCCTGCTGAGGAATACCGACAGGCATCACCATGTGGTTGATCACCTGTACCAGAACGCCCATGGCATAGGAAAGTGCGGCGGCGCGCGCCAGGCAGGGCGTCTGCGCAAAACGCCGCGCAAGATTGGCATGGGCGGTCGATCCGCAATAGCCCAGGGCGCAGCACGCCACCAGGCCGCCGGCAATTACTACCTCAAACCGCACTGCCGTAATCATCAGCAGCAACGCCGATACCAACAGCACGCCTGTAATATCGCTCGTCGCATCGATCGTCTGGGGAAGGCGATAGTACAGAAATGGGCGCACGAAAAAGCCAATCACGCTCGCGCCGATGACAAGGCTCTCATAAATAACGACCTCGTTCGGAGACACGAACTCGGCCATGCGCACATCAAAAAGATACTCGCACGCCAAAAACGTGAAGAAGAACAGCGCCAGGCATATAATCTCCCGAATGCCCCGACGCAAATATGCGGTTGTGTCTCCCATGCCCCTCATGGTTAACCCCCAGCCACTCAATTGTCTGGAAATCTATTTTAATAAAGAACAAGTCTCAATATCGAAGCCAGGCTCGAAATGCTGCCTATTCGACCCCAGCCGTCCACATCACGCCGCAATTTTGAGCCGCATGGACCAGAAGGGACACGCGCGACCTCTAGCTCGGCCAGGAGTGTCTCCAACTACCACTCATTTAAGTACGTCCCCAATGAGTGGCCAAAGAGTGGCGCCCAGCGACTAGTCGTTTAAGAACGTCCCCAATGACTAGTCAAAAATGGGCCATGTGTCCCAGTTGTGGAGACTCCTTGAGCCGTCTGGGTATCGCGAAGGATCGCGCACTCCCCCATCATCAAAAGTGACACACGCTACCTGTTGATGGGAGGCAGCCATGGGCTTCTTTGACAAGATGTTCGAGAAGAAAGAGTGCGCGATTTGCGGTACCGAGCTGGGACTTCTAGGTAAGACAAAAATCAATGAAGGCTACCTGTGCAAAGAGTGCGCCGGCAAGCTCTCCCCCTACTTTCACGGCTATCGCTCCAGCACCGCGGACGACATCCGTGAGCAACTCGCCTACCGCGAGGCCAACGCCGAACGCCTGTCTTCGTTCAACCCCACGCGCACGCTTTCTGCCGGGCGCACCAATATTATGCTCGATGAGGACGCGGGCCTGCTGATCATCACTTCGCAGAGCCGCTGGCGCGACGCCAATCCCGACATCATCGAGTTCTCGCAGGTACTCGGCTGCGATATGGATATCGACGAGCATCGCACCGAGATCTATCGCGAGACCAAGGATGGCGAGCGCGAGAGCTACAACCCGCCGCGCTACGACCTGGATTACGACTTTAATCTGACCATCCACGTCAACACGCCGTACTTTACCGAGATCAACCTGCGCGTGAACGACTCCACCATCGATCAGCGCGGCTCCATCGAATACCGCGAGGCCAAGCGCCAGGCAACCGAGGTCCGCGACGCGCTGGTGCAGCTGCGCCAGGAGACGCGCGACAGCGTCGTGGCCGCCAAGGCCCCCAAGACCGCGGTGACCTGCCCCTTCTGCGGAGCCACCACCATTCCCGATGCCAGTGGGCGCTGCGAATACTGCGGCGGCGCCATCGGCGCATAGCCTCCGGCAGCGAAAGGACCGATCATGGCCTTCGAGAGCGTTAACTATCAGTGCCCTGCCTGCGGTGGCCCCTTACATTTTGCAAGCGCCGAGCAAAAGCTCGTCTGCGACTACTGTGACTCGCGCTTTGAAGTCGAAGAAGTCGAGGCCCTCTATCGCGAGCGCCAGGACAAGGCCGACGCCGAAGCCGATGCGGCAGCCACAACGCCAAAGCCCCTCGCCGACGACGCGGTGCAGGAGCTCGCCCAAAACGCCGGCTACATCTGCTCGTCGTGCGGCGCCGAGCTCGTGTCCGACGGCACCGTCGCCGTCACCACCTGCCCGTACTGCGGCAACTCCGCCGTGGCGCCCGGCCAGCTCTCTGGCGACTTCTCGCCCGACCTGGTGATTCCGTTTAAGCTCGGGCGCGACGACGTCACGGCCGCACTCAAGGAACACTACAAGGGCAAGATCTTGCTGCCCAAGAGCTTTGTCACCGGCAACCACATCGACGAGGTCCAAGGTGTCTACGTGCCGTTTTGGCTCTACGGCGCCCGCGTTGACGGCGAAGTGTACTTTGACGCGACCAACGAGACCGTGACCGAGGAATCCGACCGCACCGTCACGACCACCGACCACTACGATGCCTATCGCAAGGGCAATATCTCGTTTAAGCGCGTGCCCGTCGACGGATCGTCCAAGATGCCCGACGGCCACATGGATGCCATCGAGCCGTTTGACTACGACGCGCTGCGTCCGTTCTCGGTCGCATATATGCCCGGCTACATCGCCAACCGTTACGACGAGGACTGCGAGACCTGCAAGGCGCGCGCCGAGCGTCGTATGGAAGAAAGTACGATCTCGGCCCTGCGCGAGACCGTCGTCGACGAATACGACGATGCCACGGTCGAAAGCAAGCAGCTCGACTACACCTGGGAAGACAGCGACTACGCCCTGTTCCCCGTCTGGATGCTCTCCACCTCGTGGAACGGCAAGAGCTACCTGTTTGCCATGAACGGCCAGACCGGCCGCTTGGTCGGCGAGCTCCCCTGCTCCAAGCCCAAGCTCGCCATCGCCTCGGTGCTGTTCTTCGTGATCGGATTTATCCTCTCCCAGATTCTCTTTATGGGGGAATACGCCTTCGATCCGGACTACCTCACCTTTGATGTCGAGGGCATCCTCATCAACATCGTCGCGCCGTTGATCATCGTGGTCATCGCAGACGTGCTGCTGGTGGGCCAGCTCAAGACGGCCAACGAGGCCACCCACGCCGATTGCTACTGCGGCGAACTCAACCTGACCGAGAAGTACGACACCTTCAGCCACACCGAGACCACCGTTGTCATGAAGGACAACAAGGACGATTAGCCATTCTGACCAATACCACCCGACCTTTGACGAGAAAGGAAGATCACCATGGGACTCTTGAGAGCTGGATTGGGAGCTGCCGGCGGCGTCATGGCCGACCAGTGGAAAGAATTTATCTATTGCGAATCGATGCCCGCTGACGTCTTGGCTTGCAAAGGCAGCAAACGCACCGGCGGCCGCAGCTCCAACACGCGCGGCGAGGACAACGTCATCTCCAATGGTTCCGTCATCGCCGTCAACGACGGCCAGGGCATGCTCGTGGTGCAAAACGGCAAGATCATCGAGGTTGCGCTGGAGCCCGGCGAGTTTGTCTTTGACACCGGCAGCGAGCCGAGCGTCTTTAGCGGCAACCTGGGCGACTCCATCAAGGAGACGTTCGCCAATATCGGCAGCCGTTTTACCTTTGGCGGCGACGCGGGCAAGGACCAGCGCGTCTACTTTATCAACACCAAGGAGATCATCGGCAACAAGTACGGCACCGCCTCGCCTGTGCCCTTCCGCGTGGTCGATAACAACATTGGCCTGGATGTCGACATCTCCGTTCGCTGCAACGGCGAGTATTCGTACCGTATCACCAACCCGCTGCTGTTCTACACCAACGTGTGCGGCAACGTGACCGATAGCTATACGCGCGACAAGATCGACAGCCAGCTTAAGTCCGAGCTGCTCACCGCCCTGCAGCCCGCCTTTGCCAAGATTTCGGAGATGGGCATTCGCTACAGCGCCATCCCCGGCCACACCACCGAGCTCGCCCGCGCGCTCAACGAGGTCCTCTCTGCCGACTGGCGTGACCTGCGCGGTGTCGAGATCGTGAGCTTTGGCGTCAACTCCATCGCCGCCTCGCAAGAAGACGAGCAGATGATCAAGGACCTGCAGAAGGCCGCGGTCATGCGCGATCCCACCATGGCAGCCGCCAACATCGCCAGCGCCCAGAGCGACGCGATGCGCGCAGCAGCCGCCAACCCCAACGGCGCGATGGCAGGCTTCATGGGCATGGGCATGGCAGGCGGCATGGGCGGCATGAATGCCAGCCAGCTGTTCACCGCCGGCCAGGCACAGCAGCAAGCTGCCCCACAGCCGACTCCGACACCCGCCCCCACACCGGCTCCTGCCGCTGCCCCCGCGGCCGGCACGTGGACCTGCAGTTGCGGTGCCACCAACACCGGCAAGTTCTGCCCCGAGTGTGGCAGTCCCGCACCCGCCCCGGCACCGACCAAGTGGTTCTGCCCCAACTGCGGTAGCGAAAATGGCGGCAAGTTCTGCAGCAACTGCGGAACGCCCCGGCCCTAGCCCCTCTATCTGGTAATTGGCGGGGGTCCGCCACCCCGCATTTGCTTCTATGGGTTTCGTTCGATAAAGGAGGACACCATGAAGACAACGTTCAAAAAATCCGTACTCGCATTCCTGACATGCGTCCTGGCGCTCGCCTTTGCCCTGACGGGCTGCAGCGGCGGCGGCAAAGACCCCAAGGCCAACTTCGTCGGCAGCTGGCAGTACTCGGGTGGAACCGTGGATGGCGAAGAGCTCACCGATGAGTACATGGATATGCTCAAGGAGTGGGGCGTCAACTGCATCCTGATCCTCGACGAAGACGGCACGGGTTCCCTCGACCTGTTCCTTGAGGTAGTCGACCTTAAGTGGGAGGCCAAGGACGCCACCACCGCAACCATCACCGCCGAAGATGAATCGCACGATCTGAAGCTCAAGGACGACAAGCTCGTTATGGAGGTGGACGGCGACAAGTTTATCTTCACCAAGTCCGACAAGGATCTGTCCGGCACGGTGAAGAAGGATCGCGAGGCGGCCGAGAAGGAAGAGGAGATTGATGAGGCCGTCGAAGACGACGATGTCCAGAACGTCGAAATCTCCCCCGCCGTCACCGTCGCCGATGACGATCTGTGCACCATCACCATCACCGAGAAGTTCAAGGACGACTGGGGCGACATCGGCTTTGTCGTCAACATCACCAACAAGAGCGACAAGGACCTGACCTTCTACGCTCCTTCCGGCAAGACCAACGTCAACGGCACCATGAAGGAACCCTGGTTCTCGGCTCACCTGATGCCCGGCACCAACGCCACCGAGGAGTTCACGTTCTCGAACGGCGAGCTTGACAGCCTTGACGACCTGGTCAACACGACCATCGGCATCGACGCCTATCTGACCGATTCCTACGAGGACGTCGCCTCTTACACCGCAACCATCGCGTAACGGCACGTAACATCAGCCGCGGATTGGCGGACACATCCGCGCACATGTCAAGCGGGGCCGCAGGAGTTGATCCTGCGGCCCCGTCGTTTTTATGCCGATGCGCGACGAGCTTTAGCGCTCCATGTTGGGAACGATGCTGCCCTCGGTCACCGCGTGCACGGCCAGGCGCATGATGTTGTCGTAGCCGGTCTTGCTCAGGATCTCCGAGATGCGACGCTTGATGTTGCCCTCGCTCATAAACAGCTCGGCCGCGATCTCGCGACGGCTTTTGCCCTCGCAGGCAAGGCGCAAGATCGACAGCTCGACATCGTCGAGGGCCGCCGTGCCCGAGAAGATGCTCTCGGGCGGCTTGGGAAACGTGCAGTAACCCGCCAGCGTGGAGCGCATCACGGCGAATAGCTCGTCGATACCGACGTTCTTGTACACAAAGCTGTCGACGCCCGCCTCGCGTGCCTGGTCCACAAATGTGATCTCGGGCATACCCGTCATGATAATGACGCGGCACTCGGGCAGTTGTTCTTTGATGTGCGCCGCCGCCACGATGCCGTTGGAATCGTGCTCGGTGCACACATCCATCAGTATCATGTCCGGGCGCTCCTTGAGCGCGACACCCAAGGCCTCGGAGGCATCGGCGATCGCGGCGACGACGGTCATATCGGGCTGGTCACCGACGGAGCGCGCGAGGCTCTCGCGCAGGATGGCCTGGTCTTCGACGATTAACACGCGAATCATGAACTTCTCCTTTGGGCCGTGGCGCTGGAGGCGAGCGGAATGGACACCGTAAGCGTGAAGGGCGGGGCGGTGTGGACTTCCAGGCTGCCGCCCAGATTCTGTGCGACATGCCTCATACCTGGGATACCCGTTCCCTCGCGATACGATACGGGTGCAGGCGCGCCGTCGTTAGAAACGACCATCCGCGCGACAGCGCCGTCTTCTGTCCCCTCCTGCCACAGGCGCACATGGACCTGATGGGCCTGTGCATGCTTGGTGGCATTGGTCGAGGCTTCGCGGATAATCTGCAAAAATGCTGCGGCGACACGCGCGTCGTTTGGCAGCTCGCCCTCCACATCGATCCGCACGCTCACCAGGCCAAAGGCATGGACGATATCGCCCAGTTGCTCTGCCGGTTCGCTGTCGCCCCCGCTGCGCAGATCGGCAGCGATTGAGCGCAGCAGCGGGTCGATCTGCTCGAGTGACTCGTCATCCAGGCGCCCTTCCTCCAGATAACGATGGAGAATGGACAGGCGCTGCCCGATCACGTCGTGCACGCGAGCGCGCATACGCAGATAGGCCGCATTGTCAGCAACTTTTTTGACTTCTTCGATCTGGGCTTGGAGCTCTTGGCCCGCAAGCTCAAGCAGGTGGTTGGCTTGCGCTAGGCGATCATGGGCATGCGCATACTCTGTTACATCCAGACCGATAATGCGCTCGAAGAGGCGGCCCGAAACCATAACGTCATCGTGCACGAACAAGCGAATCTCGGCGGGAGAAACCTCGACCACAACGCGCGCCTCACCAAAGCGGTCCAGATTAATCCGCACGCGGTTCTGGCTGCTTTCGGGCATTTGCATGCTGAGTTTGCGCAGGTCGTTCCATGTACCGCTCATATCGCCTAGGTCGGTGGGCATATGAAGCTCCACCAGGTTTTTTCGCATGCAGCGGTTCATGAGCAGCGGACGGCCCCTCGGGTCCAGATACAGGATGCCCACGGGAATCACGTTGATGGTTTCGATCGTCGAGAACGCGGTGATATCCTCCTGGCGGTTACGGACGTCCATCAAGAGCGCCGCGATGGAACGGAACAGGAAGAACGCTCCCTCTGCGATAAGAACAACGGTCCACGCCGAGCCCATGGCAAAAACCACCGGCGGTGTAACGGCAACAACAAGCAGCAGCTCGACCAGCATGACGGGGCGACGATAGCGCACCATAAGCACCACGCCATAGGCAAAGATTGCGGCATTGAGCCACAGCACTCCGCCCATTGCCCTGGCGCAAACGTCAAGCGGCGCCACCAGATACGAGCCAGACGACGCGAACAGGATAAGCGCCGAAACCACCAGGTGAAGCACGAGGCTCGCCTCGTAGGCGCAAATCACCTTACGGTTATAGGACGAGCGGCGCGATACGATGAGCGGAACGTGGATCGTCTGCAGGCAAGCAGCCAGGGCAAAGGCAACATCGAGCGCAACGATTTGGGGAAGGATGAGCGAAATCTGCATCGTCACTCACCCGCCCGCGGCATCAACACGATCATGCGCAGCTGGCCGGGCCCGCCCTCAAGGCGATATGCCACGTTGCGCCCTTGCAAAGCGCTTTCGAGCTCTTGCGTAGCGGGCGTCTGCGAAAGATCTGCATCATCGTTGGAAAAAAGCGTGGCGCGCAGCTCGACACTGCATCGGTCATGGTCGCCCAAGTGATACATAAGCGCCGGATGGTCGGTGGTGTAGGCAAAAAACGCAAAGTCATACACGCAATCGTACAGGGCGCTTACCGTGCTGGCGTGCAACGGGCGCCGTATGGCGATAATCGAGGCGCAATCGATATCGATGGTGCGCAGGTCACTTGCGAGCTCGTTGGCAATGAGCTGAATGCGGTCGCGGTCAAAACCGCTCTCCCCGTGCTGTGCCAACGTGAGCGACCCCTTGCGCTTGCAATAGGCGACGAGCATCTTGGCGCGTTGCAGCATGCGGTAACGCTCGTGCGAAGACGCTTCGTCGGTCAACGGCGGCAGTGAGCTCAGCAGGTCGTACATCCCTTCGAGCGCGCGGGCAAGCGCCTGGTCCACGTCTTGGACCAGCAAGGTCTCGGCCTCTTGATCTGCCAAATGCGTCTTAAGGTCGTAGTCGGCGGCGAGCAGCTCGTTTTGACGCTGCAGCTCCATGCGACGATGCGCCAGTTCGCGATTGAGTTCGTTGAGCTCCGACACGTCTTGGGCAAGCAAGGCCGATCCGCCCAGCAGTGGAAAGGCACGGTACATCACATCGGGATCGGACGCCACGGCAAAGGCATGGGTGCGGCCGTGCTCCTGGGTCCGCAACTCCTCACGCACGCCTACCGGCATTGGCTTTGACACCGGCGTGGCATAGGCCTCCTGCAAGTCGCGCGTTAGAACTTTGAGGTCGAGCGGCAAGGTGTCGAAGATGCCGGCGATGTCGTGATACGACGGAATGACACCGCAATCGAGACAGATTTCCATCGCCACCACGCACAAGACGCAATAGACGAGCGAGAAGTTGAGCCTCCATGCCCAGGGCACGCGCAGAGCATACGAGATGGCAAAGAATGCGCCGCCCAGCAGTACGAGCGCCGCCGTGCCCGAGAATCGCTGGATGCGAAAGGACGAGGACCGACCAACCAGGATAAAAAAGGCTACGAAGTTAAAGGCCGTCCACGCGAGGACGGCAAAATAACCCCAGCCGTACGTGTAATCGTTGCTCCAGGTGTCGCTTGTGCGGTCAAAGCGGAAGACCTGCTGGTGAAAATCGTTGGTGAGCACAAATCCGATAAGCAGGATGGCCACAATCCACAGCGCAGCGCAGTAGCGGCGACCCAGGCGGTGTTGCTCCAGGCCCGCAAGGCGCAGACCACACAACTGGTAGAGCAGCGGAATGAGCGTCATGGGCACGTAGTACAGGTACCACAGCACGGTGGCATAGAACGGCGTGAACGACTTGTACTTGAGAATGACTTCGATCATCCACAGGGTGCAAATGGTGGCAATGGCAACAAGGCGGCGGCGCAACACATAGTCCAAACAGCGCAGATAGACCGATACGCCCCAGATCGAAAATGCAATTGCGGCAACAAGCAACGGCAGAGAGCTCGAATGGACGAGCGCGTCCACGACCTCTTTGGACACCTCGCTATAGGCGGGCACGGCGTTAGAAAGTTTGGGGTCGAAGGCGAACAGCGCCGGCAAGACCGCCAAAAGCATGAGGAACAGTGCGGTGATGGCGCCGGCGATAGCAAAGACGCGGTGACGATACGCCTGATGCGTTATGCCAACAAGGAATCGCGGCATGACAAAGAGCGTGCCGCCCCTGGGATCCGCCACGGGGGCGGATCGGGCGGCCGCGTGGCCGATATGTCGCTCGCGGATACCCATAGTGCTTTTAGTGTACCGACAGGCAGGCCCAAAAAGCGGGCCACATGTCCCAAAATCCGCAGACGGCAAGGCGCCCGGCAGCCTCCCCCATCCGGCACTTCCCGATATCCGCCCGCCCCAAACCACCGCAAAGGGGACAGGCACCTTTGTGGCTGTTATACACATCTGACGCTGCCGA
>UQIP01000010.1:0-63967 GCA_900541005.1 uncultured Collinsella sp. | reverse complement strand
ATGTCTTAGGGTCTCGTGGGCTCGGAGATGTGTATAAGAGACAGCTTAATGTGCTTTCCGTCTTGCGCAGGACTGTAGAGCAGGAAACTTAATTACGCGCCGCTCCCCGCCCACGCCGGGCAAACCCTCCCTTGTACTCCATCTCACTAAAGTGTATGATTCTGGACGTTACACGACTCACTTTACTTAACTAAAGTGCCATCAAGGGGGAATACCATGAATACCGATATGTCTCGTCGTCAGTTTGTTGGTCTAGCCGGCTCGCTCGCCACGGTGCTTGGCCTTGGTCTTGTCGGTTGCGGCGGTGGCGCCGGCAAGGGCTCCGCTGCTGGCTCTGCCGCGGCCAAGGATGTGAAGGGCGCTGCGGAGTCCAAGAAGCTCGTGGTGGGCTTTGATAAGTCCTATCCTCCGTACGGCTTTGTGGGCGACGATGGTGAGTACACCGGCTTTGATCTCGATCTGGCCAAGGCTGTTGCCGATAAGCAGGGCTGGGAGGTCAAATACGAGGCCATCGACTGGGACGCCAAGGATACGCTGCTTAACTCGGGCGCCATCAACTGCATCTGGAACGGCTTTACCATGGAGGGGCGCGAGGATGACTACACGTTCTCTGAGCCGTACATGCTCAACGAGCAGGTGCTGGTGGTAAAGAAGGATGCGGGCATCAAGAGCTGGGACGATCTTGCTGGCAAGACCGTGATCACTCAGACCGATTCCGCTGCGCAGGATGTGCTCGAGGGTGACCAGAAGGACCTGGCGGCGACGTTTGCCACGCTCGACACGATCGGCGAGTACAACACGGCCTTTATGCAGCTCGAGAGCGGCGCGGTCGATGCCGTGGCTTGCGACCTTTCGATTGCCCAGTATCAGCTTGCCGCCAAGCCCGATGCTTATACGCAGCTTGATGAGCCGCTGTCCAGCGAGCACTACGCCGTCGGCTTTAAGAAGGGCGACACCAAGTCGGCCGACGCCGTGACCGAGTCGCTCAAGGCACTCTACGAGGACGGCACGGTCAAGGACCTGTGCGACAAGTATTCAAGCTATGGTCTATCTTTCGATAATTGGGTGCTCAAGTAATGTCTATTCAGGTCATGATGCAGATGCTCGGCCAGGGATTCTTGGTCAGTTTGCAGTTGTTTGTGCTGACGCTGCTGGGGTCGATTCCGCTGGGAATTCCCGTGGCGTTTATGCGCATGAGCAAAATCGCGCCGCTTCGCTGGATTGCGCGCATCTATATCTCGGTCATGCGCGGTACGCCGCTCATGCTGCAGATGTTTGCCATCTACTTTGCCCCGTACTACGTGTTTGGCATTTCGCTCACGCCCGATTCCAAGTGGACGGCGTGCGTCGTGGCGTTCATCATCAACTACGCCGGTTACTTTGCCGAGATCTATCGCTCGGGCTTGCAGTCCATTCCGCGCGGTCAATACGAGGCTGCCGAGGTGCTGGGCTATTCGCGTGTGCAGACGTTTCTGTATATCGTGATGTCGCAGGTCGCCAAGCGTATTCTGCCGGCGATGGGCAACGAGATCATCACGCTGGTCAAGGACACGTCGCTGGCGTTTGCCATTGGCGTGGGCGAGATGTTCTCGACCGCCAAGGCCCTGGTTGCCTCGCAGGTGAGCATGGTGCCGTTTGCGATTGCGGCGCTGATCTACTGGGTCTTTAACTTTGTGGTCGAGATGCTGCTGGGCGCCGCCGAAAAGAAGCTGGACTATTATCATGACTAACTCAGTGATGAAAATCGAAAACGCGCGTAAGGCGTTTGGCGGCAATGAGGTGCTCAAGGATATCTCGCTCGAGGTGAAGCGTGGCGAGGTCGTGGCGATTATCGGGCCTTCGGGTGGCGGCAAGTCCACGCTGCTGCGGTGTGCCACGCTGCTCGAGACACTCGACGGAGGCTCGCTCTCGTTTGGAGACCTTGCCGTTGCGACGGATGCGGGTCCGGGCGCGGTCTATGCGAAGGGCGATGTGCCCAAGCAAGCGCGCTCGCGGTTTGGCCTGGTGTTTCAGAACTACAATCTGTTCCCGCACTATACCGTGATGAAAAACATCATCGATGCGCCGATTCGTGTGCTTAAGCGTCCGCGCGAGCAGGCGGAAGCCCGCGCTCACGAGCTGATTGCGCAAATGGGGCTGACGGGCAACGAGAACAAGGTGCCGTGTGAGCTTTCGGGCGGTCAGCAGCAGCGCGTGAGTATTGCCCGCGCCCTAGCGCTCGATCCGGAAATCTTATTCTTTGACGAGCCGACCTCGGCGCTCGATCCCGAGCTGACGGCCGAGGTGCTGCGTGTCATTAAAGACCTTGCCGCGCAGAATATGACGATGGTGATCGTGACCCACGCAATGCAGTTTGCGCGCGATGTTGCCGACCGCGTGGTCTTTATGGATGGCGGTCGTATTGTCGAGGAGGGTCCTGCCGAGCAGGTCATCGACCATCCGCGCGAGCAGCGCACCCGTGAGTTCTTGAGCCGTATCGAGGGATAGGCTCAGGTATTTACTCAACTATTAATTGAGGCGAAGCCGCCGCAGGTCTTACGGTCTGTGGCGGCTTTTTGTTTGCATCGACGGGGTTCAATAATCGCCTCACAAGCTTGTCTCTTCCTCTCGCCGCCTGTATTCATACGTGTGCCGAAAGGTGTGCATGGACGGTCGCCCGTGAGGGTAGGGTGGTGGCATAGGACATTTGGAGGGTGAGTCGGCTCGGCTGCCGACCATGCTGCTCCCGGGATGGCACCGACCGCGAACTCTCCCCGTTGGCGTCGCGCATTGCGCGCGGCCCTGCAAGGAGGTCATCATGGGTGCTCCCAAGACCGGTAACGTAAGGAACGTGGTGCTCGTAGGCCAAGGCGGGGTGGGCAAGACTTCACTCGCCGAGGCCATGCTCCACCTTTCCGGTAAGACCGCCCGTCTGGGCGGCCACGACGGCACCAAGCCTACGCTCGACTATGACCCCGAAGAGGTCAAGCGTGCATTTTCCATCTCGACGACCATTGCGCCGATCGACTGGAAGGGCGCGCGCATCAATGTGCTCGATGCCCCGTGCTACCCCGATTTTATCGGCGACGCCTTTGCCGCGATGAGCGTCTGCGAGACGGCTCTGTTTGTGGTCGACGCCGAGGCCGGCCCGCAACCTACGACGGTTAAGCTCTGGTATGCCGCCGAGGACCTGCGCCTGGCGCGTGCGGTGTTCGTAAACCGCCTGTCGCGCTCCGAGGCCAGCTTTGCGACCACGATGGACCTGCTGCAGGAGCGCTTTGGCACGCGCCTGGGCGCCGTGACCCTTCCCTGGGGCGAGGGCGAGGACTTTGACGGCATCATCGACCTGGTGCGCATGAAGGCGCGCCATTGCAACGGCACCGAAGCCGTTGAGTCGGAGATTCCCGAGGAGTATCGTGCCCAGGCCGAGGAGGCCCATGACCATCTGTGCGAGTTGGTGGCCGAGGCCGACGATGAGCTGATGATGAAGTACCTGGAAGGCGAGGAGACGCTGACGCAGGAGGAGCTTGAGGGCTTGCTGTCGAAGGCGATTGCCGAGCGCATCTTTGTGCCGGTCTTTGCGGGCGATTGCATTAAGGAGCAGGGCGTCAACTCGCTGATGGACGACATCGCGACGTACTTCCCGGCGCCGACCGACTACGGCGAGATGCCGCTTATCGACGGCGATTCGCTTAAGATCTCGAGTGACGATGACCGTCCGGTGGCGTTTGTGTTTAAGACGCTGGCCGATCCGCAGCAGGGTCGCATCAGCTTTATCAAGGTGCTGACGGGCACGCTTGAGCCGGGCCTTGAGCTGATCAACGCGCGTACCCGCAAGAGCGATCGTCTGGCCCACCTGTATGTGATGTGCGGCCGCGATATGACCGAGGTTGGCCACGCTTATGCCGGTGACATCATCGTGGCGCCCAAGCTGGCTGCCGAGACGGGTGACACGCTCTCCATTACCGGTAAGGTCGAGGCGGCGGCGTTTAAGTTTCCCAACTCGCAGTACCGCATTGCCATCGAGGCCGAGAACCGCGGCGACGAAGAGAAGCTCTACACGTTTATCGAGAAGGCATGCAAGGCCGATCCGACCATGAGCATCGATCGTGACGAGGAGACGGGCCAGACTATCATCTCCGCCGTGGGTGAGGCGCAGGTTTCGGTGCTGCTCAACCGTCTGGAGGACCGCACCAAGGTCGTCGCCAAGAGCGTGCCGATCCGCATTCCGTATCGCGAGACCATCCGCCGCACGGCGAGCGCCCAGGGTCGCCACAAGAAGCAGACCGGTGGCGCCGGTCAGTATGGCGACTGCTGGCTGCGCGTGGAGCCGCTTATTGGGCCCGACGGCACGAGCGACGGCTATGAGTTTGTGGACGAGGTCGTGGGTGGCCGCATCCCGCGCTCGCTGATCCCCGCCGTGGACAAGGGCGTCCAGGAGACCATGAAGGACGGTATTATTGCCGGCTATCCGCTCACGGGCATTCGCGTGGCTGTGTACGACGGCTCGTATCACAGCGTCGACTCCAACGAGATGGCGTTCCGCGCGGCGGCTCGCATCGGCCTGCGCAAGGCATGCGCCGATGCCGACCCGGTGGTGCTGGAGCCCATCGAGGAAATCACGGTGACTATCCCCGAGAGCTACGCCGGCGCCGTGATGGGCGACATCTCGGCATCGCGCGGTCGCGTGACGGGCATGGAGACCGATGAGCGCGGCGATACCGTGGTCATCGCGCAGGCGCCGCTGGCCGAGCTGACGGATTACTCGACGCGTCTGCGCTCTATCACGCGCGGCACGGGTGACTTTACCATGAAGCCCGCAGGCTATGAGCAGGTGCCTTATGACGTTCAGGCCAAGCTGGTCGAGCGCTATGAGGAGGGCCGCGCCAAGTAACGCGTGGTTTTGCCTGCAACATGCATGCCGATGCAAGGGCCGCCCTGGGTAACCGGGGCGGCCCTTTTTGATCCCTTGGGGACGGAGGAAAACGGATCATTTTAGGTTTTGGGGCAGCTTGGTCGGCCCTAAACTCCCGAGGTCTGGTTGCGGCCGGTGGCGTAGTCGATCTGCACATGCGGCTGCAGGTTGTAGCAGTACACGTGGAAGCACAGGGTCTTTCCGTGGTCCTCGACCGATTGCGCCTCAAGGCGCACGCCGCGGCAGACAAGTTCCTCTTCGTTGTACATGGGCGTGACACGGTAGAGCACGTGGTTGCCCGTGTCGTGGATGTAGCCGAGAATTTGCTCTTCAAACGGTAGCATGCCCGTCTCGTTGAGATAGCGCGTGCCGGTGAGGAGATTCTTACGGTTGGCATTTTCGCCGCAGAGCGACCAGGCGATGAGATGGCAGCGATTGTAGAGGCTCTGGCCCGGAATAAAGTCGTAGCGCTGCTGGTGCCATCCGGCGGGGTGGATACGCGAGATGTCGCCGCGCTTTCCCTGTCCGAGCGACTCGGGGCCTACGCAGGCGAGCGCCTTGCGAGTGCGGCCCAGGCTGTCGAGCTTGGAGAATTTCTTAAAGCAGCCCTCTTCGGTGGCGCGCTCGTATTCATCGAGTGTGAATGATGGCGTGCCGAGCGGGTGCGTGCTGTCGGCGCGAAGGGCAACGTAGGGGTTGCCGGCGTAGTCGGGAATGCTGCTGAGGTATACGCCGCGGGCGCGGTTAAGGTCGGGGTTTTCGACCTCGTCGATGGGGGTGGTGGAGCTGTCCTCGGAAGCGGCGTCACCGGTGTCGGGTGCGGCGGATACGGAGCCATCGCCGGAGTCCTCGGAGCTGGCTGTTCCCGATTCGAGCCGGGCGACCAGGTCTGCCTCGTTGCCGGTGCGCTTGGGACTCTCGTTTTGCTTCTCGGCCAGAGCTACCGCCTGTTCATCGCTTTGCGGCGACAGCAGCTTGGGAGCTCCGTCGAGCGATCCCGTAAACAGCGCAAACCCCAGCACCACGGCGGTGCCGATGGAAAGGACTTGCTTGTAGGCGGACTTGCGCGACATTGAGGCTCCTGGCTAGACGGTTGGGAATCTACCAGTCTAGCAGGAGACGCCGCAGGACGTTTGCTCGGCAGAATACGTAAGATGCGGGACAAACGCTGCTGATGAGGTTGTACCGTATAGGCTGGGAAAGCGATACGCTATTCTTCGTCGAGAACAATGACAGAGAGAAGGCCCCATGCCCGACATTATCCGTATAAGCGACGCGCGGCTTGAGGAGCTTATCGCCGAGGATGTCCCCTATATCGATCTTACGACGCATATCCTGGGAATTGGTGAGGCGCTCGGTGCGATGGAGTATTACACGCGCGAGAACTGCGTGCTTTGTTGCACGGAGGAGGTTGTGCGTATGGCAACTATGCTGAACCTGACGGTCGAGTGGTTTGAGCCCTCGGGAACAAAGGTTGAAGCCGGGCGATCTTTTATGCGTGTATGCGGTTCGGCCGCCAATTTGCATCTGCTATGGAAAGTCGGCCTAAATATGTTCGACCACTACTCGGCTGTGGCAACCAAGACGCGCAAAATGGTCGACGCCGCGCATGCTGTCAACCCCATGTGCGAGGTGCTGACGACGCGAAAGAGCACGCCGGGCAATAGGGACCTACTGACCAAGGCGGTCGTTGCGGGCGGAGCGTTTCCACATCGCATGGGCCTTTCCGAGACCGTATTGGTGTTCGACAACCATACCAGGTTTATGACAGCGCCTTCTGGAGCAACGGGACTCGATGCGCTTATTGAGCTTCTGCCTCGGATTCGCCGGCGCTGCATCGAGAAAAAGCTGTTTGTCGAGGCGGGTGCCGATGACGCTCGCAGGCTGGTGAGGGCGGGCGTCGACGGTATTCAGTTCGACAAAGTGCCGGTCGCTGAGCTTAGGCCGCTTGTCGAGGAGCTACATGGAATCGATCCTCATGTGGCCTTGGTTGCAGCGGGCGGGATTCGTCCCGACAACGCGGCCGAGTACGCGTCGACCGGCGTTGACGGCCTCGTGACCACGTCCTGCTTCACAGCGAATCCCGTCGACATGAGCGTCAAGATGCTCGCCTAGCGCGTCGCTGCGCGTTTGCCCGGACAAACGCGCCCAATAATAAAATGTTTCTTTCTTCGCGGGTCCATGCTTGCCAAACACAGTTGCGGTGGAATAGTTCCTGTTTGGGTCCGATAGGCCGTAAGACAGGAACTATTCCACCGCAACTTATCGGGATGCGCTACTGGTTCATGTTGCCGTGGATGTAGGGGGTGACCTCGGGGGAGATATGGTCGCAGCCCAGCTCGCGCAGCGCGGACTCGATGGCGGCGGGCAGCGGGGTCTTGCCCTCGGCATCGACGGCGGTGCCGCCGAGCGCGGCAATCTTGGCGACATCTGCGGGTGCGGCCTCGATATGCATGCAGCCGCCGACCAAGCGCGCGCGTACCTGTGCCAGGTCAAGATCGTGCAGGTGGTCCTCGCAGGTGCGGATCAAATCGACCTTCTCGCGCGTAAGCTCCTCGCCCGTGGGGACGCGCGTGGCAAGACATGCTCCCGCCGGCAGGTTCCAAACGGGATAGCCCCATGCGCGCAGCAGCTCGCGCTCTTCGTCCTTGGTAAAGCCGACCTCCATGAGAGGGGAGCGTACGCCGAGCTCTTTTGCCGCGCGCATACCAGGGCGGTAGTCGCCGCGATCGCTTGCATTGCTGCCATCGATGACGGTGGGAAAGCCGAGCGACTTGGCGTGGTTGACGATGGCGGTAAAGCCAGCGTGCTTGCAGTGGTAGCAGCGATTGGCATCGTTGCAGGCTACTTGGGGGAGCTGCAGCTGATCGACCGAAAGATTGAGCACGGGGAGCTTAAAATGCGCCCCTTCATTGGCTTGTCCATCAACGGACCGCTCAAACGAGGCCTGTTCGGGCGTGCCGATGAGCGGCGTGGTGAGATGGACGAGGAGGGTATTGGTAGGCATGATGCGGGCGCATACGGCGGCCAAAAAGCTGCTGTCGACGCCACCGGAAAACCCGATAGCCACGCGCCCGTATGCCAAAAGCAGCTGTTCGAGCGCCGATAGCTTGTCTTGAAGCTCCTCTGCGGGTGCCGTGGTGTCTAAAATCATGAAACGATCCTTACCATTGAGTACTCGGTCGAAAACTATAATCCTAATGCGTTACTTGCCATAAGTCTTCTATCTATGTAACGAAAGTGCAATATGCTATATACGTTATATACAAGTTTGTAAGTGCGGTAGAGTGGTAGTAACACAATCCGGTGAGGGGACCGATATGATCAAGGCTGTTATTTTTGACATGGATGGAACGCTGGTCGATACCGAGCGTTTGGGGATTAAGGCCTGGAAGGCAGGCGCCGCTGAGCTGGGGCTCGCGATTGATGATGCGCTGATCCATCAGTTTATCGGTCGCACGCTGCCCGATGTCATGGACATCCTCGATAAGCATTACGGCAGCCACGAAACCACCGAGGCGGTCTATGTCCGCCACAAGGAGATTCGCGACGAGATGGTCAAGACCGAGCTGGAGCTTAAGGCCGGCGCCGCCGAGTGCCTAGACGAGCTGCTGGCTGCGGGCTATCACGTGGGTCTAGCGACGTCGTCGCGCCTCGTTACGGCCGAGCGCAACCTTAAGATGGTCAGTCTTTTTGACAAGTTTGAAACGGTAACGTGTGGCGAGGACGTCGTGCACGGCAAGCCCGACCCCGAGATGTATCTGCTCGCCTGCGAGCGCGCGGGCTTTGCTCCCGAGGAATGTGCCGTGGTCGAGGATTCGCGCAACGGCTGCGTCTCGGGCATTACGGCCGGATGTCATGTCTTTGCCGTCCCCGATATCGTGCCGCTGCCGCAGGACGTGGTGGATGGCTGCGAGGCCGTGCTCGATACGCTGTTCGATCTGGCGGCGGCGGTCAAGGCCGTGCGCTAGACAATTGCGGCGTTGAAACGAGCAATTACCCACGTTTGCGCTCAAGCAAAAGGGGCCCGGCAATGGTCGGGCCCCTTTTGCTTGAGCGGCGACTTGGCATACTTGCGGTCGTGCTATAGATACGCACCGAGGTTGATGGCCGTGGCGTCGGTCTGGCTGCTTGCCTGGGTGCTGGCGCGTTCCAGCAGGAACGGACGTACCAGTTCTTGGCGGTTGATATCCTCGGCGGCGGTGACTGCGGTGACGGTGCGCGCTGCAGAGCCGACGCGGATATGCTTGGTCTTTGTCGGGACCTTGTTCTCGATTTGCTCCATGAGCAATTGAACGCCCTTGCGGCCAATCTCGTAGCCCGGGGGCGCTACCGTAGTGAGCGGGACCGATCCGCTCCAAGCGAGTGGGTTGCCATCGCAACCCGCTACGCGTACTTGCCCGGGGACGGCGATGCCTTTGTCGACCAGCGCCGAGATGACGCCCGAGGCCAGCACGTCGGTCAGACCGACGACAAAATCGGGACGTTCGTCCGCGGGGCGCTCGGCGATTTGGGCACCGATGCCGTAGCCGTCGGCAGCGGTATTCCATTCGCCGGCGTCGATGACTTCGATCTTGATATCGGGGTGTAGAGCGAGCGCTTTATGAATGCCAAGGACGCGCAGGGTGAGTTGCATAAATGCTGCTCGGCCGACGACGACAATATGGTGCGCGCCGCGGGCGATGGCAAGTTCGGCAATGATGCGACCCTGGGCCTCGTTGTCGGCCGCTACGTAGTAGCCGGGCTCGGAGCAATGGATGTCCAGATGGACGATCGGCACGGGCATCTTGGTCATGGCGGGGTGCCAGTCGGGGGATGCCATGGGCTGAACCATGACGCCGGACATCTGGGTGCCCATAAAGTAGCGCAGGTAATGGTCCTCGAGAATATCGTCGTTATCGGCGTTGGCGATGAGCAGATCGTAGCCGTGCTTGCGGGCCTCGTTGTGGGCGCCGCTGGCGATTTGGAGCGAAAAGCCGTGATCGAGACGGGGGAGCACCAGGCCAAAGGACTTGGTGGCGCCGCCCGCGAGCTGACGAGCGCTTTGGTTGGGCAGGTAGCCAAGGCGATTGATGGTCTCGTTGATGAGCTTGAGGGTCTCGGGGCGTAGCTTTTCGGGGTGGTTGAGCGCGTTGGAGACCGTGCCCAACGAAACCCCGGCCTCGCGCGCGACGTCGCTGATTTTTACCTTTGCCATAGCGGCCCCTTTGATGCGTTTCAAGTACAAGCCAGATTGTAGCATCCCAAACCTACCAAAAAGGGACAGGTTTATTTTGGCAGGTTTTATCTGGGGAAACGACGTTGCCAGCGCGACCACCACGAAGGGGACAGGCACCTTTGTGGTGGTTTGGACCGGCTGGACGTGTGTACATCGGGTGGTATCTAAGTTGAGATACCACTTCTGGTATATCAGCTTGTGCTTGCGTGAGTACAATACTCGAACGTTATACGTCTCAGCGCCCCTTGTGCGTGGACGTCTTGCAGTCACGCGAACGAAGGGATTTATCCTATGTGCGGAATTGTCGGCTACACCGGCTCTGATATTGCAAAGAACATCCTGGTTACGGGCCTCAAGCGCATGGAGTATCGCGGCTATGATTCCTCGGGCGTCGCGCTCGAGGTGGGCGAGGGCGCCGCGGCTCACCTCGACGTCATCCGCCGCGTGGGTAAGGTTGCGGGCCTGGAGAGCGAGCTTTCCAATATCGACAGCGACGCTACCTGCGGTATCGGCCATACCCGCTGGGCCACTCACGGCAAGCCTTCCGTTGTCAACGCCCATCCCCACACCAGCTGCGATGGTCGCATCGCCATCGTCCACAACGGCATCATCGAGAACTTCGCCGAGCTGCGCGAAGAGCTGGAGGGCTGCGGCCACCACTTTAAGAGCGAGACCGATACCGAGGTCTTCGCGCATCTGATCGAAGAGGCTTATGCCGAGACGCACGACCTGATGGCCTCCGTGCGCGAGGCTTGTACCCACGTGGTCGGTGCCTATGGTCTGGCCGCCGTGTGCGCTGACGAGCCCGGCGTGATCGCCGTCGCCCGCAAGGATTCCCCGATCGTGGTCGGCGCGGGCGAGACCGGCGCCTATGTCGCCTCCGATGTCATCGCGCTCATCGACGCCACCCGCGATGTCGTGGTGCTCGAGGACGGTCAGTTTGCCAAGCTCACGCCCGCAGGCGTCGAGTATACCGACGAGGCCGGCAATGTGATTGAGCCCAAGATCACCCATATCGACTGGGACCTGGACATGGCAGAAAAGGGCGGTTATCCCGACTTTATGCTCAAGGAAATCCACGAGCAGCCGCGCGTCGTGCGCGACACGCTGGTCGGTCGTATGACGCCGGCCGGCGAGCTCGACATCGACGAGCTGGGCCTTTCGCTCGAGGAGCTCAACGACATCGACCGCGTCTACGTGATCGCTTGCGGCACCAGCTATCACGCTGGCCTCATTGCCAAGAATCTCATTGAGGGCTGGGCTCGCATCCCCACTGAGGTTGAGGCAGCCAGCGAGTTCCGTTATCGCAATCCCATCATTACGCCGACGACGCTTGTCGTTGCCGTGTCCCAGTCGGGCGAGACGGCCGATACCCTTGCCGCCATTCGCGACGCGCGCATCAAGGGCGCCAAGGTCTTCGGCATCACCAACGTGGTGGGCAGCCCCGTGGCGCGTGAGAGCGACGGCGTTATCTACACCAAGGCCAACAAGGAGATCGCAGTCGCCTCGACCAAGAGCTTCATCGGCCAGGTTGTGAGCCTTACGCTTTTGGCCCTGCTGTTGGCGCAGGTCAAGTACCGTTTGACCACCAAGCAGGCGCGCATGCTGTTCCGCGAGCTTTCCGATACGGCCGAGCAGATCCAGTGGATTTTGGATACCCAAACCGAGGCCGTTCATGAGGCCGCCCTGCTGTGCAAGGACGCGCAGTCGGCGCTGTTCGTGGGCCGCGGCATGGGCGCCGCTATTTCCTACGAGGGTGCGCTCAAGCTCAAAGAGGTCAGCTACCTGCACGCCGAGGCATATGCCGCCGGTGAGATGAAGCACGGCCCCATTGCTCTGATCGACCCGGGCTTCCCTGTCATCGCTGTGGCCACCAAGAGTGCCACCTACGACAAGACCGTGTCGAACCTTATGGAGTGCAAGGCGCGCGGCGCCAAGGTCATCGTCGTTGCTACCGAGGGCGACGAGGAAATCAACAAGATTGCCGACTGCATCATTCGCGTGCCGTCCGTCCGTGACGTGTTCAGCCCCATCACGGCGAGCGTTCCGCTGCAGCTGCTCGCCCGTGAGGTTGCCATCCTGCGCGGTTGCGACGTTGACCAGCCTCGCAACCTGGCGAAAAGCGTTACTGTCGAGTAATCGAGTTCCGTCATCCTAACAACTAAGGCCCGGCTCCGCATCATCAAACGGAGCCGGGCCTTTATGTGCGGAGAAACCACCACAAAGGTGCCTGCCCCCTTGTGGTGGTTTTGGCAGGTTAGCGGAGCTTGCTGGTCTCGAAATACTTGGGATATTGGTCCAGGACCTCGGTCTGGTTGCGGAACATCATATGCAGGTGCTTGCTAACCAAAAAGCTCGCTTCGATGGGGTCGCGACCGGCGATAGCGCGGCGAATCTGCTTGTGTTCGTTCACGATGTCCTGATTGTCGAGAACCTGCGTGGCAGCGCGCAGCCAGCGGAAGCGCTCCAAGTCGGCATTGGTCTCTTCGAGCCACGACCACACGGTGCTGCGACATGCGATGCTAAAAATCATGTGATGCATGAGGTTGTCGCTCAAAAAGAAGCCGATGCGATCCTCTTCGGCCATGGCCTTTTCCTGCAGCGCGATGGCGCGGTCGAGCTGCTCGATGCCGGCCGACGTGGCGCGCGCACAGCACTCCACGATCACCTGCTTTTCCAGATGTTCGCGGATGTAGCAGGCACTCTCGGCAAGGGTGAGGTTGATGGGTGAGACGTAGGTGCCGCTCTGGGGCACGGTGCGCACCAGGCCTTCCTGCGCCAAGCGAACCAAAGCCTCGCGCACGGGCGTGCGACCCATATCCAGGTCGTCGCAAAGTTGCTTGACGCCCAGCTTTTCGCCCGGCTTGTAGTCCAGGTAGACGATTTTGCGTCGAATGGTGTGGTAGGACTGGTCCTGTAGGCTCGTTTCCTGCTCGCCGACGTGCATCGATTCTTCCATAGCGCCTCGCAACTGTTCTATCAAACTCATATGTCAGTTGTTAATTATGCCGCGAATCAGCTCTCCGCGGTGGGTAATTCGGCTGTTGCCTGAGAACTATTGCGGCATCTTAGTCTGTGTTTGCGCAAGGCTGCGCTCAATATTGCCGTATCATAAGCCGTCGCAAACGTGAAATAGAAAGAAGGAATCCCATATGCAACTGGCAAATTTCGTACGCGAGCGCTGGAAAGGCGTCTTGTTCTGCCTGATCATCGCCATTCCCGCGACGTTGCTCGGCAAACAAATTGAGGTGGTCGGCGGTCCGGTATTCGCCATCCTCTTTGGCATGGTCCTGGCGCTCGTCTTTCCCAAGAATTGTCGCGAACAGCTCGCCGCCGGCGTTACCTATACGTCCAAAAAAGTCTTGCAGTACGCGGTTATCCTGCTTGGCTTTGGCATGAACCTCTCCCAGATCCTGTCCAAGGGCGCCCAGTCGCTGCCGATTATCGTGGCGACGATCTCGACCTCGCTTGTCATCGCCTTTGTGCTCTGCCGCGTTATGAACGTGCCGGGCAAGATCGCGACGCTTGTAGGTGTGGGTTCGTCGATTTGCGGCGGTTCGGCCATTGCTGCGACCGCGCCCGTCATCGATGCCGACGATCGCGAGATTGCCCAGGCCATTTCGGTCATCTTCCTGTTTAACGTTATCGCGGCGCTCGTGTTTCCAACGCTCGGCGGTATGCTCGGGCTGACCAACGAGGGCTTTGGCCTGTTTGCCGGCACCGCCATCAACGACACCTCGTCCGTAACGGCTGCGGCGAGCGCCTGGGACAGCATGCATCCCGGCGCCAATGTGCTCGAGAGCGCCACGGTGGTCAAGCTCACCAGGACGCTGGCCATCATTCCCATCACGCTGGCGCTTGCTTGCTGGCAGATGCATCTGGCGCGCAAGGCCGGCGGCGACGCCAAAAGCACGTTCTCCCTCAAACGCGCGTTTCCCATGTTTGTGCTGTTCTTTGTGCTGGCGAGCGTGATCACTACGGTGCTTCAGCTTCCCGCGTCCTTTACGGCGCCCATCAAGGAGCTGTCGAAGTTCTTTATCGTGATGGCCATGGCGGCTATTGGTTTTAATACCGATATCGTCGAGCTGGTCAAAAAGGGCGGCAAGCCCATCGCGCTGGGCTTTTGCTGCTGGATTGGCATTGCGTGCATGAGTTTGGGAATGCAACACGTACTGGGAATCTGGTAGAGAAGTAGCTTGTTTGCGTGCTGCGTGCTGGTGAGCGCATTCTCACGGTGGAGCGATAGGAGCTCTTGCGGGTATGGCTTGTCCGCAGGTTGATAGGTCCCGAAGAGCTCTTATCGCCCCGCCAGGATGGCGATGCGGGGCAACACCTATACTCGCAGGACGGCGCTTTCTGCCCTATAGTGTTTGGTGAGCAATATCGTTCAATTTTGAAACACTCGGTCGTGCGACCGTCGGCGGTTGCATGTCGCCGCGGACAGGGGCAAATCATGGATAGCGATGCCAAGCTGAACATCTTGACCGAGGCCCTGGCTGCTGCCGGGGCCTCGGCATTGGCGATCGATGCGCGTGGGGACGTCGCGATCTCGACCATGAATGACGCGGCGCTTGAGCGGGATGTGGCGGCTTTTGTTGCTGAGCGTCTCGACCGTATAGGAGACGGCGCGCGTCTGGTTATGGGGCGTGAGGGTACGCGCCTGAGCCTGGCCGTTCGCCCCACCGACAAAGAGGGCGGGGGGCTTTGGGTCGTCGTGGTCCGCGAGGTGCGCGGTGCCGCGGCGCATGCGGGCATCGAGTGGCTCAACGCCGACGAAGTTGAGGTCCGCTACGAATCGAGCGCGTACGGCATCGTTGAGGGAGCGGCTTCGGTGGCTGCGCCGGTCGTCGAGAGCTACGCGCGCGGTGTGCCCCTTATGCTCGAGGGCGAGCTGGGCGCGGGTCAGGTCGAGATCGCCAAGCGCCTCTACCTGGACGGTCCTTTTGCCGATCAGCCCTTTGTTTCCGTTGCGCTCGATGAGCTCACCGAGCGCGGTTGGCGCCATGTGCTCAAAAGCGCCGAATCGCCGTTGTTCCAAACGGGGCTGACCCTTTGCATTGAGGGCTGGAACGCGGTTGGCCCCCAGCGCCTCCGCGAGCTGGTCTCCACGATGGCCGACACCGCGTTGGCGACGCGCTGCCATGTGGTGCTGACGGCGAATGACATCCCGGGCGGCGGTGAAAGTGATCAAGCCGCCTTTGTGACCGAGCGCTTCGCCTGTGCGGTGAGCGTGGCGCCGACAATCGCCGAGCAGGGGACCGCGTCGACGAAGATTGCGCGCTATTTGGAATATCTCGCTGATGCATTTGGGACGGCAGCGCCCACGCTGTCTGCCGCGGCGACGAAGACGCTCGATGCTTACCGCTGGCCGCGCAATTATCTGCAGCTCCGCGAGGTCTCGGAACGACTGTATATATTGGCGGGGGCGGGCACGGTGGACCGCGCTGTGGCGGAGGAAGTGCTCGCCCAAGAGGACGTGATTAAGACCGCAACCTTTGGCGCCCCGACACTCGAAAGCGACCTGTATATCCTGCGACCGCTGGCCGATACCGAGCGAGATATCGCGCATCTGGTTGTAGATCATCTCCACGGCAACCGAACCCGTGCGGCGGAGGTGCTGGGCATAAGCCGTACAACGCTGTGGCGCTTGCTGAAGGACGATGACCGTTGGGCGAGGCGCCCGTGACCGCGCGCGACGCGTGTGCTACAGTCCAAAGCGTTATTGTTTCGATTTGGTTACGGCGTGCGAGGGCATATGGCTGAGACTTCAAAACCGAGCCGCAGAAGGCGGAGCGCTGCGCCGGTTAACCGACGCACGACATCGGTGACGTGGGGCAAACACGCCTCGGGGTTTGATGGCTCGTTCAAGCGCACTAAATACGGCTATCCTTCGGCAAGCGCCCGCTTGGCAATGCAGGCAGAGTCCTCGCTGTGGGGCCGCAAACGCGTGGTGGGCTCAAAGCTCAAGCACGACGGAACGCTCGGTTACATCAGCCGCGGGGCGGCTCGCCGCAGTGGACTCAATCCGGCTGGTTGGCATCGTTATGTTCCGATCGTGGCCGTCGTTGCAGTGATCGTCATCGCACTCGCTGCGCTTGGCTACGCCGGCGGTGGCGCCAACTTGGACGCAGTGTTTAAATCGCCCGAGCTCGCGCATGCAGGCACAGAAGTTATCGAGGGCGCTCAGACCCAGACGGGTGTCGCGCCCCAGCGCGGTATCGTTGCGGCGGCCTCCACCATCGCCGATGCGCAAAAGGACGAGGACGAACAGGGCAGCGAAGCCGAAACGGCCCAGACGAACGAAACGACGACAACTCAAATATCAACATAGCTTGCCGGCAGAAGGGGACGTTCCTTTTCTGCCGGCAGTTTGGGACACTCCTGCGCTACTTGACGTATACCACGTTGTCGCGGCGCGGTTTTGCCTCGGGTAGCGTGTCCTCGGCGTAGCCAAGAATGCAGTTACCGACACCGCGCAGGCTGCCGTCGGCGGGCAGGCCCCAGCTGGCCAGCAGCTCCAGGCCCTCGGGCGAGTCAAAGACCTCATGCGCGCGGTGAATCCAGCACGAATCGACACCCAGTGCATAGGCGGCGTTGAGCAAGTTGCCCATGGCGAGCGAGCCGTCTTCCAGATGTGTGGGCACGCTGCGGTCAACCAGCACCACCACAACGGTCCTGGCGCCATAGAAGGGGTCGCTGTTGCTGTCCATGACCTGGGCGTTGAGCTGTGAGAGACGCTCGACGGTCGCGGGGTCGGTGACGGCGACAAACGTCACCGGCTGGCGGCCCATGCCGCTCGGTGCATATTGGCCGGCTTCGATAATCCGTGCAAGCTTTTCGGCCTCGACGGGACGATCGCTGTAGTTGCGGCAGCTGCGGCGGTGAATGAGTGCTTCGATAGTCTCCATGGTGTCTCCTTGCGGTGGCGTTGCAGATGCCCCGTTCATACCCGTCGGGCTCAAACGATAGACGGTCAATTGCCCGGCCAAAAGGATAGATTCCAATTGGGAAAGTAGGTTTGCATAAAAGTACCTTCAGAATGTGACAAACAAATGGGATGGTTAAACGTTTTATCCCGTCTACCCTGCGGTTTTTTACCACTTGCCTAAATGACGAACGCATAACCTCTGATAAAGGTTTTACTAAAGGAGTACCAACGTTTATCAATGCGCCGTGGTGGCGCCGGGCCAGGAGGTAACATCATGTTCCAGGCTGGAGATGTCGTCGAGACCGATTTCGAAGGATTTCTGAAGCTGCTGCGTTCCAAGACGCGCGCTTTCGTGTCGATCAACGATCACGAGTACTACATCACGCACACCGATGGCTATTGGCGTGTTCAGGATTGCGAGGCCCTCAACGACAAGGGCCACTTTACTGACTGTTCTGAGTTGGTCAACACGGTCTGCGAGGTCGTCGAGCTGCCGTGGATTGCCGGCAAGAGCCTGCATGACAGCTTCTCGGGCGCTACGGTCTATGAGGCCGTCGCCGCTTAACAGGCAATAAAACCCGATTTTCACGTGACCGCTGGCGCCGCCCCCGCGCCGGCGGTCTTTTTCTGTCGATAGGCCATAAAAGTGCACGCATTTGCGGAGAGGCTGTTGACGATAGTCAAAACTCGGACTAATCTAGAGACATAAAATTGGTCAAAAATCGGACAATCGAATGGTGGGATAGATGAATGGTGCGGTTAAACTGGTCGACTTCGACCGGTTGCTCAATGGACTCGACCATATCTATTCGGAGTTCTCGCGTGCCTGCGGCCTTTCGGACTGCGCTTACTGGATGCTCGTCGATACCAGCACGGCGGGCGGCAGTATTGCCGTAAGCCGTCTGACAAGCGAATGGTTCTACAGCAAGCAGACCATCAACTCGGCAATTAAAACCTTGACGGCGCGGGGCTTCGCAACGTTGGAGTTTGCCGAAGGCAGCCGTAAGAACAAGGTTGTGAGCCTGACCGAAGAGGGCAGGCGATTTGCCGAGCGTTATGCGCTGCCGGCACTCAAGGCCGAACAGCGAGCCTTTGGCGCGCTTGAGCCATGTGAGCAGCGCGAGATTATGCGCTTGATCGGCAAATTCTCTCAGGTGCTCGGCGACGAGTGCGAGACATTTAAACAGCAGGTGGCAGCCGCAAGCCAGATGCAAGATCGACGTGAGGGGGAGTCGTGCGACTGTTAATGAGGTTTTTGAAGCCATATCGAGGGCTTGTCGCAGTGACACTGCTGGTGCTGCTGGTGGATAACGTCGGTACGCTGTTGGTTCCCACGATGCTGGCGAACATGGTCAACACCGGTATTACCACGGGCGATGTCGACTACATTTTACGCAACGGCCTATACATGTTTATCGCGACCAGCATGGCTAGCGGCGGCACGGTGCTGGGCTGCTATCTTTCGGCGCGCCTGGCCGCCAACGTGGCTTGCGATATCCGCAATGCCGTGTACGACAAATCGCTCGAGCTCGCGGCCAGCGATTTTGAGCGCTTTGGCACCGGATCGATGATCACGCGCTCGCTCAACGACATCAACGTGATTCAGCAGGCGATTCTGCAGACCATTCAGCTGGTGCTGCCGGTGCCGTTCTTGGCTGTGGCGGGCATCATCTTCGCCTGGTTTATCGATCCTGCCATGGGCACACTTCTGGGCGTAGTCGTTGCGATTGTGCTGGTGGCGGCGGTCTTTACGGTTGCCAACGCGGCTCCGATCTTTATGCGCTTGCAGAGCTTTATCGACCGCATGAACGTGGTGCTGCGCGAAAACATCGTGGGCGTGCGCGTCATCCGCGCGTTTAACAAGGAGCGCCATGAGGAGCAGCGCCTAGACGAGGTGTTTAGCGATTACGCGGCCAACGCCATTAAGGTCAACCACCTGTTTGTGGGGCTCGACAGTTCCAGCTTCTTTTTGATGAACATCGCCGAGGTGGCGGTGCTGTGGGTGGGCGGCAACCGCGTAGGCGCCCACGCCATGCAGATTGCGAGCATCTCTGCGGTGCTGGAGTATGCAATTCTGATCCTGTTCTTTGTGATGATGGCCCAGATGGTGGTGCTGACGCTTCCGCGTGCTGCCGCGTGCCTGAACCGTGCGCAGCAGGTGTTGGAGATTGAGCCGAGCATCGTCGATGGCGAGCGCACGCTGGATGACGGGGCGCGCGAGCCCCAAGACGAAGCCGATGCGGTGGCCGTGTTCGACCACATGTCGTTTCGCTTTGACGATGCCGACGAGGACACCCTGTGCGACCTGAGCTTTGCCTGCCGTCGCGGTCAGACGACTGCGATCGTTGGCTCGACAGGCTCGGGCAAATCGACGGTGGCAAAGCTTCTGCTGCGCTTCCACGATGCCACCAAGGGCTCCATTCGCCTGAATGGTGTGGACCTGCGCGAGCTTACGCAAGACGAAATCCGCGGGCGCATTGCCTATGTGCCGCAGAAGGCGTGGCTGTTCTCGGGCACGGTGGCGAGCAACCTTCGCTTTGGTAACGAAGGCGCGACCGAGGGCGACATGCTTCACGCGCTTGAGGTTGCCCAGAGCACCTTTATACTCGACCAGCCGCAGGGGCTCGATACCCCGGTTGCCCAGGGCGGTACGAACTTCTCGGGTGGTCAGCGCCAGCGTTTGGCAATCGCCCGTGCGCTCATGAAGCATGCCGATCTATATATCTTCGATGACAGTTTTTCGGCCCTGGACTTTAAGACCGATGCCGCCCTGCGTCATGCGTTGCAAGACGAGACGCGTGACGCTGCGGTGCTCATCATCGCGCAGCGCATCTCGACGATCTTGCACGCCGACCAGATCGTCGTGCTCAAGGATGGCGAGGTTGTGGGTCTGGGCACGCATGGCGAGCTTATGGAAACCTGCGAGGTGTACCGTGCCATCGCGGAATCGCAGATGAAGGGAGGTGAGTAGCATGACCGAGGAGCTCAAGAAGCAGGGCGGCGTTGATGACGCCGCTGCCGCGGGACTGGTCGAGGAAACGGCTGCCGCGTCGACCGAGCTGGATGACGCCGCCAAGGCTGCGGCCGAGCGCGAGGCTCGCCGCCAAGCGCTCTACGAGGAAAACGAACGTGCCGAGGACGAGCGCGCCCGCGCCGAGGCAGAGCGTATGCGCGACGTGGACGACGAAGACGAGGACGAGACGCCTCGGGATACCTGGGCGACGGTGCGCCGCCTGTGGAGTGAGGCTGCCGGCGACCATTGGCGCTTCTATATCGTGTTCGCGAGCATTGTGTTCTATGTCATCTTTAACACTGCCGCGCCGGCATATAGCGCCCGCGTGATCGATGAGCTGTGGGGCCACATTCAGGTAGCGTTTGTCAACAACGCCACCTTCAGCATCACCTGGGAGAACTGTGGCAGGACTATCTTCATCTACTTTTTGATTTGGACGGCCGCCGCTTCGTTCTACGCGCTCCAGAGCTTTTTGATGTCGAGCGTGGCCGAACGCCTCAATCTACGCCTGCGCAACCGCATCGCGCAAAAGCTCAACCGTCTGCCGCTCGCCTATTTTGACGCGCATCGTCCCGGCGAGGTCGTCAGCCGCGCGACCAACGACCTGGACAAGATGTCCGAGAGCATGCAGCGCGGATTGCTGCAGCTGCTCGTGTCGATCGGCACGGTTGTTGGTGCTGTGAGCGTGATGTTCGTGTTCAGCGTGCAGCTTACGCTCGTCTTTCTGTTCTTTACGGCACTGTCGCTGCTGGTGACGAAGGTCGTCTCGCGCCGCACACACGATGTGACGGGCGAGCGCCAGGAGTGGGTGTCCAAGATTACGAGTGCGGTCGAGGAAGGCTATTCGGGCCGTCTGGTGATCCGCGCGTTTAACCGCGAACGCCAAAGTTCTGCCGAGGTGCACCAGGCCTCGGGCGAGCTGGCACGCGTGAGTGCCAAGGCCGACTTTATGATCAATGCCGTCGGCCCTGCGGTGCGCTTTATCGGCCGTTTGGCGCAGATCGTGATCGCGCTGGTGGGCTGCAGCATGCTGGTTGCCGGTCACATGACCGTCGGCGTGTTCCAGGCGTTCTTCCAGTTTATCTACGAGGCGTCCGAACCCATGACGCAGCTGTCGTTTACCTTCAACTCGCTGCAGAGCGCGTTGGCGAGTGCGGAGCGCGTGTTCGACCTGCTCGATGAGCCCGAGATGGAGGCCGATCCGCTGCCGGACGAGGCCGCCAAGCTGCCGGGTCGCGTTGAGGGTCGCGTCTCCTTTGAGCACGTGCGCTTTGGTTATTCGCCCGACAAGCCGCTTATGCACGACGTGTCGTTTACCGCCGAGCCGGGCCAGAAGATTGCCGTGGTGGGAACCACGGGCGCGGGCAAGACGACGCTCATCAACCTGCTCATGCGCTTCTACGAGATTGACGGCGGGCGTATTACGCTCGACGGCGTGGATACGAGCCGCATGGACCGCGGCGAGCTACGGCAGCAGTTTGGCATGGTGCTGCAGGACGCCTGGCTGTTCGATGGCACGATTGCCGAAAACATCGCCTACGGCTGTCCCGAGGCGACGCGTGAGGAGATCGTGGCGGCTGCGCGCGCCGCGCAGGTCGACTTCTTTGTGCGCACCATGCCGCAGGGCTACGACACGCGCGTGGCCAACGATGCCGAAAGCATCAGCCAGGGCCAGCGTCAGCTGCTGACCATCGCACGCGTGCTGCTCAATAACCCGGCGATTCTCATCCTGGACGAGGCGACCTCAAGCGTGGATACGCGTACCGAGCTTGCCATCGGTCGTGCCATGGACGCGCTCATGCGCGGGCGCACGAGCTTTGTGATCGCGCACCGCCTGTCGACGATCGTGGACGCCGACCTGATCTTGGTCATGGATCACGGCAACATTATCGAGCAGGGCACGCATAAGGAGCTGCTGGCTGCCGAGGGTGCCTACGCCGACCTCTATCTGAGCCAGTTCGCATAATGTGACAAAGGGACAGTCTCTTTGCCACATCACAAATAAGGCGCGCCGGGGATGAATTCCCTGGCGCGCCTTTGCGTTGATGCCGATGTCGTTTTGTGCCGCTTGCGTTCCTAGCGTTCGTCCACGAGCTTGGCGACGAGGGCCTTGAGCTCGGCCACCTCTCGCTCGAGTTCCTTGACGCGGCGGGCATTCTCGGTGATGCCCTGGCGGTTGAGGGCGGACTGCTCGGCGGCGTCATCGGGCATGTACTCGCGATGCTGCTTGGCGTCGAAACTCTCCTCGAACACACGGCAGCCGTTGCGCTTGATGATGCGTCCCGGCACGCCCACGACGGTGCAGTTGTCGGGGACGTCCTTAACGACGACCGAGTTGCCGCCGATCTTGACGTTGTTGCCGATGCGGATGTTGCCGAGCACCTTGGCGCCCGTGCCCACCGTGACATTGTTGCCCAGGGTGGGGTGACGCTTGCCGGTCTCGTTGCCGGTGCCGCCGAGCGTGACGCCCTGGTAGAGCACACAGTTGTCGCCCACAATGGTGGTCTCGCCGATGACGACGCCCATGGCGTGGTCGATAAAGAAGTGCTTGCCAATCTGCGCGGCAGGGTGAATCTCGACGCCGGTGATGTGGCGGGTGATTTGCGAGAGCACGCGGGCGAGCGAGCGATGACCGTGCTCCCACAGCCAGTGCTCGGGCACGTGGTTCCACTTGGCGTGCAGGCCAGGATAGGAAAGAAAGATGACCAGACCGTTTTGCGCGGCGGGGTCTTGCGCCTGGACGGTCTTGATGTCCTCGCGAATGGTATTGATAAAGCTCACCGGCCGCCCTCCCTTAGCGCCATGGCAATGCGATTCAATAAAGTATAGCGATTCGCTAGGGATTAGGAAGGACAATCTTGGCGGCTTTGCGCGACAGGTGTCAGTTATGCAAACTTGCTGGTAATGGAGTCATGCTTTTGTGGGGTTGCGCACGAGGGGGCACCGCAACCGTATACTGGTCAACTTGGACGTATCCGCGCCCACAACTGAGAGGTTTTACTTCATGGGTTTCATTAATTTTATCGCCGAGCTGCTCAAAGACCCGCGCACCGCGATTGCCAGCTGGATCGCCGCCGGCCCGCTTATGGCCTACGGCTGCGTGTTCCTGATTATCTTTATCGAGACGGGCGTGGTGTTCTTCCCGTTCCTTCCCGGCGATTCGCTGCTGTTTGCTTCGGGCTTCTTTGCCCACAACGGTGGCTTTAACATCGTGGCTCTGCTGGCCGTCGCATGGGCCGCTGCCATTTTGGGCGATCAGTGCAACTTTATGATCGGTCACTTCTTTGGCCGCAAGATCATCGCTTCGGGCAAGGTCAAGGCCATGACGCCCGAGCGCATCAAAAAGTCCGAGGACTTCTTGGACAAGTGGGGTCACCTGGCCATCTTCCTGGGTCGCTTCTTCCCGTTTATCCGCACCTTTGTGCCCTTTATCGCTGGCATGGGCGGCATGCACTGGCGCAACTTTGTCGTCTTTAACGTGCTGGGCGGCATTACCTGGTCGACGGTCTTTACGCTGCTGGGCTACTTCTTTGGCGGCATTCCCTTTGTGCAGGAGCACTTTGAGCTGCTGATTATCGGCATCGTTGCCGTGTCGATCATCCCGACCGTGGTCGGTCTGGTTAAGGCTAAGCTGGGCAAAAAGAACGCGTAGCTCGAGCCAGCGCGCAAACCGTGCAGTTGAGGCCCGTCACCGCTTACGGTGGCGGGCCTCTTTAGTTTCGGTCAAATGAAAATACTTTACTTAGTTAAAGAAAAGCGTTTTATCAGACGCGTACGGGGAGTACAATCTCGTGCATGCGAATCGACGTGCCATCGGCTTTGATGCTGCTCGCGTGTCCCGTCCGGCTCTACGCTCCGGGCGTGCGACGTTGCGACGCGGTCGGCCTCGGTCCTTGCGTGCGGGTTCGCGAGTTTGCAACTGTGTATGTAAGGAGCGACATATGACTGTCGAGAAGAAGGATATCGATTGGGGTAGCCTCGGCTTTGGCTACATGAAGACCGATTACAGCTACGAGGCCCATTGGAAGGACGGCGAGTGGGACGAGGGCGGCCTGACCACCGACCACACCTTGCATGTCTCCGAGTGCGGCGGCATCTTCCATTACTGCCAGGAGGTCTTTGAGGGCCTGAAGGCCTACACCGCCGAGGACGGCAGCATCGTCTGCTTCCGTCCCGACATGAACGCCGAGCGTATGTACAACTCTGCGCAGCGCCTCGAGATGCCCCCGTTCCCCAAGGACAAGTTCGTTGAAGCCGTCAAGCAGGTCGTTTCTGCCAACGCCGCCTGGGTTCCGCCCTTCGGTTCCGGTGCGACCCTGTACGTGCGTCCGTTTATGATCGGCTCCGGTGACGTGATCGGCGTGGCTCCCGCTCCTGAGTACACGTTCCGCATTCTCGTGACCCCGGTCGGTCCGTACTTTAAGGGTGGCCTCAAGCCCGTCAAGCTGCGCGTTTCCGAGTATGACCGTGCGGCACCTCACGGTACCGGCAACATCAAGGCCGGCTTGAACTACGCCATGTCCCTCAAGCCCACGATGGAGGCCCATCGCGAGGGCTATGCCGAGAACCTGTATCTCGACTCCGAGTCCCGCACCTATGTCGAGGAGACCGGTGGCGCCAACGTCCTGTTCGTGAAGGAGGACGGCACCCTCGTCGTTCCTCAGTCGCACACCGACTCCATCCTGCCCTCTATCACCCGTCGCTCGCTCGTTCAGGTCGCTCAGGACCTGGGCATGACCGTTGACCAGCGTCCCGTCGAGTGGGCCGAGGTCAAGGCCGGTACCTTTGTCGAGTGCGGCCTGTGCGGCACCGCTGCCGTCATCTCCCCGGTTGGCGAGATCGACAACAAGGTTTACGGCGCCGACGAGACCGTGACCTTCCCGGCTGGCTACACCGAGATCGGTCCTGTGATGAAGAAGCTCCGCGAGACCCTGACTGGTATCCAGTCTGGTGCTGTTGAGGATAAGCACAACTGGGTTTACACCGTCGCGTAAGCTGTCTTAGCTGTCCGGCCCGAGGGCGACCTTCCTTTCCGGCGCGTCCTCGGACATGAAAGAACCTCCGCTGCGCACTTCGTGCGGCGGAGGTTTTTTCGTCCCGCGGAGTGCGCCGGAAAGGAAGGCCGCGCTTTTGTTTTGGTTCGCGCCATGTGGGGGTGGTGGCGACGTGCATTTTTGCGAGTATTCTGCAATCGAAGGCCCCTGCATACCGACCTCGGGCAAAAAATCGGGAGTTCTCGATGTTTTCTACGGATGATGGGCGGGGTTATGGGCTTATAGCGTTTGATTTACAGGGATATTCGCGGTCTTTGGCACTTATCGTGGCGCCCGAAGCTCTTGGTTATGTTGAATACTCCTAAAAATGCACGGCGCTTAGAGGGGAACCTTTGCGAAAAAGGAAACCGCCCCGTCGAAGTATGCATTCGACGGGGCGGTTTATGCATTTGGCCGATTAAGGATGCGCTGTCAAACTACTAGAACTTGACGGTCGGGGCCTGGCGGGCTGCTTCGGCGGCCTCGAAGCCCTGGCGCTCCTTAAACTGGAAGATGCCGGCAAAGATGACAGCCGGGAACGTCTGAATGGCGTTGTTGTAGCTGAGCACGCAGTCGTTGTAGCTCTGGCGTGCATAGCTAATCTTGTTCTCGGTATCCTCGAGCGATGCCTGCAGCTGCGTAAAGTTGGTGTTTGCCTTAAGATCGGGATAGGCCTCGGCTACGGCGAAGAGCTGGCGCAGCGCACCGGTCAGCACGTTGTCGGCTTCCATCTTGGCCTCGGGCGTGGTGGCCTTGACGGCGGTGTTACGCGCGCTGATCACGGCGGAGAGCGTCTCCTGCTCGTGCTTGGCGTAGCCCTTGACGGTCTCGACCAGGTTGGGGATCAGGTCGTTGCGGCGCTGCAGCTGCGTATCGATGTTCTGCCAGGCGTTATCGATGCGGTTACGCTTGGTGACCATGTTGTTGTAGATGCCGGCGATGGCGCAGACAATCACAATGACAACAACGATGCCGATGATGACGGTAATCATGATGTCTCCGTTTCGAATGGCCGCGGCGGCATGCGCCAGCTGCCGTTGGTATAACGCTACTAGTATACCCGCAACGTTTTGCCGTGCCGAACTTTCCGGTAAGCGTTGTGTTTTCGGCGGGGCCGGCACCGGGGCAAAGCGCGCGAGGTACAGGTGTAAGATATGCGACAGATTGACGAGTGTTGTCTTTGCCCTGAGGATGGCGATGCCAGTGGACCTTCGCATTAAGAAAACCTACCGCGCCCTGTTCGATGCCTTTACCGAGCTTTTGGAAGAGCATCGTTTTGAGGACCTGACGGTTGCCATGCTGTGCGACCGGGCCATGATTCGCCGCACGACGTTCTACAAGCACTTTCGCGACAAGAACGATTACTTTGCCTTTTATATCGATGAGCTCATGTCGGGCTTGCCGCAAAAACAGCCCGATGAGGCCGGCGCAGTGTCTGCCGAGGACGTGCGCGCGCTTCGGCACGCGATTTTGGACGATGCCATGGATTTGATTCTGACGCACGAGCGGCTCATGGATAACATTTTGGCAAGCAGCATGTCGGGCATGTTGACCAACGTTATTTGCGACCGCATTGCCCGCTCCATCCGCGAGCGTGTGATGAACGTGCTTGCCGAGGATGCCCTGGCCCCCGTGTCACTCGAGACGACGTCTGAGTTTGTCGCCGGCGGTATTATTCGACTTTTCACGATATGGTGGGAATCGGGCCACGATCTTGAGCGTCGACCTGAGATAGCCGACGTGGTCGATGCGTTGTTTGAGCGGACCATGACACCGGTGCATCACTAGGAGTGGCGGAGAGAGGGGGATTCGAACCCCCGGAACGCTCTCGCGCTCAACGGTTTTCAAGACCGCCGCATTCAACCGCTCTGCCATCTCTCCGTGAGTTGTAATGATAGCATCGTTTTGAATTTGCAACAGGGAAGGCGAACGATGACGAGCACCGGAATCGATGAGAAGTTCATGCGCGAGGCGCTGGCGGAGGCGCGTACCGCCGCGGCGGTGGGCGAGGTGCCGATCGGCGCCGTAGTGGTGCGCGCGGGTGAGATCGTCGCGCGGGCGCATAATCGCCGCGAGCTCGACCAGGACCCTTCGGCGCATGCCGAGTTTGCGGCCCTATGCGCCGCCGCGCGGTCGCTCGGTCGTTGGCGCCTTTCCGATTGCACGGTCTATGTAACGCTCGAGCCCTGCTGCATGTGCGCGGGGCTTATGGTTAACGCGCGCGTGGGGCGCTGCGTGTACGGCGCGTCCGATGCTAAAGCGGGCGCTCTGGGGTCGCTATACGACCTGAATGCCGATTCGCGCCTGAATCATCGGTTTAACGTACATGCCGGCGTGCTGGCGGATGAGTGTCGTGAGGTGTTGAGCGGCTATTTTAGTGGGCTGCGTGGCACCGATGGTGCTGGCTGCGGTTGTGGGGCCGATCTTGAGGCGCATACCGCCCACGCCGAGGCGCTTGCGGGTGTCGAAGATACTGCCGTTGGGGCGGTCGATTTTGGTGCCGCGTGCCGCCGGCCCCGCCGTGTGCAGCTGGCGATCGACTCCTTTAAGGGCAGCGTTTCGAGCGCGCAGGCGGAGGAGGCCGTTGCCGAAGGTGTGCGCCGCGTGTGGCCCGATGCCCAGGTAAGCGCGCTGCCGCTGGCGGATGGCGGCGAGGGAACGCTCGATGCCGTTGCCGCGTGCGGCGGTGAGGTCGTGGCATGTGAAGTCGCAGGCCCTCTGGGCGACTGTGTGTCTGCCCGGATGCTGGTGGACGGCGAGCACGAGTCGGCTGTAATCGAGATGGCCGAGGCGGCGGGTATTGGGTATTCGCCTTGCACAGAGCCGGCGGCGTTGGCCGCTACGACCTATGGCGTGGGCGAGTTCATGCTTCGAGCGGTTCGTGCTGGGGCAAAGACTATCTATATTGGTCTGGGCGGCAGTGCCACCAACGACGGTGGCGCCGGCATGCTGCAGGCGCTGGGCGCGCGTGTGGTCGATGATCAGGGCTGCGATGTCGCCCCTGGTCTCGCGGGGCTTGAGCAGGTGGCGAGTATCGATTTGGCACCGGCGCTTCGGGCGCTGAATAGCGCGCGTATCGTCGTGCTCTCTGATGTCGAGAACCCGCTCGTGGGGCGTCGTGGGGCACTTGCAGTGTTTGGCGGGCAAAAGGGCCTGCCGACAGACGATGTCGAAGCGCTGGGCAGGTACGACAGTTGGATGGTCGGCTACGGCCGCCTGCTCGATGCGGCGATTACCGGGGTGCGGGCTCAGGGGTTGTTGCGCGTGCCCGAGGGCGTGCGGACATTTGGCTCGGTGCTCGGCGTGCCTGGCGCGGGCGCGGCAGGTGGCTTGGGCGCCGCGCTGCTGGCGCTCGGTGCTGAGTTGCGTTCGGGCGTGGAGACGGTGCTCGATCTGATTGGGTTTGACGAGCGCGTGCGCGATGTCGACCTGGTCATTACAGGCGAGGGCAACATGGACGAGCAATCCGCTGCCGGCAAGGCGCCGGTGGGCGTGGCCCGCCGTGCCAATCGCTATGGCAAGCCGGTAGTCGCCGTCGTGGGCGGTCGTGCGGATAATTTGGATGCGGTGTATGGTCAGGGCATCGACTTGGTCCTGCCGGTCTGCCGCAGGCCCATGCCTCTTGACCAAGCGCTCGACCCCCAGGAAGCCACAACCAACCTCATCTGCGCCGGTGAAGCAGCCGCCCAAGCCTACGACCTCGCCCGCCTCTAAAACCCAACTCCCTATAAGTTGCGGTGGAATAGTTCCTGTTTGGCGGCTCAGGCGGCAAAAACAGGAACTATTCCACCGCAACTTCGAGAATGGCTATCCGAGGCTGGTCGCCTTGGGCCTTGGGTCGGACCGTCCGCCATGAAATGCGGCCATCTACTACGTTTAGCCGAGCACCCTTGACCATCCCGGATTTTGTGAAATTAAAACCGCAGGTAGAAAGCTTGCCGATTTTCGAAAAAGCCGGCTATGGTTGACCCCTGCGGCCTAAACGTAGTAGATAGGCCCCTTTTGTGGCACGGCAGCAGACCAGTCTTTTTGGGACGGGGCTTATTTGACTACCTGTCGATCTGATTGCCCAAGTAGTCAAAAAGCCCCGTCCCAAATTAGCTACCTTGCCCCATCGGGCGGGAGCGGGTAAGATATATCGAGCGCCTAGCGCGTTCGATGGGTTCGGATGACGACATGTTCCGAATCTGGTCAGGTCCGGAAGGAAGCAGCCATAAGGAGCCTCTGTCGGGCATCCGAATCCATCGAGTGCGCAGGCGTTTTTTGGTGCCGCGGCTACCCGCGAGTGCCGGCAGGGCGCTTGGTGTCTCGCTGGTCCTCGGCTTCGCCTGCGGGATCGCTCGACTACCAAGCGCCCTGCCGGCACCCGCGGGTAGCCGACCAAAACCGCCTGAAGGGTCACATTTATCTGATAATTGAATCCCCGGCGTTATGCCGCTCGCTGGCGTTGCCAAAACATCGGCTGCTACGTGCCTTGGGCGCTAGTGACCGTTGCCCTTACATCTGTAACGAGTTGCTTACGCATCTCCAGGGTTCTCCGTACTATCATGAATCAGATTGAATTGAGATGATGATAGGGAGCGCCTTTTTATGATTGAGCTGCTCAGGCGTTTTGGTGGTAAGTTTCGCCGGTATATGGTGATTGGCCCTGCGTGCAAGTTGATTGAAGTGATCTTTGACCTGCTGACGCCGCTGGTGATTGCCCAGATGATCGATAAAGGTATCGGTGCGCACGACGTGAGTGCCGTCGTCCGCTACGGCATGGTGCTCGCCGCCATGGCTGTAATCGGCATCTCGTTTACGCTTGTTTGCCAGAAGATGGCGGCGCTCACCTCGCAGGGCATGGGTACTGACATTCGCGGCGCACTCTACCAGCACATCAACAAGCTGAGCTATGCCGAACTCGATCGCTTTGGCACGCCGTCGCTCATTACGCGTATTACCAACGACGTCAACCAGGTGCAGCTCGCCGTGGCGCTGGGCGTGCGCATGCTCATCCGCTGGCCTTTCCTGGCGGTGGGCTCCATGGTCGCGGCCCTTGCCATCGACCTTAAGCTCGGCATGATCTTTTTGATTTGCACGCCCGCCATCGGCCTGGTGTTTTGGCTTGTCATGGCGCACTGCATCCCGTACTACAAGCAGCTGCAGGCAAAGCTCGATCGCATCGCGCTTATTTGCCGCGAGGGGCTTTCGGGCGCCCGCGTGGTCCGGGCGTTTGTGCGCGAGGGTCACGAGCGCGAGCGTTTTGCCCAGGCGGCCGATGACCAGGCGCGTGTCGCGATCGCGGTGGGCAAGCTCTCGTCGATCCTCAACCCCGTCACGTTTTTGGTGATGAACCTGGGCGTGTGCGCCATCCTGTGGGTGGGCGGCATCCAGGTCAACGTGGGCGAGCTCACGCAGGGCCAGGTCATGGCGTTTGTGAACTACATGACGCAGACCCTGACCTCCATCGTGTACGTCGCCAACCTGGTCGTGGTCTTTACCAAGGCGAGCGCCAGCGCGTCGCGCATCAATGAGGTGCTCAACTGCGAGCCGAGCATCACCGACGAGGGCAACCAGCCGGTCGCGCTGCCCGAGCCGAGCGAACTGGCGGGTGGTGCTGCTCCAGTCCCCGCACTGAGCTTTGACCATGCGAGCTTCTCGTTTGGCGCCGGCGCGGCAAATGCCGTGAGCGATGTGACTCTGGAACTGCCGCTGGGCAAAACGCTCGGCATTATCGGTGGCACGGGCAGCGGCAAGTCCACGCTCGTCTCGCTTATCCCGCGCCTGTACGATGCGGGCACCGGCAGCGTGTGCGTGATGGGTGCCGACGTGCGCGCTTGGCCGCTCGACCAGCTGCGCCATGTGGTTGCGACTGTTCCGCAGCGTGCGTCGCTGGTGAGCGGCACTATCCGCAGCAACCTGACCTGGCGCGACGAGGCGGCAACCGACGAGGATCTTTGGGCGGCGCTCGATATGGCGCAGGCGAGCGAGTTCGTGCGCAACAAGCCGCAGGGGCTCGACGCCCCGGTCGAGGCGGGCGGCAAGAACTTTAGCGGTGGCCAGCGTCAGCGCCTGACTATCGCGCGTGCCCTGGTGGGTTCGCCGCAGGTTCTGATCATGGACGACTCCGCCTCGGCACTCGACTTTAAGACCGACGCGGCGCTTCGCCGTGCCATCCGCGAGCGCAGCGTGCGCGGTGCCGTCGAGGGCGGGCTGCCGCTCACGACGGTGATCGTAAGCCAGCGCGTCTCGACCGTGCGCGACGCCGACATGATCTGCGTGCTCGATCACGGCTCGGTTGCGGGCCTGGGCACGCATGACGAGCTGTATGCAAGCTGCCAGCTCTACCGAGAGATCTGCCAGTCGCAGCTGCGCCGCGAGGAACTCGAGGGCCAGCAGGGGAGTGCGGCGCCCGCGCCCGCCCCAGGCGCCCAGACCGCCCCTGCATCTGTCTGCGCAAAGGAGGGCTGCTAAATGAATCCGTACACTTCCTCCGGTTCGGTCGCCACGATGACGGCCAACGTGTCCGGTAACGATAACCTCAACGACCTGGGCGACGGTCCGCGCCAGCCCGGCGACCCTGAGCGCTATCCCGTGGGCGCGGTGACCCGCCGCCTGCTGGGCTATGTTCGCCCGCACCGCGTCTCGTTTACGGCGTCGTTTGTGAGCGCCGCCATCTCGGTGATCTTGCAGCTCTACACGCCCATTCTCATCGGCGAGGGCATCGACCTTATCGTCGCCGCCGGGCAGGTGGGCTTCGACGCGCTACTGCCGCTTGTCACCAAACTCGCGCTCGTCGTGGTGGGAGCAGCGTCCTTCCAGTGGCTGCAGGGCTACTGCGTCAACCGCCTGTCCTACGAGACGGTGCGCGACATGCGCGTGGAGGCGAGCGACAAGCTCAGCCGCATGCCGCTCAGCTTTATCGACGGCCATGCCCACGGCGACCTCATGAGCCGTGTGGTCAACGATGTCGACCAGGTGGGCGACGGTCTGCTGCAGGGCTTTACCCAGCTTTTCACCGGCGTCATCACCATCGTGGGCACGCTTGCGTTTATGCTTTCCATCAACCTGACCATGACGCTCGTGGTGGTGCTCGTCACGCCGCTTTCCATTTTTGCAGCCGGCGCCATCGCCAAGCTCTCCAACAAGAGCTTTACGGCACAGCAGCGTATTCAAGGGCAGCTCGGTGGTCATATTGAGGAGTACGTAGGCGAGCAGAAGCTTGTCGACGCCTTTGCCTACGGCCCGAACGCCCAAGCGCGCTTCGCTGCCCTCAATGCCGAGCTCTACACCGCGGGTGAGCGCGCGCAGTTTATGGGTTCGCTCTCCAACCCCGGTACGCGCTTTATTAACAACATCATCTATGCCGTGGTCGCTGTGATCGGCTGCGTGGGCGTGATCACGGGCGTGCCCGCGGCGCTTACGGTGGGCGGCGTGCAGATTTTCCTGTCCTATGCTAACCAGTACACCAAGCCGTTCAACGAGGTCACCAACGTCATTACGCAGATCCAGACCGCGTACGCCTCGGCGCGCCGCATGTTCGCGCTGCTCGATGCACGCGAGCAGGAGCCCGATGCGCCAGATGCCGTTGAGCTTGCCGCCCCGCAGGGCGAGGTGACCTTTGAACACGTGGACTTTAGCTACGTTCCCGACCGCAAGCTGCTGCAGGACATCTGCATCGAGGCTAAGCCCGGCATGCGTTTTGCCCTGGTCGGTCCTACGGGCTGTGGCAAGACAACGCTCATCAATTTGCTGCTGCGGTTTTACGATATCGATGCCGGACGCATCATGGTCGATGGCCGGTCTTCGCGTGATTACACGCGCGCGAGCCTGCGCCGTGCCTTTGGCATGGTGTTGCAGGATACGTGGCTGTTCGAGGGCACGGTGGCGGATAATATCGCCTACGGCTGTCCCGACGCCACGCGCGAGCAGGTCATCGAAGCCGCCAAGCGCGCGCACGCGCACAAGTTTATCGTGCAGCTACCAGGCGGCTACGATACGGTAATCGGTGAGGACGGCGGCACGTTTAGCCAGGGCCAAAAGCAGCTGCTGTGCATTGCGCGCGTCATGCTCACCGACCCGGCTATCTTGCTGCTGGACGAGGCGACCTCGAGTATCGACACGCGCACCGAGCTGCAAGTGCAGGCGGCATTCGACGAGCTCATGGCCGGTCGCACGAGCTTTGTCGTAGCGCACCGCCTGTCGACGATTCGCAACGCCGACTGCATTCTGGTCATGCGCGACGGCGAGATTATCGAGCGCGGCACGCACGACGAGCTGCTGGCGGCAGGCGGCTTCTACGCCGAACTCTACCGCAGCCAATTCGCCCAGTGAGCACGGCCGTGGGGCAAATTAATCAATCGACAGACGGTGGTTTACATCTGTCACGTTAGTACTAAGATATTCATCTAATAAATTGCATTAGTGGCTTTAGTTTTGGGGGAAACGAGCAACGTGACTATGACATGCTCTTTGGTGGTCAACAGCAAGAGCGGTAATACCAGGATGGTTTCGGGCGCGATCAAGCGCGCTCTGCAGGCTGCGGGCGTTGAGTTTGTCCATGCCGCGGCATTGAGCGACGATGCGGATGCAGATCAGGTTGCGCTCGAGGCGCAGGGCGCCTGCGCGGCCGACACGGTGCTCGTCGGTTTTTGGTGCGACAAGGGTGCGTGCACGCCTTCGGTCGCGGCGTTGCTCTCCGCCTTGCACGGCAAGCGCGTCTTCTTGTTTGGCACCTGCGGTTTTGGTGCCGACCAGAGCTATTACCAGCAGATTATCGACCGCGTGACCTCCAATTTGGCCAACGATGCCGAGCTTGCGGGCTGGGCGATGTGCCAAGGCAAGATGGGTCCCGCCGTCAAGCAGCGCTACGAGGCAATGCTTGAGCAGGATCCCGAAAACGCCCGATTTAAGATGCTGCTCGACAACTGGGTTGCCGCGAAGGACCATCCCACCAAGGAAGATCTGGACAACATGGCTGCAGCCGCCAAAAAGGCCGTGCTGGGGGAGTAGCTCCCATCGCTGACGGCGGTCGGTCCATCTTTCTAAATGAAACGTCCTCCCGGGCGTCGGGGCACGAAGTTCCCTGCTCTACAGTCCTGCGCAAGACGAAGGCCACATTAAGTGGCCTTCTTTGCGTGCGGAACTCGCGATGAACTTCGTGCCCCGCCGTCCGGGAGGACGCCTCTTTATTGATGGGAGGCCTGATAGGTCGATGGTTCCGTGCCCGGATGCGTCCAAAGTGGGACGGGCTTTCCGGATGGGCAGGCTTTCGAAAAATGCGTCCCGGAATTTGCCTTTGGAATGGGACGTAGTTTCCCGTTGAGGTGCTTTGCGGAAAGTGCATCCCACTCTGGGCGGTCGAAGTGGGACACACTTTCCCAAAGGCGCTCCAACGGGAAATTGCGTCCCATTATTCGGTCAAGAAACGGGATGCATTTTCCCAATGAGAGCAAAACCGGAAAATGCATCCCACAATCAGCCCTCAAAGTGGGACGCCGTTTCCCAATGAGGCTCAAGCGGAAAATGCGTCCCGGAATTTGCGCTCAAAGTGGGATGCGGTTTCCGGTTGAGGGTCTAAGGGGAAAATGCATCCCGGAATCGACGCTTGAAATGGGATGCAGTTTCCCGATGAGGCACTCGACGGAAAATACATCCCAGAAATGGCCTTTGAGCTGGGATAAGATTTCCGCGGCATCTCGGATTCTCAAAAATGAGACACGCCGTTGGCGAAAATGAGACACGTGATATCGGGCATCGGATGTATCATTTGCAAAAATGAGTCCACTCCACTCGAATAAAGCGAGGTCCCTCATGTACGTTCCACACCCCCGTATCCGTAGGCTGTCGAAAATCCCGCTTGTTGGGACGGCGGCGCTTGCTGCGTTGATCGCCACGAGCGTCGCCTGCTTCACGGCCACGCCCCAGGTTGCCCAGGCGGCAGACGCGCCCGCAATCACCGATATGACCGAGCAGGATTATCAAGCCCTGGGTCTGGGCACGAGCGAGGACATTCCGGCCGATACCGTTGGCCCCTATTCCACTGATACCCCCACGACGTTTGCCACGCGCAGCGAGGTCTATATGGCAGCTAACGGTAGCCATGGCAATCGCTACACTCTGCGCGACAAGCTCGAGAACGTCGAGCGCGGTGACATTGGCGGCAGCAGCAAACTCACCGATGGCTATGGAAGTGTGTGGGGCGCCGCAAAGTTCTGGCAAAACGTCAACAACTTCGATACGAACAGCGATCTCTACAAGCATAGCGACTACGGTGGCGGCACCTGGTCGTACCTAAGCAACAATGAGTCCTCAACAGTACTCGCCAACGACAACAACGGTTTCTCGGGCATTCACGCCACGAGTGTTGAGTTCTGCAGCGACGCCAGCACGGGCAAAAAGAGCCGCGTTGCCGAGCTCCGTGCCTACGGCGACAGTTCCTCCACGACGATTGACGGCAAGTCATACGCCGGAAAGGTTGAGCTGGTCCTCTACTCGTTTAGCAACGGGCGTACGCGCACTCTCGACACACACCTGCCGGTGACGGTCAACACTAATATGATGTACGAAGGCCGTTTTAAGTACCTGGATGCCGGTTACCTGCAAGAGCACGACGCCGTCTTTGATGTCGAGGCGGGCGATGTCGATGGCGACGGCGTCGACGAGCTTTTTGTCTACGCGGGCTGCTATGTCGACGAGAACGGCGTGCGCAAGGCTGTAGTCGACATGTATGACTTGGAGGGCGGCAACTGGAAGCAAAGCGTCGTCAAGATCGATGCCGGTAACGCCGCGGACTACACCACGCACAACAAGGGCGGGAACGACTCCTGGACGCAGCTTCAGTCAGCTCCTGTCGTTTCGCTAGCGGCCGGCGACCTCGATCGCGATTTTTGCGATGACCTCGCCATCGTGGTCTCGGCACCCTACGGCAAGAAGAATATTGATAAGTCGACGCATTGCGAGCTGTTTTCGTGGGATGCATCCAAGGGTGCGCTCGTCCATGTCGATGCTCTGGGCGACGCGGGCGCAATCTCCCTCTCCGCGAACGGCAAGACCATGGTCGCTGCGAATGCGACGTTCGGCACGTTTGCCGCCTACGATGAAGAAGGAAAGAAGACGGGTGAAACCGTCACGGGCCTTATTCTTGCGGGCTATGACTGGCAACGCAGTGCTTTTGATTACGGCGCTTCTGACGGCAGCAAGGGGCTGTACGGCGCGCTGTACCGCTACGCGTATTTTGACTCGGAGTCTGGCGAGTTCAAGCTTTCCGATTGTAAGGAATACAGAGACGGGCTCCTCGCCTCCTATGGGCTGATGCATGTGCCCAACAGCGCATGGAAGGATAGCGCTCAGGATAAGCGCTATCCGTGCACCTTGGCGCCTATTGCCCTTGCCACTGCCAACCTTGACGGCCTGTCCGAGCAGCTGGCGGTCGACGAGGTGCTCGTGGGCGGCGATGTGTTCCGCGACTTTGCCTGCAACACGGCACAGAGCGGGGCTCAGGGCTTGGGGTCCATGGTCGGAACCATGAGCATGAGCGGTCAGCAATACAACAGCAGCAACAAGCATGACCACAAGGGTATAGAGCAGGTGTGGATCAGCGACGTCAAGGCGGGCAGCGTCTCGGGTTCGGACCGCTATAACGAGAGCTTTATCGCCGTGGTGGGCAAGCACCGCGACGAGGACCTGCGCAAGAACGATGACTACTATTGGATGACCGCCTCGCATTTTTCGCTCGACGAGAACGGAAAGGTGCGCCGCGGCGAGGAGCAGGTGATTAGCGAGAGCAACCGTCGCGGCACTACCTACGGCACATTTATCTCGCTCGCGCTGCCCGATGTCGACAACGACAGCGTCAAGATCACGTACAAGGACCGCTACAAGGTCTATACCAACCCGCGCGTGCTTGCCGTGCTGCAGGATGCGCCCTATGTTGAGGATCTGGAGCAGGCATACGGCTATCTGGTGTTGGGCGGCACGTCATACGGAGAGGAAAAGGGCACGGGGACATCCCAGGGCTATACCATTGGCGCCGAGTTGGGCGTTGCCGTCGAGGTGCAGACCGGTCCGCCCCTGGTCGCGATGAATGCTTCAGTCGATTTTGCCGCCGAGGGATGCTATGACTACCGGAGCGAGCGCACGGTCAGCGCAAGCGTAAGCTATGAGTCGCATGCCGGCGAGGGTGACAAGGCCGTGCTCTACACGATTCCGATGGTCTATTACGAGTATGAGATCGAAAATGAGGAAACTGGTGGCAAGGGCGTGATGGCGGCGCCCGTGTCGCTCGGCGCGCAGACCTCGGTCGTTAATGTCGAGGCCTATGACCGCATTGCCAAACAGCACAATATGACGCCGCTCAGCTACTTTTTGACCAACCGGTCGGGAGAACCCGGAACCTATCAAACGACGCTCAACGGCGAGACTCCCGTTGGGGATTCCTTTGGCCTGGGCAAGCCTGGCGTAACGCGCGCCTACACGCACGATGGGTTTAACGGCGCCGCCGCGCAGTCGGGGGCGAGCATTGAGCAGACCATCGAAGTCGAGGAGGGCAAGGAGCAGGAGCTCGAGCTCGGCTTGACGCTGAACGGCAGCGTTGTCATGGGCGCGAAGCTCGCAAAGCACGAGTTGTTTGGCGGCCTGTGCTTTGGTGCCAACGCCGGCTTTACTACGGGTAACTCCTCGAGTGAATCGACCGAATACGGCGGCACCGTCGACAACCTGCCCGAGGCCGCGCAGGGCAAGTACGGTTTTGTGTGGCGTCTGGGCGTCAACGCGGTGGATGTCGACAAGTTCGAGGCAGACTCGGGCGACAAGCTCGGCACCAAGGACACCGACCAGTTCTGGATCGTGGGCTATGACGTTAAGGACGTCGAGATGCCCGACGCGCCGGCCGTGACGGGCTTTACGGCAAACGCCGTCGATTCGACCAGCGTTACGTTTAGCTGGGACGATGTACTCGCAAACAAGAGTGGCTTTAGCTACGGCGTGGGCATGCTGCAGAGCAATGCGGCGGATGCGGTCGTCAATAGCTGGAAGATTGCCGACAACACGCAGACCTCGCTCAAGTGGGATGGGCTGCAGCCCAATACGGAGTATCGATTCGCCATCGCCGCCGTTAAGAACGGATCCACGACCGAAACAGGTATTCGCTCGGCAATCATCACGGTCAAGACCATGCCCGATGGCATGACGATGACCGTGAGCGGACCTGCGGCGGATGCTGCGGAGGGGTCGGATCTTGGATACGACTCTTCGGTTGAGCGCGCGGCGGGAAGCCACCTGACGCTCTCGGCGATTGGCCATGTGAAGCAACTCGGTGCCGACGATAGCGAAACAGGGCTGGCACCGACCTATATGTGGTACCGCAAGGGCCGCGGCGAGACAGAGTTTAAGCTCGTGGGTGCCGATGGCAACCTCGCGGCTGGAACGGCCTCAAAGCTCGAGATTGACCTGACCGCAGACGATGACGGTGCGCAGTATTACTGCCACGTGGGATACAACGACGTGGGCCTCGACACCGGCACGACGCTCGTGAATATCGAGGCCGAGGAGACGGCGCCCACAACGGTGAACGCCACCCCGATCCGCACGCGCCGCCTGTTCTCACAGGCAAGTGCGGGCGCCAAGAAGTTCCTGGACCATACGCTGGTAAACACCGCCGGCCCAACCGATTCCGAAGGCCCAAAGGACCCCGAGACTCCTGAGACCCCGACGAACCCGGACAAGCCCAAGTCCGACAACGGAGCTAAGACCGACACCAAGGTCAAGACTACGACCACAGCGAAGAACCTCGCAAACACCGGCGACCAAACATTCGCCCTAGTCGCCACCGCAGCAGCAGCGGGAGCAACGCTCGTAGTGATAGCCCTTATCATGCTGATCAAGCGCCGCAAGACCCACTAGTAGCCAGTCGAACATATCGACAACCCAAAAACCCGGGTAGCCAAAAAACAGGCCACCCGGGTTTTCTGTTGAGTGGAGACTCCGCAAGCGGAAACTGTATCCCACAATTAGCGCCCGGAACGGGACACATTTTCCGTCAAGCCCTCATCCGGAAAATCCATCCCAGTTTGAGCGCCCAGACCGGGACGCACTTTCCCAATCGGGTTCCAAGCGGAAACTGCATCCCATTCCAGACAAGAATTCCGGGACACACTTTCCGCAAACAAAGAAGGCCACATAACGTGGCCTTCACTTATATATGTTCGGCGATACACCCAAGACAAGCCACGCCCCAACATCAGGGCGTCTGTCCAGGCGGAGGCATATAAGGTTCATCGCGAGTTCCGCACGCAAAGGAGGCCACTTAATGTGGCCTCCGTCTTGCGCAGGACTGTCTGAGCAGGGAACCTTATATGCCTCCGCCCGGACAGACGTTTCAGTTATGAACTCGTAGCTAGTCGCTATTTGATCTTGGTCGTGCCTGGCGCCAGGTTGGGGTCGGTTTCGTTGGCCTCGGTCTGGAAGTGCTCGGTGTACACGTTCTTGCCGTCGCGGAACATCTCGTAGTATTGCATCTTGGCGTAATCCTCGCGCGCCTTGGTGGCGGCTGCGGCAGCAGCGTCCTCACCGGTGACGTTGGAGGAGAGCGCCCAGCGCAGGCTGGCGTCCTCGTAGCCCACCGAGTTGATGGCGGGCAGCGACTCGCGCAGCGTCATGTGCGCCTTCTGGTAGTCGGAAAGCGGGGCGCCGATCAGCTGCATCAGCTGCGTGGACAGGTAGTTGGTGGACAAGTCGTCGGTCTCACTCGTCTGGTCGCAGCCGGCAACGTCGTAGTTGGCCCAGATGATGTAGTCGGTCTGCCACAGGCGCTCCTGATGCATGGCATCGTCTTCGCCGGTAAACCACTTGTCGTTGAACTTGGACGGGAAGAACGGCTGGTGGTCGCCCCAGAACACCACGACCACCTTGCGATCGAGTTTGCTCAGGGCGTTGAGGAAGTAGCGAAGCGCCTGGTCGGACTGCTCGATGCACGAGACGTACTCGTCGACATCGGAGAGCGTGCCGTCCTCGACGGTTTTGGCGTCCAGGTCGGTCGTGTCGATGTTCAGGTGCATCTGCTTGTCGACCGGCAGCAGGCCCGTGTCGTAGCCCGAGTGGTTCTGCATGGTCACGTCGAAGATAAACTGCGGATCGGCGTTCTGGTCGAGCAGCTCAAGAATCTTGTCGTAGGTAGCCTGGTCGGTCACCATGCCGCGCAGGGTGTCGGCTCCCTGGAAGTCATTGATAGACAGGAACTGGTCAAAGCCAAAGTCCTTGTAGACGTTCTCGCGGTTCCAGTTGGTCGCGTGGTTGGGGTGCATGGCCGTGGTGGAATATCCGAGCGACTTGAACTGCTCTGCCAGATTCCCGGTCGTTTCCATGTTGTAGATGGTGTAGGGGTACACACCCGAGCCCAGGTTGGCCATGGAGTTGCCGGTCATAAACTCAAACTCGGTATTGGCGGTGCCGCCGCCGTAGGCGCTCACGTAGAGCTTGCCGCGGCTGAGGCAGTTGGACAGGCTCTTAAAGTACTGCGGGCCCTCGTAGCCGGCGCGCATGTTCTGGTAGATCGACAGATCCGAGAAGGTCTCGTTCATGATGGCGATGACCGTGGGCTTCTCGCTGTCGAACTGCTCCTTTGCGGCGGCGCGCTCGTCGCTCTTGGCCGCGTCGGACTTGTCGTAGGCCTTGGCGTACTTTTTGAGCGTGGCCTTGGCATCGTCGACGGAGTAGTCGGCGGGTTTGGGCGGCTTGATGGACTGCGCCGCACTAATAAAGGCAGGCAGGTAGCCCTCGCGCCAGTAGCTCTCGAGCGGGCGCCAGGTGTAGACGGTGATGCCGAGGGTGTTGTAGTAGTCGATAAGCGTGACGTGCGCGGTCACGCCGCCCAGGCACAGCACGGCGACGAGCAGGTTGGTGAGCAGCATGCGCTTGGCGTTGGCGGCGCCCTTCTGACGGTGCGGTGCCACCAGGCCGGCGTACTCGCATAGCAGCATGGCGATGGCGGTAAAGCCCATGGACAGCACGCAGAACAGCGAGATCGAGAAGGTGTAGCCGGTGCCGGCGACCGCAGCGGCGGTGGAGATGGCCGAAAGGTCGCCCGGCTGGATGGGCATGGATTTAAACGTGATGACGAAGAACTCGGCAATGCCCAGGACAAAGAGGGCAAAGGCCAGGACCGCGGGAGCTGCACCGTGGCGCTGGAACAGGAAGAACAGGCCGACCATGAGCGTGGTGATGATGGCCCACTCGAGCAGGATGCACAGGGGGTAGACCCAGGTAAAGTCGTGGTTGGACGAGACCTCCATGCCCAGCAGCGCAAAGACGCCGGCGAGCAGCAGGCACAGGACGGCGGCGACGAGCGGTTTGCCCACAAAGGCGCCGCGCAGGCGGGCGAGCTTGCCGGTGGGGGCGGGGGCGTCGGGCCCGGCGAACGCAAAGACGCGCGGGGCGATGCGGTCGCGGGCGATGCTAGCCCAAGCGCAGCCGGTGAGGATGGCGTTGGTCAGGATGAGCATCACAAAGGCGAGCGGCTCGTTTTGGGCGACGAGGCCCACGGCGCCCCAAATGGTCAAAAAGAGCTGGAACAGACCGAAGGCGACGCTCCACCCAAGAGCGCTTTTGGCAACGGTGCCCGACTGAGCGCGAATGGCCTTGGCCTCGCGCAAGACAAGGTAGACGGTCGCCGCAAGACCGACGAGCGAGATGGCGGCAGCGAACATGCTGAGACTCCTCACAAACTAAAACCTACGAAAGCGGGGGTTTACCCGATTGTTACCTAAATATGCGCTGCATTTGAGGGCTGCGCACAACAACCAGCCATAATAACGCGCGGGTGTGACAGTGTGGCGCAATGTAGTGGCGACGTGCGCGATAATGGACGGGAATTACACGGAAACGTAAAGGCTTCTTAAAGAATTAGCGAGGATGAGGCGATGAGCGAGCAGGTTTGCACCAAGGCTGTGGATACGTGCGGCTATCCGGTCGAGACTACGGGCAATGCGGTGCTGGACACGTTGGAGCACCGTTCCTCCACGCGCGCTTTTGCGCGCGATGACAACGACCGTCCCGTAGCGGTGACCGACGAGCAGCGTGCGGCGATTTTGCATGCGGCGAGTCGCGCGCCGTCAGCGGGCGCCATGATGATGTATTCCGTCGTGAGCATTCGCGAGCAGGCTACGCTGGACCGTCTGGCCGACCTGTGCGACCACCAGCCCATGATCGCCAAGGCGCCCTGGGCACTAATATTTGTGGTCGATTATGCCAAGTGGACCGATCTGTTTGAGCACGTGGGCTGCTTTGAGCCCGAGTTTGTAGAGCGCACGGGCAAGGCGCCCCGCCGCGCGCCGGGTTTGGGCGACTTTGCCATCGCGGCCCAGGACGCCGTGATCGCCGCGCAAAACGCCGTGGTTGCCGCCGAGGCCCTGGGGCTGGGGAGCTGCTATATCGGTGATATCGTCGAGAATGCCGAGGAAGTTGCCGAGCTGCTTGATCTGCCGCCCTATACCATGCCGCTATCGATGCTCATCATCGGCACGCCCCGTAAGGAGCGCCCAGCCATTGCACATCCCGTGGTGAACCTGGTGCACGAGGAGCGCTACTGCCGTGCCGATGCTGCGACTATGGACGCGCAGGTGGCCGAGATGGACGCGATGTTCCGTCCGCATGCCCGCGAGGTGGGGGAGCGCGTCGTGGACATCTATACCCGCAAACACACCAGTCCCTTTATGGCCGAGATGAGCCGCTCCATGGAGTGGTGGTTCAAAAACTGGCTCGGAAAATGACGAATGTGACAAGGGGATAGTCCCTTTGTCACATTCCATATCGCCGCGGTGGCCTAAAGACTGTATAAATCTTTATCTAGCTGGGAAAACAGTGCATTAAAACATGGGCCGATTACCTATAATCCCCTCGAACGTTAAATTTGGGAGGAAACCGGCTTATGGAACAAAAGGCCAAGGAGGCAGCCTCGCACGCTGCGATTCCTGTGAGCATCTCGGCGATGCTCGTCACGCTGGGCGTGGTGTACGGCGATATCGGCACCAGCCCCATGTATGTAACCAAGGCGCTCGTTGCCGGCAACGGCGGCATCGGAAGCGTCACGGAGGAGTTCGTGCTCGGTGCGCTCTCCCTTGTCGTGTGGACGGTCACGCTGCTGACCACCATCAAGTATGTGCTCATCTCGCTGCGCGCCGATAACCATGGTGAGGGCGGCATCTTTGCCCTGTACAGCCTGGTCAAGCGCTGCGGCAAGTGGCTTATCATCCCCGCCATGCTGGGTGGCGCCGCGCTGCTCGCCGACGGCATCCTGACGCCGGCCGTTACCGTTACCACGGCCATCGAGGGCCTGCGCACCATCCCGGCGGTCCATGCCGTGCTGGGCGATGACCAGGGCCGCGTCGTCGCCATTACGCTCGCCATCATCATCGTGCTCTTCTTGGTACAGCGCATCGGTACGGCCAAGATCGGTCACGCCTTTGGCCCCATCATGACGCTGTGGTTTTTGTTCCTGGGCGGCACGGGTCTGTTCTTTGTCTTACAGCACCCCGCCGTGCTGCTGTGCCTCAACCCGCTCCGCGGCATCGCCTTTTTGTTGAGCCCCAACAACCATGCGGGCATCATGATTCTGGGCAGCTGCTTCCTCGCCACCACCGGTGCCGAGGCGCTCTACTCCGACATGGGCCACGTCGGCCGCGGCAACATCTACGCTACCTGGCCGTTCGTTAAGTGCTGCCTGCTGCTTTCCTATATGGGCCAGGGCGCTTGGCTTATGAACAACGCTGCCAACCCCGAGCTCATGGGCATTGCCGACCTCAACCCGTTCTACCAGATGCTCGCCCCGGGCCTGCGTCCGTTTGCCGTCGGCCTTTCCACCGTCGCGGCCATCATTGCCTCGCAGGCGCTCATTACCGGCGCGTTTTCGCTGGTGTCCGAGGCCAGCCGTCTGGACCTCATGCCGCACATGCAGGTCTTCTATCCTGCCGAGACCAAGGGCCAGCTCTACATCCCCATGGTCAACAACGTCATGCTTGTCGGCTGCGTCATCGTGGTGCTGCTGTTCCAGAACTCGGCGCATATGGAAGCCGCCTACGGCCTTGCCATTACGCTGACTATGATGTGCACCACGCTGCTGCTCTTCTTCTACCTGCACGAGGAGCGCAAGCTCAAGGTTGCTCCGTGGATCTTCGCGGCCTTCTTCCTTTTGCTCGAGGGCTTCTTCTTCGTGAGCTCGCTCACCAAGTTCTTCCACGGCGGCTATTTCACCATCCTCATGGCCGCGCTCATCATGGGCATCATGGTGTGCTGGTACAACGGTACGGCTGTTGAGCAGCGCCAGTTCACGCTGCTGCCGCTGCGCAGTTACCTGCCGCAGCTCAAGCGCCTGCGCGACGACGACCGCTACGAGCGCCTGAGCGACAACATCGTGTACCTGACCAAGGACACCCATACCGACTACATCGACCGTGATATCGTCTACTCGATCTTGGACAAGCATCCCAAGCGCGCTCGCGCCTGGTGGTTCGTGAATGTCGAGACCATGGACGAGCCGCATACCTTTGCCTATTCGGTCGAGACGTTCGGCACCGACTACGTGTTCCGCGTGCATCTGTACCTGGGCTACAAGATCAACCAGCGCGTCAATGCCTACCTGCGTCAGGTTGTTCAGGACCTGGCTGCCACCGGCGAGCTGCCGGCGCAGACGCATGACTACTCGGTCTACAAGGATCCGGGCAACATCGGTACGTTCAAGTTCGTCCTGATCCGTAAGCTTCTGGCGCCCGAAAGCGATGTGGAGCCGAGCGAGCGTACGGCCATCACGCTCAAGTACATCATTCGTCGCGCCGCCGGCACGCCTGCACGCTGGTACGGCCTGGAGAACTCCAACGTGAGCTTTGAGTACGTGCCGCTGTTCACCAAGTTCAAGGCCGTGAACAAGATGCAGCGCCTGGCTCCCAACGAGCGGCCGTAGTCGACGCTCGAGGTTTGTCTGCGAACGGGCGGGCTTGTATTGACGGGGATTGAGTCCTGGGAGGAAACCATGGATGCAAAGGTGCTTGACGGTCGCGATCTTGCGGCCGAGCTGGTGCGTGAGGCGCGCGTCGACGCCGCCGAAGATCGGTTCTTTACGAATCGTGCCAACATGGACATGGCCGACCGCGTGATCTCGATCGTGGTGACGCTGCTTGTCGCGGCGTGCGTTTGCGCGCTGCTCGCGCACGTGCTGTTTGTCTAGCGACCGCCGGTCGTAGAAGGCTTTACACTTGGAACCACCACAAGGGAAACCACCACAAAGGTGCCTGTCCCTTTGTGGTGGTTTTTGTTTTTGAGAGAGGGGCGGGGCGCTGATGGACGTCCGTACGGACGGCGATATTGCCGATAGCTTTTGGTGGCGGCGCACAACGCTGACGCGCCGCACTCCTCTGTATGACGCCTGCGTGTCGGTGGGGCTGCTGGTCACGGCGACGATTGTGGGCGCGCTGCTCGACCATCCGGGTCTCGCGCCGAGCATCATGATTGTCTATGTGTTCGCCGTTCAGCTGTGCGCATTCTTTACCTGCAGTCGCCTGTATTGCTTGCTGAGCTCGGCTGCCGCCGTGGCACTCTACAACTTCTTGTTTGTCGACCCGCGCTACTCGCTGTCGCTTATCGACCGCGTCTATCCCGGCATGTTCTTCATCATGTTCGTGGTCTCGCTTGTGTCGAGCTCGATTGCGTTGGCCCTGCGCCGCGCCTTGGCACAGGCTGCCGCCAGCGACCGCCGCACGCATATGGTGCTCGAGACCAACCGCATGCTGCAGCGGTGCGCCGATCAGCAGCAGATTGTCCATGCCATGGCAACGCAGCTGGCGCGTCTTTCGGGCTGTCCGGTCGTGTGGTACAGCGCCGACGCCGAGGGCGATGACCTGCTGCCGCGTGCGACATACACGGCCGTGGGCGATGCCGCGCCGGTGCATGAACTGGCGCCGCAGATGCCGCCGCGGCTCTCGGCGTCCGCCTATGTGGGAACGCCGCTCGATGCAACCTATGGCGGCTCGGCGTTTTATGGCATCTACCTGACGGTTCGCACGGGCGACGGCTTCGTCCGCTCGGGCGACCCCGCCTCGGTGGTGGGCGTGCTGGCTATCGTTGCCGAGCCCGACGTGCTGACGCATGAGGAGCGGACACTTGCCGATGCCATCGTGAGCGAAGGCGAGCTGGCGCTCGACCGCGCCCGCGCCATGGAGGCCCGCGAGGAAGCGGCGGTGCTCGCCAAAAACGAACAGCTGCGCGCCAACCTGCTGCGCTCCATCTCGCATGATCTGCGCACGCCGCTTACCAGTATTTCGGGTAATGCCGACGTGCTGCTCGATCAGGGCTCGACCGGCACCGCGGTGCTCGATGCCCAGACGCGCCGCGGTCTGCTTCTATCCATTCGCTCGGATGCGCTGTGGCTCAACGCCACCGTCGAGAATCTGCTCGCCATCACCAAGCTCGAGGGTGGCGGTATGCGCCTGTCGACTACGCTCGAGCTCATGGACGATATCGTCGAGGAGGCGCTGCGCCACGTGAACCCTGCCGTGCGCGAGCACGACCTTAAGGTGGTGGCGTGCGATGAGCCGGCGCTCGTCAACGTCGATGCGCGCCTGATGGTGCAGCTGGTGGTCAATCTGGTGAACAACGCCATCACCTATACGCCCGCGGGCTCGCATATCATGATTTCGATTAGCGTCGACGATGGACGCGTGGCGTGCTCGGTGGCCGATGATGGTCCGGGCATCGCACCCGAGGACCGCGAGCGGATCTTCGAGTCGTTCTATACCGCCAACCACGGTCTGGCTGACAGTCACCGCAGCGTGGGCCTGGGTCTTTCGCTCTGCCGCTCCATTGCGCTGGCGCATGGCGGTAGCATAGAGGTTGCCGCGGCGGACCCGCACGGCTCGGTCTTTACGATTGAGCTTCCTGCCGCCGACGTTTCGTTTGATAAGGAGTAGCGCTGTGCCGAACTCTGCCGTAAAACCGCTCATCTTGGTCGTTGAGGACGACCCTGCCGTCCGCAATCTTATCGTTGCCGCGCTCGAGGCGCACGGCTTGCGCCATATGGCTGTGGAGACCGCCCATGCCGCTATCGCCGCCGCCTCGTCGCAGACGCCGAGCATTGTGCTGCTCGATCTGGGCCTGCCCGATATGGACGGCGTCAAGGTGGTGGAGTCGGTGCGCGCATGGTCGGGCATGCCGATTATCGTGGTCTCGGCGCGCAGCGAGGATGCGGACAAAATCCGCGCGCTCGATGCCGGTGCCGACGACTATCTGACCAAGCCGTTTTCGGTCGAGGAGCTGCTCGCGCGCATTCGCACGACGCTCAGGCGCCTTTCGTATGCGCAAACGGGCGGCGTTGCCTCCGAGGGCTCGTTCGATACCGGTGAGCTGCATATCGATTTTGATGCCGGCATCGCCACGATGGATGGCGAGGAACTGCATCTGACGCCGATCGAGTATAAGCTCCTGTGCCTGCTGGCGCACAACGCCGACAAGGTACTGACGCACCAGTTTATCCTGCACGAGATTTGGGGCACGGCAACCAAGAGCGACCTGGCGAGCCTGCGCGTCTTTATGGGCACGCTGCGCAAGAAGATTGAGTCCGACCCCGCGCATCCGCGCTATATCCAGACGCACGTGGGTATTGGTTACCGATTGGTCGTCCAGGGATAGGTCGGCATCCGCCATCCCAATATGAGTTGCGGTGAAATACGGTCTAAATTTACCTAATTCCAGGCAAAACAGTCCGTATTCCACCGCAACGTTGTCTATTTATCCTTGGGCTTGCTGGCGTAGAACTTCTTCTTTTTGGACTTGCCGGCAGGGGAGGGTTTGCTGGCAAAGTTGGACTTGCCGTTGCCGGCCTGCGCGTGCGCGGGCGCTGCTGCACGGGGCTTGCGGGCCTCGGGGTTGCGCAGCTCCTCGGTTCGCTCGGCAATTTCCTCGGCGCTAAAGCCGACCTCGGCCATGGCGTCCTCGATGGGCAGGCGGCGCACGATATAGCAATGATGCACCTTCTGGTTGCGCGCGAAATCCTCGGGGATGGTCTGCGCCGTAATGTCCTGTAGCACCACGCCCGCACGCGCGAGCTTGCGCGTTTCGGGGCGGAAGCCGCGCAGGTTGCAGCTAAAGATGGCATGTCCGCCCTGTGCGAGCAGGCGCGACACGCCGGCCAAAAGCTCAACATGGTCGCGCTGGACATCCCAGGTACGGCGGCCCATCTTTGACGAGTTCGAGAACGTGGGCGGGTCGACAAAGATCAGGTCCCAGCGGTTGCGCGTCTGGCGCTGGTCGCGAATCCAGGCGAGCACGTCGTCGCGCACAAAATGATGCTGCGGACCAACAAAGCCGTTCTGGCGCATATTGCGCTCGGCCCAGTCCAGGTAGGTGTTGGAAAGGTCGACTGTCACGGTTTCCTCGACGCCGCCGTCGGCCGCATAGCAGGTGGCGGTGCCGGTGTAGGCGAACAGGTTGAGGAAGCGGCGCGCCTGTTTGGCGTGCTCGCGCACCAGGTTGCGGGTGACGCGATGATCCAAGAAGATGCCCACATCCAAATAGTCGTCAAAGTTGACGGCAAAGGTAAGGCCGCCCTCTTCGATGAGCGGCAGACGACGGCGCGCGATGTTGGCGCGCTCGCCCGAGCCACCCTTGCCGGCGCCCTGTTTGCCGTACTGCGAGCCGCCGCGCGAACGCATGCGGGCCTTGGCGTGCACATGCTCGGCCGGAACATCAAGGATGCGCGGCGCGATGGCCAAGATGTCGAGCATGCGGGCCTGGGCCAGCGCGGGGTCGATGGTCTTGGGCGCGGCGTATTCGGCAATGACGAGCCAGCGGCCCGGCGTCTGCGGGCAGCCCTCGTACAGGTCGATGGCGGCGGAGTAGTCGGGTAAGTCGGCATCGTAGACGCGGTAGCAGCTCACGCCCTCGCGCTTTGCCCACTTGCGACGCAGACGGGCGTTCTTGCGCAGGCGGTTGGCGAACTGCTCGGACTCCGGGATGAGCACGGGCAGCGGCTTGCCGTCGCCCAAGTCGAGTGTGGCGGTAGGTTCGGGCATGGAGGAAGCGGCGGCTTCGTCGTTGGCTTCGTTGGCATCCGCAACCTCGGCCTCGGCATCCGCGCTGGCCGCAGCCTCAAACGCTGCGGCGGCGTGGTCGAGCGAGGGCCAAACCTCAATAGCCGCCTTCTCGTTATTGGGCATGACGGCGATGGAGCGCGCGGGCTCGGCATGGAGCGCGCGGGCCATAAGGCCATCGCGGGTGAGCGCGGCGACCGGTGCCGAAGCGAGCTCGGGCGCACGGCGCAGCTCGCCGATGAGCGTCATGGCGTCGTGCATGAGCGAAAGCGGGGTTTCAGTGGTGTCTGCGACCACGGCGGCGCCGGCGACAGCGCCCGCATGGTCCAGCACGGTGCCGGACTTGGCGGCGCAAAAATCGACAAAGCGCTTGTAGCCGGCACACTTGACCATGCGCTCGGCGGTCTTGCGGGCGGCGGGGTCGATGTCTACGGCCACGATGCGCGCCTGGCGCTCGCGCGCTGCCGCCTCGCGCTCGCGCGCCTCGGCAAGCAGCTGCTCCCACAGAGCGGCGTCGTGCAGCTGCCAGCCCTCAAAGCCCCAGCGCTCGCGTGCGGCGCCCGGGGCGCGGTCGGTCAGAATGTTCACGGCTTCCAACAACAGGCCGCCGCCGGCGCACGAGGCATCGATTAGCGTGGGAAGGGCTTCATTCTCGTAATCGTCGGCCGTCAACTCGCGCTCGCACAGTGCGGTCCAGCCGACCTGCGCCAGCACCAGGGCGGCGTAGTCGGGGCGCAACACGTGCGCACCCTCGCCGGCACGGGTCGCCGCGGGCGGCAGGCGCTTGAACAGCGGGTCGCCCGAAAGGTCCAGGCTGATGCTCGCGCGGCGCTGGCGCAGCGAAAGCAACAGGTGAACGTCGGGATCGGCAGCGTCGACATCGGCGCGACGGCCCGTGGTCTCGGCCAGACGGTCGCACAGCGCGTCCTTGGCGCGCAGGGCCGAGAAGCGCGTGTTGCGCAGCTGCTCGGTCACGCCGCGGGCGGTGATGGCAATGGTGGCGCCGGGGCGGACGATGTTCTCCCAGGCGATGTCGTAAACGCTATCGTACAGCTCATCGGCATCCTGCGCCTCAAAGCGCCCGAGCACCGCAAACACGCGGCTCGCTAGGCGCGACCACAGACAGGCGCGGTAGCCTTCTTCGAGCTCGCCCTCAAACGTGGCGCGGCCCTTCAGCCGGCGAACATGCGAAAGCCCGAGGCGTTTAAGCTCATCGGCGAGTGCGGACTCAAAGCCTTCGGGGCAGCTTGCGTAAAATTCCATGGGTGACCTCTCTGGTTGCGTCGCTCCATTATATGATGGATGCTTCGTTTGCCCTTATCCTCGAAAGGAACCCATATGATTGATGCGTGTCCCGAACCCGCTGTGCTTTTTTTTGACGTGGACGGCACGCTGACGTCGTTCGATCCCGACAACATGACCGACAAGGACTTTTCGGCGGTTCGCCCCTCGCAGGCGGTCGTCGAGGCGTTTCATCGTCTGCGCGACGCGGGACACAAGGCGTTTATCTGCACGGGTCGCCCCCTGTGGCTCATCGCCGATAGCTTGCGTGCGCTCGACCCCGCGGGCGTCGTTGCCATGGCGGGCGCCACGCTCGAGGTCGAGGGCCGCGTGGTGTATGAGGACTGCTTTGACGAAGGCATTGTTGAGGGGCTTGCACGCCGTATGGCCGCGGCAGGGATTGAAGCCTTTTTCGAGACCAACGTGGCTACTTTTGCCCTGGAACCCGCGGGTGTTGAGCAGTCGTCTCTGATCGGCACTTCTGTGGTGCACAGCACCGAGGAAATGCGCGTCGACGGCCGTTTGCGCGTGGGCAAGGTAGGCATCGTCGCGAGCGACCTGGCTCGCGTGGCCAACGATGATGGCTTTATCGATCGCGAGTTTGAGCTGTGCAACACCGGTGGTCAGAATCGCGAGCTGAGCCCCAAGGGCATCGACAAGGGCGTAGGCGTGGCGCGAGCGCTGGAATACCTGGGTCGCACCGGCAACGCACGCACCTTTGGCTTCGGCGATTCGGGTAACGACCTGGGCATGCTCGCTGCGGTCGAGACGGCTGTCGCCATGGGCAACGCCATGCCTGAGGTCAAGGCGGTCGCCGACTACGTGACCGACGATGTCGCACACGACGGCACCGTCACAGCGATGCAGCATTTCGGCCTCATCTAATGAATCCCGCGTTCTGACGTTTGCTCAAACTGCGACTCTTTGCTTTTGCATGCTCAATCGATTTATCAATCCAAACACTGAGGTGTTTATACCGTTCGCCGAGAAGATAAAAAACCGCAGTTCACGCCTTGATAAACGTAGGTAAAGTGTTTAGCAGTTTATCGGCCGTATGCTAACGAAAGGAATCAGGCAGATGGCAATCAAGGTGTTCGCTGACGGTGCAAACCTCGAAGGCATGCTCGACATGTACGAGAACGGCAACGTTCAGGGTTTCACGACCAACCCGTCCCTTATGAAGAAGGGCGGCGTGACGGATTACCGCGCGTTTGCCAAGGAGGTCCTGGCCCACATCACCGATGTGTCCGTCTCGTTTGAGGTTTTTGCCGACGACGTCGAGACCATGGAGGTCGAGGCCCGCGAGATCGCTACCTGGGCCGAGAACGTCTACGTCAAGATTCCGTGCGTGACCACCAAGGGCGAGTCCACCGCCGAGCTGGTGCGCAAGCTTTCGGCCGACGGCATCAAGGTCAACGTCACCACCATCTTTACGCCTAAGCAGGTTGACGAGATGGTCGAGGCCGTTGACACCGAGACGCCGTCCATCATCTCGCTCTTTGCCGGCCGTATCGCCGATACCGGCGTCGACCCCATTCCGTTTATGACGGAGTCGGTCAAGAAGGCCGCCGCCAAGCCCAACTGTGAGGTCCTGTGGGCGTCCACGCGCGAGCTCATTAACATTTACCAGGCAGAAGCCTGCGGTTGCCAGATCATTACAGTGCCCAACAGCATCCTGGCCAAGCGCAAGAACATCGGTCGCGACCCGTACGAGGTCTCGCTCGACACCGTCCGCGGCTTTGCCAAGGATATCGCCTCGCTCGGCTTTCATATTCTGCCGTAACGCGAACACTGGCTACGCCGCGGGCTGCTCGCCCCGGCCTTTCCTTTCCCTATCGCTCACGCGCTTCGCGAGGGTCGCGCTAGGCAAAGGAAAGGCCGGGGCTGCCGACACGAGCTTGCCAGTAGGTTGGCGATAGGCTTCCATATCCTGCCGTGGGCAAAGGTACCCCTGCCTGCGCCGTGCAAAATCAAGAGTATTCAGCAAGGTAAAGGCTTTTACCAGTTGGGTGAAGCACGGAACAGCCCCCGTTCTGGCTCTAATGTCGCTAAAACGGGGGCTGTTTTTGACGTTATTGTCTCTGTGGGGCGTTCGGAACGGCGGAATTTGCAGAATACTCGCGATTTTGCACGTCGCTGCAGGGGGTACCCTTGCTTTGGCGGTTTACTTCCCCTGCACCATGGTGAGGGAGATCTTCTTGCGGTCGCGATCGACCTTTTCAATCCACACCTTGACCGTGTCACCGACGCGCACCACGTCGCTCGGGTGCTTGACGAAGCGGTTAGCCAGTTTGGAGATGTGCACGAGGCCGTCCTGGTGCACGCCCACGTCGACGAAGGCGCCAAAGTCCACAACGTTGCGCACCGTGCCCTTGAGCTCCATGCCGGGTTCCAGGTCGTCGATGGAAAGCGCTGAGCGGCTAAAGACCACCTCGGGCGCGTCGTCGCGCGGGTCGCGACCGGGCTTCTTGAGCTCGTTGACAATGTCGATGAGCGTGAGGGTGCCGCAGTCCAGGTCGCTTGCCAGCGCCGAGATGCTGCCTAGGCGGCGCTCGATGTCGGGCACGCCGCCGCGGCTGAGCTCGCTTGCTTTAACGCCGGCGCGCTCCAGGACGGCCGCGGCCACCTCGTAGCTCTCGGGGTGGACGCTTGTCGCGTCGAGCGGGTTCTTGCCGCCGCTGATGCGCAGGAAACCCGCGGCGTTGAGGTATGCCTTGGGTCCCAGCTTGGGGACCTTCTTGAGCTGGCGGCGATCGGTAAAGGCGCCGTTTTCCTCGCGGTAGGCCACGATGTTTTTGGCCACGCTCGGCGTGATGCCCGATACATATCCCAGCAGGCTCGCGCTTGCGGTGTTGACGTCGACGCCCACGCGGTTGACGACGTCCTCCACCACATGGCCCAACGTGCGCGAAAGCTCGGCCTGGTCAAGGTCGTGCTGGTACTGGCCAACGCCGATGGACTGGGGCGGGATCTTGACGAGCTCTGCCAGCGGGTCTTGCAGGCGGCGGCCCAGGCTCATGGCGCCACGCACGGTGACGTCCAAGTCGGGATACTCCTGGCTGGCGAGTTCGGAAGCCGAGTACACCGACGCGCCGGCTTCGTTAACGATGGTGTAGCGAAGGCTGGGCGCCTGCTCGGCAATGAACTCCGAGACGACTTCCTCGGTCTCGCGGCTGGCGGTGCCGTTGCCGATGACGATGGTGTTGACGCCGTCCTTCTTGACGAGGCGGGCGAGCTCGCGCTTGGTGCCGGCGACGTCGTGGCGCGGCTTGGTGGGGTAGACCACGCCGTGGTCGAGCAGCTTGCCGGTCTCGTCCATGACGGCGACCTTGCAGCCGGTGCGGTAGCCCGGATCGAGCGCGAGCACGCGGGCGCCGCGCACGGGGCGCGCCGAGAGCAAGCCCTCGAGATTCTTGGCAAAGACGTTGATGGCCTCGGTCTGGGCGCGAACGGTGAGCTTGGCGCGGGCCTCGCGCTCCAGCGAGGGGGCCATGAGGCGCTTGTAACCGTCGGCGATGGCGGCGTCAAAGACGGGCGCGAAGACGCCCTGGCGTCGGGGCCAACGGCTGCCGAGGCATGCCGTGGCGGCAGCGCCGTCGACGTTCACGCGCACGCGGAGCTTGCCCTCGCGCTCACCGCGGTCGATAGCCAACACACGGTGGTTGGGTATACGGCGCAGCGGCTCGTCATAGTTGTAGTAGGGCTCGTAGGGAGTCTTTTCGGCGGGGTCGGTGGCCTCGACGACGATGTCGGCGGTGTTTTGCGTAAAGGCGCGCAGGTCGGCGACGTTCTCGGGGTCTTCGGCCACCGTCTCGGCCACGATGTCCGCCGCGCCGGCGAGCGCCTTCTCGGGCGTGTCGAAGCCGGCTTCCTCGTTGACGTAGGCCGCGGCGGTGTCGAGCGCGCTGCCCTTGGCCGAGGCCTGCATGATGATCATGTTGGCAAGCGGCTCCAGGCCTGCCTCGCGGGCCTTCTGTGCGCGGGTCATGCGCTTTTTGCGGTAGGGCTTGTAGAGGTCCTCGACACGCTGGAGCTGCGTGGCCTCGCGAATTTGCTGTTCGAGCTCGGGCGTAAGTTTGCCCTGGGCGTCGATGAGCAGAATGACGTCCTCTTTGCGCTGTTCAAGATTGCGCAGGTAGGACAGGCGCTCGTCGAGTGCGCGCAGGGCGACGTCGTCCATGCCGCCCGTGGCTTCCTTGCGGTAGCGCGAGATAAAGGGGATGGTGTTGCCCTCGTCGATGAGCTTGACGGCCGCCTCGATGTTGGCGGCCTTAAGGTTGAGCTCGCGGGCAAGCTGGGCGATAAGATCCATGGGACTCCTTGCGTTTAAGGTGCGTTTGCAGCACAGGGCTACCAAGGATACCATCCGTCCCAAAAGACTGTTTTGGGGCCGCGCCACGAAAACGGCCTATCTACTACGTTTAACCCGTATGGGTCGACCATCCCCCGGTTTTCCGAAAATACGCAACCAGTCTACCTGCGGTTTTTATTTCTCGAAATTCGGCATGGCTAAGGATGATCAGTTAAACGTAGTAGATAGGCCCATTTCGTGGCAAACGAACCAAGCTGAGGCGCAAAATGGCCCCCGCCCCAGAAAAATCGTCGGCAAGGTAGCAAAAAGCCCCGCGGGCAGGAGGCTGCTCGCGGGGCAAAGAAGAGGGGCTTGTTGGTGGCGGACCGAAGGGTTCGGCATGGGGTTTCTGCCGCGGCCCGCCCTAAAGCGTTACAGCTCGACGAGCTGGCCGGTCTCGGCGGCCTCCTTGATAGCGTTAAGCAGCGTGAGCGTCTTGACGTTATCGGCGGGGGTCACGACGGGCTCGACCTCGCGGCGGACGACCTTCACAAAGTGCTTGAGCTGCATCTTGTGCGGCAGCGCCGGGTCCACGGCCGGGATCTCCATCTGCAGCGGCTTGTGCCAGTTAGAGGCGCCGTCGTAGGAGAACTGGTGCAGGCGGGGCAGCGACAGGGCGCCCTTAGTGCCGCCGATAAAGTAGGCGTCGGCGTCGAAGGGGCGGTACTGCGGATCCTCGCGAGCGGTGGCCTCCCAGTTCCAGGGGCTGGCGGTGGCGTCGGAGATGGTCATGCTTGCGAGCGCGCCATCGGCAAAACGGACGTTGACCACGGCGGAGTCCTCGGTCTCAAAACCGCGGGCGGCGCTGGACTGCATACCCTGGACGGCAACGGGCTCGCCCAGCAGGTAGCGGAGCAGGTCGACGTCGTGCACCAGGTTGACCAGGATCGGGCCGGCACCCTTCTTGCGGCGCCACTCGACATCGAAGTACTCGTCGTTCTTATAGATCATGTAGTGGAAGCTCGACACGGTGAGCTTGCCCAGCTCGCCAGACTCGATGATCTCCTTGGCCTTGTTGACGAAGGGGTTGTGACGACGGTGCTGACCCACGAGCACGGGCACGCTGGCGGTCTCGGCCTCGGCGGCGAAGGCCTGGGCATCCTCGAGATCGTTGGAGATCGGCTTTTCGATCAACGGCACGATATTGCGCTTCACAGCCTCGCGGGCAACGCCCAGGTGCAGGTCGTTGGGGGTGGCGATGATGACGGCCTCGGGCTTGACCTCGTCCATCATCTGAGCGGGATCGGTGTAAAACGGCACGCCGGCGGCCTCGGCCGTGGCGCGGGCGCCCTCAAAGGCGTCGGCGATGGCGACGAGCTCGGCCTCGGGCTCCTCGGTGACAAAGCGGATGTGGTTGCGGCCCATGGCGCCGGCGCCGATAACGGCAATGCGGACGGGGTTGAGCTCAGACATTTCGACTCCTTAATACTGGTGACCGGTGGAATGCGACAAAGGGGCCGTCCCTTTGTCGCATCGGTAAAACTAGGCAGACTTCTTCTTGCTGTCGGAGACCATCATGTAGACGGTGAGCACGACGGCGATGGCGGCGATCACGATGGCGCCGTAGAAGGACTGCTGGTAGGCGGCGCTGCCGGCCTCGGCGTGATACAGCACGGCGGTGATGGGCTGGCTGATCCAGGTGGAAGCGGCATAGCCCAAAAACATGATGCCGTAGTTGACACCGATGTTGCTGGTGCCAAAGGCGCCACCGGTGAGCGGCGGGTAGATGACGAGCAGGGCGCCAAAGCTAAAGCCGAGCAGGGCGAGCGCAACAAAGAACATGGCCTGCGTAAAGCTCATCGACATGATGACGAGTGCGACGATGGTGACGACAAGGCTGATGAGCAGCGACTTATAGGCGCCGAGCTTGTCGATGATCTGGCCAAAGGACAGACGGCCAACCAGGTTGGCGCAGGTGTTGACGGAGACCACCACACCGCCGAGGGCGACGGCCGCGGCGCTCGTGGGGTCGGCGAAGAGCTGGACGGCGGCGATGGAGGCAACCTTGCCCACGAGCAGGGTGCCCGCGGTGGCGGCAAAGGCGAAGGTGACGATGAGGACCCAGAAGCGCGGGGTCTTGACCATCTCGCCCGGGGTGAGGTCGCCGAAGGTGCCGGCATGCGCGCCGCCCTTGGGGGCCTCGAAGCCCTCGGGCAGCCAACCGGCCTCAGGGGCCTTCAGGAACAGGGCGGAGGCGGCGATCGTCACAAAGAAGATGACGCCGAGTGCCTTGAGGGCGCCAAAGATGCCCAGGCTCGGGATGAGCAACGAGGCGAGCACCGGGGAGAGCACGGCGGGGCCGGCGGTCGAAGCGGCCAGGGTGATGCCGGAGGCAAGGCCCTTTTTGTCGATGAACCACTTTTGACCGGTGGTGAGTGCCGGGTTGTAGCCCAGGCCGTTGCCGATGGCGGCGACGAGCGAGAACCACAGGTAGAACTGCCACGGCTCGGTGACGGTGCCGGACATAAACCAGCCCAGGCCGTAGCACACAGCGGCGGCGATCACGACGTTGCGCGGGCCGATCTTATCGGAGATGCGGCCGGCGAAGATGCCCGTCACGGCCATGATGGTCTGAAAGACCGGGAACGCCCAGGTAAGGGCGCTGGACCACTCGGGGTAGACGGCGAGCAGGTTCTTGCTCACGACGGAGTACAGCGCGATTGAGCTGATGAAGAACATGGTGACGCACGCGGCGGAAAGCACGACGGCGCGACCCTTGTTGGAGTTGGTGGAAGCCATTGGACTCTTTCTGATCGATACGGGGGAGGAGCGGGCGTATCCGCGGGCCTCCCTATTAGGTTGGTTTACTGGTCAGTCGGCTTGGCGACGCCGGACTCATCGGACCAAAGCTCGACACCCTTGTTCTTGAGGTAGTTGTCGGCATAGGCGCGACGGCCGCCGGGCTTGGCGGTGAGGTCGCCCATCATATTGGAGAAGCCACCGTCGACTTTGATGGCGTCGCCGGTGGTAAAGTCCGAGCGCTTGGACGCCAGGAACATGACGGCGTTGGCGATATCGCTGACCTCGCCGATGCGGCGCGTGGCGATCAGACGGCTGCGGCTCTTTTCGACCTCGGGGTCGGCGTAGAAGTTGGCCGACATCGGGGTCTTAACGAAGCAAGGCTCGACGCAGTTGGAGCGGACGCCGTAGGGGCCCCACTCGGCAGCCAGCATCTTGGACATCATGTTGACGCCCGCCTTGGTGGAGCTGTACACGCCCGAGAACGTCTCGGGGGAGTGGCTGGCAACGGTCGAGATGTGCACCAGGCGGCCCTGGCCGGCCTTGATCATCTCGCGACCAAAGCGCTGCGAGGTGATGAAGTAACCGGTGAGGTTGACGTTGAGCACCTGCTCCCAGTCGCTCAGCGGCAGGTCTTCCATGGCGGCGAAGCGCAGGATGCCGGCGGTGTTGACGAGAACGTCGATGCGGCCGAAGTCGCGGATCGTGGCGTCGACGGCGGCCTGAACCTCGGCCTCGTCGGTAGCGTTCATCTTGTAGCCCTCGGCGTGGATGCCAAACTCGGCGGCGAGGTCGGCGGCAGCGGCCTTGACCTTTTCCTCGTCCAGATCGAGCAGGACGACGTTGGCGCCGTTGCGGGCGAACTCGCGGCAAATCTCGACGCCCATACCGCCGAGCGCGCCAGTCACGGCGCAGACATCGCCCTCGAGCTTAAGCCAGTTGCTCATAGGAACTTCCCTTCTTGTGCCTCCCGGTGGGTCGCTCCCGTTAACCGACCCACGTGGTTTTTGCTGGTTATCGTATGCTTTGCATTTGCGCAGGTGAATTGCATATTTGTTAGAATGGCGTTAATCGTAGGTTTACACTGTGCGATGCAGTTTATTCTCAATTGAGCGCGTGACCTGCGAAAACAACCCCCTATGGCACCATGTGGCCACGGGCGCGAAAACGGGAGATTGACGTGTACGATCGACGACTTGAGGCCATATCGGCCGCCGCGGAGCTGGGAAGCTTCTCGCGTGCGGCGGCAAAATTGCGCGTGTCGACCCCGGCGCTCGTCAAACAGGTGTCGGGATTTGAGGCCGAATTTGGTATCACGTTGTTCGAGCGCTCGCATTCGGGTGTTAAGGTGACGCCGGCGGGCGCTCTGCTGGTGGATGACGCGCGCTCGATCATGCGGCAGTCCGAGGACGCGCTGCGCCGCGCCCGACGCGCGGCGGGCGATGGCGGTGCCGTGCGCCTGGGTGTGTCGATGATGTGCCCGGGGCGCCAAACGCTTTCGATGTGGACGGGCATCCACGATCTGGAGCCGTCGCTGCGATTTGAGATTGTGCCGGTAAGCGACCTCTACGACGAGCGCGAGACCGTCATGCGCAGCTTGGGCCGCGAGGTCGATGTGGTGCAGTCGAGTTTTTCTACCCCACGCTGGGGCGACGCCTGCCAAAAGCTCCGCATCGTTAACGTGCCGTTTTATATCGACCTGCCGCGCACGAGTACGTTGGCGCGCAAGAATCGCATCACGGTTGCCGACTTGGAGGGCATGCGTCTGCGCGTGCTGCGTCACGGCAACGATGCCATGGACAGCCTGCGCATCGACCTGTTGGCCGACGGCGGCGTGGACGTGATCGATGTGGATAGCTTCGACTTTGCGCTCTTTAACGAGGCGGAGGAAAAGGGCGACGCGGTGCTCACCTGCGGCGCATGGTCGGGGGTGCACCCGGCCTTTGTGGGCGTACCGTTCCTGTGCGGCCGCGAGGTGCCGGTCTTTCTGCACTACCCGCTCGAGCCCACCCTCCAAGTCCAAAAATTCGTCAACGCCATGGCCCAGCTTCTCAAGTAGCCAAAAGAGCCCCGTCCCAAATTAGCTACCCTTTGCTACGGGTTTAGCGTTCCTCGCGTGGCAGCCCGGCTGCCTCGGCTGCCTTTACGCGGTTCTTGTCGATGTACATGTTTTTGTCGGCCTGGGAAAAGAGTTCGCGCATGGTAGGCGGCTCGTCAAAATCACTGGAAAGCGCATAGCCCACCGCATAGCTGATGGGCATGTCGGGGTGAGCCTCGGAATACTCGTTCACGTTCGCACGAACCCGAGCGAGACAGGACTCCACGGCAGCTCGATCGGTATCCCGCAGCACCGCGATAAACTCATCGCCGCCGTCGCGACCCACAAAGCACGTCTCGGACGCCACACGCCCCAGCTGCTGGGCAAAAGAACGGATGTATTCGTCGCCTTTCTCGTGGCCGAAGTTGATATTGACCGTATGCAGATTGTTAAGGTCGAAGACGCACATCGCAACGGGCGCCTCCGCGGAGACAGGCTGCTCCTGCCCCAAGACCTCCTCGCACTTGTTCTTGTTGGGCAGTCCCGTGGCTTCGTCGAGATAGACTTTGCTCTGCAGTTCGCGATTGAGCGCGGCAGTTCGCACCGCGCGAACAAGTTCGACCGCAAAGGTCGCCACCAAGCCCATGATGTCGATGATCACCAAGCCCTCGAGATAGTTGAGCGCCGACGCCTTCTCCTGAGAGTAGTCCTCTGCGAGTCGCGTAGCATCGTCGCAAATGCCAAAGAACTCCTCGCTCATAGGGATGATGTCGGTGTTCTCATAGCCGACTTCGCGCACGCGGATGATCTCGGCGCAAAGCTCATCAAAATAATTTGCAAGCTCGGTCATCTTTGCCTGATACTCGTCGTCATCGAGACGGACGAGGTTGAGGTCGTCACTTCCGTAACGCAAACCGTTGATGTATGAATCCACGGCTTTGAGCAGGTCATCTTGAGGCTGGCCCGCGTCCTCGAGCTTAACGATTCGCTGCGTGGTACCGCGCACCAGGCCGGCGTAGTTGACCACACGCGCCGTGCCCTGGATATCGGAGACGAGCAGCATAACATTGATGAAGAAGAAGATGAGAACTGCCGTGAGCACCATCATGAGCAGGCGCACCGCCTGGCTGGCCTTCTTGGCGACAGAAGTATTCACAAGTTCACTCCCCTAAATGACAAAAGAGCAGGTAGCACGCAGTGTGCTGAAATTCATGGGTGGTTAACTCTACCATATGGGCCAGCAGCCTCAAACTGCAGCAGACGCTCGTCCAAATTGGCGTGACGCTTGCCTTGTTGTTCTTGACCTGGCTGCGCTATCGGACATGCTTCTGGTCTTGGATCACCATGGGAAAGCTCATCCCGTTTTGTGCGTCTAGAGTGGGATGCGGCTTCCCAAAGGTGCCGTTAGGGGAAACTACATCCCGGTTTACTCCCTTGAAATGGGATGCCGTTTTCCGGAGGGGGTCCAGCGGGAAACGGCATCCCATTCTGGGCCCGAAAAGTGGGATATGGTTTCCGGCTGGCATGAAAAAAGCCCCCACAGCTCATTGAACTGCGGGGGCTTATGCGTTGCGGCGTAGTTCCGGGTTGCCAGATCTACTCCAGCTCAAACGCTCCGGTATAGAGCTGATAGTAGTATCCGCGCTTGGCGATCAGCTCGTCGTGGTTGCCGCGCTCGATGATGCGGCCGTGGTCCAGACAGATGATTGCGTCGGAGTTGCGCACGGTGGACAGGCGGTGCGCGATGACAAACGTCGTGCGGCCCTCCATGAGCTTGTCCATGCCCGCCTGCACGATGGCCTCGGTGCGGGTGTCAATGCTCGACGTGGCCTCGTCCAGAATCATCGCCGGCGGATCGGCGACGGCGGCGCGTGCGATCGAGATCAGCTGGCGCTGGCCCTGCGACAGCTGTGCGCCGTTGCCGGTGAGCATCGTGTCGTAGCCGTCGGGCAGGCGGGTGATAAAGTCGTCGGCGCCCGCGAGCTTGGCCGCCGCGATGCACTCCTCGTCGGTCGCATCCAGGTTGCCGTAGCGGATGTTATCCATCACGGTGCCGGTGAACAGGTTCACGTCCTGCAGCACCACGCCCAGCGAGCGGCGCAGATCGGCCTTGCGGATCTTGTTGACGTTGATGCCGTCGTAGCGAATCTTGCCGTCGGCGATGTCATAGAAGCGGTTGATGAGGTTGGTGATGGTCGTCTTACCGGCACCGGTGGCGCCGACAAACGCGACCTTCTGGCCCGGCTTGGCAAACACGGACACGCCGTGCAGCACTTCGTGGTCGGGCGTGTAGCCAAAGTCGACGTTGTCCATGACCAGGTCGCCGCGCAGCGGCACGTACTCGATCTCGCCGGTTGCGCGGTGCGGATGTTTCCACGCCCACATGCCGGTGTGGTGATCGGCCTCCTCGAGCTGCCAGGTATCGGGGTTCACCTGCGCGTTGACGAGCGTCACGTAGCCTTCGTCGGTCTCGGGCTTCTCGTCGATGAGCTCAAAGATACGGTCGGCGCCGGCGAGGCCCATGACCACGGCGTTGATCTGCTGCGAGATCTGACCGATCTGTCCGCAGAATTGCTTGGTCATGTTGAGGAACGGCACCACGACGGCGATGGACAGCGCCATGCCCGAGATGCTCAGGTTGGGCACGCCCAGCGCCAGGAAAATGCCGCCTGCCAGTGCGACCAGCACGTAGAGCAGGTTGCCCAGGTTCATAAGGATGGGCATGAGGATGTTGGCGTACATGTTGGCCTTCTGCGAGACCTCGAAGAGCTTTTCGTTGCGCTCGTCAAAATCGGCCTCGGCGGCAGACTCGTGGCAGAATGCCTTGACGACCTTCTGGCCGTTCATGACTTCCTCGATATGGCCCTCGACAACGCCGAGCTCGGTCTGCTGCGCAATAAAGAAGCGCGCGGAGTTGGAGCCGAGCAGCTTGGTCATAAAGGTCATAAAGGCGACGCCTGCCACAATGACCAGACACATCCAAACGCTGTAGTACAGCATGATAAAGAACACCGTGACGATGACGATGGTCGTCATGAGCAGGTTGGGCAGCGACTGGCTGATCATCTGGCGCAGCGTGTCGATGTCGTTGGTGTAGTGGCTCATGATGTCGCCGCGCTGGTGCGTGTCGAAGTAGCGGATCGGCAGGTCCTGCATGCGGTTGAACATCTTCTCGCGCAGCTTCTCCAGCGAGCCCTGCGTGACGATGGCCATGGCGCGGTTCCAGAAGAGCGAGGACAGGATGCCGATGCCGTAGATGCAGGCGAGGGTGGTCACGAGCTGTGCGATCTTGGGCTGCGCGGCTCCCCAATCGCCCGACTGCCACGATTCGCTAATAATCTGCAGGGCGCTCTGAAGGAAGGTCGCGCCGATGGAGTTGATGATGGCGCAGAGCACCACGCCGGCGACGACGAGGGGCAAAAGCACGGGGTAAAAGCCAAAGAGCGTCTTGATGAGGCGCGATATGGTGCCGCCCTTGCGGTTGAGCGCGCGCTCGGCGGTCGTTGCCTTACTCATGTGCCTCGCCTCCTTCCTGGGTCTGAGCTTGCGTTACGGATGCCTCGGTGTCGGCCTCGACGGCCTCTTCGCCCTCGGCAGACATCTTGTTCTGCGAGGTAAAGGTCTCGCGGTAGATCTCGCTCGTCTTGAGCAGCTCGTCGTGGTTACCGATCTGCGCGATGCGGCCGCCCTCCATGACGATGATGCGGTCTGCGTCCTGCACGGAGCTAATGCGCTGGGCGATGATGAGCTTGGTCGTGTTGGGCAGATAGCTTGCCAGCCCTGCGCGAATCTTGGCGTCGGTCTTGGTGTCGACGGCGCTCGTGGAGTCGTCCAGGATCAAGATCTTGGGGCGACGCAGCAGGGCACGCGCAATGCACAGGCGCTGCTTCTGACCGCCGGAAACATTGGAGCCGCCCTGTTCGATCCAGGTGTCATAGCCCTTGGGGAAGCCGTCGACAAACTCGTCGGCGCAGGCCAGATGCGCGGCCTCGCGGACCTCTTCGTCGGTGGCGTTCGGGTCGCCCCAACGCAGGTTCTCGGCAATCGTGCCGCTAAACAGCACGTTTTTCTGCAGCACCATGGCCACCTGGTGGCGCAGGGCGTCCAAGTCGTAGTCGCGTACATCCACGCCGCCCACGCGCACGGTACCCTCGGTGGCGTCGTACAGGCGGGCGATGAGGTTTACGAGCGTGGACTTGGCCGAGCCGGTGCCGCCGATGATGCCGATGGTCTCGCCGCTCTTAATGTGCAGGTCGATATCGTCGAGCGCCTGGCGCTTCGCATGCGCGGAATACTTAAAGCTCACGTGGTCAAAGTCGATGGAGCCATCGGCGACCTCGAGCACGGGCTCGGCGGGATCGGCGATCGTGGGCTCGGCGGCCAGCACCTCGGTGATGCGGTGCGCCGATTCGTCGGCCA
>UQIP01000009.1:0-68151 GCA_900541005.1 uncultured Collinsella sp. | reverse complement strand
AGATGTCTTAGGGTCTCGTGGGCTCGGAGATGTGTATAAGAGACAGGGTATACACAATGGCACACAAAAAAGGACTCGGTTCCTCCCGTAATGGCCGTGACTCCCGCGGTCAGCGCCTTGGCACGAAGCGCTATGCCGGCCAGACGGTAACCACGGGCACGATTCTCGTCCGTCAGCACGGCACGCACATCCACCCGGGTGAGAACGTTGGCCGTGGTAAGGACGACACGCTGTTCGCGCTGGTCGACGGTACCGTTGAGTTCCACAAGGGTATCAAGCACAGGGTCAGCGTACGCCCGCTCGCGAACGCGTAATTCACCCTTCATAGAGCACATATGTGGGAGGCACTTGAGTTTTAGGATTCAAGGGTCTCCCTCTTTTTGTAGGAGGCGATTCTGTTGTCACAGTTCACCGATATCAGCCGCATTAACGTGTGCGGCGGCGACGGCGGAGCCGGATGCATGTCGTTTAGGCGCGAGGCATTTGTCCCCAAGGGCGGCCCCGATGGCGGCGACGGCGGTCGTGGCGGCAATGTCGTTATCCAGGCCGATGCTCAGCTGTCTTCGCTGATCGATTACCGCTTTAAGCATCACTTCCGCGCCGAGCGCGGCACGCACGGGCAGGGTGCCCGCCGTAACGGTAAGAGCGGCGAGGACCTGATTCTCAAGGTCCCTATGGGTACCGTGGTGCGCGAGCTCGACCCCGAGACGCAGACCCCGATGTTCGAGATTGCCGATCTGGTGCACGATGGCGAGCGCGTCGTCGTGGCGCCCGGCGGTGCCGGTGGCCTGGGCAACACGCACTTTGTGACGTCGGTGCGCCGCGCGCCCGCGTTTGCTCAGCTGGGCGAACCGGCCGAGGAGCACTGGATTGAGCTCGAGATGAAGCTTATGGCCGATGCCGCGCTCGTGGGCTTCCCCTCGGTGGGTAAGTCATCGCTCATCGCGCGCATGAGCGCCGCCCGTCCTAAGATTGCCGACTACCCGTTTACCACGCTCGTGCCCAATCTGGGCATGGTGCGTGCCGGCGAGTACTCCTATGTCGTTGCCGACGTCCCCGGCCTCATCGAGGGTGCGAGCGAGGGCAAGGGCCTGGGCCATCAGTTCCTGCGCCACATCGAGCGCACGGCACTCATCATGCACGTCGTCGATATGACGGGTGGTTTTGAGGATCGCGATCCGGTCGAGGACTATCGCATCATCAACCGCGAGCTCGAGCAGTATGGCGCCGAGCTTTCGGAGCGTCCGCAGATCGTCGTCGCTAACAAGTGCGATGCACCGGGCACGGCTGACAAGATTGCCGACCTCAAACGCGCTGCGCTCGACGATGGACATATGTTCTTTGCCGTGTCTGCTGTGACGGGCGCCGGCCTCAACACGCTGATGCTTGCCGTGGGCGAGCAGGTGGCTAAGCTGCGCGCCGAGTTGGCTGTCTCCGATGAGCCGGTCGTTCTGCGCGACGATGAGTGGGAGCGCCGCCGCCTGCAGCGTGAGAAGCGTTTCCGCATTGTCCAGGAAGAGCCCGGTGCCTTCCGCGTGGTCGGTCGTGCCATCGAGCGCATGGTCATCCAGACCGACTGGGAAAACGAAGAAGCCGTCATTTACCTGCAGCATAAGTTTGCGCGTATGGGTGTTGACGATGCGCTCGAGAAGGCCGGCTGCCGTGCGGGCGACGAGGTCCGTATTTGCCAGCGCGCCTTTGACTTTGAGGGCGCCGAGGACTTCTCGGAGTACGAGGAGCTCGAGGATGCTGGCGAGGACGTTGCCGTTGAAGCCATTGACGTGGCCGATGCTGCGGATGAGGGCGTCGAGGTTGTCGATGCGGCGGATGCCGCGGGCGATGCCGAGACCTCGGAGGGCGAGTAAGCCATGTCGCTGCGCGGTGGAATCGGTCTGCCCGAGCTTCCTCTAGAGGACGGGCGGGAGTTTAGGCTCGGCATTATGGGTGGCACCTTTGATCCCATCCATTACGGGCACCTGGTGACCGCCGAGCAGGCGCGCGAGTCGCTCGACTTGGACGCTGTGCTCTTTATGCCGGCGGGTTCTCCTGCCTTTAAGCTTGACAAGCCGGTTACGCCTGCCGAGGACCGTTATGCCATGACGGTCCTCGCCACCGCCGCGAACCCGGCCTTTTTGGCGAGCCGGTTCGAGATCGACCGTCCGGGCGTAACCTATACGGCCGATACGCTTCATGCCCTTCGCGACTTTTACCCGCCGCAGGTAAAGCTCTACTTTATTACGGGCGCCGATGCGATTATCGATATTGTGACCTGGCATGATGCCGAACGAATCGCTGAGCTTGCTACCTTTATTGCGGCGACGCGACCGGGCTTTGATATCGATACGGCGCGTGCCCGAATCAAAGAGTCGGGGCTGCCGTTCGACGTGCGCTATATTCAGATTCCGGCGCTGGCGATCAGCTCGACGAACATTCGTAAGCGAGTTGCCCGCGGCATGAGCGTGCGCTATCTTACGAGCGAGTCCGTGCTTGGCTACATTCGCAAACGCAGGCTATATGCCGATTTGGGCCAAGAAGATTTTGAGTGATGGGGGTCTACGTTGTCGGTAGAGGATCAGTTTGAGGGCGATGAGCGCGCGCTGCTCAAGCGCATTCAAGAGCTGCTCGATGTTCGCATGAAGGATAAGCGCAAGCGCTATGTGCATTCGCTGGGTGTTGCTGAGACCGCACTTCATCTGGCCGAGGTCTACGGCGTTGACCGCTTTGATGCCGCTGCCGCCGGCCTGATCCATGACTGGGACAAGGTGCTTTCCGACGACGAGCTGGTCACGCGCGCTCTGCACTACGGCATTAAGATTGCCGGCTCTCCTTCCGCCGCGACGCCGCTTTTGCATGGCCCTGTTGCCGCCTATGAGCTTCCGCAGCTTTTCCCTGAGTTGTCGTTGGCCGTTTTCCAGGCTGTCGACCGTCACACCGTGGGTGCCTGCGACATGACGCCGCTCGATATGGTGGTCTTTGTGGCCGATGCCATCGAGCCCAACCGGCACGGCGACTATGCCCATGCGTTGCGCAAGATGGTGGGGGAGTCGACGCTCGATGAGTTGTTCTTCTCCTGTTTTGCGCAGGGTCTGGTCTATGTGATCCAGTCCGGGCGCTATCTTTATCCCACGGCTATTTCGATTTACAACCATTACGCCCAGCTGCGCTAGCTCGGGCTGTCTAGAAAGAGGTATTCCATGGCCGACGAGACCATGACCGACGAGCAGATTCTTGAAGGTGTGGAGCACAAGAGCTTCGTCGCCACGTCCGACCGCACCGCCGCCTCGCTGTCCGCGAGCGGTGTCGCCGCCGAGGATGTCGCCCGCGCCGCCGCGCAGGCCGCCTACGACAAGAAGGGCGAGGACGTTCAGGTGCTCGACCTGACCGAGCTTTCCGACGTATGCGACTACTTTGTGCTTGCCACCGGTACCAACAACCGCCAGGTCGATTCTATCGTCGACGAGATCGAGGAGAAGGTCGCCGAGGCTTGCGGCGAGCACCCGTTCTCCATCGAGGGTCGCGAGCAGAAGACCTGGATGCTCATGGACTATGGTTCGGTTGTCGTCCACGTCTTCACTCCCGAGGCGCGCGACTTCTACCGTCTCGAAAAGCTCTGGGGTGACGCTCCCCAGCTCCCCCTCAACCTCCTCTAGTAGCTCATTTGAGACGGGGTTTAGCTAGCCTCACGCATATCGCCGGGCAGTTGCGGTTTTCCGCACCTGCCCGGCTTTCTTTTTGCCCAAAGGCGGTTAATCGTTGAAGCGGGATTGGCGGCCGAAGGAAAGGGCGCTGTCGCCGAATTTGTCTCGGACGGCGTCGATGGCGACGGAGAGGTCGCGGCGGTCGCTGGATTGGGCTCCGCGGTCATCGATCTCGCAGAACAGGTCGGTCTGGATGCCGCCTTGGTGGTCGAAGTCGCTCATGCCGATGCCCGCTAAGCGAACATGCATGCCTTCCTGCCAGATGTTGTCGAGCAGTTCGAGCGCAACCGCCACGAAGATGTTCTCATCGTCGGTCGGATGAGGCAGCCGGCGCTGTGCCGTACGCCCGCTGCCATACGAATACTTGAGTTTGAGCGTTACCGTGGCACCCGTCAGCCTCTGACGGCGCAGACGGCGTCCCACTGACTCTCCCAACAGCGCAATCGCCGCCTCAATATCCCCACGCTCAGTCAAATCTTTAGCAAAGGTGCGTTCATTGCTGACCGACTTGACCTCGCGCTCTTCATCGAGACTCGTGACTTCGGAGATTTCGAGTCCCAGCGCACGCTGGCGCATGCGTTCGCCGTTGACACCAAAAATAGAGGACAAGGTGGATTCCGGTGCGCGTGACAGCTCGCCAAGCGTGTAGATGCGCATGCGGCGCAGCCGTTCCTCGGCCGAGCGTCCGATGCCGCTCATGGCAGATACCGGCAGCGCGGCCAAAAAGCGCTGCTCGGTTCCGGGGCGCACGATGGTCAGTCCAAACGGCTTATCCCGCTCGCTTGCGATCTTTGCGACCGTCTTGTTGCAGCCCACGCCAATGGAGCACGTTACTCCCAGCGTTGCCACGCGGTCGCTTATACGCCGCGCAACCAGCAGCGGGTCTTCGGGCGCAAAGCGACCCGGTGTGATATCGATAAAGGCTTCGTCGATGGACACGCGCTCAACACGCGGGGTCTCGTCGGCGAGAATCGCCATGACTTGCGCGCTCACCTCGCGGTAGCGATCAAAGTGCCCGTGCGTCCAAATGGCTTGCGGGCACAAGCGCCGCGCCTCGGCCGAGGGCATGGCAGAGTGCACGCCAAAGCGACGTGCCTCATATGAACACGTGGACACGACGCCACGCGAATCGGCGTCTCCGCCCACGATGAGCGGTTTTCCGCGCCATTCGGGATGGTCGAGCATCTCCACGCTCGCAAAAAACGCATCGAGGTCCATGAGGCCCACCGCCGGACCCGTCCATTGAGGCGGCGTGACGCCCATGGCATCCTCATAACCGTATGTATGTTCGCGTCTTTCCATGTCATGAGTATACCGCGCAGCTCATGTGGGGTGCGTGTATGTGCTTGCAAATCCCGAATTCTTGTCTAAGATATGGATTTGCCCTCGACTACACCGAAGAAGTTGGTCTCACGGACTTCACCTGCCCGCGTCGATGGCGTATTATGTTCAACTGTTTGTTTGTAGTTGCAGCCTAAAGCTGCTTGGTTGGAGGAGTTTCCTTTGGCAGTCAAGATTCGCCTTGCTCGTCACGGCGCTAAGAAGCGTCCGTACTACCGTGTCGTCGTCGCCGATTCCCGCGCCCCGCGTGACGGTCGTATCATCGAGGAGGTTGGCCGCTACAACCCGATGACCGCCCCCAAGACCATCAACCTCGACCTCGAGAAGATCGCCGACTGGCAGTCCAAGGGCGCTCAGCTCACCGACGCCGTCGCCGCTCTGGTCAAGGCCGCCAACGAGGGCGAGAAGACCGAGACCGTCGTCAAGAAGTCCAAGAAGCAGCTCGCCAAAGAGGCCGAGGCCGCTAAGGCTGCCGCTGAGGCCGCTGAGGGCGCCGAGGAGTAAATCGTGCCTGAGGTTGACGCTGCACAGCTCGAGGGTGAGGCAATGCTCTCAGATCGCATCGCCGATCTCGTCGAATATCTCGTTGTTCAGATCGTCGACGACCCGGATTCCGTGAGCCTTGAGGTCATCGATGGTGACGACGCCTCTACGATTGAGGTTTCGGTCGCCGAGGATGACGTCGCTAAGGTCATCGGCCGTCGTGGCCGTACCATCAAGGCCATTCGCACGCTCGCCCGTGCACTGGCCGCTCGCCTCGACACTGCTGTCGAGGTAGAGGTTCTGGGCTAGGACCTTGAGGTCCCAGTACAAAAACATCGCCCGTGTGGTCAAGCCGCACGGAAGGAAGGGGGAGGTCCTCGCGCAGCCGCTGCGGGGGCTTCCTTCTGTATTAGAGCCTGGTATGCGCGTCGCCCTGACGCCGCCGGCGCTCAAGCGCGACCGCTTTTGCACGGTCGTGTCCGTCACAGATACGGGCGATGGCGATCTGGTCTCGTTTGAGGGCATTGACGACTTGACGGCCGCCGAGGGCATCACGGGATGCTACGTGCTGGCAAATCGTGACGACTTTGAGCTCGATTCGCTCGACGCTGCCTATACCGACCTGATGGGTCGCGAGGTGGTCGACGAGCGCTTCGGTTCGCTCGGCACGATCGTTGAGATCATGTCGACGCCCGCTAACGATGTTTGGGTTGTCGAGGGTGATCGGTACGGCGAGGTACTGATTCCCGTGATCGAGCAGGTCGTGCTCGATCTTCCCGACACAGGAACAATTTCCGTCCACGTGATGGACGGCCTGATCGATATGGACAAGTAGGGAGGACAACATGCTGATTGAGACCCTTTCGGTCTTTCCCGAGATGTTTGAGCCTATCATGTCCACGTCGATTTTGGGCCGCGCCCGCAAGGCCGGCCTTTTTGATTTTAAGGCGTATAACCTGCGCGACTGGACGCACGACCGTCATCGTACCGTCGATGACGAGCCGTACGGCGGCGGGCAGGGCATGCTCATGAAGGTCGAGCCTATTGCCGAGGCCATCGAGGCCATCAGCTCCGAGGGTCCCAAGCCCACCGTAGTGTTCTTCACCCCCTGTGGCGAGCCCTTTACGCAACATGTGGCCGAGCGCCTGCTCAAAAGTGAGCGCCTGCTGTTTGTGTGCAGCCGCTACGAGGGCGTCGACGAGCGTGCGTATGCGTATGCCGATGAGCGTCTGTCGATTGGCGACTACGTGCTTACGGGTGGCGAACTTCCCGCTATGGTCGTTGCCGATGCCGTCGTACGCCTGATTCCTGGCGCCCTGGGCGACGAGATGAGCAATGTGGACGAGTCGTTCTCGACCGCCGAGGACGGAGGCCTGCTCGAGTACGCGCAGTACACCCGTCCCGCCGAGTTCAACGGCGAGGGCGTGCCGCCGGTGCTCGTGAGTGGCGATCACGCCAAGGTCGATGCCTGGCGTCGCAAGAACGCCATCGAGCGCACCTGCCGCTGGCGTCCCGATCTGATTGAGACGGCGCGCCTTACGCCCCAGGAGCGTGCGTACGCGCAGGAGATTTTGGACGCTTCGTATTCGCAGAGCGAGGAGTGAGAATGGTTCCATCGCAGCATTCCGCGTTGAGGGGCGCTTTTGAGTGGATCGCGGTCATCGCGATCGCATTGGTCGCCACCTTCTTGATTCGCTCGTTTGTGGTCGAGCCCTTTGTGGTGCCCACCGGCTCCATGGAGTCCACGATCGAGATTGGCGACCAGATCCTGGCACAAAAGGTGAGCCTCGAGCTCGGTCAGCCCGTCAAGCAGGGCGATATCGTGGTGTTTCACAACCCCGATGGCACCTCCGAGCATGATGTTCTTGTCAAGCGTGTTATTGCCACGGCCGGCCAGACGGTCGACCTGCAGGATGGCAAGGTGGTCGTTGACGGCCAAGCGCTCGACGAGGACTATACGACGGGCATGAGCTGGCCACTTTCGGTCCAAGCGCCCGGTGCTCAGGTAAGCTATCCCTACACCGTTCCCGACGGGTGCGTGTGGGTGATGGGCGACAACCGCGAAAACTCTGCCGACTCACGCTACTTTGGTCCCGTCGATCGCTCTGATTTGATCGCTGTGGCGCTTGTGCGCTACTGGCCGCTCAACCGCATCGGCGCTATCGACTAAAAACCGCTATAGTACAGTACCTAACCGTGTAATCGTTTCGACGAGGGGATATTAGAGGCATGAACGCTTCATCGCTTTCCTTCCAAGACATCATCCTGCGCCTCCAGCAGTACTGGGGCGAGCAGGGCTGCGTCATTATGCAGCCCTATGACTCCGAGGTCGGTGCCGGTACCTTCCATACCGCGACCACGCTGCGCTCGCTCGGTCCCGCCGAGTGGCGCACCTGCTATGCGCAGCCCTGCCGCCGTCCCGCCGACGGCCGCTACGGCGAGAACCCCAACCGCATGCAGCACTACTATCAGTTCCAGGTGCTCATCAAGCCTTCTCCGGTTAACGCCCAGGAGCTCTACCTGGGGTCTCTTGCCGCTATCGGTCTGGACCCCAACGACCATGACGTCCGCTTTGTCGAGGACGACTGGGAGAGCCCGACGCTCGGCGCCTGGGGCCTTGGCTGGGAGGTCTGGCTCAATGGCATGGAGGTCACGCAGTTTACGTACTTCCAGCAGGTGGGCGGCATCGAGGTCGACCCCGTGCCCGTCGAGATCACCTACGGCCTGGAGCGTATCGCCATGTACGCCCAGGGCGTTAACTCGGTCTACGACCTGGTGTGGAGCTACCTGCCCGACGGCACGCCCATGACCTATGGCGACGTGTTCCTCGAGAACGAGCGCGAGTTCAGTGCCTATAACTTTGAGGTCGCTAACGTCGAGATGATGCGTCAGAAGTTTGACGACTACGAGGCCGAGTGCCATTCCTGCCTGGAGCGCAAGCTGCCGCTGCCGGCATATGACTGCGTCATGAAGTGCAGCCACGCTTTCAACCTGCTCGATGCTCGCGGCGCCCTGTCCGCGGTCGAGCGTGCCAACTACATCCTGCGCGTCCGCGCCGTCGCCAAGGCGTGCTGCGAGGCCTACATGGCCGAGGTCGCCGGAGTCAACGAGAATGCCGATCAGGAAGGCGAGGTGGCGTAAGCCATGGCAGACGCTAAGGATTTCCTGTTTGAGATCGGTACGGAAGAAATGCCCTCCGCACCGCTGAACAATGCCGTCAAGCAGCTTGGCACCATGATCGCCAAGGGTCTCGACGAGGCCGGTCTGGCCCACGGCGAGGTCCGCGTGATCTCGAGCCCGCGCCGCCTGGCTGCGCTCGTTGCCGACGTCGCCACCGCGACCGACGAGGTTCACGAGGTCAAGCGCGGCCCCGCGGCCAACATCGCCTTCGATGCCGACGGTAACGCCACCAAGGCCGCCCAGGGCTTCGCCCGCAAGTGCGGTGTGGCTGCCGAGGATCTGGTCCGTCGCGAGGACACCGACGGCCGTGAGTACGTCTTTGCCGAGAAGAACATCCCTTCCGCCCCGGCCACCCCGATCCTGACGGCCCTGTGCGAGAAGACTATCGCTGGCCTGCAGTGGCCCAACTACCGCTCTCAGCGCTGGGGTCACGAGCATGCGACCTTTGTTCGTCCGGTCCGCTGGATCTGCTGCCTTCTGGGCGAGGACGTTGTGCCCGTGTCGTTTGCCGACGTGACGAGTGGCAACACCACGCGTGGTCATCGCGTGCTTGGCCCCGGTGACCATGTGGTCGCCAGCCCCGCCGTCTACGAGCAGGTGCTCGAGAACGCCGGCGTGCTTTCTGCCGAGCGCCGTCGCGAGGCCATCCTTGCCGGTATCGCCGAGGTCGAGGCTGCCCGTCCCGGCTGCCATGTCGATACGCCCAAGAAGGTCTTTGAGGAGGTCATCAACCTCTGCGAGTGGCCGACGGTGCTCGTCGGTACCTTCGATGAGGAGTTCCTCAAGGTCCCGCACGAGATCATCTGCGAGTCCATGCTCACCAACCAGCGCTACTTCCCGATCTATGACGGCGAGGGCAAGCTCACGCGTGAGTTCGTGGTCGTCTCCAACAGCAAGCCCGAGAACGCCGAGCGCGTGATCGACGGCAACGAGCGCGTTGTGCGTGCCCGTCTGGACGATGCCAAGTTCTTCTACGAGGAGGACCTGAAGATCTCCCTCGACGAGTTCCGCGAGCGTCTGGCCAAGGTCGCCTTCCAGGAGAAGCTCGGTAGCGTGCTCGCCAAGTCCGAGCGCATCGAGCAGCTCGCGCTCGTTATTGCCCGTGAGGCCCATCTTGGTGCCCACCTTGCCGCCGACGCTGCTCGCGCCGCGCACCTGTGCAAGGCCGACCTGGTATCCAACGCCGTCGTCGAGTTCACGAGCCAGCAGGGCGTGATGGGCGGTTATTACGCGACCGCGATGGGGGAGAACGACGAGGTCGCCCACGCTATTCGCGATCACTATCGTCCTCGCTTTGCCGGTGACGAGCTGCCCGAGGGCACCGCTGGCTGCATCGTGGCCTGTGCCGACAAGCTCGATACCATCGCCGGTATCTTTGCCATCGGCGAGCCCCCGACCGGCTCTTCGGACCCCTACGCGCTGCGTCGTGCCGCTATCGGCATCATCAACATCCTGCGCGACCGCCTGCCGATCGATCCCACATCGCTCATCGACTTTGCGCTCGAGCTCTATAGCGAGCAGGGCATTGAGTTCGACGCCGCCGAGGTCGCCCAGCAGATTCGTGACTTCTTCCATGGCCGCCTGGTGAGCATGGCCCGCGACGAAAAGATCCCGGCCGATACCGTTGCCGCCGTCTCTGCGGTGCACATCATCGCCCCGTCCGTCTTCTTCGCCCGCTGCGCCGCCCTCGACGAGGCCCGCAAGAACGACGCCGAGACGTTCGACAACCTTGCGACCGCCTATGCTCGCGCCGCGCATATCTCCAAGCCCGAGCTGGGCGTGGAGTACGACCGCAGCCTGATGGGCGAGGTCGAGCTCGCGCTTGCCGATGCCTCCGAGGCCGCTCAGACCGCTGTAGATGCTGCCCTCGCTGCCGAGGATTACCCGGCCGCATTTGCTGCCCTCGCCGCCCTGCGCGCGCCCATCGACCGTTTCTTCGATGAGGTTATGGTCATGGACAAGGACGAGCAGCTCCGCGATAATCGCCTTAAGCTGCTCAACCGCTTCGAGGCCGTTTTCTCCGGCATTGCCAACATCGGTGAGCTTGCCCGCAAAAAGTAAGCCAGCTTGCGCATAAGCGCAAAAGGAGCCCCGCATGGATTGCCCGGTCACCGCTCGTCCCACCGTTATCGTTATCTTCGACTCGCTCGGTGATACCGCTTGTGAGGTGGTGCTTGCGGCGTCCGGGCAATTTGATGAAGGGGCTTTTCATCTCTTGCGCCTGCCCAAGGTGAACTCTGTGGAGCAGGTTAAATCGTTTGTGGGCCCGCGTGTCGATGCAGACCATCGCGATATTGCCGTGTTCCATACCATTGTCGATCCGGCGCTTCGCGCCCGCGTGCTCGATTACCTGGGTATGCTGCATATCCGCTCGGTCGACCTGATCGGCCCGACGCTCGCCGTGCTGTCGTCGCTCATTGGCGTGCCGCCCAAGGGCGTCGCGGGCGTGATTCACAAGACCGATGACCGCTATTTTCATCGTATCGAGGCCATGGAGTATTTCGTTGAGCACGATGATGGGCGCGGCTGCGACGATCTGTCGGTTGCCGATATCGTGCTGCTGGGCGTATCCCGTACGTCCAAGACGCCGCTGTCGATGTATCTGGCCTATCAAGGCTACAAGGTTGCCAATGTTCCTTTGGCCCATGGCATGGAGCCGCCGAAGTCAATTTACGAGGTCGACCCGATGCGCCTGTTCGGCCTGGTTTCAACCGTCGACGTTATTTCTGAGATTCGCGATAGCCGCTTAGGCGATGATTACGCGCGCGCCGTCGCCGGCTCCTATGCCGAGCCCGAGAGCGTGCGCAGCGAGCTCGAGGAAGCCCGTGCCCTCATGAAGCGCCTGGGCTGCTTTGTGGTGCGTACCGACGGCAAGGCCATCGAGGAAAGCGCTGCCGAGATCATCAGCCACTTGGAGGAAATCCAAGAAGCCCGCGCCCGCCGCGCCGCCCGCCGTACCTAATAGTAGTGGCATTTTGATAAAGCGATTTAGCAAAAACATCGCACTTGACCTGCTTTTTATTGCAGTGGTATCTTCATAAGGTAACCACCTTTACCTACCGTTTACCGCCAGTTTTAGCACGTTTACCAAACCGCGCATCCTCTGCTTAAGCCCGCTCAAAACCCGCCGTATAGTTCCCTCACGCCCCGCATCTGGCGGGTCGATTCGTTACCACGGTCGTGCGCGTAAGTGCATGGAAGGGGAAGTATCGTGAGCGATTGCAAGAGGGTTTACCGTTTTGGAACCGACGCCCAGGGCACCTGTGTCACTGAGGGCGACAAGTCCATGAACTTCGTGCTTGGCGGCAAGGGCGCAAACCTTGCCGAGATGAGCCGCATCGGCCTGCCGGTTCCCGGTGGCTTTACCATTACCTGCCAGACTTGCGTCGAGTACTCCGGTGCCGGCAACGTGTGGCCCGAGGGCGCACTCGATGAGATCGTTGCTGCCGAGGCGGACCTCGAGGCCCGCTGCGGCAAGAAGCTCGGCGACGCCTCCGATCCGCTGCTCGTGTCGGTTCGTTCGGGCGCTCCGTTCTCCATGCCCGGCATGATGGACACGGTCCTCAACTTAGGCCTCAACGACGACTCCGTTCAGGGGCTCATCGCCCAGACGCAAAATCCGCGTTTTGCTTGGGATAGCTACCGCCGCTTTATTCAGATGTTCTCCAACGTCGTTATGGGCGTTGACGCCGACCTGTTCGAGAACGCGCTGACCCAGGCACGCCTGGTCGCTGGCGTCCGCGTCGACTCCGAGCTTTCGGCCGAGGATCTGCAGGAGCTCGTCGAGACCTTCAAGGGGATCTTCTCCGAGAACGTCGAGGCCGCCCTGTACCCCGAGCTCGAGGTTGTCGATGGCAAGCCCGTCTTCCCGCACGACCCTGAGCTTCAGCTGCGTCTTGCCATCCAGGCCGTCTTTGGCAGCTGGATGAACGAGCGCGCCTGCATCTACCGCAAACAGCACGGCATCTCCGACGAGCTCGGTACTGCCGTCAACGTTCAGGCCATGGCCTTTGGCAACAAGGGTGAGACCTCCGCGACCGGCGTCGCCTTTACGCGCAACCCGGCCGACGGCACTAAGGAGTTCTACGGCGACTTTCTGGTCAACGCCCAGGGCGAGGATGTCGTCGCCGGCATCCGCAACACCGAGCCCATCGCCGACCTCAAGACCACCCCGGGCCTCGAGTCCGCAGGTGAGGAGCTCGAGCGCGTGTTCCTGACGCTCGAGGATCACTATCGCGACATGTGCGATATCGAGTTCACCATCGAGCAGGGCAAGCTCTGGATGCTCCAGACCCGCGTGGGCAAACGTACCGCAACCGCCGCTCTGCGCATCGCCATCGAAATGGTCGAGGAGGGCCTGATCATCCGCGAGGAGGCTGTGAACCGTATCGATCCCGCGCAACTCGACCAGCTCCTGCACCCGCAGTTTGACGCCTCCAAGAAGTACGAGGCTCTGGCCAGCGGTCTTAACGCCAGCCCCGGTGCCGCCGTGGGTGAGGTTGTGTTCTCGAGTGATGACGCCGTCGCGCGCGCCAACGAGGGCCACAAGGTCATCCTGGTTCGTTGGGAGACCAACCCCGACGACCTGAAGGGTATGGTTGCCGCCGAGGGCATCCTGACCAGCCACGGTGGCAAGACGAGTCATGCCGCCGTTATCGCCCGCGGCATGGGTACGCCTTGCGTCTGCGGCGTCGAGCGCTTCCACATCGATGCCGCCGAGAAGGTCGTGCGCATCGAGGGCAGCGACCGCGTGCTGCGCGAGGGTGATGTCATCTCCATCGACGGCACCCAGGGTATCGTCGTCGACGGCGCCGTTGATCTGGTTTCGGCCGAGCTCACCGGCGATCTGGACACCATCCTGTCCTGGGCCGACGAGATCCGTCTGGACGAGACCGACGGTCACGCCAACCACGTGCGCGTCAACGCCGACAACCCCGAGGACGCCGCGCTCGCACTCGAGTTTGGTGCCGAGGCCATCGGCCTATGCCGCACCGAGCACATGTTCCTGGGTGACCGTAAGAACATCATCCAGAGCTTTATCCTGTCTGACGATGAGACCGTGAAGCAGCAGGCCCTGGCCGACCTGCTCAAGGTTCAGACCGAGGACTTTCTGGCGATGTTCAAGACCATGTCCGGTCGCGATGCGGTCGTCCGCCTGCTCGATCCGCCGCTTCATGAGTTCCTGGATAATCCTCGCGAGCTCGAGGTCGCCATCACCAAGAAGGAAGCCGCTGGCGCCAGCGAGGAAGAGCTTGCCGTCCTGCGCACCCGCCTGCGTCGTATCGACGGCATGGTCGAGTCGAACCCCATGCTCGGCCTACGCGGCGTGCGCCTGTCCGTCGTCTTTAGCGATCTGCCGCTCATGCAGGTCCGCGCCGTCGCCACGGCTGCCGCCCGCCTCATCAAGGAGGGCGTCGACCCGCGCCCCGAGATTATGGTCCCGCTCGTTTCCATTACGGCCGAGCATGTTCAGACCCGCGAGGTTATCGAGCGCGTGATCGCCGAGGTTTCCGTCGAAGAAGGCGTCGAGCTCAATATTCCCGTGGGCACGATGCTCGAGCTGCCGCGCGCCTGCATGGTCGCTGACGAGATCGCCCATCACGCAGACTTCTTCTGCTTTGGCACCAACGACCTCACCCAGACGACCTTCGGTTTCTCGCGTGACGACGCCGAGGCTAAGTTCATCCCGCTGTACATGCATAAGAAGATCTTGAAGGACAATCCCTTCGAGACCATCGATACGGCGGTGCTCGAGCTGGTGCGCATGGCCGTCGAGAAGGGCCGAGCCACCAACCCCGACATGCACTTTGGCGTGTGCGGCGAGCACGGCGGCGACCCCAAGTCCATCAAGGGCCTGTTTAACGTGGCCGACGTGGACTACGTGTCCTGCTCGCCCTACCGCGTGCCCCTCGCACGCCTGGCTGCCGCTCAAGCCAAGCTCGAGGCCAAGCGTTCCGCCTAACGTTTTGGGTTTAGACGCCTAGCGTAGCCCCCTTCATGCCGCCCGTCTCATTCGTGAGACGGGCGGTTATCATGTGCGGGTTTTGTCTTTTTGTCTGCGTAAAAAATTGTTCTTGCAGCAGAAACCCGCGCGTGTATACTCGAATACGTTTGTTCAACTACGTGCCGGCCAAGGTGGTACGGCACCTCTAGAAGAGTAAGGAATTGCACATGGATTACATCCGCGCAATCGAGCGTCAGCAGATCCGCGAGGACATTCCTCAGGTTCGCGTCGCCGACAACGTCAAGGTTCACTACCGCATTAAGGAAGGCGACCGCGAGCGCATCCAGGTCTTCCAGGGCGACGTCATCCGCATGGCCGGCGCCGGTGCCCGCGAGACCTTCACCGTCCGCAAGATGTCCTTCGGTGTCGGTGTTGAGCGTACCTTCCCGCTTCACAGCCCCAAGATCGCCAAGCTCGAGGTCGTTCGTCATGGTCGCGTCCGTCGCGCCAAGCTGTACTACCTCCGCGACAAGGTGGGCAAGGCTGCTCGCATCCCCGAGAAGCGCTAAGAAGATCGCAGCGTCTGTCCACTCGTTTGGACGTAAGGGTCACCTTCGGGTGGCCCTTCTTTTTATCTGATTTGCATGCAAGGAGGGCCTGGTATGGCCAACATGACGAGCTCGGTTTCGGCATCGCAGGTTGCCGGTGAGTTGGCGAGCGCTACGTTTGAGGAGATTCCTGCCCTCGTGGAGCATTATCGCGAGGACCCGCGCCAGCAGGTGATCAAGGCTTGCGAGCGTGCTCTTAAGCGCCATGCCAAGGAGCTTGCCGAGCGCGAGCGCGTCAATGACATGTACGAGCTTATGCATGAGCTTGGCGGCGATGGGGTGGTCGTTGGTGTCGACGAGGTGGGTCGCGGATCGGTGGCCGGTCCTTTGACGGTATGCGCCGTCTGCCTTCCCATGGAACCGCGCGTCTGGGGTATCAACGATTCCAAAAAGCTCACGCCCGCGCGCCGCGAGTTGCTCTCAGTGAAGATTGCCGAGGTGGCGACGGCGATCGGTTTTTGCCATATCGCGCCTAAGGATATCGATGAGATGGGCATGGCCCGCGCAATCCGCGCTGCCGTTGTGGGCGCCGTGGCCGATACGGGGCTCGAGCCCGACTGCGTCCTCATGGACGGTAACCCCTTGGGCGCCGTTCCCAACGAGCGCGATGTGGTGAAGGGCGATGCCAAGATCGCCTGCATCGCCGCGGCGTCCATCATGGCCAAGGTCACGCGTGACGAGATGATGGTCGAGTACGACGCCGAGTACCCCGAGTACCATCTGGCCGAGTCGAAGGGCTATGCGAGCCCCGAGCACATCGAGGCCATTCGCAAACATGGACTTTGTCCGCTGCACCGCGTGAGCTTTTGCGGAAACTTTCTGCAGACTGAGCGCCTTTTCTAGGTCAATTGTGGAGACAGGGACCTCTGGGGTTTTATAAACCTGCTGGTAGCGGGCCGTATGCAACACCATTGCTGCGTACGGCCCGTTTTTTGACGGCATTTGGTCAGCTTTTGGTTTGCTTCCGGTACTTACCCGCATGAAAGGTGCTCTCATCATCGGGGCAATGCAGTGTGCGGGAAAGGAGACCCCATGAGTGCCGCAAGCAAAAAGAGTAAGACGCAGCAGCTCAAGGAGTGTTGGGAAAACGGCAAGCTCGACTGCGGGGCGATGACGCCCGAGTTTATCAAGGGACTCAGTCCTCGCGAGCTGGGCATGCTGGGCGAGCTGATCACCATCGACTACTTTAACGAGCGCGGCTACACCTTGCTGGAGCAGGGTTATCGTTGCACCGAGGGCGAGGCCGACCTGGTGCTGCTCGATGAGCTCGACGACGTCGTGGTGATGGCCGAGGTCAAGACCAGACGCGTTGCGCTGGATTGCAGCACGCGGGTCTTTCCCGAGGAGGCCGTGGACGCCCAAAAGCAACGTCGCTACCGCCGCATCGCAAGTTGCTATCTCATGGAGCATTATCCGCTCAAGGCGATTCGCTTCGATGCCGTGGGCGTTACCATTCGCGGCGGGCATATCGCCGAGATCGAGCACCAGTACAACGCGTTCGATTGGCAGGTGTCGTGATGGCGTTCGAGACGTTTGCCGTTCACGCGGCCTGCATCCGCGGCGTCGAGGCGATTCCCGTCACGGTCGAGGTCTCGCTTGCCGGCGGCGTTCCGGGCATCCAGATGCTCGGCATACCGAGTATGGAGGTGATGGAGTCGCGCGGTCGTATTCGCTGCGCGATGCGCTCCGCCGGGTTCGAGATCCCGCGCTCGGGCATTACGGTCAATCTGGCGCCCGGCGATATCCGCAAGACCGGTAGCGGCTTTGATCTGCCCATCGCCATCGCGGTATTGGCGGCCGATGGGCAGATTCCCCGCGACAACCTCGATCGTTGTCTTATCGCTGGTGAGCTTGGCTTGGACGGTACGGTGCTTCCTGTCAAGGGCGAGGTGGCGTTTCAGTTATTGGCGCGTGATTTGGGGCTGTCCTTTATCGCCGGCAGGTCAGACCAGCATGTGCCACTCGCGGGCGTGGATTGCGGATTCATCGATCATTTGTCTCAGCTTGCTCATGGTATGGGCGATGCCGCGCGGCACTACTTGGATTCCGAGGGCGTCGAGGCGACCTTTGAGCCTGAGCTCGACTATGCCGACGTGCTGGGGCAGGAAGTCGCTAAACGCGGCATGGCGCTTGCGGCGGCAGGAGAACTCGGCTTGCTCATGATCGGGCCTCCGGGATCGGGCAAGACGATGCTCGCACGCCGTATGACCGGCATCCTGCCCGAGCTTTCCGTTGAGGATCAGCAGGAGGCACTGTGCATCCATTCGGTTTTGGGTGAGAACATTGATGGCTTGTTGGCGGGGCACCGCCCCTTCCGCAGTCCCCACCACAGTATTTCGACCGCAGGCCTTATCGGCGGCGGGCGCCCGGTGCACCCGGGTGAGATCAGCCTTGCTCATGGCGGCGTGCTCTTTTTGGACGAGCTTGCCGAGTTTCCCACTGGCGTGCTGCAGACGCTGCGTCAGCCCATCGAGCGCGGCTACGTGAGGATCGTACGCGTCGACGGGGCTTTTACCTTCCCGTCGCGCTTTCAGCTGCTGGCTGCGAGCAATCCCTGCCCCTGCGGCTTTTTGGGCGATCGCGAGGTGCCGTGTCGCTGCTCGGCGGCGATGGTCGAGCGCTATCGGTCTAAACTGCGCGGTCCTTTGGCCGACCGTATCGACATGATGATCGATGTGACCCGTCCCGACCCTCAAGTGATTATCGAGGGTGCGGAGGGCATGTCGTCGGCCGAGTTACGTGACTACGTTGTGCGCGGTCGCGCCTTTCGCGCTTGGCGCGAATCCCGCATGGACGATGCGGATGCCGAGGCCGAGGATGACGAGACACGGTCCATTGACGGCGTCGTTTCGACCTTTGAGCTCGATGATGCGGCGGAGAAGTGTGTGCTCGGCCTGTCGAAGCGCACGCATCTCACAGGGCGTGGCATCGTGCGCCTTGTTCGCATTGCGCGCACGATCGCAGATGTCGCCGAGAGCGAGCAGGTGACGCAGGACCACGTGCTCGAGGCGGCGATGTACCAGGGAAGGAGGGACCAATGATGGCTGAGGGGATCTTCGAGCTGCATCCAGGTGACGCGTTGTATCCCGAGACCGTTTTGGAGCTTTCTGATGTACCTCAGACGCTCTATGTGCGCGGCAACCCCGAGGCGCTTTCGACGCCCGCGCTCTCCATCATCGGTGCACGAAAGGCCTCGCCGTATGGTCTTGCCGTGGCAGAGCTTGCGGCGAAGGTGGCGGTTGAGGCGGGAGTGACGGTAGTTTCGGGCGGTGCGGTCGGTTGTGACCAGGCCTCGGGTTGGGCTGCGGTCAACGCCGGCGGCAAACACGTTGTGGTGCTGGGGACGGGCGCCGACGTGGTCTACCCGCGTTCGAGCGCGGGGCTCATCGCGCGCACGATCGATACGGGCGGCGCGGTCGTGTCCATCTCGCCTTGGGGCATGGGGCCGCGCAAGTTTGCCTTTCCGCGGCGTAACCGGGTGATTGCCGCGCTTTCACAGGCGCTTTTCGTGTCGGAGGCCGGCATGCCCTCGGGCACGTTTTCGACGGCGGAGGCCGCCATGGACCTGGGACGCGAACTGCTTGCGGTACCGGGCTCCATTTTGTCACCCGAGTCGCGCGGGACCAACTACCTCATCGCCAACGGGGCCTGCTGCATTGTCGACGAGGAATCCATCGAGATGGCCATCTCGCGAATTTACGGCACCCTGCGCTATTCGCGTCCCGATGCGCCCGGTATCGCCGATCTGGACCCCGCGCAGCAGGCCGTGATGCATGCCCTCATCGCCTCGCCGCTCAAGGTCGACGACATCGCGGCACTCGTCTCGCTCGATGCCGTCGGCGTGCTCAAGCTCCTGGGGTCGCTCGAGCTCGAGGGCCTCATCGAGCGCATGATGGATGGAAGGTATGCGCCCTCCAAGTTTGCCCTTCACGCCCAGACGCCCTTCGGTCACAATGGAAAACGTGTCAATTAGAAAGGTGTTTGCAGATGCAGTTCGATCAGGTGACAGTTATCGGTGGCGGTCTGGCGGGTTCGGAATGCGCGATCCAGCTGGCAGACCGTGGTTTTTCCGTAAAGCTGTGCGAGATGCGCCCCCAGGTGAGCTCCCCGGCCCACCATACCGATCATCTGGCCGAGCTCGTCTGCTCCAATTCGTTTAAATCGACCCGTCCGGACTCCGCGGCGGGCTTGTTAAAGGCCGAGCTTGAGCGTATGGGCTCGGTCTTGCTCGATTGTGCCCATCGCGCGGCCGTTCCCGCCGGCGGCGCCCTGGCGGTCGACCGCATCAAGTTTTCTGAGCTCGTCGAGGCCGAGGTTGCCTCCCGCCCCAATATCGAGATTGTTCACGGCGAGGTCACGCAGATTCCCGAAGGCCATGTGGTCATTGCCGCTGGCCCCCTATGCTCGCCCGCGCTGAGTGAGGAGGTCATGAAGCTCGTCGGCGGTGACGCCCTGGCCTTCTTTGACGCGGCCGCGCCGATTGTCGATGCCTCCACGCTCGATATGGACGTGCTGTTCTCGCAGTCGCGTTACGAGGAGCAGGGGAGCGGCGACTATCTCAATGCTCCACTCAACAAGGAGGAGTACGAGGCCTTTATCGAGGCGCTCACCACCGCCGATCGCGTGGTACTCAAGGACTTTGAGGGCGGCGATCTGTTCCAGGCCTGTCAGCCTGCCGAGGAGGTCGCCCGCACCGGCAAGGATGCCATTCGCTTTGGCGCCATGAAGCCCGTCGGCCTGACCGACCCTCGTACTGGACGTCGCCCTTGGGCGGCGATTCAGCTGCGCGCCGAGAACAAGGAGAAGACCGCCTATAACCTGGTGGGCTTCCAGACCAACCTGACTTTTGGCGAGCAGAAGCGCGTCTTCCACATGGTGCCCGGTCTGGAGAATGCCGAATTCTTCCGTTTTGGCGTCATGCACCGCAACACCTTTGTCGATGCCCCGCATGTGCTCGATGGCACCTTTGCCGTGCCCGGTACGAGCGTGCGCCTTGCCGGTCAGATCACCGGCACCGAAGGCTATATGGAGGCCGTGGCGACCGGTCTGCTCGCTGCGCTCAACACCTATGCCGAGGCAATCGGGGCGGAGCCTGTTGAGCTACCGCGCGTGGGCGCCCTGGGCGCGCTCGTGGGCTATGCAACCGATCCGGCAACGGTGGGCTATCAGCCCATGCACGTCAACTTTGGCTTGGTGCCGCCGCTCGAGGACGGCAAGCGCCGCAGTAAGCGCGATCGCTACCAGGCTTATGCGGACCGCGCGCTCGAAGCCCTCGATGCCTACTTGGCCACGCGTTCCGACTTGTTTGGAGGCGAACGGTCATAGCCTTTGACCTCTACGATACCGTTGACTCGTTTATCGCTTATATCGCGCGTGTCGAGGGGCTGTCTCCCCATACGGTAACGGCCTACGCCTCGCGGCTGGAGCGCTTTGCGGCCTGGTGCGAGCGAACGGGTACCGACGCGCGTGCCGCCGACGTGCGCACCGTTCGCTCATATTTGGCCGAGCTCTCGCATGACCAGATGGCCCCTCGCACCCTTTCGGCGCATCTGTCGGCAATCCGGTCGCTGTATCGTTGGATGGCTGCCGAGGGGATTGTCGAGGGCGATGCGGTCTCGGCGATCGCATCGCCCAAGTTGCCGCGCGACCTGCCGGGCGTCCTTACGACCCAGCAGGTCGAGGCGCTGCTCAAGACGCCTGATACCTCGACGTCCGCGGGACTGCGCGATGCGGCGATGCTCGAGCTGCTCTATGCCTCGGGTGCCCGCATCTCGGAGCTTGCCGCGCTTAACGTGGAATCCATCGCTTGGTCGGAGCGCGTGGTTCGCCTTTGGGGCAAAGGCAGCAAGGAACGTATAGTGCCTCTGTACCGTCGGGCGCTCGAGGCGGCCCGACGCTATATCGAGCAGGGGCGGCCGGAGTTGCTCGCCCAGGCAAAGCGCCGCGACGCCGCAGCCGGCCTGCATCCGCTGTTTATTTCTACGCGCGGCAATCGCATGAGTGCTGCTATGCTCAGACGACGGTTCCATATGCTGGCGACGCTCGCCGGCATCCCCACCGACATTGCCCCGCATGCGATGCGCCATACCTTTGCGACCGATCTGCTCGAGGGTGGCGCGGATCTGCGCTCGGTTCAAGAGCTGCTGGGCCACGCGAGCCTGACCACGACGCAAATCTACACGCATCTTACGCCCGATCGGCTTAAGCGTGCCGTTGCTCAAGCTCATCCCCGTGGCGAATAGCCTTTCGCGCCCCGGGGGTCGACGCACATTCAGGTGTGTGGTTTTGATTGCGGGTTGGCAGGAAGAGGCAATCCTGCTATCATTCATCGGGTTGCTTCACGGCAACAGGTTTTTATCACGCACGCGCGGCTACTTCATACCGTGGTGCCCGGGCTTTGGTAGCACATGTCCGGGTTGGTTTTGGAGGATGACCCCGCGCGGAGGCAAACCACAGGAGGTTTAACATGGCTACCAAGATTAATATCCGCACCCTGCTCGAGGCCGGCTGCCACTTCGGCCACCAGACCCGTCGCTGGAACCCCAAGATGAAGCCGTTCATCTTCGGTGAGCGCAACGGCATCTACATCCTCGACCTCAAGCAGACCATCCTTGACGCCGACCAGGCCTACACCTTCGTCAAGAACGTTGCCAAGGGCGGCAACGTGCTGTTCGTCGGCACCAAGAAGCAGGCTCAGGAGGCCGTCAAGAACGCTGCTGAGCGCGCCAACATGCCTTACATCAACCAGCGTTGGCTCGGCGGCATGCTGACCAACTTCGTCACCATCCGCTCCCGCATCAACCGCATGGAGGAGCTCGAGGCCATGGTCGAGGACGGCCGCATGGCAGTGCTGCCCAAGAAGGAGCAGGCTGTTCTGGGCAAGGAGCTCACTAAGCTCCAGACCAACCTCGGTGGCGCCCGCGACATGAAGGGTCTGCCCCAGGCTCTGTTCGTCATCGACACCAAGCGCGAGGAGAACGCCATCAAGGAGGCCCAGCGCCTGAACATCCCCGTCGTCGCTCTGATCGACACCAACTCCGATCCCGACGAGGTCGAGTACGGCATCCCCTGCAACGATGACGCTATCTCCGCTGTCACCCTTATGTGCGAGCTCATGGCTGACGCCTGCCTCGCCGGCTCCGGCAAGGAGCAGGTCTCCGAGGCCGAGATGGCCGCTGAGCCCAAGGCCGAGTAAATCAGTCCTATTTAAGTCTTTTTCATCTCTTTGAAAGGAACCACAATGGCCCAGATTACCGCCGCTATGGTCAAGCAGCTCCGCGAGATGACCGACTCCCCGATGATGGAGTGCAAGAAGGCTCTCGTCGAGGCTGACGGCGACATGGACGCCGCTGTTGACGTTCTGCGCAAGAACGGCCTCGCCAAGGCTGCCAAGAAGGCTGGCCGCGAGACCAACGAGGGCGCTGTCGCCGCGTTCGTCTCCGAGGATGGCAAGACCGGCGCTCTGCTCGAGCTTTCCTGCGAGACCGACTTCGTTGGCTCCAACGCCAAGTTCACCGGCTTTGCTTCCAAGGTCGCCGAGGTTGTCGCCACCACCGAGCCGGCCGATGTCGACGCTCTGCTCGAGAAGCCGATGGGCGAGGAGACCGTTTCCTCCGAGCTCACCGAGATGATTCACATCATGGGCGAGAACATGAAGATCTCCCGCTTCGCCGCTCGCAAGGCCGAGAACGGCGCTCTCGCTTCTTACATCCACATGGGTGGTAAGATCGGCGTCCTCGTCGAGTTTGCTTTCGAGAAGGCCGAGACCGCTCAGGCTGAGTCCTTCAAGACCTTTGCCCACGACGTTGCCCTTCAGGTTGCCGCTGTCGCCCCGATCTGCGCTACCCGCGATCAGGTTCCGGCTGAGACCGTCGAGCACGAGAAGCAGATCTACATGGCTCAGGCTGCCGAGTCCGGCAAGCCCGAGGCCATCCAGGAGAAGATGGCTGTTGGCCGTCTGGAGAAGTTCTACAAGCAGTCCGTGCTCACCGAGCAGGAGTTCATCAAGGACAGCTCCCTCACCATCAAGAAGTACGCTGAGCAGGTCTCCAAGGAGCTCGGCGATACCATTACCGTCGTTGCCTTCGACCGTCTGGTCCGTGGCGAGTAAATAAGCTCTTGTAGCTGGTAATGAGCAGGCTGTGGGTTTTACTCACAGCCTGCTTTTTCATGGCTCTGAGTAGAGCCTTTGATATCATATTGAGAGTCTAATTAAAGGAGGATCGCTTTGTCCGACATCCGATATAAACGCGTGCTTCTTAAGCTTTCCGGCGAAGCACTGATGGGCGACGGCCACTATGGCATCGACCCCAAGGTTACCGACCATCTTGCCAAGCAGGTCAAGGAGCTGCTCGCCGTTGGCCATGAGGTCGGCGTCGTTGTCGGCGGCGGCAATATTTTCCGCGGTATGGCCGGCGCTGCCGGTGGCATGGATCGTGCTCAGGCCGATTACATGGGCATGCTGGCAACCGTTATGAACGCGCTTGCCCTGCAGGATGCCTTCGAGCATAACGATGTTCCTTGCCGTGTTATGAGCGCCATCCAGATGAACGAGATTTGCGAGCCCTATATTCGTCGCCGCGCCATCAACCACCTGTCCAAGGGCAATGTCGTTATCTTCGCCGCCGGCTCGGGCAATCCGTACTTTACGACTGACACCGCCGCGGCCCTTCGCGCCTGCGAGATCGGTGCGGAGATTCTGATTAAGGCCACCAAGGTTGACGGTATCTACGACAAGGATCCCGTCAAGTGCGCCGATGCCGTCCGCTTTGACAAGATCACCTATCACGAGGTGCTCGTCCGCGGCCTGCAGGTTATGGATTCCACGGCAACGGCCTTGTGCCAGGACAACCGTATGCCCATTTTGGTCCTCAACATCGATGGCGAGGACACCGTCAAGCGCGCGCTCGCGGGTGAGCCCGTCGGCACGCTCGTCTATCAGGAGGATTAAGCATGGCAGAGAACATCACCGCCCACATGGACAAGTCGCTCGAGTCCCTCAAGCATAACTTCTCCAAGGTTCGCACCGGCCGCGCCAGCGCCAACATTCTGTCCGACATCACCGTCGATTACTACGGTGTTCCCACGCCGGTCACGCAGGTTGCCGCCGTCAAGACCCCCGAGGCCCACATGCTGCTCATCGAGCCGTGGGACAAGGCGCTCATCAACGCCATCGTTAAGGCCATCAGCGCCTCCGACCTGGGCATTACCCCCAACTCCGATGGTACCGTCGTACGCCTGCCGTTCCCGGCTCCCACCGAGGAGCGTCGTCGCGAGCTCGTTAAGGAGTGCCGCGAGTACGCCGAGCAGGCCAAGGTCTCTATCCGCAACATCCGTCGCGACTTTAACAACAAACTCGAGCGCGACGAGGAGCTCACCGAGGACGATGTCCGTCGCGAGCAGGCCAAGGTTCAGAAGCATACCGACGAGTATGTCGCCAAGGTCGAGGAGCTTCTGAAGGAAAAAGAAGCCGAGGTCATGGAGATCTAAGGTGCAATACGACGAGCATAAACTGGTCGAGTACTTTGCCGACGCCCCTGCGGGCGTCGGTTTTTCCGACCTTGACCTCAATAGGATTCCGCATCATATCTCGTGCATCATGGACGGCAACGGCCGTTGGGCCACGGCGCGCGGTCTTGCCCGCACCGAGGGTCACAAGGCCGGTATCGTCTCTCTGCGCGAGATTATTACCGCCTGCGTGCGCCTGGGCGTCGACGTGCTTTCGGCCTATGCGTTTTCTACCGAAAACTGGAATCGCCCGCAGCACGAGGTCAACGTCCTCATGCATTTGTTTGCCAAGACGTTTATCGACGAGCTGCCGTTGCTTAAGCGCGAGAACGTGCGCGTTGTGTTTTTGGGTGACATTTCTGCGTTGCCCAAGAAGACACGTGATGTCTTTGAGCGCGGTCTTGCCGAGTGTGCAGACCATACCGGTATGACCCTGGCGCTCGCCGTTAACTATGGTGCCCGTGCCGAGATCACTCGCGCTGCCCGTCAGCTTGCCTTCGATGCGGCCGCCGGTAAGATTGACCCTGCCGCAATTGATGACGATATGGTGGCGTCGCACCTGTACACCGCCGGTCTTCCCGATCCCGAGCTTGTTATTCGCACCTCGGGCGAGCTGCGCCTTTCGAACTATCTGCTGTGGCAGGTCGCTTATGCCGAGTTTTATGTCACCGATACCTATTGGCCCGACTTTGATCGCTGGGGTCTTGTTGAGGCTATCTTGGCTTATCAGGGCCGCGACCGTAGGTTTGGTGGACTGAGTAAGACCGAGGAGGCTTAATCGTGTCTGATCGTCCCAAGGCAACTGCTCCCAAGGCGCCTGCCTCTTCGACAGCTGTGCGCAGGGCCGCTGCTTCCAAGGCACCGACTGCGAAGGGCGGCACCGGCTCATGGCTGGCTGGTTTTATTACCCGTGCTGCGGCCGGTATCGTCTATGCCTTCGTCTTTATCCTGTGTCTGGTTTTGGGTATCGTGCCTACGGCTATCTTTGTGTCCGTCATGAGCGGTTTGTGCTGCTATGAGTTCTTTCGCATGACGAAACTTGATGGCAAAGTGGCCAACGAGCGCCTGGGTATCGCTGCTGCTGTGCTCTTTCCGCTCTCGGCGCTGGGCGACTCGCTGCTGTTGAATGCCCTGCTTTTTGCTCTGATGCTTGCGGTGGGCATTTGGTATGTCTGGTCGCCGCGTACCCGCATATCCGATGTAGCCGTGACGCTCATGGGTCCCATCTACACCGGTTTTATGCTGTCGGCCATCGTGTTGCTGCGCGATGCCGTGCCCGGTTTTGCCGGCGCCCTGCTTTCGGTGGGTGTTTGCGCGTCACTCTGGCTCTCCGATTCGTTCGCCTATATCGTGGGTAGCCGTATCGGCAAGCACAAGATGGTCCCCAAGATTTCTCCCAAAAAGAGCTGGGAAGGCTTTTTCGGCGGCATCTTGGGCTCGGTGCTCATCTGGCTCATTTTGTGGGCGACGCATTTCTATAAGCTGAGCTTGCCCTACGCGCTGCTGTGCGGCGTGGTCGTGTCCATCCTGGGCGTTATCGGCGACCTCATCGAGTCGCGCATCAAGCGTGGCGTGGGCGTCAAGGATTCCGGCAACCTTATCCCGGGCCATGGCGGCATGCTCGACCGTAGCGACTCGCTTATCTTTGGCTGCATTACCGCGCAGCTGCTTTTGATGATCGGGGGCGTGCTGTAATGTCATTCCAGACGACGTATGGCCCCGATGGACGCCTTCGCGTTGCCATCTTGGGATGTACAGGCTCTATCGGCACGCAGGCACTCGATGTGTGCCGTCAGCATGCCGATCGACTGCAGGTGACGGCGCTGTCCGTCAATTCCAGCACCTCGGAGCTCGTTGCCGCCGCCCGCGAGTTCTCGGTTTCGGCCGTTGCCGTTGCCGATGTCGCCCATGGCGATGACGCCGTGCTGCAGGAACTTCCCGAGGGCACGGAGCTCGGTGTTGGTGCGCAGGCGGTTTGTGAGCTCGCGCGTCGCGACGATGTCGACTGCGTGCTTGTTGCCATTGTGGGCGCTGCCGGGCTCGAAGCGAGCCATGCGGCCCTGACCTCGAACAAACGCCTTGCTCTTGCCAACAAGGAGTCCCTCGTGGTCGGTGGTGACCTGCTGATGCCTTTGGCGCAGCCGGGTCAGCTCATTCCGGTCGACTCCGAGCACTCTGCCATCTACCAGTGCTATCTGGGGGAGAATCCGCGCGAGGCCCACTGCATTTGGCTCACCTGCTCGGGTGGTCCGTTCTTTGGCCGTACGCGCGATGAACTCGATCGCGTGACACGCGCCGATGCGCTGGCGCATCCCACGTGGTCCATGGGCGCTAAGATCACGATCGACTCCGCTACCCTCATGAACAAGGGCCTGGAGCGTATCGAGGCGATGCATCTGTTCGGTTGCGACCTCGACTTTATCAACGTGGTCGTGCAGCGCCAGTCCAAGATTCACTCGATGGTCGAGTATGCCGACGGCTCCGTGATGGCACACCTTGGCGCCTCCGATATGCGCATTCCCATCCAGTTTGCCTTCTCGTATCCCGAGCGTTGGGATACGCCGGCGCCTCGTCTCGATTTTCGTGAGCTGGGGCAGCTTACCTTTGATGCCGCCGATATGGACACGTTCCGCTGCCTGGCGCTGGCCGAGCGTGCCGGCAAGACGGGCGGCACCATGCCGTGCGTGCTAAATGCGGCCAATGAGGTCGCGGTCGATGCGTTCTTACACGACGGCTGCAGCTTTACCGATATCGACCGCGTTGTGGAATCCTGCATGGATGCGCATGACGCGCAGGCGGTTACCTCGTTTGAGCAGCTTCGCGACATCGATGCCTGGGCGCGCGAAAAGGCCTCGCTGGTGCTTGCCGCAACCCATTCCTAACCATAAGGATTGCTTTTTCGATTTATGGATACTGTTCTGAGCGTTCTTTCATCGGTCTTCTGGGGCCTTCTGATGCTTTCCGTCCTCGTGTTTTTGCACGAGGGCGGCCACTTTTTGGCCGCGCGTGCCTGCGGCGTCCGTGTGACCGAGTTCTTTTTGGGCCTGCCGTGCCGCTTTGACATCCATTATTCGTCGCGTCGCATCGGTACCAAGTTTGGCGTGACGCCGCTGCTGCTGGGTGGTTATGCCGCTATCTGCGGTATGGACCCGACCAATGTCTCGTGCGCCGACCGCGTGCTTGCGGCGATTTATCGTCATGGTCGCGTTTCGGTTGCAGACCTTTCCGTCGATCTGGAGCTGCCCGAGGAGGACGTGCTCGAGGCTTGTGCCTTGCTTTTGGGCTGGGGTTCCATTGCGCCTTGGTACGAGGAAGGGGAGAAGCCCTCACCGAACTATTACCCCACCAAGTATCAGACGCTGCCGCGCGATGAGGCGGGCTACACCACCTTTGACGGGCGTCGTTTTGATCGCGAGCGTGCGACCGCCGAGGGCGACGTATGGGAGCTGCCGTGCGATAAGGCCGAGTTCCTTGCGCAAGAGCGCTCGCACACCTATCTTGGCCAGGGCTTTCTCAAACGCGCCTTTATGTTGCTCGCGGGCATTGTCGTTAATATCTTGACGGGCTTTTTGCTGTTGATGAGCATCTACTCTATCGCCGGTGTTTCGGTGCCGGTCGATAGCAATGTGATTGGTCAGGTCGACGAGGGCTCCATTGCTGCCAAGGCGGGCATCGAGGCCGGCGACGCGATTCTTAGTGTCGATGGCATGTCGTGCTCTTCCTGGATGGACGTGTACGATGCGATCGGAGCGGCCGCCGGCAAGGACGATATCGCCATTGAGTATCAGCGCGACGGCAAGAATCTTTCGACCTCGGTCGCGCTCAAGGAGGACGAGCGTTTGGGCGTTTATGCCTCTACGCAGGTGGTTCATTTGGATCCCATTACGTCGGCGCGCCTGTCGTTCTCCTATGTCGTGCAGACTGCTGAGGGCGTGATGCGCTTGCTGCAGCCGCAACATACGATGGAGGTTCTCGATCAGTCAACCTCGATCGTGGGCATAAGCGTCATGTCATCCCAGGCTGCAGCCGCCGGTCCTGCAACGTTTTTGACGTTTGCCGCGCTCATCTCGTTCTCGCTCGGCTTTATGAACCTGCTGCCCATCCCGCCGCTCGATGGCGGCAAGCTGGTTATCGAGATCATTCAGAAGATTGCGGGCCGCGAGCTGCCGCTCAAGGTTCAAACGATCGTGAGCTATGTGGGCATCGCGCTCTTTGTGCTGCTGTTTATCTACATGCTTCGTTCCGACATCCTTCGATTTATTCTGTAGGGGAGTGTTTGGATTGTCTTTATCCCATCCTTTGCCTCGCGAGTTGACGCGCCCCGTGCATGTGGGCGGCGTGCAGATCGGTGGCGGCGCGCCGGTGGTGGTCCAATCCATGACCTGCACCGATACCGCTGATGCCCAGGCAACGCTTGCGCAAGTGCGCGCGTTGGCGCAGGCTGGCTGCGATATCGTGCGCGTGAGCGTGCCCACCGAGGCCGCGCTTGAGGGTTTCCGCACCATCTGTGCCGAGTCTCCGGTGCCGATCGTTGCCGATATCCACTTTAATCACAAGCTGGCCATTGGTGCCGTTGAGGCTGGTGCTGCCAAGCTGCGCATCAATCCCGGCAATATCGGCGATTGGGCCAAGGTTGATGCCGTGATCGATGCTGCGGGCGCTGCCGGGTGCGCAATTCGCATCGGCGTGAACGCCGGTTCGCTCGAGCAGGATATTGCCGAGCGCGACGATCTTACGCAGCCCGAAAAGCTTGTGATGTCGAGCGAGCGCTTCGTCAAGCACTTTGAGGACCGCGGTTTTACCAACATCGTGCTTTCCGCTAAGGCCCATAGCGTGGCCACAACGCTTGATACCTATCGCGCTCTGTCACGCGAGATACCGCATGTTCCGCTCCACTTGGGCGTGACGGAGGCGGGGACCAAGCTACAGGGCACCATCAAGAGTTCTGTGGGCTTGGGTATCTTGCTTTCCGAAGGCATCGGCGACACCATGCGTGTGTCGCTCACGGCCGATCCGGTCGAGGAGCCGCCGGTCGCCTGGGGTATCCTGCAGTCCCTTGGCCTGCGCCGCCGTGGTCCCGAGATCGTCTCGTGTCCCACGTGCGCTCGTTGCCAGGTCAACCTCATTCCCATCGCCGAGGAGGTTACCAAGCGGCTCAAGAACTATTCCGCGCCGCTTTCGATTGCTGTGATGGGATGTGCCGTTAATGGTCCCGGCGAGGCTTCCGACGCCGACCTGGGCGTGGCCTGTGGACGAGGTCAGGGCCTGCTCTTTTCGCATGGCCAGATCATTGGTAAAGTAGCTGAGGATCAAATTGTCGACGCGCTCATGGCCGAGGTCGACAAGCTTATTGAGGAGAAATAAATGACTCGAGCAATGTATATGTCTAAGCTTTACGCGCCGACGCTCAAAGAGGATCCGGCGGACGCCGAGCTTGCGAGCCACCGTCTGCTGCTTCGCGCCGGCATGATCCGCAAGGAGGCCGCCGGCCTGTATTCTTATTTGCCGCTCGCATGGCGCTCGATCCGCAAGATCGAGAACATCGTGCGCGACGAAATGGATGCCGCCGGTGCCCAGGAGCTCATGATGCCCATTATGGTCGACGCTGAGCTGTGGCGCGAGTCCGGCCGCATCGACGCCTATGGCAAGGAGCTCGTGCGCTTTGATGACCGTCACGGCCGTGAGTTCGTGCTGGGCCCCACCCACGAGGAGACTGTCACCGCCCTGGTGCGCAATGAGCTGCGCTCCTATAAGCAGCTGCCCGTCAACCTCTACCACATCCAGGATAAGTTCCGCGACGAGTTCCGCCCCCGCTTTGGTCTGATGCGCGGTCGCGAGTTCATCATGAAGGACGCCTACAGCTTCTCCGCCACGCAGGAGAGCCTGCAGGAGGAGTACGACAAGATGAAGCAGGCCTACGCCAACATCTGCGAGCGCTGCTACATCAAGGCTCTGCCCGTTGTCGCCGACTCCGGTGAAATCGGTGGCGATACCTCCGTCGAGTACATGGCTTTGGCCGACGCTGGCGAGGCTTCGCTGGTCTACTGCGACGATTGCGGCTTTGCTGCCGATGACGAGGCGGCAAGCACCAAGGTCGTCGTGACTGAGGGCCCCGGTGACGGTACGCTCACCAAGGTTGAGACTCCGGGCATGGGCACCATCGAGGCTGTTGCCAAGTTCTTTGGGTTCCCCGAGAACGGTACCCGTAAGTCCCTGGCGCTTATCGATGCCGAGGGTAAGCCGGTCGTGGCCATTGTCCCGGGCGATCATGAGCTCAACGACTGCAAGGCCGAGCATGTCTTTGACAAGGGCTATCGCATGATGACCGACGAGGAGCTTCAGACCTACGGTCTGCATAAGGGCTTTATCGGGCCGGTTAACCTGCCCGATGGTATTCGTCTGGTCTGCGACGAGAGTCTGCGCGAGTCCAAGCAGTGGGCTTGCGGTGCCAACGAGGTCGATTATCACTTTACCGGCGCCTGCCCCGAGCGCGACTTTACCGTCGATGAGTGGGCCGATCTGGTCAACGTCGTCGCTGGCGATCCCTGCCCGCACTGCGGCAAGCCGCTCTCCGCTGCCCGCGGCATCGAGGTCTCTCAGGTCTTCCAGCTGGGTACCAAGTATTCCGAGGCCATGGGTGCCACCTTTATGGATGAGGACGGCAAGGAGAAGCCGCTTATCATGGGTTGCTACGGTGTGGGCGTGTCCCGCTCGCTCGCTGCCGTCGTGGAGCAGCACAATGACGAGCACGGCATCGTCTGGCCGGTCTCTGTCGCTCCGTACGAGGTCGCGGTGATTCCGCTCGATCCCAAGAAGGAGGAGTGCGCGACCGTCTGCGAACAGATTGTTGATGGGCTGTGCGCCGAGGGTATCGAGGTTGTCGTGGATGACCGCGACGAGCGTCCCGGCTTTAAGTTTGCGGATAACGACCTTATGGGCTTCCCGTATCAGGTCGTTCTGGGCAAGCGCGGCCTCAAGAATGGCACGGTGGAGCTCAAGGACCGTGCTACCGGCGAGCGTGAGGACGTGGCGATCGACGAGGTCGTCGCCAAGGTTGCCGAGCTTGTGAAGGCTGCCCGTCGCTAATCGACGTTTCTGCTCTTAGATGTAATTGCGGGACTGCCCCGTATCTCTCTTAGGATGAGATACGGGGCAGTCCTTTGTTGCGTAAATCAGCTCGACGGGTAAAGGAAAACCCCACAGCCCATACGAGCTGCGGGGTTTTCCTTGTGCCTCCGATGCGAAATGAATCGCTCAGATATTACTGATAATCGACGACGTCGATCCAGTTCTTCAGGAACTCATCGTTCACGTTGCGCTTACGAGCGAGCTCGGAAGCGGCGACGATGCTCGTCCACTGACGCACGACCTGCATGGGCATGTCGGCGCGGTCGCAGTAGAGCTCCAGATAGGCCTCGGCCTGATCCTTGCTGTTGAGGGCAAAGAGCAGGTAGGTGGTGGCAACGTCGGCAGCAGGGGAGCCCTGGGTGGCGTGTGCCCAGTCGCAGACGTACAGCTGGCCATCGTCGCCGACGATGACGTTGGAAGGGTTGAAGTCGCCGTGGCAGACCTTGAACTCCTTGGTCATGCCGTCCAGACGCTCCTGAAGGTTGTAGCGCGTGGTGGCATTGAGCTGATCAAGGCTGTCGATCATGCGGGCGAACTTGTCGCGCTGACGGTTAAGCAGCGGGGAGGTGTAGCCGTGGATCTCGATCTGGAGGTCGACGAACATCTCGAGGTACTCACCAAAGCGCTGGGGCTCGGCAGTCATCTTCTCGGCAAGGGTAGTGCCCGGAACCTTCTCGGTCACGAGCGCCCAGCCGTTGGCGTTCTCGAGCTGGGAAACCTCGAGAGCCTTGGGGCTGCGGATGCCGCACTCATTGATGCGAGCAAGATTCAAAGCCTCGTTGAACACGTCGGAGACGGGCTTGGTCTCGTTAAAGACCTTGACGATCTTGTCGCCCAGGTCGTAAACGACCTTGTTGCCACGGCGGACGAGCTCGGTCTTGGAATCGGGTAGCAGCATGGTTGCATCCTTTCAACGATGCGATAGAAGCGACGGCGGGGGTGTGTGAAACACCCGTGCACCCCCGCCGCAAAAAACCGTGCTAAAAACTAGCAGACGGCGTAGTCCTGGGGCTCGCGGCCGTAGTAGGCGTCCAGGTAGAGCTCCTTGATCTCGCTCATGAGCGGGTAGCGCGGGTTAGCGCCGGTGCACTGGTCGTTGAATGCCTGCTCGGTCATCTCGTCGAGGGTGTCGAGGAAGTACTTCTCGTCAACGCCGTACTCAGCGATGGTGTGCTTGACACCGATGAAGTCGCAGAGCTCGGTGAGCTTGGTGATGAAGTTCTCGAAGACCTCACGGTCGTCCTTGCCGTCGATGCCGCAGTAACGAGCCATCTCGGCGTAGTTGTGCAGCGCGTTGGGGTAAGGATACTGAGAGAAGGTTCCCATCTTGACAGGAGCCTCGGCGGCGTTGTAACGCATGACGCGGGTCAGGATGACGGCGTTTGCGAGGCCGTGGGGCAGATGGTGGAAAGCGCCGAGCTTGTGGGCCATGGAGTGGTTGAGGCCCAGGAAGGCGTTACCGAATGCCATACCGGCCATGCAGGATGCGTTGTGCATCTCCTCGCGAGCGTGCGGATCCTTGGCACCGTTGGTGAAGGAGCTCGGGAGGTTCTCGAAGACGAGCTTTGCGGCGCGCTCGGAGAGGCCCTTGGTGTAATCGGAAGCCATGATGGAGACGTAGGACTCGATGGCGTGGGTCATGACGTCAATACCGGAAGCTGCGGTGAGGCCCTTCGGGGCGGTCATGCAGTTGTCGGCGTCGACGATAGCCATGTTGGGGAGCAGCGCGTAGTCGGCGAGCGGCCACTTGATGCCGGTCTCCTTGTCGGTGATGATGGCGAACGGCGTGCACTCGGAGCCAGTGCCCGAAGAGGTCGGGACGGCGACGAAGTAAGCCTTCTTGCCCATCTCGGGGAAGGTGAAGATACGCTTGCGGATGTCCATGAAGTCCATGGCCATGTCCTCGAAGTTCGCCTCGGGGTGCTCGTACATCATCCACATGATCTTGCCGGCGTCCATTGCGGAACCGCCGCCGACGGCGATGATGACATCCGGCTCGAAGAGCGTCATCTGCTTGGCGCCGCGACGTGCGCACTGCAGGGAGGGATCGGGCTCAACGTCGTAGAAGCAGTCGTGAGCGATGCCCATCTCATCGAGCTTGGCCTCGATGGCACGCGTGTTGCCATTCTTGAAGAGGAACTGGTCGGTAACGATGAAGGCGCGCTTCTTGCCCATTACGGTGCCGAGCTCGTCGAGTGCGACGGGCGTGCAGCCCTTCTTGAAGTAGACCTTCTCGGGTGCGCGGAACCACAGCATGTTCTCGCGGCGCTCTGCCACGGTCTTGACGTTGATCAAGTGCTTCACCCCAACGTTCTCGGAGACGGAGTTGCCACCCCAGGAGCCGCAGCCCAGGGTTAGAGACGGCTTCATGCCGAAGTTGTAGAGGTCACCGATGCCGCCGTGCGAGGACGGGGTGTTGATGACGATGCGGCAGGCCTTCATGACGTGCTGGAACTTAGCGATCTTCTCGCTCTGTGCCGGGTGCACGTAGAGAGAGGCGGTGTGGCCCGGGCCACCTGCGAGGACGAGGTGCTCTGCCTTGTCAACGGCCTCCTGGAAGTCCTTGGCGTGATACATAGCGAGGACCGGGGAGAGCTTCTCGTGGGAGAACTCTTCCTTCTCGGGATCGGTGGAGGTGACCTCGGCGATCAGGATCTTGGTCTTGGCGGGAACCTCGATGCCGGCGAGCTCGGCGATCTTGGCGGCAGCCATGCCGGGGATGCGGTGATCGAGTGCGCCGTTCTTGAACATGGCGGCACGCAGGGCGTCCATCTCGGCACCCTGCTTGACGAAGTAGCAGCCGCGACGCTGGAACTCAGCCTTGACATCCTTGTAGATGGAGTCGAGGACGGTGACGGACTGCTCGGAAGCGCAGATCATGCCGTTGTCGAACGTCTTGGAGTGGATGATGGAGTTGACGGCGAGCTTGATGTCCGCGGTATCGTCGATGATGACCGGGGTGTTGCCGGCGCCGACGCCGAGTGCGGGCTTACCGGAGGAGTAAGCAGCCTTGACCATGCCCGGGCCACCGGTTGCGAGAATGATGTCGACGTCGCGCATGACCATGTTGGTCAGCTCGATGGACGGCTTGTCGACCCAGCCGATGATGCCCTCAGGAGCACCGGCCTTGACAGCTGCGTCGAGAACGAGCTTGGCGGCGGCGATGGTGCACTTGGCGGCTGCCGGGTGCGGGGAGATGATGATGGCGTTACGGGTCTTCAGGCAGATGAGCGTCTTGAAGATGGCCGTGGAGGTCGGGTTGGTGGTCGGGATGACAGCGCCAACGATACCGATCGGCTCGGCGACCTTGGTGATGCCGTAAGCGTCGTCGCGCTCGATGACACCGCAGGTCTTGGTGTTCTTGTAAGCGTTGTAGATGTACTCAGCGGCGTAGTGGTTCTTGATGACCTTGTCCTCGAGAACGCCACGGCCTGTCTCCTCGATGGCGAGCTTGGCCAAAGGAATACGAGCCTTGTTGGCGGCCATAGCAGCCTCGTAGAAGATCTTGTCTACCTGCTCCTGAGTGTACTCAGCGAATTTAGCCTGGGCCTCACGCATAGATTTGAGTTTGGCCTCAAGCGCCTCCACGTTGTCCACGATGGCGGGAGTAGTGTTTTCCGGTGACTTTTTCACCATTTGTGTCTCCTTGCGATCGGAGATTTACCCTACAAGATGCATGATAGCAAGAAATAATTCGGTGAACGGGCAGATTCCCGTAAAAGACAAACTAAAACGCTTCAATCAAATGAACCGTTTCAACTAAATCTATCTGCCTTGCGTATCGCCCCGCTCATTGGGGACAGACTTACCATGAGTGCTTTCACTCATTTGGGACAGACATTGATTTGCCATTTTGCCGTTCTGGGCCTGTTATTGCCGCTCATTGCTCATTGGTTATAAATAGATTGCAGGCATTTCGACAATCGCTATTCGCGGGTCGCGGTTGAGTTGGACACGCAGGCAGTGCAGCTGCTCGATTATATCCATCTCAATCCCGTGAAAGGTGTGCTCGACTCGCTTGAGGCGTACCGCTGGTCAAGTTACAAGGCATATCAGCTGGGCTACGATCCCTTTGATATTTGTGATGCGGCCCCTATGCTCGATATTGTCGGAGGTTCCCGTTGCTATTGCGAGCATATCGAGGAAGTTGCCGGGCGCATCTGGTCAGAGGAGATTCTTCCGCGCCGACGGATCCCCGATGAGGATGCTCTTTCTGTTGCGCGCGAAGTCCTGCCCAGCATAGATCCTGCGCTGTTCAAGGCCTTGCCACGCCCCGAACGCGATGCCTGTCTGCTGAGGCTTAGGCGGGCACATCTCACGGTCAAGCAAATTGCCCGTATCACTGGTATCGGCTCTTCAAGCGTAACCAAGGCCACCACAGGCTGGAAGGAGGCTGCGTGAGGCAGGGGGCGAACCGATGCCGGCACGCGTTATGTCTGTCCCAAATGCGTGAAAGCACTCATGTAAGTCTGTCCCCAATGAGTGCAAAAAGGCGCCCTCCGTAGGGGAGGACGCCTTTGGTAAGTTCTATGTGAACGCGAGGTCTTTGACCCGGAGAGTCCGAGGTACTTGTTGGTAAGACCTTATTTAGGAGCGCGCAACCTTGCCGGACTTGAGGCAGGTGGAGCAAACGTTCATCTTGCGACGGTGACCGTCGACGACAACGTAGACGCGCTGGATGTTGGGGCGGAACTTACGGTTGGTGACGCGGTGAGAGTGGCTGATGGAGCGACCGGCAACGGGGTGCTTACCGCAAACTTCGCAAACTTTGGACATAACTGACCCTCCTTGGGCGACAAACGAACATGTCGCGTTAACAAACAAGCCTGAACTATAGCACAGAAGCAGATCCCTGTGCGTAATCTACACAGAGATATTTCTCTTTTGGCGATAGTGCCCACGCCACGGCCCTGGACGTAGATCCGATTTGCGTGCGGCAGAGGGGATTATGCCAGCTCGCAACAAGGTTTTCAAGCTCGTCCCACAAATATATATAGGTTTATGGTGCGTTGGGCTCCGTTTTCGGATTGCTTTGTATTTATGCTCGCAATTAGGCTCGAGGTTGGCTACACTATCCCTTGACCATTAAAGGGGTACGAGATACCCACATGGAATTACATAGCTGCCAATGAGCAGCCCTTCCTGTGGGTGTCTGGTCCGCTTTGAGCGGTCGGGCATCTATTTTTTTGACTGTGTCAGCAGTCAAGACATGTGAGGAAGGAGATCGATGGGCACGACTTCCCCCAAGGCGGTCATCATGGACGAGACCGCCGTCAATCGAGCGATGACCCGCATCGCGCACGAGATTCTCGAGCGCAACGAGGGCTGTGAAGACCTCGCTCTGGTCGGCATCGTCACGCGCGGCGACCTTCTGGCAAAGAAGCTCGCCGAGGAGATCAAGGAGATCGAGGGCGTCGAAGTTCCGCTCGGTAGCCTCGACATCAGCTTCTATCGCGATGACTATGCGACCAATTTCGCTCCCGCGATCCACGCCACCAACATTCCCTTTAGCGTCGACGGCAAGCGCGTCGTGCTGGTGGACGACATCCTGTACACGGGCCGTACCATTCGCGCCGCTCTGGACGCCGTCATGGATCTGGGCCGTCCGAGCCGCATCGAGCTGGCAGTTCTCGTTGACCGCGGTCACCGCGAGCTCCCCATCTCGCCGGACTTTGTCGGCAAGAACGTTCCCTCGTCGCACGAGGAGAACGTGCACCTATATATGAAGGAAGTCGACGGCCGTACCGCTGTCGAGATCAACGACGTCGCGCCGGGTTCCCACGTGGGCTCCGCGCCGCTGGGAGGTGAGTAGTACCGTGGCGTTCAACCATAAGCACCTGATCGACATTACCGAGTACTCCGAAGAGGACATCAAGCTCATCCTCGAGACCGCCAAGGCGTTCTCCGAGGTCAACGAGCGTGCGATCAAGAAGGTCCCCACGCTCAAGGGCAAGACCATCGTCAACATGTTCAACGAGCCCTCGACGCGCACCCGCAGCTCCTTCGAGCTCGCCGAGAAGCGCCTTTCGGCCGATAGCCTCAACTTTGGCGGCTCCTCGACCTCCACGGTCAAGGGCGAGAGCCTCGTCGACACCGTCGAGACGCTCAACGCCTATAAGATCGACTGCATCGTCGTGCGCGACAAGCACGCCGGCGCGCCCTACATCGTCACGCAGAACTCGCCCGCGAGCGTCATCTGCGCCGGCGACGGCAAGCACAACCACCCCACGCAGGCCCTGCTGGACCTGTACACCATTTGGCAGCACAAGGGTGACTTCCACGGTCTGAAGGTCGCCGTCGTCGGCGATATCTCCCACTCCCGCGTGTGCGGCTCGCTGATCCCCGCTCTTAAGATCATGGGCTGCGAGACCTATGCCGTCGCCCCCGGCACGCTGTTGCCTCCGGCACCCGAGGTCCTGGGCTGCGACCACGTGACGAGTGATCTCGATTCCGTCCTGCCCGAGCTGGACGTCGTCTACATGCTGCGCGTGCAGCAGGAGCGCCTCGAGGGCGCACCGTTCCCGACCATTCGTGAGTATCACAAGCTCTTTGGTCTGACCAAGGACCGCGAGAAGCTCATGAAGCCCGATGCGATCATCTGCCACCCGGGCCCCATCAACCGCGGCGTCGAGTTCGACTCCTACATGGCCGACCACCCGCAACGCTCCGTCATCCTGGAGCAGGTCTACGCCGGCATCTGCGTGCGTATGGCTATCCTGTATCTGCTGCTTGGAGGTGCCGATAATGGCCTTGCTTCTTAAGAATGCCCACGTCGTCGATCCGTCTGTCGAGCTTGACGGTGTCGTCGACGTCCTGATTGACGGCGACAAGATCGCCGAGGTCGGAGAGAACCTCGCCGCCGAGGGAGCCGAGGTCCGCGACCTTTCCGGCAAGTATCTCGTCCCCGGCCTGGTGGATATGCACGTGCATCTGCGCGAGCCCGGCTACGAGGTCAAAGAGGACATCGAGAGTGGCACTCGCGCTGCTGCCAAGGGCGGCTTCACCGGCGTGTGCGCCATGCCCAACACCGACCCCGTTACCGATAACGGTACCGTCGTTGAGTTCGTCAAGTCCCGAGCTGCCGAGGTCGGCCACTGCCGCGTCTATCCGTCGGGCGCCATGACCCGCGGTCTTAAGGGCGAGGCCATGTCCGAGATGGGCGATATGGTCGCCCATGGCGCCGTCGCTTTCACCGACGACGGTCGCGGCGTGCAGGGCGCGGGCATGCTCCGTCGCTGCATGGACTACGGCAAGATGTTCGGCAAGGTCTTTATGAGCCATTGCCAGGACGAGGACCTGGTCGGTCACGGTCAGATCAACGAGGGCAAGGTCTCGACCCGTCTGGCCCTCGAGGGCTGGCCGGCGGCAGGCGAGGAGCTGCAGATCGCTCGCGATATCGAGATCGCCAAGCTGACCGGTGCCAAGCTGCACATCCAGCACATTTCCACCGCTCATGGCCTGGAACTCGTGCGAGCCGGTAAGGCCGCCGGTGTTCAGGTGACCTGCGAGGCTACCCCGCACCACATGTTCCTGACCGAGAACGACCTGGACGAGACCTACAACACCTCGCTTAAGGTCAATCCGCCGCTGCGCACCGACGAGGACGCCGAGGCCATCCGTCAGGGTGTCATCGACGGTACCGTCGACGTTATCGTCACCGATCACGCTCCCCACACCCCGTGGGAGAAGGCCCGCGAGTTCGAGCTTGCGCCCTTTGGCATGATCGGCCTCGAGACCTCGCTGTCGCTTGTGCTTACCGAGCTGGTCAACACGGGCAAGATGAGCATGGCTCGCATGGTCGAGCTCATGGCCATCAAGCCGCGTGAGATCCTGGGCCTTGATCAGGTTCAGGTCAAGGCGGGCTCCGTTGCCGACCTGACCGTGTTCGACCCCTCCGCAACCTGGACGGTTGGCGAGGACGGTTACGAGTCGCGCGCCGAGAACTCCGGTTTTGCCGGCCGCACGCTCACCGGTCGTGCCACCGATGTGTTTGTCGGCGGTAAGCAGACGCTTGCCGACGGCTGCATCTGCTAGCATAGCCTTATCGCTTTTGTGCGCGGCGCCCTTGCGGTGCCGCGCTTTCTATTCGTTTGGACCATGCAACCGCATGGGGGATTGGAGCGTCTATGCCCACACCTTCCACTGCACGCATGCACGACTTCGAGGTCGTCTCGAACCGGGAGATTGCCGACGGCATCTTCTCGCTCGTCATCTCGGCCCCCAAGCTTGCAAGTGCGCTCAAGCCCGGTCAGTTTGTGAACATCGCCGTACCTGGCGATGCGTCCTCGCTGCTTCGCGTGCCCCTGAGCTACTACCGCGCCGACGCCGAGGCCGGCACCGTCGAGCTGTGGTACGCCGTTGTGGGCGACGATACCCGTCGTTTGTCCCAGATGGGCCCTGGCTCCTCCTCTAACCTGTTGGGCCCCGGTGGCCGTGGCTGGATGGTACCCGAGGGCACCAGGAAGGCCCTGCTCGTCGCCGGTGGCATTGGCGTTCCTCCTGTGCTGTGTCTTGCCGGTATGCTTGCCGAGCAGGGTGTTGACGTGGATGTGTGCCTGGGCTTTGGTACCGCTGCCAAGGCTGTGGGTGTCGATGAGTTCCGCGCGCTGGGCGCCACGGTTAACGTCTGCACCGACGACGGCACGCTGGGTACGCACGGTTTTTGCACCGATCCTGCCGCTGAGCTGCTGGGCGAGGGCGGCTACGACTACGTGGCCAGCTGCGGCCCCGCCGTCATGATGAAGAAAGTCGCCGCCGCTGCCGCCGAGGCCGGTGCGTACTGCGAGGTGTCGCTCGAGCGCATGATGAGCTGCGGCTTTGGCGCCTGCAACACCTGCAATGTCGAGACGGTCGACGGTATGAAGGGCGCCTGCATGTGCGGCCCCGTGTTCGATGCTTCCAAGGTGGTGGTCTTCTAGTGGGTACCGTGAACATGGCCGTCGATTTCGGCGGCGTCAAGATGCAGAACCCCATCAACACCGCAGCCGGTACCTTCGGCTACGGTTGGCAGTTCCAGAATTTCTTCGATGTTTCCCAGCTGGGCGCCATCACCACTAAGGGCTGCGCCGCCGAGCCCTGGCCGGGCAATCCTGCGCCCCGCATGGCCGAGATTCCCGGCGGTATGATCAACTCCGTGGGCCTGCAGAACCCCGGTGTCGCCGCCTTTGCCCGTGAGTCCGGCCCGTGGCTCGAGCAGCTGTCCAAGGACGGTTGCCAGGTCATTTGCCAGGTTGCCGGCCACTCCGTTGACGAGTTTGTGCGCGCGCTTGAGATGTATGTCGAGCTGTGTCCCTGGGCTGCCGGCTACGAGATCAACGTCAGCTGCCCCAACATCGCCGCCGGCGGTGCCGCTATGGGCTCTACGCCCGAGGGCGCCTCTTCCGTCATGGCCGCCTGCCGCAAGGTGACCGACAAGCCGCTGTTCGTGAAGATGGCTCCGGTTAACGTCGCCGAAATTGCCAAGGCTCTCGAGGCCGCCGGCGCCGACGGCCTATCGGTCATTAACTCCATCCAGGGCATGGCTATCGACGTTCATACCCGCAAGTCCCGCGTGGCCAAGCCCAAGGGCGGCCTTTCGGGCCCGCTGTGCCACCACATCGCCGTGCGCATGGTCTGGGAGGTTGCCCAGGCCGTCGATATCCCCATCAACGGTGTCGGCGGCGTCATGACCGGCGAGGATGCGGCCGAGTTTATCCTGGCTGGCGCTACCTGCGTGTCGGTCGGCATGGCCAACTTCGTCGATCCGTGCGTTTCGCTTAAGATTGCGCATGAGCTCGAGGCCTGGGCGGAGTCTCAGGGCGTGAAGGACATCAACGAGCTGGTAGGTGCTTTCGAATGCTAGAGACCGATGCCCGCGACCGCGTTATCGTCGCCCTCGACTGCGACCGTGAGCGTGCGCTCGAGCTTGCCCATGAGCTTTCGGGCCATGCCGCTTGGCTCAAGGTGGGCATGACGCTCTATTACGCCGAGGGTCCCCAGATCGTCAAGACCTTTAAGGACCTTGGCTTTAGGGTCTTCCTCGACCTTAAGTTCCATGACATTCCGCATCAGGTTCGCGGCGCTGCCCGCTCGGCCTCGCTTGCCGGTGCCGACTTGCTTTCGGTCCACGGCCTGGGCTCGGGCGCTATGCTCGCTGCCTGCCGCGAAGGTGCCGAGGAGGCGCGCGAGGACCGTGCCAAGCTTGTCGCCATCACCGTGCTCACGAGCATGAACCAGGATTCGCTGGCCGAGATTGGCGTTGAGTCGCCCGTGGCCGAGGAGGCCGCCCGCCTGGCGAAGCTTGCTCAGGCCAACGGCATCGACGGTATCGTGTGCTCTCCGATGGAGGCTCACGATATGCGCGAGCTGCTGGGCCCCGATGCCCTCATCGTGACTCCGGGCGTGCGTCCCGTGGGCGCGGCCCTGGGCGATCAGTCCCGTGTTGCCACGCCTTCCCAGGCTATCGAGCGCGGCGCGAGCCATATCGTGGTGGGACGTCCCATCACCGGTGCCGACGACCCTGTTGCCGCTTTTGACGCAATTGTCGCCGAGCTGGTCGAAAACGTCGCATAAAAGATTTCTTAAGTCACCACTTTTGAGTGCCATTAGCACAAAATAGCCCCCGTGCCTGCGAAAACTTTCCCATCTATTGTGTGGAATCGCGGTTCGGGGGCTTATCTTTGCCCCCGATATATTGCACTTTTTGCAGGTATCGTCTAACCTATGGAGCCGCAATTGAGCATTTTGTACGTTTGACGTGCTAAAATGCCAACATCGAATGAATGTTAAACCAATTATTTGGAGGTTCGAATGGCACTCCCTCAGCTTACCGACGAGCAGCGCAAGCAGGCTCTTGAGAAGGCCGCTGCCGCCCGTCATGCCCGCGCTGAGCTTCGCGAGCAGATCAAGAAGGGTGAGAAGTCCCTCGAGTCCGTGCTCAACTCCGATGATCCCATCGCTTCCCGTATGAAGGTCTCCACCCTCATCGAGTCTCTCCCCGGTTATGGCAAGGCCAAGGCCGCCAAGATTATGGAGGAGCTCGGCATCTCCTCTACCCGTCGCGTCCAGGGCCTCGGCGTCCGTCAGCGCGAGCAGCTCCTCGAGCAGCTGACCAAATAAGTGAGCGCTCAGGATTCCAAGCTCTTTGTGATTTCTGGACCGTCAGGCGCAGGCAAGGGCACGCTCGTCACTCGTGTGCGAGAGCGTCGCTCGAACCTGGGCCTGACGGTTTCGGCTACCACGCGAGCTCCGCGTAAAGGTGAGGTCGACGGCGTCAACTACTTTTTTCTGACGCGCGAGGAGTTCGACCGCCGCGTGGCAAACGGTGAGTTTGTTGAGTGGGCCGAGGTCCACGGCAACTGCTATGGTACGCTGGTGAGCGAGGTCCAGTCTAAGCTCGCGTCTGGCGCTTCTCTGATTTTGGAGATTGATGTCCAGGGCGCCCTGCAAGTCAAGGAGCGCTTCCCCGAGGCCGTGCTGATTTTTATCAAGCCACCCTCGCTCGAGGTGCTTCGCGAGCGTCTTGTCGGTCGTGGTACCGAGACGCCCGAGACGATCGAACTGCGCATGGCAAACGCCGCCCATGAGCTTGCCCTTGCCGACCGCTACGACGACGTCGTGGTGAATGACGATCTCGACCGCGCGACCGATGAGCTCGTTCGCGTTCTCGATATGCATGAAAGGATCTGAGGTCCGTGTCCGTTGTTAAGCCTTGCATTGACGATCTTCTGGAGAAGACCGATCACAACCGTTTCTTGCTCGCTTCGCTTGCCTCCAAGCGTGCCTGCGATATCAATAGCATGCTGCGTGGCCAGCACAACCGCGTGCTTGCCGTCCAGGATGTCGACGACATCACCATTGCGCTCTCCGGCGCCGATACCATCTCGATGGCTATGGACGAGATCGTCGACGGCGATATCTCCTACGACGAGGCCCGTTACGAGAAGGCGCTCGGCCACAAGGTTGCTGAAGCCTAAATGGCGGCTCGCGTCTGCCTGGTCCACTATCACGAGGTTGGACTGAAGGGCAAGAACCGCGCACATTTTGAGCATATCCTCATGGATAACATTAAGGCGGCTTTGGCCGCCTTTTCCGTGAATGCCGTGTCTCGAATTTCCGGTTATATCCTCGTGACCTTTAACGAGCATCAGGCCGACGAGGCGGCGCGTGTTATCCGCACCGTACCCGGCGTTGCCCGTGTTTCCCTGGCTTATCACACCAATCGCGATCCGCAGGAGTACTGCGCGGCGGCTGTAAAGGCGCTGCGAGAGTTTGGCCCCTTCGACTCATTTAAGGTGCATGCCAAGCGCTCCAATACTGACTATGAGCTCACCTCGATTGATATCAATCGTCAGGTGGGCGAGGTCCTGTGCGAGGCGTTCCCCGATAAAAAGGTCCAGATGCACGATCCCGATGCGATGGTGCACGTGCTGGTTGTTCAGGGCAGCGTTTACGTGTACGCGCGCTCCGAGCGCGGTGTGGGCGGGCTGCCGGTGGGCTCTGCTGGCAAGGTTGTGACCCTGCTGTCGTCGGGTATCGACTCGCCGGTGGCGACCTGGATGCTCGCGCGTCGCGGAGCCGTGTGCGTGCCGGTGCATTTTTCCGGTCGTCCGCAGACGCCAGATACCAGCGAGTATCTGGTGCAGGACATCATTCGCGCCCTTGAGCCGGGTGTCCAGATTGGCCGTCTGTATGTTGTGCCGTTTGGCGACTGCCAGCGCGAGATTTCGGTGACCTGTCCCAGCAACCTGCGCGTCATCATGTATCGCCGCATTATGTATTCGGTTGCTGAGCGCATCGCGCATATCGAGGGCGCCAAAGCCATTGTGACGGGCGAGTCGCTTGGTCAGGTTGCCTCCCAGACGCTCGAGAACATCATGGCCGTCAACGAGGCCGTGAAGATTCCCGTGTTCCGTCCGCTCATCGGTTCGGACAAGCAGGAGATCATTGCGCGTGCCCAGGAGATCGGCACGTTTGATATCTCGACCGAGGCAGCGCCCGATTGCTGCACGGTCTTTATGCCGCGTCGTCCCGAGACGCATGCCAAGCTCGATGCCGTACATGAGGCCTGGGAGCTGTTCGATCACGAGGAGATGATCGAGCGCCTGCTCAAGCAGACCGAGTATATCGATTTTGGCAGCAACACGTATAAGGCCCCCAAGACCTTAAAACGCAAACATTCGGAGCTCGCTCCGCGTGAGATATACCAAGATTACGAGTAATTGCTTGCATAGGCCGGCGATGTATTTGCATCGTCGGTCTTTTGCTATCTGGGCGTTTGCTTCCAAGTTGCTCATTTGACGACGCGTGCCTGAATAAATGGACACTTTTCCGCAAGGTTTTGGCCAGGTATTGGTTTGACCGTGTGCGACGATGTGCGAATCCGGACGCCGCGACCTCTTTCGCCTGACACGATAGTGTTGGGAGGTGTTTGCTATGGCACAGCGCGAACAACACGAACGGGTCAAACGAATGGATCGCTGGGCGGGAAAGCTGCTCGAGCACAAGGCGGTGGTCGTGGCGATGCTCGTCGTTATTGCGATGGCGAGTGGGTTGGCGATGGCAACGTTGGGCGGCGAATCCGATGGGGTGACGTTTGATCGTGATGCCACGTCGGTTGAGCGGGCGGATACTGGTTCTGCGGACGCTTCTGATGATGGCGATCCTTCGAGTGATTCGAAAAAGGTAAGTGCGGCCAGTGAGGTCTATGTCGATGTTGACGGGGCCGTGGTCACGCCGGGTGTCTATCGCCTGCGGGAGGGCGCGCGCGTGGCTCAGGCGATTGATGCTGCCGGCGGGCTTACGCCCGAGGCAGACGTTACGGGGCTTAATCGGGCATCCAAGGTCACTGATGGACAAAAAATCCACGTTCCAACGGTAGGGGAGCAGCAGGCGTCCATTGCGGAAGCCGGTGTTGATGGTGGGGCTTCCGCATCATCGGGCGTGAGCGGCGCAACAGGCCTGGTAAACATCAATACGGCAAGCGCGGCAGAGCTGCAGACACTCTCGGGCATCGGTCCCTCCATGGCACAGTCAATTATCGATGAGCGGACAAAGAACGGTGCTTTTGCCTCGGTTGACGACCTGATGCGTGTGTCGGGAATCGGCGAGAAGAAGCTTGCCAAAATCAAAGATTGCATTTGCGTATGAATGCGCGCGAGCGCCAGCGCGAAATGCCGCCTCGTCCTTTGATTCCATGGCTGGCGGCGCTCTTTGCAGGTCTTGCCGGGGCGAGCGCGTTGGTTCTTAATGCGGCTGCCGATGTCCTGCTCGGCGAAGGCTCGTGGGACATAGGGACATTTTGGTTCATATCGGTATTTGCCGTGACGCCCACTGCATTCGGTAAAGCTTGCCCCTGGGCAGCGCGATGGAAACGAGGACTCTATGCCGCGTCGTTCGGTGTCGTTGCGGGCGCACTTGTTTCTGCTTTGTGGTCTGCGGGTGCGCTGCACGCTTCGCGCGCTCTTGACGGACGGGCGGCAAGTTCCCTTGAATTTGTGGTGCAGGGTGACCCATCCATTAACGAGGAGACCTATTCCTATACCTGCGATGCCTATGCAAAAGGGGAGCGATTGGGGGCAGTTCGTCTTTCGTGTGACCGAAGCCTCGATGTCGGCTGTCGCGTTCGGGTTATCGGGCGTATCTTGCCCTTTTCGAATGATTCCTATGGGCGTTCGCGCGTTTTGCGCGGCGAGGTGAGAAAGGTCAAGGCCGTTCGGTTCGTATCGATTCAAGAAGGCTCGCCGAGCTTGTTGCTTCGATTTCGTAGCGCGCTCCTCGTCGCCGTTGATCCCGTTGCCGATCCCGCCCGTGCACTCATAGCCGGTGTCGTCTGTGGCCGTTCGTCCGAGCTACGCGCGCAGCCGGCGGGTGATTGGTTTTCGGTAACGGGCACCGCACATCTCATCGCCGTCTCGGGCAGCCATCTGGCGATTGTGGGCTTTGTGCTCGAGACCGCGTTGCAAAAGACGCGTTGTCCGCGTGGGCTCCAGCGTGCGATGCTTGCGGCAGCGCTTGTGTCCTACACTGCCTTTACCGGTGCGTCGCCATCGGCCGTGCGTGCATGCTGCATGGTGTTTGCAACGCTTGTCGTCAACGGTGCCGGACGTCGCCGCCATGGCCTCTCCGCGCTTTTCATGACCATGTCGATCTTTGTGCTGCTGCGTCCGACGGTGCTGTTCGAGATGGGCTTTCAGTTGTCCTGCGTGAGTGTCTTCGCTATCCTGTGCTTTTGCCCCTATGCCACCTTCGCCCTGGGGGAGCTCGGTGTGCCGTCGGGTGTGGCCGGCATGCTCTCCGTCACGTTATGCTCGCAGTTGGCGACGTTGCCCATCACGATTCCGGCCTTTGGGACGTTTTCGCTGATCGCACCGCTCGCGAATGCGCTCATCGGCCCCGTGGTGAGCGTACTGCTTGCCGTCTCGGTCGTGCTGGCGCCCGTATCGCTCGTGCCTTTGTTGCGGCCTTGGGCGCTCTTGGTGCCCATGATCGCCGCCCGCTGTGTACTGTTCTTTGAGCAGCTCCTTGCTGCGATACCGGGCGCATCGGTGAGCGTGCCACCCGACTCGATAGGGGTTTTCCTTGTTCCGATGGCCCTCGCGATCTTGCTGGTTTGGTGGCCTCGTCCCCGTGCTCGCCCCATGGCGGCGGGGGTCACGTGTTTGGTCTTTCTGGCGGCGCTCCCGTATGTCTATTGGGATCGATTCGCCCCGTCTTCCGTGACGGTCCTGGACGTGGGGCAGGCCGATGCGATCTTGATTCGGCAGGGCTCGACGGTGGTGCTCGTGGATAGCGGGCTCGACGAACGGGTGGTCACCGCGCTCGTTCGAAACAATGTGCATCATATCGATGCCGTCTTTGTAACGCATTGGGACGAGGACCACTGGGGCGGTCTGCCTGCAGTGCTGGAACAGTTTTCGGTTGGGACCATCGCCGTAGCGGCCGACGCACTCGATGATGCGCCCGCGCAGGTTCTAAACCATCCCGGCGTTTCGTATCGCCAGGTGAGGCGGGGAGATACCGTCGACATCGGTGCGTTTCGCGCCCAAGTGATGTGGCCGTTCGATTCTGTGGATGGAGAAGGGAACGAAGACTCGCTTGTCTTGCTACTCACCTTTGCGCAAGAAGGAAAGCGCTTGCGCATGCTGCTGACCGGCGATGCCGAGCTTGACCAGGAACGTGAGTTTGTGCAGGAGGTGGGGGATATCGATGTGCTTAAGTTGGGACATCACGGCTCGAAGGTCTCGGTCGACGGTGAGTTGCTGGGCGTCTTGAGACCCGAGCTTTCCATTGCAAGCGCCGGCGAGGGGAATCGATACGGTCATCCCAGCGACGAGTGCGTGGATGCGGTTCGAGCGGCCGGTGGGGGCTTTGCGTGCACCATCGAACAAGGGGATATCACCATCACGCCGACCGCGAAGGGCTTTACGATGCGATGCCAGCGGTCGTGATGGCATCGTTGGCGCGCGGTGGGGCCCTGGGCTAAAATGACACGGTACGAATTTAGGAGCTTGCGAGAGGGGAGCGCGATGTCCGAAACCGGGCTGTTGCCGGCATATCTGATCGTCGGTACCGACGGAGTCAAACGTGACCACGCTGTCTCGCGCATGAAGGCACGTCTGGAAAAGTCGGGCATGGTCGAGTTCAACCTCGACGAGCGCGACATGACCAAAGACCCCGATATCGAATCGATTATCGGCTCGCTCAACACCTTTCCCATGGGCAGCGAGTTTCGCCTTGTAATTCTCGACGGCTGCTCAAAGCTCGCCAAGGCGGTCTCTGAGCCGCTCGTCGAATATCTGGCGAGCCCCAGCCCCACGACTGTCTGCCTGTTCATTGCCGACTCGCTTGCTAAGAATACGCGCTTGTATAAGGCAATCGCCAAGATTGATAAGAAGGCAGTGATCGACTGTTCGAGCACCAAACGCTGGGAGCTGCCGCGTCGCGTGCAGCAGATGGCGACGCAACACGGTAAGTCCATCTCCACGGCAGCCGCTGAGGAGCTCGTCTCACGCTCGGGTGAAAACACCCGTATGCTCGACAACGACTTGGCAAAGCTTGCCCAGATGGTCGAGGCGCCTCAGATTGAGCTTGCCGATGTGGAACGCTGGATCGTGCGCACGGCTGAGGTCCAACCTTGGGACTTTCTCAATGCGGTCTCGGCCCGCGATATGCGGCGATCGCTCGAGCTCTTTAATCTGCTGCCCGTCAAGAGCTATGTGTGGACCTACACCTTGCTGTGCGGACGCATCCGTGAGCTTATCGTTGCCAAGGCCCTCGATGCGCGCGGGCAAGGTCGCGAGCTTGCCGCAACGCTCAAGCTCCAGTCCTGGCAGGTCAAGAATCATCTGACCTGGGCGCGCCGCTTTTCTATGGCGGAGCTTGTCGCTGCGCTCGAGGGCGCGGTCGATGTGGAGCTCGCACTCAAGGGTTCGGCCGATTCCCAGACCGCATTTTTGCTTTGGATTACGAACATCTTGAGAAAATCGTGATGATACCTGCCTTTTTGCCAAATTCGTTCTATCCCTTTGAGATAGAGCGTGCTATAGTAGGCGCTTGCATGACCTCACCGTGTCTCAGAGGTGTCATACATTTTTTGCAAGGAACTCGAAAGGAACTCCAGAAGTGGCAAACATCAAGTCTCAGAAGAAGCGTATCCGCACCAATGAGGCAGCTCGCATGCGTAACAAGGCTGTCAAGTCCGAGCTCAAGACGCTGACGAAGCACGTCCAGTCCGCCGTCGCCGAGGGCGACGCCGAGAAGGCTCAGGCTGCCCTCAAGACCGTCACCAAGCGTCTCGACATGGCTGCCGCCAAGCATGTTATCCACAAGAACCAGGCTTCCAACCGCAAGTCCGGTCTTGCTAAGCTCGTGAACAGCATCAACGCCTAAGTTGTAAATTTCACACCACACAGATTACGCGCATAAATGGAGCCTGTTTTATGGAACAGGGTCCATTTTTTGTACCGCTCGGGTAAGATAGTCGGCATGAATACTTCAATTGACATTTCCCACATCCGCAACTTCTCAATCGTTGCGCACATCGATCATGGCAAGTCCACGATCAGTGACCGTATCCTCGAGCTTACCCATACCGTTGAGGAGCGCGACATGGAGTCGCAGCTGCTCGACACCATGGATATCGAGCGCGAGCGCGGCATCACGATCAAGTCCAATGCCGTCCGCGTGTCCTATGACGCCGACGACGGCGAGACGTATCAGTTCAACCTCATCGATACGCCGGGCCACGTGGACTTTACCTACGAGGTCTCGCGTTCGCTGGCCGCTTGCGAGGGCGCGGTGCTCGTCGTCGACGCCACCCAGGGTGTCGAGGCACAGACCGTCTCCAACGCGACGCTCGCTATGAACGCCAACTTGGATATCGTGCCCGCCATCAACAAGATCGACCTGCCGTCGGCACACCCCGACGAGGTTAAGACCGAGATCGAGGACGACCTGGCGATTCCTGCCGATGATGCCGTGTGCGTGTCGGGCAAGACCGGCGAGGGTATTCACGATCTGCTGGAGTCCATCGTCTTTTTGATCTCTCCGCCCAAGGGTGATGCAAACGCTCCGCTCAAAGCGCTCATTCTGGATTCGTACTTTGACGAATATCGCGGTGTTGTGGCCACGGTGCGCGTCTTCGATGGTTCCATTAAAAAGGGCGATACGCTGCGTATGATGCAGGCCGAGGGCGATTTTTTGGTCGACGGCGTGGGCGTCAAGCGTCCTGCCGAGACCCCGGTTGACGCGCTGACGGTTGGCGAGGTCGGCTATGTGGTCACGGGCCTGAAGGACCCCGAGGCCGTTCGCGTGGGCGACACCCTTACCTGGGCGTCGAACCCCTGCCCCGAACCGCTTCCGGGCTACCGTGAGGCCAAGCCCATGGTCTATACGGGCCTGTTCCCGATCGATAACAAGGATTACGAGAACCTGCGCGACGCACTCGATAAGCTTCACGTTAACGACCCGTCGTTGGTGTGGGAGCCCGAGACGTCCGTGGCGCTCGGCTTTGGCTTCCGCGTGGGCTTCTTGGGCCTGCTGCACATGGAGGTCGTTAAGGAGCGTCTCGAGCGTGAGTTCAACCTGGACCTCATCGCCACGAGCCCTTCGGTCGACTATCACGTGTACAAGACCGATGGCGAGATGATCGATGTCCGCAGCCCGCAGGACCTGCCCGAGGCTACGCGCATCGAACGCATTGAGGAGCCCTACCTCAAGGCTAAGATCATCTGTCCGCCCGAGTATACGGGTGCCGTCATGCAGCTCGCCATCGAGCACCGCGGCGTGACGACCGACATGATCCATCTCACGAGCAAATCGGTCGAGATGCGCTTTGATATGCCGCTCGCCGAGCTTATCTTGGACTTCTTTGACCAGCTCAAGAGTCGCACCAAGGGTTACGCCTCGTTGGACTACGAGTTCAACGAGTACCGCCCATCCGAGCTTGTGAAGCTCGACATCCTGCTTTCGGGCGACGAGGTGGACGCACTGTCGTTTATCGTCCACAAGGACAAGGCCTACGGTCTTGCCCGCGGCCTGTGCGACAAGCTCAAGGAGATCATTCCGCGCCAGCTGTTCGAGGTGCCCATCCAGGGTGCTATCGGCAACAAGATCATTGCCCGCTCCACCGTCAAGGCGCGTCGCAAGGACGTGCTTGCCAAGTGCTACGGCGGCGATATTTCGCGTAAGCGCAAACTGCTCGAGAAGCAGAAAGAGGGCAAGAAGCGCATGAAGGCCATCGGCTCGGTCGAGGTCCCGCAGGAGGCGTTTATGGCGATTCTCAAGGTGGACGAGTAGGTTTATGGCGCTCTCCGAATATAGTCAGCGGCTGCTGGGCGCTTATGCCGAGCAGCCGTTCCTTATGGCTCCCATGGCCGGCGTGACCGACCCTGCCTACCGCATCATGTGCCGCCGCCGCGGTGCCAACCTTGCCTACAGCGAGATGGTGAGCGTGGCGGGCCTTGCCTATGCCAGCAACAAGACCTGGCGCCTGGTGCTACCGGCCGACGAGGAGCAGCAGATTTGCGTGCAGCTCTTTGGATCCAAGCCCGATCAGTTTGCGAGCGCCGTCGCCGCCGTCGAGGAACGCGTTGGCGATCGCCTGTCGCTCATCGATATCAATATGGCATGCCCCGCCCGCAAGGTCGTTACCAAGGGCGAGGGCTCGGCGCTTATGCGAACGCCCGAGCTGGCGGAGAAGATCGTCGAGGCCACGGTGGGTGCGGCGCACGTGCCCGTGACCGTCAAGATTCGCAAGGGCTTTTATGCCGAGGACCGCAATGCCGCGACATTTGCCCAGATGCTTGAGGGTGCAGGGGCTGCCGCAGTCGCCGTGCATGGTCGTTGCGCCACGCAGCTCTACACGGGCCAGGCCGATTGGTCGGTCGTCGATGAGGTCGCAGATGCCGTCGAGATTCCCGTAATCGGTTCGGGCGACGTGTTCTGCGCCGAGGACGCCGCGGAGCATCTGCGCAACTCGCGTGCCAGCGCGGTGTTTATCGCGCGCGGTATCTACGGTAATCCCTGGGTCTTTGGTGATGCTCGAGCCCTTGCGCTCGATGGCGTACCGGTGCCGCCGCGCAGCTCCATCGAGCGCTTGGACGCCCTGCGTGAGCACCTAACGCTGACGCATGAGCTTCTGCCGCTCATGTCGCGCGCCCGCACGTACGCAAGCTGGTACTTAAAAGGCATGCCCCATGCCGCCGCTTGGCGTGCCCAGGTGGTGCGCTGCTCCACGTATGAGGAGTTCATGGCGTTGGTCGATGAGATCGAGCGCGATGTGGTGGCCTGCGAGGCTGCCCTTGCCGCCGGCGAATCGGTGCCACCTCATCCGCTGGAGGCGTAAGGGTGGCCGTTACCGCGCTGTATGCGCACGTGCCGTTCTGTGCCCAAAAGTGCCGCTACTGCGACTTTGATTCGCGCAGTTTCGCTCCGTGTGAGCTGGGCGCCGCGCTCGATGCCTATTTTGAGCAGTTGCATGCGCGCCTCGATGCTTTTGGCAAGGCCGGGGCCCTCGATCGGATTCGCACCGTCTATGTTGGCGGCGGCACGCCGTCGCTGGCGGGGGAGCGCCTGGTGGAGCTGGCGCGGCGTATTCGTGCGTGGTGCGCCCCCGTTGAGTTTACCTGCGAGGCCAATCCCGAATCGCTGACCGCCGAGTTTGCCGCTGCGCTTGCTAAGGCTGGTGTCACACGCGTCTCTCTGGGCGTGCAAACGCTCGATAACACCGAGCTTACCGCCATCGGCCGTATTCACGATGCCGATCGGGCGCTCGCTGCCATCGCGACGGTCAAGGACGCTGGGCTTGACGTGTCGTGCGACCTTATGTGTGGACTTCCCGGGCAGACCGCAGCGAGTTGGAAGCGCACGCTCGAGGGCGTGCTGGCGGCGGCTCCGCACCATGTGTCGGTTTACCCGCTCACGCTCGAGGAGGGGACACCCCTCTATCGCATGGCGTGCCGCGACGAGTCGCTCGAGCCTGATGAGGATTTTCAGGCCGCCTGCATGGACACGGCGCGAGAGCGTCTGAGTGCGGCCGGCTATCACCCGTATGAGGTGGCGAGCTACGCGCTCGACGGCCATGAGTGCGTTCATAACATTGCCTATTGGACCGGCCAGGGTTATCTGGGCCTGGGTCGTTCTGCCGCCGGAATGCTCGATGCCGAGGATTTCGACCGCTTGGCCGGGCTGTTTCCCGGCGTGTCTTCTCGAGGCGATGCGCACCGCGTGCGTCTGGTGCAACGTGATGATGCCGCGACGGCGTTCGAGGCCGAATACCTGTCGCAGCGCGAGGCTGCGGCCGAAGACCTGATGCTCGCTTGTCGCATGACGCGCGGTGTTGGGCCCGACCTGTTGGTTCGCGCGGCCCGCGTCATCCCAACGGGCGAGCTGGCAGCTTCCTGTGATCGCGCGCTCGAATTGGGTCTTGCCACGTGGGTGCCCGATGGCGTCGAGGGATATGCGGGGCGCATCGCCTCGAAAGACGTTATCGCAGGTCGCGCCTGCGCCCGTTTAGCGCCCACCCACTTGGGCTGGCTCGATGGAAATGTTCTGTTCGAGCTGTTTTGGGGTCTAGCATAGACCGCTCGGGTAGAATTACCGCAAGATATACGCTGCTTTGAGCAGGAGGTTGCCGCGCATGGCGACGATGAACGAAAAAGATTACTACGAGATTCTCGGTGTCTCTAAGGACGCCACCTCGCGTGATATTCAAAAGGCCTTCCAGCAGAAGGCCCGCAAGCTCCATCCGGACGTCAACAAAGAGCCGGATGCCGAGGAAAAGTTCAAAGAGGTTTCCGAGGCATACGCCGTGCTTTCGGACGAGCAGAAGCGTGCGCGCTATGACGCCATGCGCTCGGGCAATCCTTTCGCCGGCGCCCCCACGGCTTCGCCTTATGGCGGCGGTTACGCCGGCGGCGCAGCCTATGGCAATCCCTTTGAGGGCGGTTTTCCCTTTGGCGGCGCTTGGGGCCAGCCGCGGCGCGGTCGGGCAGCCTACAATCCCGAAAGCGGTGCCAACGTGGTCGTCGATATCAAGCTCGATGCCAAGGAGGCCAAGGGCGGTGCCCGCAAAACCGTTCGCTACACGCGATTTGATACGTGCGGACACTGCGGCGGCTCGGGTTCTGTCTCCTCCGAGCATGCCCATACCTGCCCAAGCTGCGGCGGGCGCGGCCATATCGATGTGGACCTGTCCTTCCTGTTTGGCGCTGGTACGTTTCAGTCGGTTTGCCCCGAGTGCGGCGGCTCGGGCAAGGTCGTAGCCGATCCGTGCCCCGATTGCGGCGGCAGCGGTCGTACCCGCGTGACCTCCGAGCAAACGATTGAGTTTCCTGCCGGCACGCACGACGGCGACGAGGTTCGCATTAGCGGCATGGGCCACGCCGGTACCAATGGCGCCACAGGTGGTGACCTGGTCGGTCGCGCCCATGTGGAGGCCGAGCGCCTGGAGGGCAAAGCCCGTACCGGCTTTTACCTGATGGGCATCGTTGCGCCGTTTTTGGTGCTGTCGGCCATCTCGGGCGTGTTCTCGGCCTTTGCCGTGATGTGTTTTATTCCGTTTGCCATGGGTCTGTTCATGGTGCTCACGGATGGGGTTCTTCACCGTAGCCTGCTGTGGTGGAAGCGCGGCGCGATGCAGTTTGCCAACGGTTTTGCCAACGGATTTATGTTCGCGCTCGTGTCGGTTTGGTTTGCGAGCTGCTCGCAACGTGCCATGCTTTCGCCCTACGCAATGCAATAACATCTAGCCCTCTGTTTGCGGCCGGCCCAGCTTGGGTATAGGACGCACTGTGACAATATTGAAAGTCGGAAGGATTCGGTCGTGTCGGAAAATAGGGATTACTACGAGGTACTTGGCGTCGATAAGGATGCCGACGCGCGGACCATTAAACGCGCGTTTCTAAAGAAAGCCCGTACGGTACACCCGGATGTTTCGGACGACCCCGAGGCCGAGGCCAAGTTCAAAGAGCTTAACGAGGCTTATTCCGTTCTTTCCGACGAGCAGAAGCGTGCTAACTACGATCGCTTTGGTACTGCCGATGGCCCTGGTGGCTCCGGTTATGTCGATATCAACGATATCTTTGGCGGTATGGGCATGGACGACCTGTTCTCGTCGTTCTTTGGCGGCGGAGCCGGCGGTGGTGCCCGCAGCCGGCGCGAGCGCCGTCGCGGTCGCGATATGGCCATCTCGCTTTCGGTGACGCTCGAGGAAGCTGCGCTTGGCTGTAAAAAGACGATCAGCTATGACCGCCTTGCTCCCTGCGAGGATTGCAACGGTACGGGCAAGGCTGACGGTGCGACCGAAAAGCAGTGCAGCCGCTGCCACGGCACGGGCTATGTCACCACGGTCCAGCGCTCTTTTTTGGGCCAGGTCCAGTCCTCTTCGCCTTGCCCCGACTGCCACGGCGAGGGAACGGTCATCGATCATCCCTGCGAGACCTGTGACGGCCAGGGCCGCACGCCTTCGCACGAAAAGATCGACATCGATATTCCCGCCGGCGTCTCGACCGGTCGCCAACTGCGCGTGAGCGGCTTTGGCGAGGCCGGCCTTCGTGGCGAGTCCTCGGGCGATCTGATCGTCAACGTGCGTGTCGCCGACCACGAGCGCTTTAAGCGCAATGGCGACGACCTGTATCTGGTGAGCGATATCTCCATCGCGCAGGCCGCGCTCGGCTGCGAGATTGAGGTCGAGGGCATTATGCCCGACGAGGTCGTCAAGGTGTGCGTCCCCGCTGGCACGCAGTATGGCGACACCGTCAGCGTCAACAACTTCGGCATGCCGCGCATCGGCGGTGGCGGCTCACGCGGTCGACTTATCGTGCAGCTGCGCGTGGTCGTTCCCACGAACCTTTCCAACAAGCAGCGCGAGCTGCTCCGCGCTTTTGCCGACGAGATGGGCGATGACGTCGCTTCCGGCAAGAAGTCGGTAACCGATCGTATCAAGAGCGCCCTCGACGATATCCTCGATTAAGGAGCCCGCTTGCTCGCACCCCATATTTCCGTCGTCAACCTTGGCTGCCGCGTCAACCGGGTTGAGTCCGACCGTATCACTGCCGATCTTATGCGCCAGGGCTTTGCGATGGTGGAGCCCCAGGATGCCGACCTGATCGTAATCAATACCTGCGCCGTGACGGGCGAGGCCGAGGCCAAGACCCGCAAGGCTGTCCGCCATGCGCTGTCATATCCAGGCGAGCCCTACGTGGTCGTGACCGGCTGCGTCGTCAACTTGCATCCCGAGGAGCTACTGGAGCTTTCGGACCGCGTGATTGCCGAGCCGTCGAAAATCGACGTCGCCGAGCGTGTCTGCGAGGTGCTGGGTGTCGAATCCGATAGTGTGGCCGCCTGCAGCGACAGCGATGTGGTCGATGCCCTGGGGCGCTCGCGTCTGGGCGTGAAGATCCAAGACGGCTGTAATCACCGCTGCACGTATTGCATCGTGTGGAAGGCACGCGGCCCCGAGCGCTCCGTGCCCGTCGAGTCCGTGCTCGAGCAGGTGCGCGAGGCCCAGGAGGCCGGTGTGCCCGAGGTGGTGCTGACTGGCGTGAACCTGGGCGCCTATGACGGCAAGAGCGCGACTGACGAACACGTGGAGATCGATGAGCTGCTCGAGGCCATTATGGAGCGCACCACGATTGCCCACGTGCGCATTTCCTCAGTCGAGCCCATGGACATCTCCGAGCGCCTGCTCAAGGTGATGGCGCGCTATCCTCAGCGTATCGCGCCGTTCTTGCATCTTCCCGTGCAGTCCGGCTGCACTGCGACCCTGCATCGCATGGGTCGTCCCTATAGTGCGGAGGCCTTTGAGGACACGGTGCGCATGATTCGTACCAATCTGCCCCAGGCGTCACTTTCTTGCGACGTCATCGTCGGCTTCCCCGGCGAGACGGACGAGGAGTTCGAGGAGTCACTGGCGTTGTGCCGTCGCGTGGGCTTTTCGCGCATGCATGTCTTCCGCTATAGCAAGCGTCCCGGCACGCTTGCGGCCGATATGCCCGATCAGGTACCGCCCGAGATTATGGCCGAACGCAGCCGCCGCATGCGTGCCGCCGCACAGGAGCTTGCGATCGCCGATGCCCGCCGCCGCGTGGGCACGGTCGAGCGTGCGGTGCTCGAGTACGGCGACAACCTGACGCTCGGCTCGTTCCATCATGCCCGTCTTGACGATGTCTGCGGGCTCAAGGCCCCGTGCCTGCTCGATGTTGCTATCATCGGAGTCGATGATTCCGGCTTAGTCCATGCTCACAGGGAGGTCCATGGAAGCCTCGAAGATTAGACTTACCGTTCCCGAGGGGATTGACCCCTCGCGCGTCTTGGGCGCCGGCGACGCTGTCCTTCGCGCGGTCGAAGACTTGGTTCGCGCCCATGTGGTTGCGCGCGGTGACCAGATTGCCGTGAGCGGCGACCCGGACGAGGTCGAACTCGTGGCGCGTTTTTTCGAACACGCCTTTCGTGAGGCGGCTGCCGGTCGCACGCTGTCTGCCGACGACGTCTCGCGTTGTCTGGCTGTCCTGCGCGATGGCGAGCACGACGCCTCGTCGCTGCGCGATGACGTGCTGCTTTCGTATCGCGGCCGTGTCATTCGTCCCAAGACGCTCGGCCAAAAGCGCTATGTTGACGCCGTCCGCTCGCATACCATCACGTTTGGCCTGGGCCCCGCCGGTACCGGTAAGACCTATCTAGCCATGGCGCTCGCCGTCGCCGCGCTCAAGCGCCACGAGGTGGGTCGCCTGGTCCTTACGCGGCCCGTTGTCGAGGCAGGGGAGAATTTGGGCTTTTTGCCCGGCATCCTCGAGGAAAAGATCGACCCTTACATGCGTCCGCTCTACGATGCCCTGTTTGACATGATGGATCGTGAGCGTACCGACGAGCTCATGGAGCGTGGCGTGATCGAGATTGCCCCGCTCGCCTACATGCGCGGCCGAACTCTGAGCGACGCTTTCGTGGTACTCGACGAGGCGCAAAACACGACGCCTGAGCAGATGAAGATGTTCCTGACGCGCCTCGGCTTTAATTCCAAGTTTGTGATTACCGGTGATCTGAGCCAGCGCGATCTGGTGGGTCGTCGCGGCGGCCTGGCCGATGTCGAGAAGATTTTGGGCCGTGTCGACGATGTGGCATTTTCTCATCTGGAGCGCGCTGATGTGGTGCGCCATGCCCTGGTGGGCAGGATCGTCGAGGCCTATGATGCGTATGATGACGTGCGTGAGCAGCGCTCGCGCGACCGAAAGGAGTCCCGTTGAGTGTATTGATCAGCAACGATGCCGAGCTCGATACGCTGCTCGACGCGCAGGAGGTGGAGCACATCTGCCAGTTCGTGCTTGCCGCCGAGGACGTTGAGCGTGAAGTCGAGATTTCCCTTTCGTATGTCGACGAGGACGAGATGCACGAGCTCAACCACGAGTGGCGCGGTATCGACCGTACCACCGATGTGCTCTCGTTTGAGTGCGACTCTGCCTTTGACGAGGACATTCCCGCCGACGAGACGATCGAGCTCGGCGATATTATCTTGGCGCCGCAGGTTATCGCTCGCCAGGCTCCCGGTTTTGGTAACAGTCCCGCCGACGAGTGCCGGCTGATGCTTGTGCACGGTATGCTGCACCTGCTGGGCTATGACCACATCGAGGATGACGAGGCCGAGGTCATGGAGGCCCGTGAGGATGCCATCCTGCGCGATCTGGCGCTCGAGCGCGGGGAGGACCCCAAGTTGGTCCACGTCGGTCCCATCACCAACCATGCCCACGACTAGGAGCCGTCTATGATTCCCGGATCGAACAAGGACCATCCATCCTTTTTAAAGTCGTTCTCCTACGCCATGGAGGGCTTTGTCACCGCCGTTAAAACCGAGCGTAACATTAAGGTCATGCTCGTGGCGGGCGTGTGTACCGTCATTGCCGGCTGCATTGTCGGCCTCGACATTGCCGAGTGGGCCACGGTTATCATCTGCTGTGGCCTGGTGATTCACGGCGAGCTGTGCAATACCGCTATGGAGGCGATCGTCGACCTGGCGACCCAGGAACTTCATCCGCTGGCGAAGCGCGCCAAGGATATCGCCGCCGCTTCCGTGTACGTTCTTTCCATCACCGCCGCAATCGTGGGCCTGCTGGTCTTTGCCCACGCACTTGGCTTTATTTAGAAAGGGATTCCCATGTCCGACAATATGCAGCCTACCGATGAGGTTCTGGACGACGAGGTTCTGGATGAGGTCGAGGATACCGATTCGCTTGACGAGGTCGAGGAATTCGACCCGTTTGAGGGTATGAGCGACGAGGAGCTCGATGCCCTCTGTGACGAGGACGAGATGTCTCTGGGCTTTGGCGATGTGGAGCCCGGTTTCCGCAGCGGCTTTGTGGCCCTGGTCGGTCGTCCCAACGCCGGTAAGTCCACGCTGCTCAACGCCTGCTATGGCAAAAAGGTCGCCATTACCTCGCCGGTGGCCCAGACGACTCGCCGTCGCATGCGCGCCGTGGTTAACCGCCCCGGCTACCAGCTGGTCTTTGTCGATACCCCGGGTATCCATAAGCCCAAGGACGGTCTGGGTTCCGAGCTCAACAAAAGTGCCCTGTTCGAGCTCAACGACGTTGACGTCGTCGCGTTTTTGATTGATGCCACCAAGCCCATCGGCAGGGGAGACGCCTGGGTTGCCGAGCGCGTCAGATGCGCTCGCTGCAAGAAGGTTTTGGTGCTCACCAAAGCCGACGAGGCCGACCCCGCGCAGGTTATGGAGCAGCTCAAGGCAGCGCATGAGCTTATGGAATACGATGATGAGATCGTGACTTCGTCGGTCAAGAACTTCAACGTCGACGCCTTCATTGAGACCGTTGCGCACTTTTTGCCCGAGGGCCCGCGTTGGTTCCCCGAAGATATGGGTACCGATGCTTCCGACGAGACGCTTGTTGCCGAGTTTGTGCGCGAGAAGGTCTTGCGCCGCACGCGCGACGAGATCCCGCACTCCGTGGGTGTGATTTGCGATGCGCTCGAGCAGACCAAGAAGGTGCTGCGCGTGCACGCCACCATTTACGTCGAGCGTGAGGGTCAAAAGGGCATCATCATCGGCAAGGGCGGCGAGATGATCAAGCATATCGGTATCGACGCCCGTCGCGATCTTGAGCGCATCTTTGGCACGCAGGTTTTTTTGGAACTGGACGTGAAGGTCAAGGCCGGCTGGCGCGACGATGAGGCCCAGATTCGCCGTTTTGGCTACAACGCCGAGGACTAAGGGCGCGCGGCGCGCATGGCAGGCTCCCGGACATATCGCACGAAGGTGCTCGTCCTCGACAAGACCAAGCTCAAGGAAACCGATCTGATTTTGACGATGCTTGACGAGCGAGGCCGCCAGGTGCGTGCCGTGGCAAAGGGCGCGCGCAAGCCTGGCGGTCGCTTGGCGGCGCGCTGCGAGTTGTTCTGCACGGTGGATATGCTGCTCGCGCACGGACGCTCGCTCGACATTGTGTCGCAGGCCGAGTTGTTGGAGGCTCCCCTTGGTGCCGCCCCCGATTATGAGGTGACCTGTGCGGCGAGTGCGATTGCCGAGGTCGCGCGTGTATGTTCGTTTGAGGATGCGGAGGATCCGTTTACCTTTGCCATTTCCTCACGCGCCTTGGAACTTGTGGGCGGCGGCCTCGATACGGCGCACATGGACCTCCTGGTAGCCGCCTTTGTCTTCAAGCTGCTGTCGCATATCGGGTATCGTCCCGATTTTTCTGCCTGTGTGTCGTGCGGCGACCCTATGCTGTCGTTTTTTTCGCCCCAAGCCGGCGGGCTCATGTGCGGGTCGTGCGCGTCGAGCGTTCCCGGTGCCGAGCTCGTGTCGACCGGTGAGGTCGCATGGCTGCGCGCCCTTATGGGCATGACCTTCGACGAGCTTATGGTTCAAAAGATCGACCCGCATACTGCGGCGTTTTTGCTCGGGCTTTCGCATATCTGGGCGGCAACACATACCGATCAGCGGCTCCGTGCGATGGAATTCATGTTGGGTCGGTGATGATGCGCAGGCACAGGCTGCTTGTGGTAACATACCGACCTGTTGGTACCTCGACCTTGGTTGTTCGCTCCACCGGCGGCTTCCCAGTCCGAGGCGAATCGAGTCGCCCGCGGGCGACGTAAAACGAAAGGTGAAACAATGACTGTTTCCAAAGAGCGCAAGGCGGAGCTGACTGCCCAGTTCGGTAACACTCCGGTCGATACCGGTAACCCCAAGGTTCAGGTTGCCATCCTGTCCGAGCGCATCAAGGAGCTGACCGAGCACATGAAGTCCCACCAGAAGGACTTCCACACCCGTCGTGGCCTGCTCATGCTCGTCGGCCGCCGTCGTCGTCTTCTCTCCTATATCAAGAAGAACGACATCGTCGAGTACCGTGAGCTCATCAAGGCTCTGGGCATCCGCGACAACATCCAGTAAGGATTTGTACATGCTAAGAGCGTCCTGCGCAGCGGGGCGCTCTTTTTGTGTAAGGGCGTGAACAATCACGCTCTGAAGCGTGGCGGGGGCAGGGGGCCCGCGTCACATGAGAAGCCCGCAGGCAAGGGGCCTGTGGGGTAAAGGAGAACAATGACACTCGTATCCAAGACCTTTGAGCTGTACGGCAAGACCTACACCTTTGAGTCCGGCGAGCTTGCCAAGCAGGCCACCGGCGCTTGTCTGGTCAAGCAGGGCGACACCACGATGCTCGACACCGTGGTCGTCTCCAAGGAGCGCAAGAACTACGACTTCTTCCCGCTGACCGTCGACTTCAACGAGAAGATGTACGCCGCCGGCCGCATCCCGGGTGGCTACCTCAAGCGTGAGGGCCGTCCCAGCGAGAAGGCCACGCTCACGGCCCGTATGATTGACCGTCCGATTCGCCCGAGCTTCCCGGACGGCTTCCGCAACGAGGTGCATATCGTCGCCACCTCGCTCGTCGCTGACCAGGTCAACCCCTTCGACGTCATCAACGTCATGGGTGCTTCTCTGGCCATGACGCTCGGCGGCGTGCCCTTTGAGGGTCCGCTTGCCTGCGTGCGCATCGGTCGCAACGTGGAGACCGGCGAGTTTATCGTCAACCCCACCTATGAGGAGCGCGAGAACTCCGATCTGGACCTGGAGCTGGGTGGCTCTGCCGACTTCATCTCGATGGTCGAGGCCGGTGCCGAGGAGATCTCCGAGGACGACATGCTCGCCGCCATGAAGTTTGGCCAGGAGGCTCTCGCTGCCTTCTGCCAGGCCCAGGACGAGTTCGTCGCCGAGTGGGAGCAGGTCAACGGCGCCATCGTCAAGAAGGAGTACCCGCTCGACCAGCCCGTCGAGGAGGTCCAGGAGCGCATCTTCGCCCACTACGACGAGATGGCTGCTGCCCTGCGCGACGCCGACAAGCTCTCCCGTATCGGCAAGGTCGAGGCTCTGAAGGAGTCCATCCGTGCCGAGTTCACCGAGGAGGAGCAGGCCGCTTGGGAGCGCGAGATCCCCGTGGCGCTCAAGAAGCTCGAGAAGAAGGCCATGCGCACCATGGTCGTCGAGACCGGCGAGCGCGTCGACGGCCGTGCTGCCGACGAGATCCGTCCCATCATGGTGAAGGACAACTACCTGCCGCTCGTTCATGGCTCCGGCCTGTTCCAGCGCGGCCAGACCCAGGTGCTTTCTGTCCTGTCGCTCGGCATGCTCAACGAGGGCCAGCGTCTGGATACCATCGAGCCCACCGAGGGCAAGCGCTACATGCACCACTACAACTTCCCGCCGTTCTGCACCGGCGAGACCGGCCGCATGGGCAGCCCCAAGCGCCGCGAGATCGGCCATGGCAACCTGGCCGAGCGCGCTCTGCTTCCGGTGCTCCCCGACGAGAATGAGTTCCCCTACGCCATCCGCGTCGTCTCCGAGGTCATGGAGTCCAATGGCTCCTCTTCGATGGCTTCGACCTGCGGTTCCACGCTCGCCCTTATGGACGGCGGCGTGCCCATTAAGCGCCCGGTCTCCGGTATCGCCATGGGTCTGATCCAGGAGGAGGGCAAGACCGTGGTCCTGTCCGATATCCAAGGTCTCGAGGACTTCCTGGGCGACATGGACTTTAAGGTCACCGGTACCACCGAGGGCATCACCGCCCTGCAGATGGACAACAAGGCCACCGGTCTTACCTTCGACATCCTGGCCCGCGCCCTGCAGCAGGCCAAGGAGGGTCGCGCCTTTATCCTGCAGAAGATGCTCGATGTGATCCCCGAGCCGCGCCACACCACGCGCAGCACCGCTCCGCGCATCGTCTCCATCCAGGTTCCGACCGATAAGATTCGCGACGTCATCGGCTCCGGCGGCAAGGTCATTCGCGGCATTCAGGACGAGACCGGCGCTTCGGTCGACATCCAGGAGGACGGCACCGTCTTTGTCGGCGGCACCGGCGAGTCCGTCGACCAGGCTGTCGAGCGCATCAAGCTCATCATCAAGGTTCCCGAGCCGGGCGAGGAGTACACCGGTCGCGTGGTCTCCATCCAGCCTTTCGGTGCCTTCGTCAACCTGCTGCCCGGTAAGGACGGCCTGCTGCACATCTCCCGCGTCGCCAAGGGCCGCGTGGAGAAGGTCGAGGATGTCCTCAACGTGGGCGACGAGGTCAAGGTCGTCGTCATCGAGGTTGACGATCGCGGTAAGATCTCGCTCGACCGTCTGGACAAGCCCGAGGCCCCGGCTCGCGCCGAGGGTGCCTCCGAGAGCGACGGCGAGCACTTCCAGCGCCGTGAGCGTCCGCGTCGCGAGCGCTCCGAGCGCAGCGACCGTCCGCGCCGTCCCGGCGACAACGGAGGCCGCAAGCCCCGCCGCCACCACGACGCCGAGTAAATGCTACACATAAGCAGCTCAACAAGGGCGACTCCGGACAGGGGTCGCCCTTTTGCTATTCCCGGCGGGTGCCGCGGGCAAAGTTTCCTGCTCTACAGTCCTGCGCAAGACGGAAAGCACATTAAGTGCTTTCCTTTGCGTGCGGAACTCGCGATAAACTTCATATGCGTCCCTTCCGGGCGCAAGCAAAAGGGCTGGTTAACGCTGTTGGTAGCTTGCTGGTCTTCTGTTCTTAGTTGATATACTTTTTCGCATCTAACGCTTAGCCTAGGGGGTTGGCATGACAAATAAGGTTGAATGGGACCGCATGATTGCCGGGGAGCTCTATAGCCCCTATCGGGTTAACGACCATTCGTTTAGTAGGGTGCATGCGGCTCAGAAGTTGTTTAATGAGTCGGAGTATTGGGCTGATTCGAGCGCCTTTGAGGAACTAAAGAAGTGTTTTCGCGTTGCTCCGGACGATATGGTCTTAACGGCTCCCGTTTATTTTGATCACGGCGACAGGGTTTCGTTTGGTAACCATTTCTATGCGAATACCGGTTTGACGATTCTGGACGAAAATTACGTGACCTTTGGCGACAACGTCTTTCTAGGACCCCATGTGAGTATATTTACTGCTGGGCATCCAATTGACGCCGATGTGCGCAATCTAGACCTCGAGTATGCTAAGCCTGTCGTAATCGGCAGCAACGTCTGGATGGGCGGCGGGGTGATTATCAATCCGGGCGTATCAATCGGAGACGATGTGGTCATAGCCTCAGGTTCAGTTGTTGTTAAAGACGTTCCAAGCCACGTCATCATCGGCGGCAATCCAGCTCATATCATTCGAGAGATTACCGACAGCGATCGCAAGCTCTGGCAAGGCCAGCTGAATGCCTACAACGAGGCAATTGGATCATAGCCTCGGCATTCCCGCAGATAAAACCTACTAAAACAAACCTATCCCTTATTGGCAGGTTTCCCGTGGGGCGGGCACTGATGAAGTTTATCGCGAGTTCCGCACGAACAGGAGGCCACTTAATGTGGCCTCCGTCGTGAGCAGGACTGTAGAGCAGGAAACTTCATCAGCGCCCGCCCCACGGGAAACCGGCGGGATGGACCAGTTCAGATGGGGCTTTGATGCATGGGTGGTCTGTGCTCGTGCAAATGGGTATCATATTTTGGTTACTGCATCGACTCTGTGATGCATGTTTGTACGTTCCCGACGGTCGGTTTGCCAGAAGCGCCCCGTCGGTTGTTCCAGACCCGTTTCGAAGAAAGGAAACCACACGAACCTATGGCAGCTAAAAAATCATCTCCTTTGAAGATCATTCCGCTCGGCGGCCTTGACGGTATCGGCAAGAACATGACGGTCTTCGAATGCGGTGACGACATGGTGCTCGTTGACGCTGGCCTCATGTTCCCCGACGATTCCCAGCCCGGTATTGACCTGGTGCTTCCCGACTACACTTATGTTCTGGAGAACGAGGAGAAGCTCCGCGGTATCGTCGTCACCCACGGCCACGAGGACCACACCGGTTCGCTTCCGTACCTGCTGCAGGACCTCAACAACAAGGTGCCCATCTTCTCGAGCAAGCTGACGCTTGGCTTTATCGAGGGCAAGCTTTCTGAGTTCCGCATCCGCGCACCCAAGTTCCGCGAGGTCAAGGGCGGCAGCCATGTCAACCTCGGTGGCATCTCGCTCGACTTCTTCTCGATGACGCACTCCATCCCCGGCGCTCTGGGCGTGTTCATCCGCACCAACCAGGGCACCGTTATGCACACCGGCGACTTTAAGCTCGACCAGACGCCCATCGATGGTGTCACGCCCGACTATGCCGCTATCAGCCGCTTTGCCAAGCAGGGCATCGACCTGCTGCTTTCCGACTCCACCAACGCCACGGTTCCTGGCTTCACCAAGTCCGAGGCCGAGGTTGGTCCCAACCTGCTGCATGCCATCAAGAACGCCCCGGGTCGCGTGTTCGTCGCGTCGTTCTCGAGCCATATCCATCGCCTGCAGCAGATCTGCGATGCCGCCCGCAAGTGCGGCCGTAAGGTCGTTGTGACCGGTCGCTCCATGCTCACCAACACCCGCGTCGCGCGCGAGCTGGGCTACCTCAACATCGACGATGCCGATATCATCGATGCCTTCGATATCGATAACCTGCCCGACGATAAGATCGTCGTCATGTGCACCGGTTCGCAGGGCGAGCCGCTGTCGGCTCTGTCCCGCATGGCCAATGGCGAGCACAAGACGCTCTCTATCCACGAGGGCGATACCGTCATCCTCTCGGCAACTCCCGTTCCTGGCAACGAGAAGGCCGTCCAGCAGGTCGTCAACAGTCTGGCCAAGCTCGGCTGCGACGTGTGGGATAAGAACCGCGCTCTCGTCCACGTCTCCGGTCACGGTAGCCAGGAGGAGCTCAAGCTCCTGATGGCCATGGCCAAGCCCACGTACTTTATGCCGGTTCACGGTGAGGCCGTGCATCTGCGCGCTCATGCCCAGCTCGCCCGCAAGATGGGCATCAAGGACGATCATATCTTTATCCTCGATAACGGCGACACGCTCGAGATGCGCGGTGGTATCGTCAAGCGCGGTACGCCCGTCGAGTCCGGCGTCGTCTACGTCGACGGCCTGCGTATCGGCGATACCGACCCCATCGTCCTGCGCGATCGCCAGAAGCTCGCCAACGACGGTATGGTTACCGCTGTTGCCATCGTCTCGCTCAAGCACAAGAAGATCGAGGCCATCGAGTTCTCGGGCCGCGGCGTCTCGTTTGCCATCGACGACCAGTTCTCCGAGGATGCCTCCGCGTCCATTATGAAGACGATCGAGAAGGGTAAGTTCAGCTTTACGAGCAGCGGTTCCGATGCCATTCGCAAGGCCGTGCGCGATTCGCTCTCCAACTTCATTTGGAGCCGTACACGCACCCGTCCGATGATCATCCCGGTCGTCATGGAGGTTTAGTTTGGCGCGCGGATCTGCACAAAACGCCAAAGGTAATAAGGCCAATAACCAACCGGCATCTGCTAAGGGTGCCGGTTCCCATCTTCGTGCCAATAAGGGCCACGAGGCCGACTTCGACGATTTTGAGCCCCTGGTCGAGCCCTCGGCCAACCGCGATATTGCCGGCGTGGTCATCGCCGTTTTGGCGATTGCGTCCTTCATTGCCGTGATTTCTCCGGCAACAGCACCCGTTACGGCTGCGGTTGCCGGTTTCTACCACCTGGGCTTTGGTCTGGGCGCCTACGTGCTGCCGATCGTCATCTTGCTGTTTGCCGCCACGCTCTTTTTAGGCGAGGACTCGCCGCTCAACATTCGCTCGGTCGCGGGCGGAGCCGTGGTCTTTATCGCCGTTGTCTCCATTCTTTCTCTGATGGTGCCGGGTACGAGCGACTCGTGTGACCTTATGTTCACGCCGCAAAATCTGTCCGCTTCGGGTGGCTACATCGGTGCGTTTATTGCGAGTGCGCTGCAGAATGCCCTGGGTAAGCCTATCGCGATGGTGGTCCTGTTGGGTCTGGCCGTCGTTGGTTTTGTCATCATCGGCTTTTCGGTGGGTGGCGTGCTGCGCTCTGCTCGCGACCGCGCGGCCGATTTTGCCGAGCGCCGTCGTGCCGATGTTAACGCGAGCCCGTGGGGTGACGATGAAGCCCTGTCGGTGCCCGGCGTTGCCCGTCCGCACCTGAGCATTCTTCGTCAAAAGGGCTCCGATGCTGCCGTGACTACGGTTATGGGCAACGATGTGGACCCGGTTTTGGACGATGACGACGAGGACGAGAATCCGTTTGTCGACGTGTCCGAGTCGGTTGAGACTGAGCGCGCTAAGACGACGCTGCTGCCGCGCCGCCATGCAAAGAAGGGCAAGGCTGCGCCTAAGCTCAATACAAGCGAGCCCGACCCGTCTTGGTCCGATAGCGAGATTGAGCTCACCGAGGGCGATGACGAGGATGACGAGGCTCCGATTGAGACCGCAAAGACAACTTTGCTGCCGCGCCGCCATGCAA